>JBPCKA010000083.1:0-6099 GCA_051004735.1 Euzebya sp. | reverse complement strand
TCGATCCCGGAGTCGTTCAAGGTGCTGCTCAAGGAGATGCAGTCGCTCGCGCTCGACGTGGACGTTCGCTCCGAGGAGGGTGGCGGCGTCGAGATGCGCGACGAGGACGACGACCTCCTGCGCGCGGCGGAGGAGCTCGGCATCGACCTCTCCGGCGTGCGCGCGACCGACGGCCAGGCGGCCGACGAGTCCGAGGAGAAGACAGAGAGCGAAGGCGAGGGCGGGCAGACGGAGGAGTCTCCTGCCGCGCCCGACAAAGAGATGATCGAGAGTGACGGGGGCGCAGCCTGATGATCGACATAAACAACTTCGACAAGATCTCGATCGGGCTCGCTTCCTCGAAGCAGATCCGCTCCTGGAGCTCGGGCGAGGTCACCAAGCCCGAGACGATCAACTACCGCACGCTCAAGCCCGAAAAGGATGGGCTCTTCTGCGAGCGCATCTTCGGTCCGACCAAGGACTGGGAGTGCTACTGCGGCAAGTACAAGCGCGTCCGCTACAAGGGGATCGTCTGCGAACGCTGCGGCGTCGAGGTCACCCGCTCGAAGGTGCGCCGCGAGCGCATGGGCCACGTCGACCTGGCCGCGCCCGTCTCCCACATCTGGTTCTTCAAGGGCGTCCCGTCACGGATCGGCTACCTGATCGACATGGCTCCAAAGGAGCTCGAGAAGGTCCTCTACTTCGCCGCGTCGATGATCACGTGGGTCGACAACGAGGCGCGCGAGCGCGACCTCGCGACGCTCGAGAAGGAGGTCACGAAGGTCGGAGACGCCTACGAGGCCGAGTCCGAGCAGCAGGTCCAGGAGCTGCGCGAGTCGCTCACGCGCCGGCTCGAGTACCTCAAGACCGGTCGCCAGACGAGCTTCTCCGACGAGGACCATCTCTGGGCCGACTCGCTCGACCTCAACCTCAAGAAGCTCTCCGACGAGGATCGCGGCAAGCTCGAGAAGGAGCTCACGAAGACCTTCGAGTCCGACATCTCGGACACCCAGGCATATATCGAGGACGCCGCCGAGCGGATGCGTCAGGTCTGGACCGTCTTCCAGGAGATGAAGCCGCAGGACGTCATCGCCGACGAGACGCTCTTCCGCGAGCTGAAGGACCGCTTCGGCTCCCCGTACGGGTTCGGCGAGTACTTCCGCGGCGGCATGGGTGCCGAGTGGGTGCGCGACCTGCTGCAGCAGGTGGATCTGGAGGCCGAGCAGGCCGACCTCGGCGATCAGGTCAGGACCGCAAAGGGGCAGAAGCAGAGCCGTGCCGTCAAGCGTCTCAAGGTGGTGTCGGCGTTCATCAACTCCGACAACAAGCCCGAGGACATGATCCTCGAGGCCGTCCCGGTGATCCCCCCTGAGCTGCGGCCGATGGTCCAGCTCGACGGTGGTCGCTTCGCCACCTCGGACCTCAACGATCTCTACCGCCGCGTGATCAACCGCAACAACCGCCTCAAGCGCCTGCTCGACCTGGGCGCGCCCGAGATCATCGTCAACAACGAGAAGCGGATGCTGCAGGAGGCGGTTGACGCGCTGTTCGACAACGGGCGTCGCGGGCGGCCCGTCACCGGGCCCGGAAACCGGCCGCTGAAGTCGCTCTCGGACATGCTGAAGGGCAAGCAGGGACGGTTCCGCCAGAACCTGCTCGGAAAGCGCGTGGACTACTCCGGGCGATCGGTGATCGTCGCCGGCCCCAGCCTGAAGCTGCAGCAGTGCGGCCTGCCCAAGCTGATGGCGCTCGAGCTGTTCAAGCCCTTCATCATGGCGCGGCTTGTCGAGCGCAAGTCGGTGCAGAACATCAAGGCGGCCAAGAAGATGGTCGACTCGATGATCCCGGAGGTCTGGGACGTGCTGGAAGAGGTCATCCGTGACCATCCCGTGCTGCTCAACCGGGCGCCCACGCTGCACCGCCTCGGGCTGCAGGCGTTCGAGCCCGTGCGGGTCGAGGGCAAGGCGATCCAGGTCCATCCGCTCGCCTGTCACGCCTTCAACGCCGACTTCGACGGCGACCAGATGGCCGTCCACCTGCCGCTGTCGGCGGAGGCGCAGGCCGAGGCGCGGCTGCTGATGCTCTCGTCGAACAACATCCTCTCTCCTGCCCACGGCGGGCCGCTGGCGACGCCCACGCAGGACATGGTGCTCGGTGCCTACTACCTGACCTACGGTCCCGGCCCGGAGGAGCTCACCGCCCTGTCGGTGAAGGAGCGCAGCGGCGAGTGGGACGAGCAGAAGGAGGGCAAGCGGCCCCACGTGTTCCGCTCCGCCCAGGAGGCCGAGCTCTCCTACGAGCACGGAATGGTCGACCTGCACGACCTGGCCGAGTACCGCCGGGTCCACGGCGAGGGACACATCCTCACGACGGTCGGGCGGATCATCTTCAACGAGCGCGTCGAGCGCGCGCTCGAGGAGGTGCTCGAGGATCGCTACGACCCGGAGACGAGCTACTCGTTCGTCAACGAGCCGCTCAAGAAGCGCAACACCAACGCGGTCATCCAGGAGCTCGTCGAGCGCCACGGCCCGCACGCGACGGCGCAGGTCCTCGATGCCTTCAAGGAGCTCGGCTTCCACTTCGCGAGCCGCGCCGGGATCACGATCTCCAAGAACGACGTCGTGATCCCACCCGAGAAGGACGCGATCCTCGAGCGCTACGAGGGCGAGGTCGGAGAGATCCTCGACCAGTACGACACCGGGCTGATCTCCCAGGAGGAGCGCCACGAGGCCGTCGTCGAGAAGTGGAACGCCGCGACCGACGAGGTCGGGCAGGCGATGCAGGACAACCTCAACGAGCTCAACCCGATCTTCATGATGGCCAACTCGGGCGCGCGCGGCTCGTTCAAGCAGATCCGCCAGCTCGCGGGGATGCGCGGACTGATGGCCAACCCGAAGGGCGAGATCATAGAGCGCCCGATCAAGGCCAACTTCATGGAGGGCCTGACCGTGCTCGAGTACTTCATCTCCACGCACGGCGCCCGCAAGGGCCTCGCCGACACCGCGCTGCGCACCGCCGACTCGGGCTACCTGACGCGCCGTCTGGTCGACGTCGCCCAGGACGTGATCGTGCGGCTGGAGGAGTGCGGCACGAAGGAGGCGATCGACATGCCGCTGCTGGGCGTCGACGGCCGTCCCAACGACAACCTGCTCGGCCGCTTCGCCGCCGCCGACATCAAGACCAAGCGTGGCCGGGACCTCGTCGCCAAGGACGAGATCATCAGCCAGGTGGCGGCCGACGAGATCCGCGAGGGCCTCGGGGACGAGGACGCTACCGTCAGCGTGCGCTCGGTGCTCAAGTGCGAGGCCGATACCGGCATCTGCCAGCGCTGCTACGGCATCGCGCCGGCGACGGGCAAGCTGGTCGCGCTCGGCGACGCGGTAGGCATCATCGCCGCGCAGTCGATCGGGGAGCCGGGAACGCAGCTCACGTTGCGGACCTTCCACACCGGCGGCGTCGCCGGCCTCGACATCACGCAGGGCCTGCCGCGCGTCGTCGAGCTGTTCGAGGCGCGCCGGCCGAAGGGTCTCGCGAAGCTGGCCGAGGCCGACGGCAGCGTGAGCATCGACCGCAGCGAGAAGGCGCTCAAGGTCACCGTGACCGATTCCGGCGGCGAGGAGCACGCCTACTCCTTCCCCGTGCGCACGCGCCTGTACGTTGAGGAGGGCGAGCAGGTCTCGGCGGGTCACCAGCTCAACGAGGGCTCGATCTACCCTCACGAGCTGCTCGACATCCGCGGCCGCACCGACACCGAGGTCTACCTCGTCCAGGAGGTGCAGCGCGTCTACAAGTCCCAGGGCGTGGACATCAAGGACAAGCACATCGAGATCATCGTCAGGCAGATGATGAAGAAGGTGCGCGTCGATCAGAAGGGCGATTCGCCGCTGCTCCCCGGAGCGTTCATCGATCGCCACGACATGGCCAAGCTGAACGCCGATCTGAAGAAGAAGAAGCTCGAGCAGGCCGAGTTCGCCGAGATCATCCTCGGGATCACGAAGGCCTCGCTCGCGACGGACTCCTTCCTCTCGGCGGCCTCCTTCCAGGAGACGACCAAAGTGCTCACCGACGCCGCGCTGGAGGGCAAGACGGACAGGCTGCTGGGTCTGAAGGAGAACGTCATCATCGGCAAGCTGATCCCCGCCGCGACCGGTCTGAAGCGCTACCGCCGGCTCGAGATCGAGCCGACCGAGGCGATCCACCGGCATACCGCCGACGACATCGGCCTGCTCGACGAGGGAGATCTGGCGGCCGAGCTCGGCCTGACCGAGGACGGCGAGCTCGAGGGCTTCGGCTTCGGCTCCGGCGGCGGCGGCAACGGCGAGGCGGCGTTCGGCGACGAGCTGGCAGACCTCCCCGCGCCTGCGGACGAGACCACCGAGTAGCTGACGAGAGCACCGAGTAGCCGGCGCATACCGGCGTCCTCGGTCGCTTGCCTGCGGAGCTCCCTGCGTCCTTGGTCTGCTTGGCTATCGGCGCTCTCGTCGCCGCTCCGCTGCGGTCGGCCGCCCGGTGCTTGTAGGGCAGCTCCGCTGCGGTCGGCGCCCGGTGCTGTCGGCTGCCGCTCGCCGCGCTCGCCGGGCCGGGCGTGAGGCGTGTCGGGGGCGCCCTCAGTCTCGGGCGGTGGCGCGGGCGGGCTCGCCCGAGAGGTCGCCGGCCCACTGCAGCAACTGCTCGACGTGATCGTCGGTGATCCCGGTCGGCGACTGCGTCAGCACGAGCAGGGTCGGGGCCTCGCGGCGCCTGGCCCAGGCCTTGCAGTCCTTGTCGATGTTGTCGTCGATCCAGGCGGCCGGGCGGGAGCCCGCGTACGCCTCGATCGCCTCCAGCTTCCAGTCCGAAGAGCCGAAGACCGCGCGGCCACCGAACGTCAGCGACGGCAGGCGGTCGAAGGGCAGCTTGAGGATGGGCGGTAGGTACTCGTTCGCCCTGTCCTCCCAGCCCGTCGCCCAGACGAGCTCGAACCGCTCCGCCAGCCGCACCAGCCGGCCGCCCATCGCGTCCGGAATGCAGTGCGCGACGCCGTCGACCCAGTGGAAGGGACCGGGCAGGTTGCGCTCCGAGCTGGAGAAGCCGAACAGGCTCACGACGCCGTCGACATCGACGAAGAGGATTGGCTTGTGCGACGAAGTTGTCACGAATGTGTTGAAGTGTGTGGGACGGGGTAGATAAGACTTGGCCACGGCGGTCCGCGGCGGTCAAGTGGACGGTAGCCATCGCCGATAGCTCGCCTAGCGGCGACGGTGGCTACGACACCCGTCCCCGCTTCCTTCTCGATGACAATACAAATCGGCATCCTGCTGGCGCTCCTATGCGCCTTCACCACCAACGTGGCCTTCCTGCTCAAGCACCGGGGCGCCTGCGCCGCCCCGCGCGTGGACTTCGGCAGGCCGCTTGCGAGCGGGCTGGGGCTGTTCCGCTCGCGCTGGTTCGCGATCGGCATGGCGGTCGCGGCCGGCGCCTTCGTCCTCCACGTCGCGGCGCTCGCGCTCGCGCCGCTTTCGCTCGTCCAGGCGGTCATCTCGGGCGGCCTCGTCTTCCTCGCCGTGCTGGCCGACCGCGTCTTCGGACACGATCTCGGCCGCCGGCAGTGGGCCGGTGTCGCGCTGACGGCGGTGGGCCTCGCGCTCCTGGCCGTCACGCTCCCGACGGGAGCGGACGCGAGCTCGGGCTACTCGGTCGCGGGCATGATCGTGTTCGAGTCGAGCCTTCTCGCCGTCGGGATGCTGCTCGTCCTCTCACCACGCCTCGGGGCCCCGAACCAGCACCACGGCGTCCTGCTCGGGGCGGCGGCGGGCATCCTCTTCGGTGTGTCGGACGTGGCGATCAAGGCACTCACCGGCGGCGTCGGCAGTGAGGGTGCGCTCGGCCTGCTCTCGCCGTGGCTGCTCACCTGCATGCTCGCGTCCGTGATCGCCTTCTACGCCTCCGCGCGGGGTCTGCAGACGGGCGCTGCCGTCCCGGTCATCACGGCCACGAGCGCGGCGGCCAACGTGTCCGCGATCACGGGCGGCATCGTGGTCTTCGGCGACCCGATGCCCGCAGACGTGCTCGGGATCGCCGTGCAGAGCTTCGCGTTCGTGCTCGTGATCGTGGCCGCCACGCTGACGCCGGGCCCGGTAC
>JBPCKA010000082.1:0-47462 GCA_051004735.1 Euzebya sp. | reverse complement strand
CGCATCTGCCTCGGCGCCCTCACCGAGATCGCCGGTCCGCTGCTGGATGTCGGAATCGACGTGGACCTGGCCGTGCGGGCAGCGACCGCCAAGGGCGTCCTGGTCCCCCCGCCGGCCGGCATCGACTGCACCCTCAGGACCGCCCAAGGCGCTCCACATCAGATCACCGTCGACGTGTTCGACAAGCAGGTTGCCACCCTCGACCTGCAGCTGGACGTCCGCGTGCTCGGCACCCCGCTGCCCCTGATCGCCACCAGCACCACCAGCGGCGCCGACGCCCGCAGGTTCTTCACCATCCCGACCCCCGACACCTACGTCAACGGCTACACCGACCCGATCGACACCGGGCAGGGCAGCCTCGGACTGCAGGACACCACCCTCACGGTCGCCCCAGGGATCCTGCCCGGCCTGGGCGTCAGCGACGCCGCCGTGAACCAGCTGCTCGCCGGTCTGGTCGAGCAGATCAACAACTGGCTGGTCGGCAGCGGCGACGGGCAGCTGGGCGCCGCCGACCGCCTCGGCCTGACCATCGCCGGCGCCGACCTGTGGGGCGTCGAGCGCCCCATCTGCGCCCACCCATCACTCATCGGCTGACCCCCGTGGACCCCCGCCCGCACACCCTCACACAACAGACCACCCCGGCTGACCCCCTGCACCACCCCTGAAAGGCACCCCCCATGAAGAGCAACAAGCTGGCACTGCTGGGCATCGCGTTCGGCATCGCCGGCGCCGCCCTGCTGGCGCTGTTCGTCTCGACCTCCGGTACGCCCAGCGTGGACGTGCCGACCGCACAGGTCTTCGTCGCCGCCGAGAGCGGCATCGGGGCCGGAACGACCGCCGAGAACCTCGGCGGCGTGGCCCTGGCACGCGAGATCCCGGTTGACGTCGTACCCGGCCGGGCGATCACCTCGACCGCTGACATCGCCGGCCAGCGGGCCGTGCGGGCCGTCGGGCCCGGTGAGATCCTGACCACCGACCAGTTCGCCGCCCCCGGTCCCGCCGTCGGCGGGTTCCTCGTCCCCGATGGGTGGGAGGCGGTCAGCGTCGAGGCGGCCCCCGCCCCCGGCCTGCAGGGCTACGCGACCCCCGGCTCGCTGGTGAACCTGTACGTCACGATGACCGAGCCCCCCGTCCAAGACGACGGCAACCCCGAGACCCCGACCCCGCCGGACCCCCGGCCGTTCACCCAGCTGGTCCTCGGCCACACCGAGGTGCTGGCCGTCACCCGCGGCACCCTGACCGGTGAGGCCCAGCAGGTTGCCGACGGGCAGTCCGCCCCCGGCGTGTTCCTCCTGCAGATCCGCCCGCAAGACGTGCCGACCCTGCTGTTCGCCCAGGCCCAGGGCTCGCTGTGGTTCACCCTGGCCAACGCCGAGGACCCCGCACCCAGCGCCCAGCGGTTCTTCTACGACGGCCTGGCCCCCGACCAGATCACCGCCCAGGTCGCCGAGGCCCGCGCGCAGCTGCAGCGCGACCTCGACGCCGCCGAGTCCACCCGTCAGACGGCTGAGCGCGCTGAAGGGGCCGAAGGGGCCGATGCCGAGGATCCAAGCGAGGCTGCGGCGGCCGGGACCGGGTCATGATCCCTCCCCCGCCACCGCCCCCGACACCACCCCCGACCGCGAGAAGGGGAACCGAGCCGAGCACCGAGCTGAGCACTGACCCCTGGGCCGCGCCCGGGGCCGCCGACCGCCGCAGCGATGACCGGCGCACGACCGACGCGCCGGCCGCCGCGACCGACCTGTCCAACGCCCGCATCCTGGTCGTCGACGAGCAGCAGGACCTGTGGGCCGGCCTGGCGCGCGTTGGCATCAACGCCGCCTACCTGGGCGACCCCACCCAGCTGATCGAGACCGTCCACGGTGCACCCTGGGACGTCATCCTCGCCGGGCCGCGCGAGGCCTCGAAGGAGGCGCTGGAGCGGTTGGCCGCGCTGCGCAGCGCCCGCCCTGACATGGGCTTGGTCGTCACCGTCAACGGGCACGACCCCGCCGACCTCGGCACCTTCGTCAAGGCCCGCCCCGACGAACTGGTCCGCATCCCCCTCGTCAGCGGCGAGCTCGAGGCAGCCCTGGCCGCCACCCTGGCCCAGGTCCGCCTGCGCCGCGGCGTCGAGGCGCAGTCCGCCGCCCGCCGCGTCGACCACCGCGCCCCCACGCTGGCCCGCACCATCCTGGTCACCGGCCCGACCGGCGGGTCCGGCAAGACCATGCTGGCCCTGAGCCTTGCCCACCTGCTGGCGACCAACGGCGCCGGGCGCGTCATCGTCGGTGACCTCGACGCCCAGTTCGGGGAGGTGTCCGCAGCCCTGCAGCTGCGCCCCATCACCACGGCCTATGAGGTCCTCTTCGATGACAGCGGCCGGCGCTACGACCGCAAGGACGTCGCCGAGCAGATCTCCCAGGCCCTGATCAGCGTCCCCGACGGCTTCAGCGTCCTCGCCGCCCCGGCCGACCCCGTCAACGCCGACGCGATCGGGGCGGAGGAGGTCGACACGCTGGTCGAGGCCCTGGCCCGCCATTGCGACGTCTTGGTCCTCGACTGTGCGACCGGCCTGTCCGAGCGCACCCTGGCCGCCCTCGACCGTGCCGACCACACCATCGTCTGCACCCAGATCGATGTGCCCGGCATCGCTAACCTCAAGTCCTTCCTCGAGACGATCGACCGACTGGGCATCGAGGCCGACGCCCGCACCGTGGTGCTGAACAAGGAGATCCCCGTCAGCGGGGTGACCGGCGCCGACGTCATCGACGTGCTGGGGCCCGTCGGTGGGATCCTGCCGTTCGAGCCCCTGGTCACCAAGGCCCTCAACGACGGCCGCCCGATGACCGCCGCGATGCCCACCCACGAGTTCAGCACGCTGCTGCGCACGATCGTGCAGCCGCTGCTGCCCGCCTCCTCGACCCCTGCTGAGACCCCCACCAAACGCCGGCGCCTGTTCGGCACGACCAAGACGAGGAGCTGACCATGCGACTGGCTGACCGCTTGGGTGCACCCACCACACCCCCACCCACTACGCCCGCACACCCTGCACCCCAGGCCCCCCCTCCCCCACCGGCAGCAGGAACCGTCGGGCCCCCGCCGGCGAGCCCGCTCCCGACCGCACCCGCGCGGACCGCACCACCCCGGGCGGCCAAGGCAGCCCTCACCGCCCCCGTCGCCCGCGGCGGGGACGAGTGGCTGGACAAGAAACGCACCATCCAGGACCACATCGTCGGCCAGCTAGGCCCGCGCCTGTCGGCCGGCGGTGCGGACCTGGACCTGGCCGAGGAGGTGCGCGGGCTGCTGGACGAGGCAATCGCCGCCCTCGGCGTCACCACCACCTCCGCGCAGCGCAAGCGCCTGTTCGGAGAGGTCACCGCCGACATCCTGGGCTACGGCCCGATCGAGCCGCTGCTGACCGACCCGACCGTCAGCGAGGTCATGGTCAACGGACCCAATGAGATCTTCGTCGAGCGCGACGGCAAGATCACGCTGACCGACACCCGCTTCAACAACGAGAAGCACCTACGCCAAGTCATCGACCGGATCGTGTCGGGCGTCGGCCGCCGGGTCGATGAGTCCTCGCCCATGTGCGACGCCCGCCTGCCCGACGGCAGCCGAGTCAACGTCATCCTCCCGCCCCTGTCCATCAAGGGCCCGGTGATGACGATCCGGAAGTTCCCCGAGCAGCCGCTGCTGATGGCCGATCTGGTCCAGATCGGCTCGATGTCGCAGGCCACCGCCGACTTCCTGCGGGCCTGCGTCGAGGGCAAGCTGAACATCCTGGTCAGCGGCGGCACCGGCACCGGCAAGACGACGGTCCTGAACGCCGTCAGCCAGTTCATCCCGGCCCGCGAGCGGATCGTCTCGATCGAGGACGCCGCCGAGCTGCAGCTGAACCAGCCCCACATCATCCCCCTGGAGGCACGCCCCGCCAACGCCGAGGGCTCGGGCCTGGTCACCATCCGCGACCTGGTCCGCAACAGCCTGCGCATGCGCCCCGACCGCATCATCGTCGGCGAGGTCCGCGGCCCCGAGGCCCTGGACATGCTGCAGGCCATGAACACCGGTCACGAGGGCTCCCTGACCACGGTGCACGCCAACTCCCCACGCGACGCCCTGTCGCGCCTGGAGACCATGATCCTGATGTCGGGCATCGAGCTGGGCCTGCGCGCCGTCCGCGAGCAGATCGGGTCGGCCCTTGACCTAATGGTCCACCTCGACCGCCTCGGTGACGGCCGGCGCGTGATCTCCGCCATCGAAGAGATCCAGGGCCTTGAGGGCGACGTCATCACCACCCAGACGATCTTCGGCTACCACTTCGAGGAGGGCGGCCGCGAGACGTCGCGCTCGTCGGGGTATCTGCGCCCCACGGGCTTCCGCCCCAAGGTCCTCGACAAGCTGATCCGCGCCGGTGTGCACATCGACCGCAGCCTGTTCGCCGAGCTCCCCGGCACCGGCGGAGGCCGGTCGTGAACGGCGCGCTCGACAGCCAGGTCATCGGGATCTTCGCCGCCGTCCTGATGATGGTCGGCGGCGGGATCCTCGGCTTGCTCGCGTACCAGAACAGCAGGAAGAAGGGCGTCGAGCGTCTGCGCCGCGTGCTCGTGGAAGACGCCGACGCCGGTGAGGAGGTCGACCCCTCCCTGGCGGCGACCTGGTCGGCGATGGTCCGCGCCGCCGAGCAGCTGGGGTCGGGCAGCGGCCTGTACGCCACCCTCGGCGACCGCCTGAACCGTGCCGGCTGGGTGATCAACGCCAGCGAGTTCCTGCTGCTGCTGGGCGGCCTGGCCGTCGGTGGCGCGGTCCTCGGGCTGGTCGTCGGCGGTGCCGTCGCGGCCGTGGGGCTGGGCCTGGTCCTGCCCGTTGCGACCTACCTGGTGCTGACCTTCCGCGCCGACCGGTACTCGCGTCGCTGTGACGGCCAGCTGCCCGACGCGCTGGGGCAGATGGCCGCCTCGATGCGGGCCGGCCACTCGCTGCAGCAGTCGCTGGAGGGTATCGCTGACCACGCACCCAAGCCGCTGGCGGCCGAGTTCCGCCGTGTCCTGAGCGACACCAGGGTCGGACGCCCGCTTGACGACGCGCTGCTGGCCATGGGCGAGCGGGTCGGCTCAGCGGACCTCAAGTGGACCGTCCGGGCGATGCTGATCCAGCGCCGCACCGGCGGCCGCCTGGCCGACATCCTCGAGGTGCTGGCCGAGTTCATGCGCGACCGCGTCGAGGTCCGGCGCGAGGTCAGCGCCCTTACCGCCGAGGGCAAGATCAGCGCCGTCATCCTGATGGGCCTGCCCTTCGTGGTCCTCGGCGGCGTCCTTGCGACCAACCCCACCTACCTGCAGCCCCTGTTCACCGAGCCGCTCGGCCGGCTGATGCTGCTGGGGGCCGCAGGGTCCATGGGCGTCGCCTGGCTGCTGATGCGCAACATCATCAAGGTGGAGGTCTGACATGCCGCTGCTCATCGGGTACCTCGCCGCCGGCATGATCGGCCTCGGCGTCGCCGTGTTCGCCGTCGCGCTGGGCCGCCGCCAGTCTGTCGGGGTCGAGGCGCTGGCCCGCGCCGGCGTCGCCAACGCGAGCAGCACCACCGTCCCCGGCCGGGCCGACGAGGGCCAGCGCACCAGCCTGACGACGCGGCTGACCGACCTGGCGGTGCGGATGCGACCGGGCCGCGAGGCCATGTCGCGCGACCGCGCCGTGAAGGTCCGCGCACGACTGGACAGCGCGGGCCTGGCGATGCCGGTCGAGGCGCTGCTGGCGCTCAAGGTCTCGGGCCTGGGCGCCGGCCTGGTGCTGGGCCTGCTGGTGTCGGTCGTGTTCAGCGCATCGGTCGTCGCGAGCCTGGTCATCCTGGCCGTCACCAGCTTGATCGGCTACCTGGCGACCGACCTCTACGTGCTGAGCACCGCCCAGCGGCGCCAGCAACAGATCCAGCGCTCGATCCCTGAGACCCTGGACCTGCTGGCACTGACCGCGCAGGCGGGCCTGGGCCTTGAGCAGGGGGTCGCTGAGATCGCCGGTGAACTGCCCGGACCGCTCGGCGCGGAACTTGACCGCTTCCTGAAGGAGCAGCAGCTGGGCCGCGACCGCCAGGCCGCGCTGCGGGGCCTGATCGACCGCAACTCCAGCGAGGACCTGCAGTCTTTCGCCCTGGCGCTGCTGCAGGCCGACCAGCTGGGCACGCCGATCTCGACCACCCTGCAGGTGCAGGCCCGAGAGATGCGCCGCCGGCGGCGCGCCCATGCCCGCGAGCGGGCGGGCAAGGCCCCCGTGAAGCTGCTGTTCCCGCTGATCTTCGGCATCTTCCCGGCGCTGTTCGTCATCATCATGGGCCCGGGCGCCCTGGCGATCATGGAGGCGTTCAGCTAGCCGGTGACGCCGACCTCGGCGCGCTGGAACTCCTTGCTCGAGCCATAGCCGCAGATCGCCATCGAGCGTGCCAGCGCGGCGCACAGCCCGGTGGTCCCGGACTCATCGATCGCAGGGGCCGACCAGGATCTCCTCGAGGGTCCCGACGGCGGGGGCAGGCTGGCGGCCACCGCGCGGCGTCGTCGCGTGGAAGGCCGACATGTCCCAGTGGGCTCCCTGGCCTGGCGCCTCGGCGAACAGGCCACGGTCGATCAGCTCGTCAGTGTCGGCCTCGAGCTTGTACGTCGGGTTTATCTGCACCCATGGCTCGGGCCACAGGTTGCCCGACGCGAGTGCCTCGTCTACCTCCGCCGCCACGAGCGGGTCGGAGATCTTGATGCACCCCTTGACGTAGTCGCGGTAGGTCCCGATCACCTCCTCGCGCAGTGCGAATGCGTCCAGCCGTCCCGTTGCCGTCATACCATCCCCTCGTCGTCGCCCGCGCCCCCCGATGGTGCCGCAGAAGTGTGACCCGAACCCGCCCGGTCTGGGGGCGGACGACCCTCGGCTTCCGGACGCTTCGGCATCAACCCCCCAACCAACAGATGTCCCGACTACCGGTACGGCACGCGCCACCGACTCAACAGGGTTCTCGGCCAGATCAGTGCCAATCGATCGGGCACTCGTCCCAGAACTGGCCGCGGACGCCCGTACCCACACCGACCCCGGTTCCAGAGCCCGCCTGCCTAGTCGATGAGCGGCCGCGTTTTCGCAGGTCAGCGTTGGTGGATTACTCCCACTCAATGGTTCCTGGAGGTTTGGAGGTGATGTCATAGGCAACGCGGTTGATGCCTGGCACCTCGTTGATGATTCTGGTGGAGATGCGTTCCAGGACCTCGTAGGGGATCCGGGCGAAGTCGGCGGTCATCGCGTCCTCACTGGTGACGGCCCGAACGATGATGGGATGTCCGTAGGTGCGTTCATCGCCCTGCACCCCGACAGACCGGATGGCGGGCAGGACAGCGAAGGACTGCCAGATCTCCCGCTCCAGACCGGCACGTTTCAATTCGGCCAGGACCAGTCGGTCGGCGGCACGCAACAGGTCCAGTCGTTCGGCGGTGATCTCGCCGATGATCCGAACACCCAGACCAGGTCCTGGGAAGGGCTGGCGCCACACCATCTCCTCGGGCAACCCCAGTTCCTGGCCCACCAGTCTGACCTCGTCCTTGAACAGCCACCGCAGTGGTTCGACCAGGTCGAACTGCAAGTCTTCGGGCAGGCCGCCGACGTTGTGATGACTCTTGATCGTGGCGGCCGTGCCGTGTCCGGACTCGATCAGGTCGGGATACAGCGTGCCCTGGACCAGGAACTTGGCGTCGCCGGCGTGCTGCGAGGCTGCTGCCTCGAAGACGCGGATGAACTCACGGCCGATGATCTTTCGCTTCTCCTCCGGTTCGGTCACCCCCGCCAACGCGGTCAAGAACCGCTCCTTGGCGTCCACCGTCACCAGGTGGGTGTCGAAGTGCTCACCGAAGGCCTGCTGGACCTGGGCGGCCTCGCCGTGACGCAGCAGGCCGTGATCGACGAAAACACAGGTCAGGTTGTTTCCGACTGCCCGGTGCACCAGGGCGGCGGCCACCGCAGAGTCCACACCACCCGACAGGCCACACAGCACCTGGGCGTCACCGACCTGTCGGCGGATCGCTGCGACAGCCTGTTCGATGACGTTCAGCGCCGTCCATGAGGGGGCGAGACCCGCGGCCTTGAGGAAGGCCTTGATGACCTGTTGGCCGTGCGGGGTGTGGGTGACCTCGGGGTGGTACTGGACGCTGAACAGGCGTCGGACCGGGTCTTCCATCGCGGCGATCTGGCGGCCATCGGCAGTCCGTCCCACCACCGCAAAGCCGTCGGGGGCAACGGTGACGGCGTCGTTGTGGCTCATCCACACGACCTGATCGGCGGGTTGGTCGGCCAGCAGGGTCGAATCAGGGTCAGCGCGCAGATCTGTGCGGCCGAACTCGGGGGCATCGGTCCTGGCCACGGTGCCGCCCAGTGCCTGGGCCATGACCTGGTGGCCATAGCAGATGCCTAGGACCGGGATGCCCAGTTCCAGGATCGCCGGGTCGGGGCGGGGTGCCCCCTCGATGTGAACCGACTTCGGCCCACCGGACAGGATGACGGCCGCTGGTTGGCGGGCGGCGACCTGCGCGGCGGTGATGTCGTGGGCCACGATCTCGGAGTACACGTGTGCGTCGCGGACACGACGGGCGATGACCTGGGCGTACTGGGCCCCGAAGTCAAGCACCAGGACGGTGTCGTGTTGCGAGTCGCTGGGCTGACGCGGGCCGGTCATGGTGACAGTTTGACAGGCCACCGGAGTTGGCGACACATGCGACACCCGTCCGCCGGTTGACTAGGCACGATCGCGAGCGCAGCGAGCTTGATCGGGCTAAACAGCAACGAGCGCTGCCGAAGGCGTCACGACAGCTGCCATGGCCTTGCGGGTCGGTTCCACCGATCTGAACTGGACCGTCAGGCCCTGCAGATCCAGGCCCGCACCGGTGGGGCGGTTGCCGACATCCTCAAGACACTGGCGGAGTTCATGCGTGAACGGGAGGAGGTCAGACGAGAGATCAAGGTGTTGACGGTGGACGGCCGGATCTCCGCGGTGTTCCTACTGGGGATCTGCCCGAAGGTCTTGATCTGTTGGCCCTGACAGTCCGTGCCGGGCTGGGGCTGAACAGGGGATTGCCGAGGTTGCCCAGGAGATTCCGGGTCCGTTGGGCCAGGAGTTGGATCGGATGTTGCGCGAGGGGCAACTGGGGCGGACCCGGCGCGAAGCGATCCAGGCCTTGAAGATCCGCAATCCGGGTGAGGACCACACAGGCACGCGAGCTGCGGCGCCGACGCCGGGCCAGGGCCCGTCAGCGCGCCGGAAAGGCCCCGGTGAAGTTGCTGGTACCCCTGATCCTGTTCGTCTTTCCGGCGATGTTCGTGGTGATCATCGGTCCGGGCGTCATCTCGATCGTAGAAAACCTGTTCTAGCCCGGGCTGATCGTGACCTCTGCCCGTTGAAGTTCACGGATGCTGGCGCAGCCGGACAGGGCCATGGCCCGTGCCAGTGCCCCGAAGATGTTCGTGCTGCCGTCGCCTGAGGACGCAGGGCCTCCCAGGACTTCGGCCAGGGTGCCGATCGTGTCGACACGCTGCAGTCCGCCACGTGGCACGGCGGCGTGGGTGGCGGCGTTGGCCCAGTGGCTACCGCCACCCGGGGAGTCCGTGGTACGGGCCAGCGGCTCGCCCAGCATGACGGCGTCGGCGCCGACGGCGATGGCCTTGGCCACATCCCCGCCGGTGCGAATGCCACCGTCGGCAATGATCTGCACGTGACGACCGGTCTCCTCCAGGTGGCGGCTTCGGGCGCCCGCAGCATCGGCGATGGCTGTCGCCTGTCCCACGCCCAGACCCAGCACGGTACGTGTGGTTCCGGCGTTGCCGGTGCCGACGCCGACCAGGATGCCGGCGGCCCCGGTTCGCATCAGGTGCAGCGCTGAGGCGTAGGACGCGCACCCACCGACCACCACCGGGATGTCGTAGCGTGCGATGAAGTCCTTCAGGTTCAACGGTTCGCTGCGGCTGGAGACATGCTCGGCCGAGACCACGGTGCCCTGGATCACCAGCACGTCAAGACCCGCCTCCAGGGCCACCGAGTGCAGCCTCTCCACTGATTGCGGGGTCAGCGATCCTGCCGTCGTCACGCCAGCCTGATGCATCTGTTCCACTCGGGCGCCGACCAGGTCGGGATTAACCGGGCGGGAGTAGATCCGCTGCAGTTCTGCTGTCGCCTTGTCCTCGGGCAGGGCAGCGATATGGGCCAACAGGGTTTCAGGGTCCTCATATCGCGTCCACAAGCCCTCAAGATTCAGCACCCCCAACCCGCCGTACTTGGCAATATCGATGGCGGTCTGTGGCGAGGTGACGCTGTCCAACGCCGCGCTCAGCAGGGGCAGGTCGAAGTGGTAGCCATCCAGGAAGAACCCGGTGTCAACATCCAGGGGGTCCCGTGTCCGGCGCGAGGGGACTATCGCGACCTCGTCCAACCCATAGGCGCGGCGACCACTCTTGCCGATTCCGATGTCCAGTTCGGCCACACCTGCTCCTTTGACGGATGATCTGGGACCCTGACGCGCCGTCAGGTTGTGATTGAGATCAGGCCCGCTGGCGGGCCACCAGCGGCGATTGCAGCAATGATGTCCTCACAGTGGCGTCGGGACAGCCACCGGGACGCGGCGGATAGCAGGTTGCGCCCTCGTCCTGGGCCACGGCGGTCCGCGCGATCGCAAAGACCGCGATCAGCAGGGCCAGGGTCAGGACGACCCCTCGGTGAATGTCTCATGTTCTGAGTTCTCCAACAATGGCCAGGCAGGGGAAACCCCCACTATGACAGCGCTGACGTTGGTGGACCGTGACGGTGTGCCGTAGCAGGTCGCCCCAGTCAACTCGATCCTCGGACCAGACCCAGCTTCCCTAGATAGGCCTCCACCTGCGCGGCGGCCTCCCTGGGCCGGAGGAACGTGGTGTCAAGGACGATATCGGCGTCATCTGGTACCTCATAGGGATCGCTGATTCCGGTGAACTGGGGGATCAGGCCGGCTCGGGCCTTGGCATAAAGACCCTTTCGATCCCGTGCCTCACAGACCTCCAGAGGCGTGGCTACGTGCACGAGGATGTAGCGGCCCAGAGCGGAAATCATGTCGCGCACTCGATGTCGGGTCGCCGCATACGGCGCGATGGGTGCGCAGATGGCAATACCGCCGTGGCGGGTGACCTCGGCGGCGACGAATCCGATCCTGGTGACGTTCAGGTCCCGGTGCTCACGGGAGAACGACAGTTCTGAGGACAGATGACGACGGACCAGGTCGCCGTCGAGCAACGTGACGCGGCGAGGACCGAGGCTCTGTAGTCGGACGGCAAGAGCGTTGGCAACCGTGGACTTCCCCGATCCTGACAGACCGGTGAACAGCACCGTGAAGCCGACGGTCTGGCGAGGGGGGAAACGGTGTTGCAGGACCTGCAGGACTGCCGGGGTGAACACGTCTGGCCCGGGCAGTTCGCCGACGGTCAATGCGTCGCTGAGGGCAACGTCATCGATCGCGGAGGAGTTCGGGTCGGGGCGCAGGGACACCCCGTAGCCCTGCGCCAGCACCGGCGCCCAGGCCCGCGCGTCGGCACCGGGCGGACGAGGAATCAGTGTGACCGACGCGGCACCTGCCGCGTGGAGGGCCCGGACCAGCGTGACCGCGTCGAGTTGCCCCACTGCCTGGCCCGAGTCCAGCGCCAGGACGTGGACGTCATCATCCCACTGCTTCAACTGCACCGCATCTGGCGGTCGATCGGTCACCACGACCTGTGGTTGGCCATATGCAGTGCGGAAGTCCTGTGGCGACAGCCGCAGTTCGGCGAAGTCGTAGTGGACCGGCAGCGCGACGATGCTCAACCCGCCGCTCAGACAGACGCCATGCGACGAACGCCTGGCAGTTGCGGGTTCCTGCTGCCATATCTGCTGCACCATAAGGGAGGCCAGTAGGTCCCCCTCGGCGCTCCGCAGGGCCACCGTCTGGCCTACCTCCACCCCCGTTGTTGCCGCAGCGGACACGGACAGTGTCACCGGAGAAGGCCATTTTGTGCCGTGCACAGGCCGACCCAGTGCGACGTCGCGAACCTGCTCTTTGGTCATGAACGTCCGGAGCGGTGCCACCGCCCCGGTGGCGATGAGTTCCAGGGAACGCAACGACTCGGCCTCCAGGACAAGGTTGGGCCAATCCGCACTGTCAACACGGATCCTGGCAGCGGTAGGGGGATCGACCATCTGGGAGACACCCGCCGGGCCATCGGGGTTCGCAGTCATAGGCTGTAACAGTAGGGGTTGGTACCGGACTCGGTCTTCACCAACCACTCCGTCGCGATGGTGGGCGAAGCAGGGTTTTCGCGGCATCTCCTAGTATTTGAATCCACATGCCCACTGACACCGATGAAGTCATCCTCGACGCGACCTTTGCGACGCTGGCCGACATTGGGCTGGCCCGGCTGAGTCTTGAGGAGGTGGCCTCGCGCGCCGGGGTATCCCGGCAGACAGTCTACCGCCACTTCGGCAGCCGCTCGGCCCTGATCGCAGCGACCGTGGTCAGGGAGGAGCAGCGGTTGCTGGTCCAGGTCGCATTGGCCTCTCAACCCCACCAGGAGTTGGAGCCGGCGCTACGGGCAGCGCTGCACACCTTGCTGACCTGGACGCGGGACCATGCGTTGCTGGGCAAGTTGTTGGCCAGCGAGCCGGAGGGACTGCTGCCGTTCCTGGTCAGCGGCGACGCTCCCGTCCTGGGCGTGGCCCGGGCTGCCATCCTGGACGTGCTGGGCAACCGCCTTGAGGCTAGCGGCGACGGTGCCACCGCCGCCGACCTGCTGGCCCGCGTCATGTTGTCCTTCGCGATGAACCCGCCGGAGAACCCTCCCGAGATCGTGGCCCGCAAACTGGCTGCGCTTATCGTCCAGGGCTTGGGCCGCCCCACCCCTCCCACCCACCCACCAAACCCTCCCCCACCAAATTCTCAGATCTGAGGTATCGCCCGGTTTACCCGGACAAACCCTCAGATCTGATGATTGAGGCGACGCCGGCAAACCCTCAGATCTGGGCTATCGCCCGGTTTAGCCCCACAAACCCTCAGATCTGAGAATTGGGGTGAGACCGACCCCAGGGTCAGTAGACGTAGCGCGTCGGTACCTCTTTCAGGCAGTCAAGCAAGGGACGCGCGTCCCGAAGGCGGCCCCGGATCTCGGAGATGTCCCCGTCGATCTTGATCCGGCGCATCAGGTAGGACATCACAAAGTCACTCTTGCCGCTGAGCAGACCCTGCCACCGTCCGTAGCCCGCCGTGACGACCAGATCGGCAGGTTCATCCTCTGCCCGGACCGCCCGGAAAGCCGGCTCGGGGTCAACGACCAGGTCATAGGCATGGGACTCCGGCAGTGCCCCGTCAGCGGTGATCACAAAGCGGTAGCGCCCTTGTAAGGACCGTCCCAGGTCGGCCGCCGTGGGATGGGCGGCCACCAGGTCGGCGTAGGCCTGCATCCACTCGATGCTGGGAAAGTCAAGCTTGGACATGTGCTACTCCGCGATGGTGCTGGGGTCGAATGGGAGGATGCCCGGCGTCCTTGTCGCTGAAGGCACGCACGTCACTGGTTCTCCTGCACGGTGGCACCTGCCCTCTGTCGAGCCTGCCCTGTGGCTATGTCGCCACGGGGTGAGGCTACTCTGACACGCCCCTTGTCCAGGGGTAACAAGTCCAGGAGTCCCAATGAACCCCGACCCTGTGGCGGACGACAACGATCCGTTGCGCCCACTGCAAGACCGCCGCATCATCCTGACTGGTGGCGCGGGCTTTCTGGGCCGGGTTGTCGATGACATGCTGCAGCAGCGGGGTGCCACCACGATCATCCCCCGCAGCAACGAGATCGACCTGACCCGCCAGAACGCCGTGGAGGGCTACGTGGCCGACCTGGCCCCCGATGCCATCGTGCATCTGGCCGCCGAGGTTGGCGGGATCGGTGCCAATCGCGACAATCCCGGTCGCTACTTCTACGCCAACATGGCGATGGGGTTGCACCTGATCGAGGCGTGCCGGCTGCACGGCGTCGGACGGTTCGTGCAGGTGGGCACCGTGTGCGCCTACCCGAAGCACACCAGCGTCCCGTTCGTCGAGGATGACCTGTGGGACGGCTACCCCGAGGAGACCAATGCGCCGTACGGCGTCGCCAAGAAGGCGCTGTTGGTGATGCTGCAGGCCTACCGCCAGCAATACGGCTTGGACGGCATCTACCTGCTGCCGGTGAACCTGTATGGCCCCGGTGACAACTTCGACCTGCAGTCAAGCCACGTCATCCCAGCCCTGATTCGAAAGTTCGTGCAGGCACGCGACGATGGGGCAGCCGTGGCGGAGGTCTGGGGTACCGGGGCCGCCAGCCGCGAGTTCCTGCATGTGGCAGATGCCGCGCGCGCGATCGTCATGGCCACCGAGACCTATCACGATCCCGACCCCGTGAACGTCGGTGCCGGCGAGGAGATCACGATCCGCGAACTGGTCCACACCGTCAAGCGGTTGATCGGCTTCGACGGTGACATCGTGTGGGACGAGTCCAAACCGGACGGGCAACCCCGACGCAAGTTGGACACCTCCCGTGCGCAGGAACGCTTCGGCTTCAGCAGCCAGATAGGGTTGGAGCAGGGGTTGACCGAGACCATCGCCTGGTGGGAAGCCAACCGGTCATGAACCCCGGATCATGAACAGCAGGATCGCCGTCCTCCTCCCGTCGGTCGGGTTGGGCACCTACCGGGGCCGGTCCTACGGTGCCTGGACGACCTCAGCGACGGGGCTCGGATCTTCACCGCGCGCGGCTGGCCGAACATGCAGGCCGATCCGGTTGCCGACCTGGGTCGCGTGGTGGGACGACCGGGCCACTGCTGCGGCTTCGACCTGCAACGGTGGCCGTGATGGGCTTTAGCCTGTGGACCCTTCTGGTCCTGCTGCTGCGACCCCTCACCCGGTGGAAGATGTTTGGTGCCTCCTGGACGGTTGAACTCCTCACGGATGCTGGGTTGCCCACCACTAGTTTGAACCACAGCCGATGCATCCCGGTGTGGGCTCGCCGAACTGCCGAGCGCTGTCGCGCGGGTCAGTCGCCGGGTCTGCCTGTGTCCCATTCGATGGTCCGAAGACCTGCGTCCACCAGGGTCTTTTCCTGCTTTGCCAGTTCGAGGTCCGCGTCAACCATCATCTGCACCAGTTCGTCGAAGGAGTGACGGGGCTTCCACTGCAGCACCGTATTGGCTTTGGTGGGATCCCCCAGCAACTCTTCGACTTCTGCCGGACGCACGTAGCGCTGATCGATGCCGGTGTAGCGCTCCCAGTCCAGGTCCAGCAGCGAGAAGGCCTTGTGTGCGAACTCCCTGACCGAGTACATCTCGCCGGTCGCCACGACGTAGTCATCCGGTTCGTCCTGTTGCAGCATCAGCCACATGGCCTCGACGTAGTCACCCGCAAAACCCCAGTCCCGCTGGGCATCGAGGTTGCCCAGGTACAGCTTTCGCTGGAGACCCAGTTTGATGCGCGTCGCCGCGCGGGTGATCTTGCGGGTGACGAACGTCTCGCCACGTCGCGGGCTTTCGTGGTTGAACAGGATCCCGTTCGAGGCGTGCAGCCCGTAGGACTCGCGGTGGTTGACCGTCTGCCAATAGCCATAGACCTTGGCGCAGCCGTAGGGGCTACGGGGGTGAAACGGCGTGGTCTCTGACTGGGGGACCTCACGGACCTTGCCGAACATCTCCGATGACGACGCCTGGTAATACCGTGGCGAGTCCTCACCAAGTCGGTTGCAGGCCTCCAGCAGCTTCAGGGTCCCCAAGGCATCGACGTCGACGGTGTAGATGGGGTTTTCGAACGAGACCGCCACATGTGATTGTGCACCAAGGTTGTAGACCTCGTGGGGTCTGGTCTCAAGCAGCAGCCTGGTCAGGGAGTTGCCGTCTGACAGGTCGCCGTAGTGCAGGAACATCCGGGCCTGTTCCAGGTGGGGATCCAGGTACAGGTGATCGATACGTTCGGTGCCGAAGGTGCTGGCCCGCCGGACCAGGCCATGCACTTCATATCCCTTGTCCAGCAGGAGTTCGGCCAGATACGACCCGTCCTGACCCGTGATGCCGGTGATGAACGCGCGCTTCGTTTCGCTCATGTTGTGGGTGTTGTCCAGACCGTGAGGGCGTTTACGCTGACACGCGGACATCGTAGACGCCCTGCAGGAGATCCATCGACCGTGCCAGCCCCGATCTGTCGTGGCAAAGAAGTCGTCGTCATCGGTGCTGGACTGGTCGGGCTGGCCACGGCTGATGCTCTGCTGCAGTCCCACCCGGAACTACTGGTGACCGTCCTTGAGAAGGAGTCCCACCCCGCAGCACATCAATCAGGACGCAACTCCGGGGTGATCCACTCGGGTGTCTATTATCCGCCTGGGTCGGCCAAGGCGGTGACTTGCCGCAAGGGCCGGGAATTGCTGTTGCGGTTCGCCGCCGAGCACGACGTCCCCCATGAGCTCTGCGGCAAGGTGGTCGTGGCCGTCACCGATGCTGAGCGCCCGGCGCTTGCCGAGATCGCTCGCAGAGGCGCCGCCAACGGGGTCACCGCTGAGTTGATCAATGGCAGTGAACTCTCCCGGCTGGAGCCACACGTCCGCGGCGTGCAGGCGCTGCGCGTGGACAACGCCGGGATCATCGACTTTCCTGCGGTTGCCCGGGCGTTGGCGCAACGGGTCGTCTCGGCGGGAGGGGCGATCCGGACCGACGCTGCGGTCCAGGCGGGAACCGAGCGTGACGATGTGGTGCGGGTGCGCACCACAACGGGTGACATCGAGGCTGATGTCATGGTGTCGTGTGCCGGACTGCACAGTGATCGCGTGGCCAGTATGTTCACCGCGGAACCCCTTCCCGTGCGTATCGTCGGGTTCCGTGGCGAGTACCGCCGCCTGACCCCGGCCGCCGCGGGGCTGTGCCGCAACCTGATCTATCCGGTTCCTGATGCCCGCTTTCCCTTTCTGGGTGTGCACCTGACACGTCAAATCTCCGGTGAGGTCCTGGCCGGACCCAACGCCGTGCTGGCCCTCTCACGCGAGGGCTACACCTGGGGTCGGATATCCATGGCTGACATGGCTGATGTGGTCGGCTTCTCGGGCATGCGGCGTCTGGCGGCGATGCACTGGCGCACGGGGATAGGTGAGATGTGGCGATCGGTGAACACCGCGGCGTTCGTGCGGGCCTTGCAACAGATGACACCGGACATCACCGCAGCGGATCTATTGCCCCACCGCTCGGGAGTACGTGCGCAGGCGTTGTTCGCCGACGGCACCCTGGCAGATGACTTCGTATTTCACCGCACGCCTCGGACGGTCCACGTCCTGAATGCACCCAGTCCAGCCGCCACGGCGGCCTTGGCCATAGGTCAGACGCTGGCCGCCGAGGTCGCCGAGCGACTCCGCTGACCCTGAGGTGTGTTCACGACCCCTGGTTGGTCGACAACGCTGCCGGCAAGGTCTGTGCCAGGATGCGCACACCGGTCAGGAATGTGACCTGATCGACATAGTCAAGGTCGACGTCGACGTGTTCATGCATCATGCCGTTGCCGTTCTGATACCTGCCACAGGCCGGTCAGGCGTCGGTACCGGGGATTCGTCGACCGACACTTGCCACGGAGAGGCCAGCCTTCTGCAGTGCGTCGGGATCCCAGACGTTACGTGCATCCACGACGACCGGGAACTCCAACCACTCGACCAACTCCTCAGGTGTGATGGAGGCGTATTCGGGCCACTCGGTGCAGGTCACCACCGCATGGGCACCACGCAGAGCTTCTTCGGCGGTGTCACACAACACCACGCGCTCACCCCAGCGGCCCTCAACCTGCGGCAGGGCGACGGGATCATGGATGCGGACCCGCGTTCCCTCGGCGATCAGGGACTGCACGACCTCAAGGGCCGGCGCCTCGCGGATGTCATCGGTGTGGGGTTTGAACGCGACCCCGAGCAGCGCGACCTCCTTGTCACCGATGTTCCACAGCAGTCGACGCAGTTGGGCCACGGGCCAGATCTTTGCCTCACGATTGATCTTCTCGGTTTCACGTAGCAGGCCGAAGTCATAGCCGAGTTCGGCGGCGATGTGGATGAACGCCTCGACGTCCTTGGGGAAACACGAACCCCCGTAGCCCAACCCTGCATTCAGGAATGCTCTGCCGATCCTCACGTCATGTCCCATGGCGTCGGCGACGGTGTGGACGTCGGCGCCGGTGACCTCACAAATCCGTGCCACAGCATTGATGAACGAGATTTTGGTCGCCAGGAAGGCATTGGAGGCGTGCTTGATCAACTCTGCGGTCTTGACGTCGGTGGCCACGTAGGGGCAGTCATGGGTGTCCAGCAGCGGTGCGTACAGACGTCGCATGACTTCGTGGGCCAGGTCGCTGTCCGCGCCGACCACGACCCGATCGGGGTACAGGGTGTCTTGGACCGCGGATCCTTCGCGTAGGAACTCCGGATTGGACACCACCTCGTGCCGGGAGGCCGTCCCCGTGCTCTGGGCCTGCAGTCGCAACGACTGGCGGATGCGCTGGCCCGTCTGCACTGGCACCGTGGACTTCTCCGCCACCACGGTGCCGCGCTTGGCGTGGGTCGCCACCATCGCAGCCGCCGACTGCACATAGGTCAGGTTTGGTGCGCCGTCCGGCTTCATCGGGGTCCCCACGCAGATGAAGGCCACGTCAGGATGATCAAGCGCCTCGGCCGGCTCATCGGTGACGGTGACCAAGCCGTTGTCGATGCCCTTCAGCACCAGGTCCTGAAGACCGGGTTCGTGAAAGGGCACCGAGCGGTTCCTGACCGCCTGCACCTTTGCCGGATCGTCGTCGAACCCGATGACCTCGTGTCCCCACTGGGCCATGCACGCCGCTGTGACCAGGCCGACATGCCCGATTCCGATTACTGTGACCTTCACGCGAACTGCCTCTCCTCAGGTGCGGTGCATGATTGAACTTCAGATGCTCGCGGACTCTCTCCAATTCGATCACGGGCGTGCCATGGCTGACCACCAGGACCATGCTGTCCGCCGAGCCCGCGAGCCATGGCCAAAAGGTACCTGCTCGCCTTCGTGCGGAGCGGCGCACCTTCCTGCCACGGATCAACCTGACAGCGCGGAATCAAGGTCGGCCAGTAGGTCGGCAACGGTGTCCTGTGTCTGCAACAGATCGGTCCGCCGGGCCCAGCAGGCACGCGCTTCGGCGTCTGCCGCCGCGCGGTCCTCGCCGAAGGGGGCACGGCGGAAACGGTCATGCAGTTGGTCAAAGACCGCTCCTTGCCGGTTCTCCGCGGTCTCCTGCAACTGCCTGGTGCGGCGCAGCGCGATCTGCGCCCACCTGATCCTGTTGGTTGACAGAACTGGGCAGCCGGGGGGCGAGGAGTCCAGATGACGAGCCACGCCCACCAGCATCTGGGTGGTATCGACCAGTTGGGTCAACTGCTGGGCTATCTCGGATCGGGTGCCCCGAGCATCCCAGGCGTCAACCACCAGGTCCAGTGCGGCGTCGAAGTCCAGCACCGGGCGCAGCCCCATGACATCCCTGTCAACTGCGTGCCCGACGGATCGCGCCTGGGTCACCAGCCGCGTTGCCGCCAGTCGCGCAGGCTCGACTGCCGGATCGTCCTCGAGTGCAATGACGGACTCCAACGCATCGATGGCGACCACCAGGTTCTGGCTGAGCGCATCCAGTTGCTCCAGGGCCCTGCGCTGGGCTTCTCCACGCGGGACCTCGTGGCGAATGAAGTCAACCCGCCTGGCCACATCCACGGTCAACTCGGCCACGGCCAACGCCGGTTGCGCCAGATCCGTTCGCGCCTGTGCCACCGGGTTGTCGGGGGGCGTGGCGGCGCCTTGCTGCATCTGGCTGGTGTCCTGAGATGTCCCGGTCTGGGCTACCGGGCCAGGCGGGACCGGCGGCACGCAGGCGCTGGCCAGTCCGGTCGCCACTAGCACCAGGGCCACCGTCCATCTAGTTCTCGCGTGGCCGCCGAACGACCAGGATCGCGCAGTCATCGTTGGGTGGTCCACCCGCCCAAGCATGCACGGTGCGCCATAATCCCGCGGCCACGCCCTTGGCACTCCACCCTTCGGCTTCACACAAGGATGCGCACGTCGCACGCAGCCGTTCGGTGCCGTATCGCTCACCCTCAGCGCCCACCGCCTCGGTGACACCGTCAGTGAACAGCACCAACGCCTCACCCTGCTCCAGGATGATCGTCACGGGTGGTGCAGCACTATTCACCGCGTCAACCCCCAACGGGGGCGCCGGCGTGCAGTCAACGACCGTGACGCCATCCCGAGTGCACCACAACGGAGGTGGATGGCCGGCCAACAGCAGTTGAGCTTCCCACGCAGCGGTGTCCACGTCCAGCAGGGCCAGAGTCACGAACCGGTCGACGTCCAACTCTCTGGCGACGACACCGTTGAGCAGGTGGGAAACCACGGTCGGATGCGCTCCCTGGCCACCGATGGCCCTGAGGGACCACACCACCATGCTGGCAGCGCTGGCAGCGTTGATCCCCTTGCCCGACACATCGCCCAACGCGATGACCGCATGGTCGGTACCAGCCTCGAACCAGTCGTAGAAGTCGCCACCGAAGGATCCGGGGGCGGTGGTGTTCGGGTGGTGCTCCACGGCCAGTTCCAGGGCAGCGGGCCGCACGCTGGGCCGCAGTGAGCGCGCATACCCCGACAGCAGGCTCCGCCGCTCGGCGGCGATCTCCACCTTTCTCAGGGCGGGCGCAGCTGCTGCGACAAGGTTGATCAGGACCCCCAACGACAACTCGTCCAACGTCTGATTGTGTGCCACGCCCAAAACACGGGGAGGGTCCGCCGACAGCATCAGGAGTGACACCAGCGGTCCGTCTGCCTGAACACGGGCGGCACTCTGGACCAGTCGGTGCACAGAACTGCCGGCATCGGGGTCCAGCAGGCGTCTGATACGGGCTTTCAGAGCAGGGTGCTGTGGCATTGCCCCCTGCTCGGCAGCGGCCAGGATTTCCGTCGTCGGCTGGTCGGAATCGGCGCCAGCCCACACACATGCACCGGTAATCCCATCCAGGCGGGTCAGGCCGGCTGTGATGGCCTGCAGCAGCTGGAGTGGACTGACCGCCGCACCCAGGTTGCCCGCCAGGTCTGTTACTCCCCGCAGCAGGGCGTGGGACCGGCGCGTCGCGCGGGCCAGTTCCATGCCCTCAATCGAGGGCGCTGCAATATCGACCATCGCCTGCAACAGGCTCATGTCCACGTCGGTGACCCCAGCTCCGCCCAGAACCAATACCTTCGTCGGACGCCGATGGGCGGTGATGCGGAGGGCCAGTCCCTCCTGCCATCCGGAGATCGTGTCAAAAGGCATCGGGGTCGGCTGGGAACCGTTCCAGAGCAGCCTGGTGCGTCCCAACAGCACACCCCACAAAGATGCCTGCACATCACGGATGACCACTCGTTCAGGCAAGCCGGACTGCCGGTCGCGGACCACGACCAGCGCATCCGACGCGGCCCGTTGAAGGATGGCCCCTCTATCGGCAACTGACAGGCGCAGCGCCTGTTCCAGCAGCGCATCCAACTGCAGGTCACTGTTACCAAGCCGGGACAACTGCTTGGCCAGGCCGACCAGCTGCGACATCGCCTGGGGTCCCTCAGGCATCGGTCGCCGGATTCATCACCGAGGCCGGTTCGCTGCGGCTGTCCCCGACCAACCAATCCGCGGGCGTGCGTTGAAGGGCCTCGGCCTGCAGGGGCGCAGGCAGGGTCTCCAACACACCCGCGGCGAATTGCCGCGCTCGGGCCAGGTGGGCCTCATGCCGCTCGGGGTCGACCTCGGCCAGGATGAGCTCAGCCGGCCAGATCAGTGGCGAGGCGCCACACCGGGCCGCCAGCCGCAGGCCGCGTTCGGCCATCCGAGCCGCCTCGTTGACGTCCCCCGCTGCGGCCAGGGACGCGGCCAGAAAGATCAATGACTTGGCGTGGTGACGACGTGCACCCTGACCGCTTGCGACCTTCGCCCCCGCCGCAAAGACCCGGCTGGCACGGCTGAAGTCACCGCGAACCATGAGCACCTCGCCCCTCACCCAGGTCAGCCGAACACCCTGACGCCAGGAACCGGCAGCGGTAACCGCGGCAGCGGCGATGCGAAGCCGTCGTGTGAGCACCGTCTGGTCCAGGGCAAGTCCAACCGCGTCGGCCACCTGGCCGACGCGTATGGCCGCGCGGACCGACGCCGAACGGACCCTGCCCCGCCGCAACACCGCGAGAGCCTCCTCATCGGCGGTCTCCGCCCGATCATGCAAGCTGATCTGGCGGTACAGCATCGCCTGGACCATCAATGCGCTGGCCTGCAGCATCGGCGGGCCCTGCTGTGCCTGTGCACAGGCAGACAGCGCTTCGCCGTAGCGCCCGACGGCGGTCAGGATCCAACCGCGTTGCCATGCCGCTGCCGGACCGGACACATCATCCAACGCGACCAGGGCCAGCTCCAGACGCCCGCTCAGGGCGTCGCGACCCAGCGAGGGAGCCGTTTCGGCTCGGAGTTCAGCCATGGTCGGCGGCCTGGCGGACGATCATGGTTGCAGACCTTAGCCGTACGACGTGCCACACTGCCGAGACACTGCCCGCCCATACACGGAGAGTGCCAGTCTGTGAGTGATGCTGAGACGTTGGAAACCGAGTCGACCTGGCTACCCGAGAGCGACCTCGCTTACATCCGGCAGCGGGTCCCGACGGTCTACGTCGAGGCTGTTCCGGTGCGCACGAACCATCTGGGGCGCGTCGAGCGCGTCGGTCTGTTGCTGGGACCGCGCCCGGATGGGTCGGTGTCGCGGGCGATCGTCAGCGGTCGTGTGCTGTACGGAGAGACCGTCAGGGAGTCGCTCTGGCGTCATTTGACCAAGGACCTGGGACCGGATGCCGACCCCGTCATCCCGCAGGGTGTGGCGCCGTTCACTGTGGCCGAGTACTTCCCGACACCCGAGCGAACGGGCTTTTCAGACGCCCGTCAGCATGCCGTCAGCCTGGTCTTCATCGTGCCGGTGATCGGTGAATGTGTCCCGTCCCAGGAGGCTTTGGAGTTCACCTGGATGACAGTGGCCGATGCGACCTCACCGCTGGTCGCCGCGGAGATGTCCGGCGGACAGGATCGTCTGATCCAGATGGCGATGGCCCACGTCGGCTGCCTGCCCTGACCTGCTGTCAACTTCCGTTGACACCTCCGCTAGTGTCAATGTAGATTGACAACCGTGACCACCACCGCTGTCGAAGCCGCCGATGCTGCGGGTAGCCGCGACCCCACCACGGGCCTGACCGCCGTGGCGGCCCTCCGTCGTCTGGTCGAGCAACTGGAGACGCTGCAGGTGGATAACGCGCGCGAGCAGGGCTGGTCGTGGCAACAGATCGCCGATGTCCTGGACGTCAGCAGGCAGGCGGTCCACAAGAAGTACGCACGCATGTTGAAGGGACGGTAGGGATGTTCGAACGGTTCACCGCCGATGCGCGGCAGGTCGTCATCGCCGCACAGGAACAGGCCCGCAGTCTGCGTCATCCGGTCGTCGGCACCGAACATCTGCTGCTCGGACTGCTGGACGATCCCACAACCGTGGCCGGCCAATACCTGCGGGGATGCGATCTGGAGTTGGACCAGACCATCCGCGACATCGGCCGCTTGATCGACTGCGATCCCGACAGCGAGGCTCAGGCTGCCGCGCTGGAAACGATAGGGATTGATCTGGACCGGGTCAGGTCTGCGGTGGAAGCCGCCTTCGGGGAAGGGGCGTTGGAGCGATCAGCACGTGGTGGCCGGCCCGCCAGACGTCACACACGATTCTCACCTCGGGCCAAGTCGGTGCTGGAGCTCAGCCTGCGGGAGGCCTTGCGGCTGAAAGACGGCCACATCGGTCCTGAGCACGTGCTGCTGGGTCTGCTCCGCGAGGGCAATGGCGTTGCCTGCATGATCCTGGCCGATCACGACATCGATCATGGTGCTGTCGAGACCTATCTACGGAACCGGCGCCGTCAGGCCAGCTGACGGCGCCGGTTGACGCTTAGATCAGCACCCTTCCTGCCGCTCCGCCCCAGACCCACAACTGCATCCCTCTAGCCCCACCAAAGACTCAGATCTGAGGGATCGGCCGGGTAAACCCCCTCTACCCTCAGATCTGAGGGCCAGCGGTCACAGGTGGCCTAGAGCCTAGAGAGCATAGTGTGGGCGCTCATGAGGCTGTCAAGGCAGCGGGCCAGGCATGCGCGCAGGGCGACCCGTGATCGGGCCGCCCTGCGTGAATAGCTATGCAGTTGTGTGGTGCGTGGACTAGAAGTCCATGCCACCCATGCCGCCGCCGTGGTGGTCGCCACCGCCTCCACCCGCAGCAGCGGGCTCAGGCTTGTCAGCGATCAGTGCCTCGGTCGTCAGCAGGATACCGGCGATGGACACCGCGTTCTGCAGCGCAGAACGGGTGACCTTGGCCGGGTCGACGATGCCGAATCCGATCAGGTCGCCATACTCCCCGGTCAGAGCGTTCAGGCCCTGTCCTGGCTCCATGTTGCGAACCTTCTCGACCACGACGGAGCCTTCGAGGCCCGCGTTCTGGGCGATCCAGTACAACGGAGCGGAAAGGGCACTCTTCACGATGTTGGCACCGGTCAGGTAGTCACCTTCCAGGTCCAACTTGTCCAAGGCCGATCCGGCCTGGATCAAGACGGTGCCTCCACCGCCGACAATGCCTTCCTCGACCGCAGCGCGGGTCGCCGACAGGGCGTCCTCGATACGGTGCTTCTTTTCCTTCAGCTCGACCTCGGTGGCCGCACCGACCTTGACGACGGCGACGCCGCCGGACAGCTTGGCCAGCCGCTCCTGCAGCTTCTCGCGGTCCCAGTCGGAGTCGGTGTTGTCGATCTCGCCCTTGATCTGCTTGATCCGGCCGTCGATGTCTTCCTGCGAGCCGCCACCTTCGACAATCGTGGTGTTGTCCTTGGTGATGGTGACCTTACGGGCACGGCCCAGCAGGTCCAGGGAGACACCGTCCAGCTTCAGGCCGACCTCTTCAGAGATGACCTGGCCACCGGTCAGGGTCGCGATGTCCTGCAGCATGGCCTTGCGGCGGTCACCGAATCCGGGAGCCTTGACGGCTGCGGACTGGAACGTGCCGCGGATCTTGTTCACTACCAGGGTCGCGAGGGCTTCGCCCTCGAGGTCCTCGGCGATGATGATCAGCGGCTTGCCACCCTGCATGACCTTCTCAAGGACCGGCAGCAGGTCCTGGACCGAACCGATCTTCTGGTTGGCGATCAGGATGTAGGGGTCCTCGAACACCGCTTCCATGCGGTCGGTGTCGGTGACCATGTAGGGGCTGACATAGCCCTTGTCAAACTGCATGCCCTCGACGAACTCGAGCTCCAGCCCGAAAGTCTGGGACTCCTCGACGGTGATCACGCCATCCTTGCCGACCTTGTCCATCGCCTCGGCGATGACCTCGCCGACGCCGGGGTCGTTGTTGGCGCTGATGGAGGCGACGTTGGTGATCTCCTCCTGCGTCTCGATGTCACGGGCCAGGGTGGCGATCTGCTCGACGACACGCTCGACTGCCGTGGCCATACCACGCTGCAGCATGGTCGGGTTTGCGCCGGCCGCGACGTTGCGCAGACCTTCGCGGATCATGGCCTGGGCCAGGACGGTGGCGGTGGTGGTGCCGTCACCCGCGACGTCGTTGGTCTTGGTGGCAACCTCCTTGAGGAGTTGCGCACCCATGTTCTCGTAGGCGTCCTCGAGCTCGATCTCGCGAGCAACGGTGACCCCGTCCTTGGTGATCGTGGGGGAACCCCACTTCTTCTCCAGGACCACGTTGCGGCCCTTGGGGCCAAGGGTGACCTTGACCGCGTCGGCCAGTTGGTTCACCCCGGCCTCAAGCCTGCGGCGTGCGTCCTCGTGGAACTTCAGCTGCTTTGCCATGTGTTCTCTACCTCTCTACTTCTCGACCTTGGCGAGGATGTCGCGAGCGCTGAGGATGATGTACTCCTCGCCGCCCAACTTGATCTCCGTGCCGCCGTACTTTGAGTAAATGACGGTGTCGCCCTCGGCGACCTCCATCGGCACACGCTCGTTGTCGTCACCGATGCGGCCCGGGCCGACGGCGATGACGGTGCCCTCTTGGGGCTTTTCCTTGGCGGTATCCGGAATGACCAAGCCGCTGGCGGTGGTCTGCTCGGCCTCGTTGGCCTGCACGACTACACGATCTTCCAGCGGCTTCAGTGCAACCTTGGTAGCGGTCGCCATCTGATGCTCCTCCTTGTGCCCGACGTGTCCGCCTGTCCTCACATCCCCGCGGGCGGGGCTGATTCCCAGGCGAAGGGCGGGCGTCGACAATGGTTGATATGTCTTGCGGCCGGATTGGATTCCGGGCCGCTGGCACTCTGTCCCTACGAGTGCCAGAACCGGAAACTTAGCACTCTGCCTCGGTGAATGCAAAGGCTAATCGTACAACTTGAGCGTGGAACGCTCAGATCGTTGATCGCCATCCGACGGACGGCCAATTGACGTGGACGGTGGCAACCCACTTGGTGACAGAACGTGATTTATGCGAGGTCACTCTGTGTTATTGTTGGTAGCCTAGGGGAAGGATCCCTGAACAGTGTGTAAGGATCGCCCCAAGGGCGGACCCATACCAGGAGGCAAGACCGTGGCCACTGACTACCAGAAGCGTCTAGGCGCACGATTGCGCGCGATCAGACAGCAGCAGGGTCTCACACTGCAGCAAGTCGAGGAAGTATCCGGCGGCCGTTGGAAGGCTGTCGTGGTCGGATCCTACGAGCGGGGAGATCGGGCAGTGTCGGTGGCGAAGCTGGCCGAGCTCAGCGAGTTCTTCAATGTTCCGGTCTCGGAACTGTTGCCGAAGGAAGACCTTCCGGCGACCGTGACGTCGGCCGCATCAAAGATCATGCTGGACCTTCGCAAGCTGGCCCGTTCGGACCTGGACCCTGAACTGCGTCCGGTGTCACGCTTCGCCCACACGATCCAACTGCAACGCGGTGACTTCAACGGCAACGTGCTCACCATCCGCGGCGAGGATCTTCGTGCGCTGTCGGTCATCTATGGCACGGATGCTGAGGATCTGGTGATCCGGCTGGAGGACGAAGGCGTTCTGGCGCAAGCCTGAACGCCGAATGTGACTAGCGTTCTGGCGCAAGCCTGAACGCCGAACTGCGGGTCAGCGCAGAGCCAGGATCCAGCGACCGCGCTCAACGAACATCGCACGGTGATAGGCCGTGATGGCGGCCACGTTGTCATCGCGGACGTGCAGGCTCACGACCGGCAGACCGCGATCCAGCAAGTGGCGTGTCAACGTGGTGATCATGTCGGTCCCGACGCCAGTCCCGCGATGCTCGCGGTCAACATAGACCCCCGCGATCTGGGCTCCGCGACGTTGGGAGAACAGCGACAGATCGACTTTGGCGATGATCCGATCGTGGCGCTGCACGACCCAGGTCATGCCCCGTTCCACGCTCTCACCCATGCGATGGCGCACGCCCGCGCGGGCGCCGCCCACGAGCGGTGGCCCCATCCGGTCCTCGACATGTAACCTGCAGGCGAACTCCTCCAGCACGTCCAGGTCCGCCCGCCAGGCGCGCCGGAATCCCTCCATCGTGTCCGTGGACGGCAACGCGTCGACGTCGGCGGTCATCAGCCGCTGAACACGCAGCGAGGGACGTTTGCGCCACCACGAACGGCCGCCGACCTCAAGTAATGCCCGGGCGATGGGCTCATCACCGATCAGGATCCGCCAGCGGGATCGTTCGACGAACGGCACCAGTGCCTCGACCGCGTCAGGGTCACCGGCGGGCACCACCGTGCCGGTCAGTCCCAAGTGGACCACCGCCGTCGGCTGATCATCGCCATACACCACGAAGCGGTCGATCTCCCCGCGGTCCAGGGCATCCAGCAGGTAGTGGTGGCGGGGGTCCCACATGCCCGGTGCCAGGCGACCAAAGTCGGATTCCAGCGCCGCAGTCACGGCCTCGACGTGATCACGACGCAATCGTTGGGCTTGGGGCCGCGCGGGCGTGGTGGTCATGCCGGCCCCGCCGTGACCACCATCCGGGAAAAGCCCAGGCCTGGGTCTGCATCCATGGAGAACGGGGTGCGTTGACCTGCTATCAGGCGGTTGAATCCCGCGGCGGCGATCATGGCACCATTGTCGGTGCACAGGATCGGCTGTGGTAGCAGAAAGCGTCGACCGGTGCGGGTACATCCGTCGGCCATCGCCTCACGCAGACGGCTGTTGGCTGCGACCCCCCCGACCAGGGTGATGGTGCCGATGTCATGCGCCTCGGCAGCCCGGAGGGTTTTGGCCACCAGCACGTCGACGATCGCCTCGGTGAAGCTGGCCGCCACGTCGGGCAACAGGATTTCCTCGCCTATCGCGTCTCGGCGCCGCAGTTCCCTGATCACCGCTGTCTTCAATCCGGACATGGAGAAGTCGAACGTCCCGTCGTTCAGCATCGCACGGGGGAACGCGATGGCGGTTGGGTCCCCGTTTCGGCTGAGCTGGTCGATCTCGGGACCGCCCGGATAGGGCAGGCCCAGGAAGCGCGCCACCTTGTCGAACGCCTCACCGGCGGCATCGTCGATTGTCGCGCCGATGGTCTGCAGTGACCCGTCGACTCCAAGCAGGACCAGGCTGGTGTGACCGCCGGAGACGATCAGGGCCAGGATCGGCGGTTGCAGCAGTCCGTACTCCAGTTGCGTGGCGCAGACGTGACCCTCCAGGTGGTTGACCCCGATGAAGGGCAGGTCGTTGGCCAGCGCAATGGACTTTGCTGCTGCTACACCCACGAGCAGTGCCCCGATGAGCCCCGGACCGGCGGTCACGGCCACGCCCTCCACATCGGCGTAGGTGGCTCCTGCCTCGACCAACGCACGGTCAATCGTCGGCAATAGCATCTCCAGGTGGGCGCGGGCGGCGATCTCAGGTACGACCCCCCCGAAGGGTCGGTGATGATCCACCTGCGAGCCGATCACGTTGGAACGCACCGTGACCCCATCGGCCACCAGCGCGACCGCCGTCTCATCACACGATGTCTCGATCCCCATGACCAGCATCAGCGTGCGTCCTCCCCAACCAGTTCTGCGAGCCCCTCCTGCCGGGACTGCAACCGCTGTTGATAGTCGGAGGTGGTGATGTCGTGGGCCCACATGATGATGGCGTCCTCGCCGCTCGCCGAGTAGTAACCCGGTCGGACGCCGACCGGGGCAAAGCCGAAGGTGCCGTACAGGCGCTGGGCCGCCAGGTTCGCCGCGCGTACTTCAAGGGTGGCGGCGACGGCACCCAACTCTATGGCGGACACCATCAGCGCACCCATCAGCCTTGTGCCCACCCGACGGCGTTGCACGACGGGGGCGACCGCCACGGTGGTGATGTGGGCCTCGTCCACCGCCAGCATCACACCAGCGAACCCCAACAGCTCCTGAGGTGCCGGACCACCACTGTGCGCCGTGAAGTAGCGACGGTCGTCTTGCCCAAGCTCGGCCTCAAACAGCGCGGCGGACCAGGGGCGGTCAGAGACCTGACTCTCGATGGCCACCACCCCGGGGATGTCGTCAGGTCGCATTGTTGTGATGTGGACCGCATGGTCGGTGAGGGCCATCAGCTACCGGCCGTCCCGCCGTGCAGTGCGCCCCGCTTTGCCCAGTTGATCTGGGCATCGGCTTGCCGCAGGTACAGGGGGACCAGTTCTTCAGGACGCCTGGTTTCCTCGCGGATGAACTTCGGCAACGCCAGTTCGACCAGGGAGCGGGCGCTGGGATAGTCCCCCGAGCCGTAGCCCACGTCCGCACCAACGCTTTCCAGCAGTCCGATGTTGGACCGGGCACCGTCGCCGACACACAGCGTGTCCTCGCTGGTGGCCTCGATCTCACCCGCCAAGGTTTCCGGACGCCCCCGCCGAAAGTCCGTGACCCGTTGGATACCCCCAGGCGCCGAGCGGTACATCGCCCAGAACAGCTCTCCCCGTCGGGCGTCGATGACGCTGCACACCAATCGTCGGACATGACGATGGGGGAACGCCAGCAGGTCCAGCGAGGTCAGACCGACCACCGGCAGGCTGCGGGTGTGAGCGAACCCCTGTGCGGTGGCAAGGCCGACCCGCATGCCCGTGAACAGGCCCGGCCCCAACGAGACTGCGACCCCGTTCACCGCGGTGGCAGGTAGACCGCCAACGTTCAAACAGTACTGGATGGCCGGGGCGACGAACTGGCCGTGTGCGCGGCCAAGGTGAGGCAGCCCACTGCCGATCTCCGCACTGGCCACCACGCCCGTCTCGGTGGCCAGGCACACGCTGGCGGCGGGGGTCGAAGTCTCGATTCCAAGGACCAGCATCCCTAGCCCTCCTCAAACAGCCACGGCTTGAGCGAGGGGCCGATCGCGGCCAGTCGGCGTGCCCAGTCCAGGCCATGCGGGGTCAGGGCCAGGGTCCTGGGCTCGGGCAGCCACTCCCCCGCCGCAGCTGCCGTGCCCAGGGTTTCACCCGTCAGAGGCGGCAGCCGCAGCTCGACCTCCAGATACTCCTGGGGCAGCAACGGTGCCATGGCATCGCCCCACTCGACGAAGGTGACGTGTTCATTGGTACTGACGTCGGCAAAACCGATGTCCAGCACCTCGCGCAGGCTCTCCAGGCGGTACACATCCAGGTGCAGCACCTGGCAGTCCTCCCCCTGGTACTCCTTGCGCAGGATGAACGACGGACTGGTCACTTGCTCGGTCACGCCCAACGCCGCAGCGGCCCCCTGGACGAAACAGGTCTTGCCAGCTCCGATCTCACCGGTGAGGGCGATGATGTCACCAGGCCTCATTGCAGCCGCGAGTGTCCCACCGACCTTGCGGGTCTGGTCGGGTGACGTGGTGATCAGCTCCAACAGCGGTGCGATGATGATCTCTACCGTTACGTTCGGGCGGACGATCAGTGTAGTCCCGCCAACTCAAGACAACCCTCGACTGGTGTGTCCATGAACAAGCTTGCAATGACCGTGGCCGATGACGGCGTGGCGACGCTGACGCTGACCGACCCGCAGCGACGCAATCCGATGGGTTTTGAGATGGCGCAGGAGATGATCGCCGCCGCCGCCGACCTGGCCGAGGATCCTGCCATCCGAGCCCTGGTGGTCACCGGCGAGGGCAAAGGGTTTTGCGCGGGAGCGGACCTGCCACAGCTGTTCGGGGACAGCGATCGTTCGGTGGAACGGATCCGTGAGGAACTCCAGGGCTACTACCGGGCCTTCCTGGCGATCCGGGAGTTGCCGTTCGCGACCATCGCAGCGGTCAACGGGGCGGCGGTCGGGGCGGGACTGAACCTGGCGCTGGCGTGTGACATCCGCATCGCCGGCACCCACGCGAAGTTCGGGGCCACCTTCTCAAAGATCGGGTTGCACCCCGGTGGGGGCTGCACCTGGTTCCTGGTCAAGGCGCTGGGGTCCTCCCGGGCGCTGCGGACACTGTTGTTGGGGGATCTGATCGATGCCCAGTCAGCAGTCGACATGGGTCTGGCTGAGGGACCGGAGGAGGATCCGCTGGGCGTTGCCACAGACCTGGCCCATCGGTTCGCAGAGGTCGACCCGTTGCTGGCCCGCCATATCAAGAAGTCGGTCGGGATCGCGGTGGAGACCGACGACCTGGGCGCGGTCCTTGAGTACGAGTCGTGGGCGCAGGCGTCCTCGGCCAAGTCCGAGCAGTTGCGCCAATGGGTGGCGAAGTTCAGCTGAACGAGTTCTGGCGCCTTCATTCTGGCCTGGACCGTGAGGGGCCGGGTTCGGAGGAGTCCACCCGCAGGGCCCTGGGGCTGGCCGGCGACCTGGGCGCGGCCCCGACGGTGTTGGATCTGGGCTGTGGGCCCGGAGCCCAGAGCGTGACGTTGGCCCTGGCGTTGCCGGACGCGCAGATCACGGCTGTCGATCTGCATGAGGATTTTGTGGCGCACGTAAGGCGTCGAGCGGCCGGGGCAGGAGTGGCCGATCGCGTACGGGCGGTCGTCGGGGACATGGCCGACGTCGCGCAACTGGCTGGACTGGCAGGCGGCGCCACTGAGCCGACCGCGGGCAACCAAGTCTACGATCTGGTCTGGTCGGAGGGTGCCGCCTACATCCTGGGGTTTGAACGAGCCCTGCGTGAGTGGCGGGCCCTGTTGGCCGAGGGTGGCGTCCTGGCACTGAGCGAACCGGTGTGGCTGGCACCAGGCGTGCCCCGACCGATCGGAGAGTTCTGGGAGTCTTCCTACCCCGACATCCAGACCGCCCAGACCCGTCGGGCACAGATCCTGGCGGCCGGCTACCACCGCATCGGTGACTTCACGCTGCCCCGCGGTGACTGGGACGCCTACTACGACCCGCTGCGTAGTCGGATGGCTGAGTTACGGGGCGATCCGACCGTGGCGTCGGTGATCGCAGCCCACGACAAGGAACTGGCTGTGTTCAATGGCGGGGGCGCGGCCGCGGTTGGCTACCAGTTCTTCGTCATGCGTGTGCTGGGTCCGTGATGGTTGGACGATGGCAGTCGCTGCGTCGACAACGGCGTCAACATCAGGGCGAAACTCGTCCCGACGGGAGTGTTGATCTGGAGGTCGATCAGGCCGCGGAACTGGTGGTCCGTGCTGCCGTCCAGGCGCTTCCCGAGCGCCAGCGGATGGCGGTGGTACTGCGATACCTGGGCGATCTGTCGGTGGTGCAGACCGCTGAGGCGATGGGGTGTCGGCCAGGCACGGTGAAGGCGCCCGTGTCACCAGGCGACACGAACCCTGCGTACGAGCTCTGACCTTGCCTGGTACCAGCATGCAGCGTCCGTCAGCGAGTGCGCTTCGGCGGTATCACGGTGGCCCTGGTGGCCATCCTGGTGGTGCTGGTCATGACCACCACGTGGCTGCGGACTCCGGCGGAGGAGGCTCAGGTCGCGTCGTCACCCCCCCGCCAACCCTGGATCTGCCGCCATCCGGCTCGGACGATGAGGGTCGGCTGTATGAGGTTCAGCCAGGGGACACACTTTCCACCATCGCCCAGCAGGTCTATGGCGACCCGACGGCGTTCGGGATCATCGCCGCCGCCAACAATGTGACCCAATCAAGTCCGCTGCAGGTCGGACAGGTACTCATCATCCCGGCGTTGCCCGACGAACCGGGCATCCCCGGCCGGGATTTCTGCCCCCGTTGCATACCCATTGGCGATGACGGAGACGGATGAGGACGTAGTCGCTTGCGATCCAGATCACCCCTTGGCTGACAGACATCCGCTCGGAGTTGCGGTGAGCCCCTGGGGACAGTCGAGGTTGTCGTCACCGATGCTCAGTCCAGCCGGTGGCGGACCCAAACGTTCGGTTCGGTGTACACGGCTTGGTCGCCATCGCTCTCGACCGGGGTCAGCGCCCCAGGAACAATGTGAGCCCCCGGCTGGCTGAGGCTCATGCCGGTCCACGTCTGCCACTCATCGACTGACCCCGCGATGATCATCGACTGGTCGCAGGCGCCCAGGATCTGACCGCCTGCCCGCACGTGCACCCGCAGCCAGGCGTCGAAGGGGAGTCCATCCTCTCGAACCCGGGCCAGATAGGCGTGCATGGACTCACCGGGGAACTGTGACTTCTGGCTGGGCCGGACCGGGGCGAACAATGTGGCCGAACCCGTCTGCGCCGCGGCGTGGCGCATGTGAGCCAGCAGGATCTGGCTGAGGCCCGTCCCCCGAAGGGAGGGAAGGATGCCGATCTCAAGGGCAGAGGCGGCGTTGCAAGCCACCCCATTCCGACGATCCGAGATTCCCTTCTCACTGACCCAGTCCCATCCGCGTTCCGGCAGCGGTAGTGCTCCGTCCCAGGCAAATGGAATCCACAATGCCCGGCAGACGACCTGTCCGCCCGAGTCGGTGACCACCAGTGCGCAGTCGGCGAAGGTCGTGCCCATCTCGACATAGAACGCACCGCCGCACGCTGAGTGCATCATGAACTCGGGCCACACCTGCGGCCCCAACTTGTGCACCCCGCCGATCAGATCAGGTCGGTCGGCCAGGCGGTGGATCGCCAGACCTGCAGGCAGCGACGGCAGGCTCGCCGGCGCCCCGTCACGGGTCATGTCACACGTCCTTCGCGCGCCAGGGCCGCACGACGCATGCGTTTGGCGACCACCGGCACCACCATCAAGCCCACAAAACCGATCAGCGTCAGCAGCCCGCCGAGCCCAACCCGTGGCGTGAACAACGCCAGGTACAGCCCGGCCACCAGGAACCCGACCGTCACCACTGACAACGCCGCGGCGGTCCGCTTGATGCGCTGCTCGGCCGCAACGCTGGCATAGGGGTATCCGGCGGGAAGTTCGTCGCTGTTTGGGGCGGTGCTCATCAGGTCTCCTCTGCGGCCTGCGCAAGGGCGGCCAACATGTCATCGGGGATGATCGGCGGTCCCTGGGCTGCCGCCCGCACGGAGGCACGGATGGCCGCTGCCACGGCACGAGCCGACAGGGTTGCCACCAGATCCACCGGTGCGTCCACCTGCCGACGCTGGCTGGTGACCAGGAACAGGGCGTCTCCATCGTGAATGGTGTGGGCTGGATCGATGGTACGAGCGATGCCGGTATGGGCCAGGTCAACGGCCCGCGAGGCCTCTCCCTTGGTCAGCACCGCGTCGGTCACCAGGCACCCGATCACGGTGTTGGTTCGCGGTGGCGGGTTCATGGGACGAAACGGATAGGCGTCGTCGGTGTCGATTCCGGCAAGCATGCTGTTGTCCTCGGCCAGGACATTGCCCAGCGCATTGACGGCCATCAGCGCCCCCACGGTGATCCCACCGCCGGAGCACACCGCCCAGCCTTGACCGCCCGGCCGCAGATGCTCGAAGCCGGCGACCTTGGCAACCGTGCAACCCGCTCCGACGCCCACCCGGCCCATGTCCGGATCCGCTGCCGTGGCCACCTCGCAGGCGGCTCGTCCACTGGCCGCATCCGGCCGCGCCGCTCCGGCCGCGGCCAGGTCGAACACGATGGCACCGGCCACCACGGGGACTGGGGTGACGAAGCGGTCATAGCCTCGACCATGCTCCTCACACCACAACGCCACGCCGTCGCCAACGGCCAGGCCGAACGCCGAACCCCCGCTGAGGAACACCGCGTGACACTCGGTGCCCTGCCCGCCCGGGCCAAGTGCCGCGGCCTCGCGCGTACCCGGGGCACCGCCACGCACCGCACATGCTCCCATCGAGCCCTTCGGTGGCAGCACGACCGTGCATCCGGTGTGTCCGCCCGGGTGGGTCCAGCTGCCCACCAGCACGTCGTCGAATCCAAGCGCCATAGGCGGCGCAGGCTACCTGTCGTAGCCCGGTACTCAGCGATCCAGGTACTTCGCGGGGCGTCGCTCGATGAAGCTGTTCATCGACTCCTGTCCGTCGGCAGTCTGGCTGGAGGCGGCCATGACCTCGATGGCCATGTCATAGGCCTGCCGCTGCTCCATCTGCATCTGGCTGTACAGGGTCTGCTTGCCGATCGCCTTGGACAGCTTGCTGCCGCGAGTGGCGCGACCCAGCAGGTCAAGCGTCGCCTCATCCAGTTGCTCGCTGGGCACGGCCCGGTTCAATAGCCCCCACCTGACCGCCGTGTCGGCGTCGATCGCATCGCCGGTGAGCGCCATCTCCATGACCTGCTTGCGTCCTAGGTTGCGGGCCACCGCCACCGCCGGAGTGTGGCAGAACCAGCCTGCCTTCCCGCCCGGAATGGCGAAGGTAGCGGTGTCCACCGCAACCGCCAGGTCACAACTGGCGACCAGCTGACACCCCGCTGCCAGCGCCGGACCCTGGACGCGGGCCATGACGACCTGAGGAATCTGCTGGGCCAGCAGCATCATGTCCGAACAGGTCCGCAACAACCCGCGCATCTCGCCCAGCATCTGGCCGCTCATGTCGGCGAAGTCATGTCCGCTGGAGAACACGGTGCCCTCACCGGTGATCACCACACCGGCCAGGTCAGTGGCGGCGACGTCGTTCAAGGCCGCTGTCAGGTCGGTGATGACCGCCAGCGACAGGGCGTTGCGGCGCTGTGGGATCGTCATCGTGATGGTGGCGTACCAGTCGTGACGTTCCACGCGGACCAGATCGGACATGACCATCCTCCAGGTGTGCGGCTGTCGTCCAAGTCTTGCATCCCGACCGTCCCCTGGCGACCGGCCGCCGGGTCAGGCCTGGAGGTACACGCGCGGGACACGGGCGCCGATGCCACACGTCACCTCATAGGTGATGGTGTCAAGCCACTGCGCCCAGTCGGCTGCCGTAACCGCCCGCGCCGGATCGTCGGCGTCGGATCCCCCGATCAGCCACACGTCTTGTCCGATCTGCTCCTGGGCGTCAGGGCCCAGGTCGACCAGGAACTGATCCATGCAGACGGTCCCGACGATCGGGCAGCGACGACCGTTGATCCAGACCTGGCCGATGTTGGTCAAGCCGCGACGGATCCCGTCGGCGTAGCCCCCGACGACGGTGCCGATAACGGTGTCGGCGGCCGCGGTCCACCGCAGCCCGTAGGATACCGCTTCGCCCTTGGCAAGCGGCTTGACCAGGCCCAGGCGTGACCGCAATGCCAGTGCCGGCCGCAGCGATTCAAGAGCGACTCCGGGCGCGGCCTGCAGGCCATACAGTGCGATGCCGGTGCGGACCAGGTCCAGGTGGGTCTGCGGGAACAGGGTGGTCCCTCCCGAGTTGGCCAGATGCAGCAGTTCCGGGCGGAGGCCGGCGGCCCGAGCCATGACGATTCCCCGTTCGAACCGCTCCAACTGCCGCTCGGTGAAGTCGTTGTCGGCCTCATCCCCCACCGCCAGGTGCGACCACAGACCGCTGACCCGCAGACGATCAGTGGCGGCAAGGTCACGAAAGGTCTGTTCCCAATCCTGCTGCGCCAGCCCGACGCGGTGCATGCCCGTGTCCAGCTTGACGTGGACATCGATCGCGAACCCGCCCGGTGTGGCCAGCAATGCCTGCACGAACGCTGGGGTGTAGATGGTGGGTGTCAACCCGGCGGCCACAAGTGCACCAGCGGAGGCTGGCGGGGGTTCGCTGAGGACCAGGATCGGGGCGGTGATGCCCGCCTCGCGCAGTTCTTGTCCCTCCTCAACCATCGCGACACCCAGCCACGCCGCTCCGCCCTGTAACGCGGCTAATGCCACCGGCACCGCCCCGTGTCCGTACCCGTCGGCCTTCACGACCGCCATCAGCTGGGCGTTGCCGGCATGGGCGCTGAGGATCGCGGTGTTGTGGCGAATGGCTGACAGGTCCACCTCGGCCCACAGGGGCCGATGATGAGGAGGGGGAGTCGCGGTCATATGCCCAACTCAGTGGTTGCGGCACCCAGGTGGTCGACCACACCCATCGCGGTCACCGGCCGGGCCGAGCCGTCGCCTTGCGCCAGATCCCCCGCCAGCCCGTGTAGGTAGACCGCAGCGGCCACGCTTGAGGGGTCGGGGCGGCTGGCAACCAGTGTCCCGGTGACACCGGACAGCACGTCACCGGTTCCGCCGGTGGCAAGGGCCGGCCCGCCGGTCGGGTTGATCCAGACCCGGCCGTCTGGACCCGCGATCACCGACCCCGGTCCTTTCGCGACCACCGTCGCGCGCCACTTTCTGGCGAAGTGAGCCGTGCGGTCGGGCCGTGCCTCTGTATCTGTCTGGTCCTCATCTTGTCCCGCCAGGCGGTCGAACTCGCGTGAGTGTGGCGTCATGACCAACATGGTTGAGGCATGGGCGGCCAATTCCTCCGCATGATCACGAAACGCGTTCAGACCGTCGGCGTCCAGCACGATCGGGACTTCGACGGTGGCGACCAGACGCCGGACTGCCTCCTGGGTGGCAGGTGCCAACCCCAGTCCCGGCCCCATCACCAGCACATCGGCCTTCGCCAACTGAGCGGTGATGGCCTCCACGATGCCGTCGCGGTCATCGGGCACCGTCACCGTCATCGCCTCGGGTACCGAGGTGGCCACCACGGCGGCCGCCGTAGCCGACGTCGCGACCGTGACCAGACCGGCCCCGGCCGCCAGGGCCGCCCGGGCGCACAGGACCGCCGCGCCGCTCATACCCGGCGACCCGGCATAGATGGTCACCACGCCATTGCCTCGCTTGTCACCGCCGTCTTCAGCGGGTGGCGCCAGGGCGGGGAGGTCGCAGGCCTGCAGCATCTGGGCGACGGGATCAGCCTGCTGGTCGATGACGTCCAGATCGCCCAGGACCGTGTGGCTCACGTGCCACATTCCCGGCGGCAGCACCAGGCCCCTCTTCCATGCCCCCAGGGTCACGGTCAGATCCGCGCGGACGGCCTCTCCCGGTACCGCGCCACTGCCGCCGTCCACGCCGGTCGGGATGTCACAGGCCACCACGGGGCACTCGGCGTCATTCATTGCCCCGATGGCCTGCGCGTAGATCCCCCGGGGGGCGCCGGTGGCGCCCGTGCCCAGCAGGCAGTCCACCACGATGTCGGCGCTTTCAACAGCCCGGTCCAGCGCCGCCCGGTCACCGGCCAGGCGCACACGCCCGAATCGTGCCCGCCACGTGGCCAGTTCCCGGGCGCCGTCGGTTCCCAGGTCCGTGGGGTCGGTGACCAGGACGACGGTGGCGCTGACCCCTCGATCATCAAGGTGGCGGGCGGCGGCGATGCCGTCTGCGCCGTTGTTGCCCTTGCCGCATAGCAGTGCCACCCGCAGGCCGTGTCGGTAGGGCGCCAGGGACAGGACACCCCGGGCCAGGTGATGGGCAGCGGTGTTCATCAGCGCGGCCGGGTCAACCCCACGGTCAAAGGCCCGCTGGTCCATGGCCTGGACCTGCTGAGGCAGGAACAGGGGGATCACGAGTTCATCCCTCGGCCACGGCGTAGGCAGCCGCGATGGTGTCGGAGGTGGTCAGGGACAGGTGGAGGTGCTGGATGCCCGCTCGGGCGGCGACGAGGGCCGCCGAGCGGTGCAGGACCACCGAGGGGCGGCCCAATTCGTCGCTGCGGATCTCGACATCGACGAAGGCAAAGCCGCGGATCCCGCTGCCCATAGCCTTGGCCACGGCCTCCTTGGCAGCGAACCGTGCGGCCAACGACCCCACCTTGTCCCCGCAGTGGGCCAGCTCGTCGGCCGTGAACAGACGCTGATGCATCGAGGGGGTACGGGCCAGCGCGGTACGGACCCGTTCGATCTCGATCATGTCGATGCCCACGCCCTTGATGGCCACTGGGTCACTCGACGGTGACGGTCTTGGCCAGGTTGCGGGGCTGGTCCACGTCACGGCCCAGGGTCACGGCGATGTGATAGCCCAGCAACTGCAGCGGCAGGACCGTCAGGACCGGGTACAACAACTCGTGGACATCGGGGACGTAGATGACGTGGTCGGCGTGGGCCTTGACCTCGGTGTCGCCCTCGGTGGCGATGGCCAGCACGACGGCTCCCCGGGCCTTGACCTCCTGGATGTTGGACACGACCTTGGCCTTGACATGCCCGTCGGTGGCCAGTGCGATCACGGGCCCGCCGTCATCGATCAGGGCGATCGGTCCGTGCTTCATCTCACCGGCGGCGAATCCCTCTGCGTGGATATAGCTGATCTCCTTCAGCTTGAGCGCCCCCTCAAGCGCCAGCGGCAACCCGATCTGGCGGCCGATGAACATCACGTATCCGGCGCCCGCGAACCGCTGGGCCAGTTCGATCAGTTGGGATTCGCCGGCCAGGACCTGATCCATCAACGCTGGCAGCGCCTCAAGGCGGTCCAGCATGTCGCGGCATTCCTCGGCGAACATCTGCCGCCGCTCCTGGGCCAGGTACAACGCCAGGACATCAAGGGCGATGATCTGGGTGGTGAACGCCTTGGTCGAGGCCACCGCAACCTCAAGACCGGCACGGGTGAAGATCACCGCATCAGCGCTACGGGCCAGGGTCGAGCCGACGATGTTGGTCACCGCCACGACGTGTGCCCCCTGCGCTTTGGCGTACTCGGCGGCGGCGATGGTGTCGGCGGTCTCGCCAGACTGGCTGACCGCCACGACCAGGGTCTGCCTCGTCAGGATCGGGTCGCGGTAGCGAAACTCGCTGGCGATCTCCACCTCGACACCGATACGTGCCCAGTGCTCGATGGCGTACTTGCTGACCATGCCGGCGTGATAGCTGGTGCCGCAGGCGAGGACGTAGATCTTGTCGGTGGCCCGCAGCAGCGCGGGGTCGAAATCCATCGAGTCAAGGACCACGCGACCCTGGTCGTCCAGGCGTCCCAGCAGGGTGTCGGCCACCGCGCGGGGCTGCTCGTGGATCTCCTTGAGCATGAAGTGGGCGTACCCTTGCTTCTCCGCAGCCTCGACGTCCCAGTCAACGGTGTAACGGTGGCCCTGCGCCGGGGCGCCGTCCAGATCGGTGATGGTGATCCCGGCAGGGGTGAGGATCGCGACCTGGTCGTCAAGCAGCGCCTCGACGTCGTTGGTGTGGGCGATCAGGCCGGCCACGTCGCTTGACAACAGCGACGCACCCTCCAGGTGGCCAAGGATCATCGGTGCGGCACGCTTGACGGCCACGATCGTGTCGGGCTGGCGGGTGTCGATGACAGCGAAGGCGAACTGTCCCTCAAACATCGAGGTGGCCTTGCGGACGGCGGTGGCCAGCGATCCCTCATACAGCGAGGCAATCAGATGGGCGATGACCTCGGTGTCGGTGTCGGAGTGAAATACGGCGCCCCGCCGTTGTATCAAGTCGGCTTTGATGCGGGCGTAGTTCTCGATGATGCCGTTGTGGATGACGGCGATGCTGCCCGTGGGGTCGGTGTGGGGATGGGCGTTGGCGTCGTTGGGGATCCCGTGGGTGGCCCAGCGGGTGTGACCGATGCCGATGGTGCCGGTGGGTGCGCGGTCGGCCAACGCGTCACGCAGGTTGGCCAGTTTGCCCGCTCGCTTGACGACCTCCAGATCCCCCGAGGAATCGATCAGCGCGACCCCGGCGGAGTCATAGCCCCGGTACTCAAGCCGCGCCAACCCCTCGACCAGGATCGGCAACGCATCGGCGTCGCCGCAGTAACCTATGATTCCACACACATCGCACAGGCTACGGCCTGCCGGCCACCATCCCGTTGTGGCCGGCCGAACGGGGGCGTTACTCCGAGGGACTGTCGCTGGCCGGACTGTCGCTGGCCGGAGTGTCGCTGGCCGGACTGTCGCTGGCCGGACTGTCGCTGGCTGGTGCTGCCGAACCGTCTGCGGCGGGATCCACCGTGTCGGTGGCCGGTTCGGCCCCCTCCACACCGTCAAGTGCAGAGGGTGTGCCCAACTCGGCGTCCAGTGGCGGCAGGAACAACGGCATGCCGTCAGGGTCGACGACACCCTGGGTACCCCCCGTGTGGGCGGGGATGCCCTTCTCAGGCCCTTCGCCGCTGATGTCGTAGTTCGCGCGGGTGAAGACCTCAGCCACATCGGTGTCGAAGGTCTCGCAGGTCTGACGGTGGAACCAAGCGGTGAAACTGAAGTTCGTGCCATCAGGCAGGGGTTGGTAGTACTCGGTCATCACGATCTTGGGGAAGTCACCATCGATCTGTTCCTGCGCCCAGGTCTTCAGTTGCTGCACCTGGTCCTCAGGGGCGTCGGGTGAGTAGTGGATCACGACATAACCGTGCTCCAGGTTGTGGGTCGTGAAGCGCGGGTCGATCGGCACGTCGAATACACCCGAGGGGACCACCTGACCGATGTGGCGGCCAGACGACGGTGGCTCGCCGGGCAGATCGGCGGTGCCGGTGTAGATGACGCTGGGAGGCTCAGATGTCAGCGACACCTCATCACCGGTGATGTGGCCACCGCCCAGGTCGGGCATGCGGATGTCCTCGGTGCAGCCCAGCGAGTCCAGTCGCCCGGCAACGGCCACCGCCTGCTCGTTGGCCTGCTGACGAGACCTGATCTGGCTGTAGACCAACCCACCGATCACACTCAGGACCAGCACCACGATCAGGCCACGAACCAGCAGCGAGCGACGGTTGGCGCCCCGTGCCGCCTCGGCCTCCTGTTGCAGGCGTTCCTGCCGCCGTGCCTTCTGGCGCTCGCGCTTTGACCCGTACTGATCTTCGGACACCGTGGGACCGACCTTCCATGTGGGAATGACTCTGGGCTGTTGACGTCGACAGGGACGTACCGGGCAGAAAGTGTATCGGGGTCGCCCGGTGGCTGGGCCAGCCGTCGGGTCAAGCCTTGACCGTCACCAGGTAATGCCCGTCTCGGTGCTCAAGGTCCACCCCATAACCCAGGTCCAACAGGCATGCTTCGGCCCGGCCGGCGACCAGCCCATCGGCCGTGGTCAGTTGCCCACCGACGCGCTGGCCACCACCGGCGGCGCGAAGGACCAGATCCCATTCCCATTCCGGGGGGGTGCCACTGCGGACCTTGCGACCCACGCCAGTTGCGAGGCGTCGAGCCAGCCAGCCCCGCCCGTGCGCGAACAGGTCGGTGTCGGGGGGTCGGACCAGCTCAGCCCCACTGCCGTGGTGCCCCACAAGGTGGCCAAGACCGCGGACCACCACCACGGGTAGCCCGGCGGCTTTGTCGCGAACCAGGTCAGCGGCTCCCGCGACCTGGTCGGCAACCGCGATCAAGGTGACGGCCAGCTCCCGCCCGTCCCGGTCACGGTTGCCTCTCTCGTCACGCAGGGCTGACATCCCCGCCACACCCAACGCCACATCGCTCTGCCCCTCACGCCAGGCACGACCGAAGGTGTCGCTGATGATGACCGCCACCTGTGCGGTGGCTGACAGGCGGTCACGAATTGCGGCGGCAGCCCCATCACAGTCCTCGGGCAGCAACAGCACCCCGCCATCCGGCATGTTCGAGGCGTCAAGCCCTGCGTTGGCGCACACCCAACCCTCGGGGGTCCGTACCACCACGAAGTGGGGGGTCTGGGCCAGCACCTCATGGTCCAGGCTCAGCCGCCGGCGGGCCTGGTCAGGGGTCTCTCCGGCCGCGGGGGTCACGGTGCGTCCCTGTGCCTTGCTGAGGATCTTTGAGGACACCACCACCACGTCCCCGTCCTGCAGATCCACGGCGGCGGTGATCAGCCGGGCCAGGTCATCACCGGCGGTGACTTCCGCGATCCCTTGGACACCGATGATCTGCAGCATCGGGGGCGTCACGACACCAACTCCAGGGCCGTTCGTGCCAGGGCCCTGGTGACCGCGATGTCGGCCATGATGGTGTCGGTCACCGCGACCTTCAGCCCATCGTGGCGCAGTCCCTCGGCGCTGGCGGCGTCGGCCTGGTCGATGATCCAGCCGTCCAGGAAATCGTGATACAGCGCCGCCACCCCGGCTGCGTTGACGTCAGCCCCGATGGTGGGCAAGAGTTTGTCGGCCATCCCCCGTACCACCGCGCCGCCGACGATCGGGCTGACACCGACCACCGGGACTTCGCCCAGGGCCTGGCGGATGCCGGGCACGGCCAAGATCGTGCCGATCGACACGACCGGGTTGGAGGGGCACAGCACGACCAGGTCGGCCTGTTGGAGCGCGGCCAGGACACCGGGGGCTGGCTTGGCGGTGTCCGATCCGTCGAAGATCACCTGGGCCACGGGGGTCTGGGCCCGATCCCCGACCCACCAGCGCTGGAAGTGCATCGTCTGGCCGTCCGTGGTTCGGATTCGGGTGGTGACCTGGTCATCGGTCATCGGCAACAGGCGAAAAGGCAGGTTCCAGGCCCGGGCGATGAACTCGGTGGCCTGGCTGAGTCCTGCGCCTGACCGCAGCATCTCGGTGCGGACCAGGTGGGTGGCAAGGTCCCGGTCGCCCAGAGTGAACCAGTCCGGACGCTGGTAGCGGTCCCGGAGTTCGGTGGCCACCGTGAACGTCTCGTCCTGCCGTCCCCAGCCTTGCTCGGGATGAACTCCGCCACCCAGCGTGTAGGTGATCGTGTCCAGGTCGGGGCAGACGTGAAGCCCGTGCAGGATGATGTCGTCGCCGGTGTTGGCGACCACGGTCAAGGTCGCGGGGTCCACCACCTCAACCAGCCCGCGCAGAAACCTGGCGGCCCCGATCCCCCCTGCCAGCGCAACGACGTTCATGGCCGCCCAGGCTAGATGCCCCCAACCCCCGCCGGCGGACGCCCGGCTTCACCCCCGGGTGCCCCGATCCGCCCTGGGTGCCCGGCTTCCGCGTTGCCACAAGCCCGAAAACCCGGGCACCCACCCCAACCGCGGACCCGGCAGCCCAACCACCGACCCGGCAGCCCAACCACCGACCCGGTGCCCGGCTTCCACGTTGCCACAAGCCTGAAAACCCGGGCACCCACCCAACCACCGACCCGGTGCCCGGCTTCCACGTCGCCCCACGCCCGAAAACCCGGGCACCCACCCCAACCGCCGACCCTCGACAACCAGCAACCCGACCCGCCAGCTCAGCCCGGGTCGGTCAAGGCCAGGATCTGACCGCCCGTGTGGCTGCTGACCAGGACGCGGTCACCGTCGACCAGGAGGTGCTGCGGGGTCGGGATGCCGTCGAAGGCCACTTCCGCTGTGGCCGGGGGGACGCCAGCCAAAGACACCGCGACGATCCTGTCCTGGGTCCACTGGGTCACCAAGATCAGCTGGGGATCCCAGGGGGCGACCGCCACTCCCGTCGGGGTTGCGCCCGGTTCAAACACCGCGCGTGAGGGAACCGTGGCTTCGCATTCCGCGGCCGTTCCGTCGAACTCCCGCACCGGCATCCGATTGCCGATGCACCGGGGCCAGCCACCATTAAGCGTCCGATCCGGATCGGGCTGGATCAGCAGCAACTCGTCGGGGGCGGGGTCACCGTCGAAACTCCCGTCGCTCATCTCGGTGACCGCCAGACGCCCGTCTGACAGCTCGGCCACCGCGTAGGCGTGTTTCATCCCGTCCAGGATGGCCTGGCCATAGCCGTCCTCACCCGAGGGAGGAGCCATCGGATCAATCACCCACAGGGTCCCCGAGTTCTCGCTGAACCCATTTCCAGACCGGCGCCCCGAGGTGTCAAACATCAACCGCCCGTCCGCCAGGGTGGTCAGACTTCCCTCTGAGCGCCCGTTGTTCGGCATGTCAGCGAAGACGACCTGGGTCGCCCCGCCGCCCAGCGGCGCCATGACCAACCGGGTGCGCTCCATGATCCATAGGCGACCCCCCGCGGCGCTGACGCCGGTGGGGGTGTCCAACCCCCGGACCAGCACCTCACGGTCCTGCGGACTTTCCAGGTCGATGGCGAGGATGGACCCGGTGGGCGTGCCCTCCCCTTCGCCGATCTGTGCCACCAGCAGCCGGCCATCGGGATGCCAGGCGATCTGGGTTGGCCCCTGCAACCCCTCGACCACCACCGTGCCAACCGACGGCGCCGATGACGCCGAGGGCTCGTCCGGCTCCCCAGACGCACACCCGAGCGCGCCCAGGGCAACGACGACGACCAGCACACAGACCCGGGACATAGGCACGATCCTGACATGAACCACCAGGCCCAGCCGGTCAACCGGGGTCAACGCGGCCCACTCCGGGCACAGTGGGCCAATGGCAATCAACCTGATGATCGAGGGACAAGAGGACGTCACCTGGCCCCAGTGGGTCGCGCTCGCCCAGGCAACCGAGGACGCCGGGCTACAGGGTCTGTTCCGCAGTGACCACTACGTCAGCGTCCAGGGCCGGACCGAACGCGGCGCACTGGACGCCTGGGCCACGCTGGCCGCGCTGGGGCCGCTGACCAGCACGATCCAGTTGGGCACGATGGTCACCCCCGCCTCGTTTCGACATCCCTCGGTGTTGGCCAAGCAGGTGGTGACCGCCTCCCACACCTCCGGTGGCCGCGTGGAGCTGGGACTGGGGGCCGGCTGGCATGAACTGGAACACCTCATGTACGGCTTTGCGTTCGACGACGTGGGCACCCGCTTCGATGTCCTGGCCGAGCAGATCCAGATCATCCGACGGCAGTTCGAGGAAGAGAGCTTTGACTTCGAGGGCCATCACTACACCCTGGCCGACTGCGAGGCGCGACCCAAACCAGCAGGACAGGTCCCAATCATCATGGGAGGCTCGGCCGGCCCGCGCGGCGCTGCCCTGGCGGCGCGATGGGCCGATGAGTACAACACCACCTTCCCGTCCCTGGACAAGGTTCGCGCCCGAAAGGCGAGACTTGATGACGCGTGTGGGGAGGCCGACCGGGAGCCGTTGCCCCTGTCGATCATGACCGGCTGCATCCTGGGCCAGGATGAGCAGGATGTGGTGCAGCGGGCAAAGCGGCTGATGAGCCTCAGCAACACCGACGGCGACGTGCGGCAATGGCTGGATGGCCTGCGCCAGGAGTGGATCATTGGAACCCCCCACCAGGCCCAGGAACGACTGGATGCCTACCGACAGGCCGGCGTGTCCCGGTTCATGCTGCAACACCAACTCCACGACGATCTTGAGATGGTGGAACTGATGGGCCAGCTGAACTGATCCGGACCTGAGGCGGCAATCCGCCAGAGGAACGCTGCCACCGGGTACCGCTTCGCGAAGTCGCGGCGCTCACCGCTAGCCTGACTGCCATGAGCCCGCACGCCGCCGCGTCCGCCCACGCCATCCGTCGTGCGCTGGCCCGCGCGGACGCCGGCAAGACCCTCAACGCCAGCGAGGCGACCGCCCTGATGGGGGCACGAGGGCAGGACCAGGTCCGCCTGACCGCCATCGCCGCCCGGGTGCGTGATCAGGCCTTCGGCGACACCATCACCTACAGCCGCAAGGTCTTTGTCCCCCTCACCCATCTGTGCCGCGACACCTGCGGGTACTGCACCTTTGCCTGGCCCCCCAAAGGCGACATTCCTGCGTTCATGTCCCTTGACCAAGTGGTCGAGGTGGCCCGCCAGGGCCAGCAGGCCGGATGCAAAGAGGCGTTGTTCACGCTGGGCGACAAGCCCGAGGAACGCTATCCGGCCGCCAGGCAATGGCTGGAACAACGCGGGTACACCACCACCCTTGAGTACGTCCGCGCCGCCGCCATCGCGGTGATCGAGCAGACCGGTCTGATCCCCCACCTGAACCCGGGCGTGCTGAGTTGGACCGACATGGCCATGCTCAAGCCGGTGTCGGGGTCGATGGGCCTGATGCTGGAGTCGACCTCGCAGCGACTGCATGACAAGGGCATGCCCCACCACAACTGCCCGGACAAACTGCCTGCCGTGCGGCTGAAGATGCTGGATGACGCCGGAAAACACGCCATCCCCTTCACCTCGGGCATCCTCATCGGCATCGGCGAAACGCTGGACGAACGCGTGGAGGCGCTGCTGGCACTGGCGGCGACAGCGAAGCGTTACGGCCACCTGCAAGAGGTCATCGTCCAGAACTTCCGGGCCAAGCCCGACACCGCGATGCGCCAGGCGCCCGAACCCGACCGTGATGACCTGCTGGCCACCATCGCCGTCGCCCGCCTGCTGCTGCCGACCAAGGTTCATCTGCAGGCGCCACCCAACCTGTCCCCCGCTGACGTCGAACAGATCGCCGGGGCCGGGATCGA
>JBPCKA010000081.1:0-5174 GCA_051004735.1 Euzebya sp. | reverse complement strand
TGGTGACCGTCCGGGCGATTCCCTGTGCCGGTTCCAGTAACACCAGGGGCTGTGGGGGCGGACTGGCCGTCCAGTCCGGGCTCAGGGTGGCCACGGTCGCCGTCAGTACCGACAAGGTGACCGGGTTCAGCACTGCGACGTTGCTGAGCGTGTCAAGGTCGGGGGTGGGTGGCGCGGTGTCGGGCGGTGTGGCTGTGTCGGTGGGTCCGGGGGTGGCCTGTGGGGACGGGGTGTCGGTGGCCTGGGGACCGAAATCGGCCTCGGTGGCAGGTGAACGTGTCAGCCACGCGATCAGCAGCACCGCGACAGCGATGCCCACACCCGTGCGTACCCGGTCCATGGACCCATTGTGCGGGCATAACTATAGCGGCGTAAGGCCCCGATCGCGCCCTTTGGGTGCCCTGAACTAGTCACAATGGTGTGCACGACTGGTCTGGACACAAGCAGTGGTGGCGTGCTTCGGTGGAGTCATTGCACGTCGTGCCTGCGACGTGAGGGGTAGCGACCGCCAAAGGGACCGGTGGGAAGCACACGTGGTTGACCCAAGACTTGAAGAACTGTCACGAATCCAGCGGATGCTGGCCGTGCTCAGGTTGGTCGCGGTTCCGTTCGCAGCACTGCAGATCTGGACCTATTACCTGCCCTACCCGGCCGATCAGCAACGCATCGCCTGGGTTGCCGTGATGGTGTTGGCCATCGGGACTCCGACGGTGTGGTGGGGTGCACGTCGTGCAGTCGATGTCAGATCGGCACAGGCCTGGGCGGTTGCCGGTCTAGCCTTGGACACCGTCGTGGCCCTGACCCTGGTCGTGGGCTATACCTTCGACCCCAAAACGGCTGTGTGGGCGATGCTGTACATCATTCCCCTGGAGGGCGCGGTCCTGTTTCAGCGCCGCGGTGCCCTGCTGACCCTTGGTGCGATTTCGCTGGGCTATGTGGGCCGGGAGGTGTACGGCGACCTCGCCCTAGGGGTGCCCTTCCTGTTGCAGTCAGTGACCTTCCGTCTGGGGTTGGCCGCGATCATGGCGGTCGTGATGGGGTGGAGCGCGCAGCGTCTGGTTCACGATCGGGACCGCGTGCGCACCATGGCCCGGGCCATGGATCGTCACAGCGCCGAACTCACCAACGCCAACTCCGCTTTGACGGCCGCCCGACGCGCCCAGTGGGAGTTCGTCGCCGTCACCAATCACGAACTACGCACGCCTCTGACCGCCATCCAGGGATTCGCTCGAACCCTCAAACTGCGCTGGACGGAGATGGATGAGCAGTCGCGGCGGGCAGCGGTGGACGCCATCGATCAGCAGTCCCGACGTCTGGGCGAGCTGGTTGAGGATGTGCTGACCGTGTCGTCCATGCGAGCCGGCGGCCTGGCGTTGTCACCACGTCCCTTGCCGCTGTGTGCGTGGCTGGACGAGGCGGTCACCGTGGCCGACATCCCGGTGACGGTGACGTGTCCCGAGGACGTCTTGGTGGTTACGGACTCGACACGGCTGCTGCAGATCCTGGTCAACCTGTTGACCAACGCCCGCAAGCACGGCGCCGCACCGTATGAGTTGACGGTGCACCAATCACAGGACCGCGTCACCATCGCCTTGCGTGACCACGGTCCGGGCGTGCCGGAGGACTTCCAGCCGCGCATGTTCGAGGAGTTCACCCAGGCATCGGTTGGTGCCAGCCGCATTGCCGATGGCTACGGCCTGGGTCTGGCCATCGTCCGGTACCTGACGGGCGCGCTGGGAGGAAGCATCAGCTACCGCACGGCATCCGACGGTGGGGCGGTCTTTGAGATCGTGCTACCGACCAACAGCACGCCGCAGGAAGACACCCAGATCGTGATTGATGACGTCGCAACCGGAGTGACCTGAGTCAAGGCCGCCTTCAGGTGGCTACTCTCCCTGGTTATGATTGACCACCGTGAGGTGCTGGCGAGGTTGGTCGTCGCCGCGGAAGATGGCCGGCTGGCCTCGTTGTGCAAGCGGCACGGCGCGTGGATCCTCGGGGCACACGGCAGCGCCGTTGCGGGTGACCACCCGGCCAGGGACCTGGACCTGGCCGTCCTCCTTCCTCCGCCGGCGACGCTCGACAACCTCGTGGCGCTGACCGATGACCTTCGCGAACTGGTCGGCGGGGGCGAGATCGATTTGATGGACCTGCGCCACGCCACGCCGGTGGCCAGAACCCATGGGCTCGGCGGTATCCCTCTGTACGAGGACAGACGGGGGCGCTTTGCCGAGGAGGCGATCGCCGCCTGGTCCGAGCGACTGGACACATCGTGGCTACGCCGACTTGAGCGGGAACTGCTGACGGGATGACGCCAAGGTCTCTCGACCCGGAGGTCGTTCAGCAGAAGCTGCGGCACATCGACCGGCTTCGCGGTGACCTCCTCAGCCTGGGCTCCGTCGACGCCGACCGGTTGGCGGCAGAACCCATCACCCGCCACGCCGGGGAGTGGATCCTCACCCAAGTCGCCCAGCAGTCGGCTGCCGCTGCCTCCTACCTCGTGGTCCGGCTGGGCGATCAGGTCCCTGCCTCCTACCGGGACGCTTTCCGGCTGCTTGCCGAGCACGAAGTGGTGGACGCGCCGCTGGCAGAGCGGATGCAGGCGCTGGCCGGCATGCGCAACGTACTTGTCCACCGCTACAGCGACATCGACCTGGCCCGGCTCGCCCACGGGCTCAACGGGCTACCCGAAGACGCCCAGGCCTTCGTTCAGCAGGTCATGGTGGAACTTCGCCGTCAGCTGGGCGAGGTGCCTCCTGCAACAGGCTGAGGTCTCCGGCAGGCTGGAGTCCAGGCCGCCGGTGCTCTGAGGGACGCTATGAGAAGTCCAACAGTTGGAGTACAACAGGGGCAATGGGCAGCAAGGGGTCACCGAAGCTGGAGGCCAGGATTGCACGGGCGGCGCAGACCGCGCTGGACGACCATGACTTCGTGACGGCCATCGACGTGTTGATCGGCCTGGGATGGCTGGCTCCCAGCGCGGTGGACCGCTGGCGTCAGGGGCGGGTGGACCACCTCGAACGGGTCACCCAGGCGAACCTCTCCAAGATCTCCACGGCGATGCGGTTGTTTCGACGCTGGGCTGGCGACAACGGGCTGCAGCCCAGCGAGACCGCCTACATCGCCCGTACCAGGGACCGGCGGCCCCTGCAGTTCTCTACCAGTGGCGAGGCCGACCTCGAGCGGGCCTACCGCACCCACTGGGTCTCACCCACCCTCTCGGAGCCCAAGCGGCAACGCCTGGCCGAACGGGAGAGCCGGACCCCCGACCTGGTGGTGATCTGGCCGCTCAAGGATTTCACCTGCACCAGTTGCCAGAAGTCTGGCGACCTGTTGATCATGGAGGACCCCGGCCCCCTGTGCCTGGCCTGCGCCGGGCTGGACCATCTGGTCTACCTACCGGCGGGCAACGCTGTGCTGACCCGCCGGGCCAAGAAGGCCAGCGCCCTGTCGGCGGTCGTGGTGCGATTCAGCCGCAGTCGTAAGCGCTACGAACGGCAGGGGATCCTGGTTGAGGAGGCCGCGCTGGAGCAGGCCGAGCGGCACATCGAACGCCGCGACACGTGTTAGGTCGTCCGGTCAATCACCTCTTTCGCGCCGCGAGTGCTTGGGCTTGCCTGCCAGCGGCACCCCATGCTCGTTGAACCTTGCGATATCGCGCCTTGTCGGCACGCAGTGCGGCCGCCTCGGACTCTGCGCGAATTCGGCGCCAGCCCTCGTAGCGGTCAGCCGTGAGGCTGCTTTGGTCCAGCGCCAGCAGGACAGCGCAGCCAGGTTCGACATCGTGGCGACAATCGGCGAAGCGGCAGTCGCCCGCCAGCTGGTCGATCTCGGGGAAGGCCTGGTCCAGGCCCTGGCCCGTTTGCCCCAGGGACAGGGTTCGCAGTCCGGGGGTGTCCAGGACCGCTCCACCGTCAGGCAGGATGACCATCTCCCGGTGAGAGGTGGTGTGACGGCCCTTGCCGTCCACGGCGCGTACAGCACCGACCGACAGAACCTCCTCGCCCATCATTGCGTTGGTCAGCGAAGACTTGCCCGTCCCGGAGGCACCCAGCATCGCCAGGGTCCGGTCCGGAGCAAGACGTTGTCGTAGGTCCGCCACACCCTGACCGTCAATGGCACAGGCCACGACGACATCGACGCCGACGCAATGGCTCCTTGCCTGATCAAGGGATCGCTGCAGGTCCTCAGCCAGATCTGCTTTGGTGAGGATGACCAGCGGCGTCGCCCCGGACTCATAGGCCATCACCAGGCCCCGTTCCAGTCGGCGAGAGTTCGGTTCGCCGTCCAGTCCGATGACCACCCCGACAAGATCGGCATTGGCGGCCAGGACCTGGTCGGAGTCCTCGTCACGCACCCCCCGGTGATGGGCGGGTCGGGTGATCGCGCTACGTCGTGGGGCGATGCCCAGCAGTCGATTGTCGCTGTCCAACGCCACCCAGTCACCGGTGATCGGGGGTGCGGACGCTGGGTGCCAGGTGATCCTGACCGGATCGGTCACGGTCATGGCCGTTGCAGCGCCCCGGTCGGCGCGGATGACCCGGGCCGGGATGGCCGCGGGTTCGATCTCATGCAGCAGGGCGGCCCATGGGCCGGCATGAAAGCCGAGGGCGGTTAACGGGTCAGGTGAGGTGGTGTGGTCGTGCGGGTCTGTCAGGGAATGCAGATCTGGGGAATGCAGAGACAAGGTTGTGCTCCTGGGGCGCGGTGGCGGCGCAGAGCAAAAGGGTCCCGACACACATCAGGTGGGCTGTCAGTCGACGTTCTCCTGGTCCGCCAAGCGCGTCAGTCCGGCGGCATCGTGACCTCGTGCCAATACCACGCCGACCCCGCCGGGCAAGCTCGCGGCCAGCAGCAGCAGGGTCTGCTCGGTGACCCGGTCACCAGCGTGCAGCACCCTGGCATGCTGCTGTGGATCGATCATCTGGGCCAGCAGCGTGGCTTGCGTGTCACTGCCGATCGCCCACGCGCCCTCGTCCTGTGGGTCCTCGATAAAGTCATCAGGTTGGGCCAGGATGTCGGTGACGGTCAGCGCATCACCGCTGAGGGGGGACGTGGGTCGGCCACCCATTGCACTGCCGATCACCAGGTCGACGTCGCTGGTCGAGCCTGACTCGTGACCGACCAGGACATCCCCACCCGGGTCCACTCTGACCGAGGCGCCGACAGCCCAG
>JBPCKA010000080.1:0-130399 GCA_051004735.1 Euzebya sp. | reverse complement strand
ACCGAAGAGTTCAAGGCGGAGTGCGACGCCCGGCGTGGGACCGTGTCTTGGCGCTCGTCCACGACCACGTCACGAAACTGGCTCGGCTGAGCGCGGCCGTTGGCTCACGGCTGGCTCACCGGAGCTTGAGAAGCGACGGGTGATGGCCATCGACGTTGCGCAACCTCAACGGGCTGGATCCCGCGTGTAGTCAAGGTTTCGAGCAACAACGAACGACAGCCATCACCCCTCACCTCAGATGTCGTAATACAGCTCGAACTCGTGGGGGTGGGGGCGTAGGCGGAGGGCGGTGACCTCGGCCTCCATCTTGTAGGCGATGTGGGTCTCGATCAGGTCCTCTGTGAACACACCGCCCTCAAGCAGGAACTCGTGGTCCTCCTGCAGGGCGACCAGCGCCTCCTCCAGGCTGGCCGGGACCGCGGGCAGCTCGGCCAGGGCCTCGGGGCCCAACTCGTAGATGTCCTTGTCCACCGGGTCGGGCGGCTCGATCTTGTTCTTGATCCCGTCAAGACCGGCCATCAGCATCGCGCTGAACGCCAGGTAGGGGTTGCACGACGGGTCTGGCACGCGGAACTCGACCCGCTTGGCCTTGGGGGACTTGGAGATCAACGGGATGCGGCAGGCCGCCGAGCGGTTGCGCTGGCTGTAGACCAGGTTCACCGGTGCCTCATACCCGGGGACCAGACGCTTGTAGCTGTTCGTCGTCGGGTTTGAGAACGCCAGGATCGCTGGGGCGTGCAGCAGCAGTCCGCCGATGAAATGCCTGGCCAACTCGCTCAGTCCCGCATACCCCGTCTCGTCGTAGAACAGCGGTTCCCCGTCCTTCCACAGCGACAGGTGGGTGTGCATCCCCGACCCGTTCTCAAAGAAGATCGGCTTGGGCATGAACGTCGCGGTCTTGCCGTTGCGGTGCGCCACGTTCTTCACGATGTACTTGAACAGCATCACCTGGTCGGCACACTTGGCCAGGGGGACGAAGCGGAAATCGATCTCGGCCTGCCCTGCAGTACCGACCTCGTGGTGCTGAAGCTCGACCTCGATCCCGGCGTTCTCAAGCTCGACCACCATCTCCGAGCGCAGGTCGGTCATGTGGTCAGCCGGGGGCAACGGGAAGTACCCCTGCTTGTGGCGGATTTTGTGCCCCAGGTTCGGGCCCTCGTCCTTGGCGGTGTTCCACGCCGCCTCGACGGAGTCAATCGCATACATGGACCCCTTGGGCTCGGAGATGAACCGCACGTCGTCGAAGATGAAGAACTCTGCCTCCGGCCCGACGAAACAGGTGTCGGCGATACCGGTGGACTGCAGGTAGGACTCCGCCTTCTGCACGATGTAGCGAGGGTCCCGTGAGTAGGACTCCCCGGTCAACGGGTCCCGCACGTAGCAGTTGAGGATCAGGGTGGGGTGCTGGCGGAAGGCATCAACCACTGCGGTGGCCGGGTCCGGGACCAGCAGCATGTCGGATTCCTGGATGTTTTGGAACCCGCGGACCGAGGACCCGTCGAAGCCGAGCCCATCCTCAAACACGTCTTCGGTCAACTGATGGGAGGGCAGCGTGTAGTGCTGCATCAACCCAGGCAGGTCCACGAACCGGAAGTCGATGAATCGGATTCCTTCGTCGCTGATCTTTGCGAGGACGTCTGCGGGGGTGCTCAACGTGAGCTCCTTCGGGGGTCGTGGTCAGGGTGTGGCACGCGGGATCCAGGCGGAACCTAGCCCACGTGGCCGTCAAACGGGAATCTACCAACAGACCAGTGCACACGACGATGCCCGCCGGTTTCGGCGGGCATCGAGGAAATGGTTTGGAGGAAGTGATTTACCGCTGGATTTCGGTTTCAACGATGTGGCCGCCGTCCGCGGTGCGGTGCGTCTCCTGCATCGACCTGGTGGTCCTGGACCTCCGCCGGGATCCCATGAAGGCCAAACCCAGTACCCCACCGATCAGACCAGCCAGCATCAGGATGTAGCCGATCACATCGATGTCCAGGCCCGCCAGATCAATGTCAACGCCATAGACGAGGATGGCACCTAAAACGAACAGGGCAATTGCGCTGCCGATAGCCATGACTGAACTCCTTGGTAGTGGCTCTTGGGTGACCTTCCCCGCCACCACGATGGGCTAACCCGGTACATACGGACAGTGCATGTCAGGACTGCTCAGAATCCACGCTCGATTGTGCTGCCTCCGGCACTCCCGCGGCCACGGGAGTGCCCTCACTCCTCAACCATACGGTTCGTTGTGGGAAGGGAATCTCGATCCCCTCAGCGTCAAAGGCCTTCTTGATGCGGGCGCGGAACTCACGGTTGACCTTCCACTGTGAGGCAGCTTGGGTCTTTATGACCAGGCGCAGCACCACTTCGCTTGGCCCGAACTGCTGCACCCCCCACAGTTCGGCCGGTTCAAGGATGGACTCTGCCCAATCGGGATGCTGGGCCATCTCGGTTGCGATGCGGGTGATGACCTCGCCGGCGTGGTCAAGATCGGTGTCGTAGGCCACCCCGATGTCCAGCAGCGAACGCGACCACAACTGCGACAGGTTGCCGACCCGCCGGATCTCCCCGTTGGGGATATGCCACACGGTGCCCTCGACATCCCGCAGGCGCGTGACACGAAGGGTGACCCCCTCAACTGTCCCGGTGGCCTCGCCCGCGTCGATGATGTCGCCGACCCCGTACTGGTCCTCAAGGATCATGAACACCCCGGACAAGAAGTCCTTGACCAGCGACTGTGCGCCGAAGCCCAGGGCTACGCCGATCACTCCGGCACCCGCCACCAGCGGACCCACCTCGATGTTGACCTTGGCCAAAGCGACGAAGACCGCGATCAGATAGACGATGAACACCGCGATGCTGCCCAGAACCGCAGCGATCGTCTCGGTCCGCTGCACGCGCCTGGCATCGATGGCCACGCGTTGCTCGGTGTCCGCTGCGGCCTTCATAATGGGTGAGCGGCGGGTGATGGCCCGCATCACGTCGCGGCTCTCGTTGGCCGTCCGGGTGACCACGCGATGGATCAGGCGTTTGGCCACCCGGGTGAGGATCGCTGCGACGATGAAGATCAGGATGATCGTGATCAGGATCGGGATGACCTGTCCCAGCAATGCCGCCAACGGTCCGTTGCCGGTGCGCTCCAGCACCGTTTCACAGATCGCGCCGGCAGCGGGGCACGGGTCGCCGGGCGTCCCCTGGGCCAGGAAGGGAAGGGCGACGGCGAGGGGAAGAAGACTCATGTGGCTTCCTCGACCTAGGACTCGGGTCGCGACCACACGCCGGCGTTGCTGGCCTGCTGACCAGCCATGAAGGATGAGCGGACCAGTGGGCCGGCCTCGACGTGGGCAAAGCCCAGTTCCGTCCCATAGGCGCGGTACCGGTCGTACTCCTCAGGTGTCGCGTAGCGTTGCAGGGCGAGGTGTTTGTGGGTGGGTTGCAGGTACTGACCGATGGTGAGGATCTGGCAGCCCACGCCAATCAGGTCGTCCATGGCTTCATAGACCTCATCCTCGGTCTCGCCCATGCCCAGGATCAGGTTGGACTTGCGAGCGATCTGGGGAGCCCAGTCACGCGCGCGGCTGATGACCTCCAATGAGCGGTCGTAGCGGAAGGCCGGTCGGGTGTGTCGAAACACGCGCCTGACAGTCTCAAGGTTGTGGGCCATCACCTCGGGTTCGGCGCTGAGCACCTCCCGCAGACCCTCTGGCGATCCTGAGAAGTCGGGTATCAGCAACTCCACGCCACAGCCCGGTACCAGCGTGTGGATCTGTCGGGCGGTCTCGGCGTACAGCCACGCACCCCCATCGTCCAGGTCATCGCGAGCCACCCCGGTCACGACGGCGAAGTGCAGGCCCATCTCAGCCACGACCTGGGCGACCCGCCGTGGCTCGTCGGTGTCGTAGGCCTTGGGTTTGCCGGTGGAGATCTGGCAGAAGCCGCAACGCCGGGTGCAGTCCTCCCCGCCGATCAGGAACGACGCCTCACGTTGTTCCCAACACTGATGGATGTTGGGGCAACGGGCTTCCTCGCAGACCGTATGCAGTTCGGCGCCCCGCATGGTCTTCTTCAGGTCCCGGTAGTTGGGCCCGGCCAGGGGGATGTGTCGCTTCATCCACTCGGGTTTGCGGCGGGCCACCGTGGGGACGCCGACCACGGTCAGGTGGCGGGCACCCTCAGGAATCGCATGGGCGGACGGGGCAGAGGTATCGGTGGTGCTCACGTGCAGCGCAGTCTAATTGGCTTGTCGACGTCAGCGAACCAGACCCAGGTCCGACGGCCCAGCAGGCTGCGCTGAGCGCCGTAGGGATCGGGTCATGGACGCGGCCAAACGCGTCCTGACGTCCTCGATGTCGGTGGTCACTCCCTGGCCCCCAAGGGAGGTGACCCCACCGTCACTGATGCCGCACGCGATGATGCCCCGGTAATCATCCAGGTCAGGCTCGACATTCAGGGCCACTCCGTGCTTGCTGATCCCACGGGTGATTCTGACCCCGACGGCTGCGATCTTGTCCCAGGACTGACCGGGACCCCGCACCCAGACCCCCGGGTATCCCGGTCGGCGTACACCGGCGACCCGATAGGTGTCCAGGGTGGCGATCAACGCCTGTTCCAGCGCGGTCACATAGGCAAGGCTGGCGCCCCGCTGTGGCAGCCTCATGATCGGGTAGGCCACGACCTGGCCGGGGCCGTGATAGGTCAGGTCGCCACCCCGGTCCACGCGGACGACGGGAATGTCAGGGCGCTGCCCTGTCAGATTCGCCGCGATGTTGGCGTGACGGCCGGCGGTGTACACCGGTGGATGGGTCACCAGCAGCAGAACGTCATCGATCTGATCAGCCTGGCGGGCGGCGACCAACTGGTCCTGCCAGCCAAGCGCGGTCAGGTAGTCGACCTTGCCCGCCCACACCACATACATCGGTGCACCCGCACGGGGATCCAGGATGATCCTCACCGCAGTTGCGAGCTGAGATGCTCAACCAACTCTGAGCGAGGGATCTGTACCTGCTCGCCCGTTGCCAGGGTCTTGACGGTGGCGATCCCTTCCGCCTGCTCACGTGGCCCGATGATCACGACCTGAGCGGCACCGATCTTGTCGGCGTAGGACAACTGTTTGCCGATCCTTGAGGGGGAGAGGTGCACCTCGGTGTTGACCCCGACGTCGCGGAGTTGTCGGCCCAACGCCAGATACTCCGCCTTCAGTCCCTGGTCCACCAAGGCGACAAGCACCTGGACGGTACCGGGTCCGTCACCGACGATGCCGGCCTGCTCCAACGCATAGAACAGGCGGGTCAGGCCCAGCGACACCCCCACACCCGGCAGGCGCGAGGAGGTGTACAGGCTTGCCAGATCGTCATAGCGGCCGCCTGAGCAGACGGCACCGATCCCTGTGTGATCGGTCAGGAAGGTCTCATAAACGGTGCCGGTGTAGTAGTCCAACCCACGTGCGATCGACAGGTTGATCCTCCAGTTGGACTCGGGCACGCCATAGGCGGTCAGCCCTTCGACCACAATCCGCAACTCGCCCACCCCCTCGACGAACACAGGGTCGGTGATCCCCATGTCGTCAAGGTGAGCCAGGGTCTGCGCGGCGTGGCCGGTGAAGGCGGCAAAGTCCAGCACGGCCTGTGCAGAGGTTGGGGTCATGTCGATCGGCGCCTGGGTCAACAGTGCCATGACCTTGTCGGCCGAGATCTTGTCCAACTTGTCGATCGTCCGCAGGATTGCGCCTTGCCGCTGCCCCTCGGCCACCCCCAACGAGGCGAAGAAGCCCCGCAGGACCTTGCGGTTGTTCAGGTGGATCTGGAAGGGTCCGATATCGAGGTCGGTGAACACCTCATGGATGAGGGCGGGGATCTCGGCGTCGTAGTCCACGGGCAGGGTGTCCCTGCCGATCACGTCGATGTCGCACTGCAGGAACTCGCGATAGCGACCCTTCTGGGCGCGTTCGCCGCGGTAGACCCGCTGGATCTGGTAGCGGCGGAAAGGGAAGGCCAAGTCGTGTTCGTGCTCGGCGACGTAGCGGGCGGTCGGGACCGTCAGGTCAAACCGCAGGGCCAGGTCGGGGGCGTTGCCCTGCTCCAGCGACCCGGTGGACTGCACGAAGTAGACCTGCTTCTCGGTCTCCCCGCCCGACTTGCGCAGCAGCACGTCAGCCACCTCGAACGCCGGCGTTTCGATGGGCAGGAACCCAAACCGTTCGAAGGCACCACGGATCTGGTCGACCATTCGTTGGAAGGCGATCTGTCGCCGCGGCAGCAGTTCCATGGTGCCCGGCGGGGTGCGAGGGGTGATCGTCATGATCGTTCATCCTGCCGTGCCAAGGCCGGGCCGCACACCGTCACGGGCAGAACGGTCAGCCGATCTCCTGGTCCCAGTCCGTTGACTCACACACCGTCTTGACCTCGGTGACGAACCGGGCGGCGTCCGCGCCGTCCAGCAGACGGTGGTCATAGGTCAGCGACAGATACATCATGTGGCGGATTGCGATCGCTTCGCTGCCGTCAGCACCCTCGATCACGGCCGGACGCTTCTTGATGGCACCGACGCCCAGGATCGCCACCTCGGGATAGTTCAGGATCGGCGTGTCGATCAGGACGCCGACGCTTCCCGTGTTGGTCAGCGTGAAAGTGCCCCCTTCGATGTCGGCGAAGTCCAGTTTGTGGCCACCTTCGCCCCGTGCCTTCTGGGCAGCCTGGGCGATACCGCGGGCCAGTCCCGCGACGGTCAGGCCGTCAGCACCCTTGACGTTGGGGACCAGCAGCCCCTTGGGGGTATCCACGGCGATACCCAGGTTCACGTAGTCGCGCTTGTACAGCTTGCCGCTGGTCCAATCGGCCGAGGCATTGATCATCGGGTGGTCGCGAAGGGCCTGGAGTGCGGCCCGGGCGACCATCGCAAACGGGGACAACGAGACGCCCTCACGCTGCTTGAAGTCGTCCTTGTGCCTGCCTCGTGCGGTCATCATGACCGTCACGTCCACCTCCTGCACGGTGGTGAGCTGCGCCGCTTCGCGTTGGGACTCAAGCATCTTTTCGGCGATGCGCTGACGGATACGCGAGAGATCCTCGACCTGCTCGCGTTCGCCTGCCTCCCTGGGCTTGCCGGCTGGCTTGGCGGGCTTGTCGGGCGTGTCTGACTTGTCGGAAGGCTTGGCGGGCTTGTCGGGTGCGGCCGCTTTTGCGGTCTGGTCCTGCCCTCCACCAGAAATCGCCGCATCCACGTCCTCACGCGTGATCCGCCCGCCCTGGCCGGAACCGTTCAGCGTGTCCAGGTCGACGTTGTTCTCGCTGGCCAACTTGCGGACCAGTGGTGAGGCAAGTGCATCGGACCCAGTCGCAGTGGTCGGCGCATCCCCACCCGTTGAGCCGTCGTCTGCAGACCCGTCATCGCCGGAATCTGTCACCCCCGCGCTGTCGTCGGTGTCGGCTGCCGATTCCCCGCTGGCAGGGGAGGAACCAGAGCCCTCGCCGGACCCGCCGATGCGGGCGACGACCGTGCCGACCTCCACCGTCTGGTCCACCTCGACCAGGATCTCGCTGATGGTCCCGGCCGCGGGAGAGGGGACCTCGGTGTCGATCTTGTCGCTGGAAAGCTCGAACAGCGGTTGGTCCTCGGTGACCTCGTCGCCGACCTCGACCAACCAGCCCGTGATCGTGCCCTCGGTGACGGATTCGCCGAGCTCGGGCAAGGTCACGTCAACGGCGTCACCACCACCAGCCCGCCCTGCCTCGGCCTGGGCCTTCTCATCGTCGCTGGCCTCGGCAGTGTCGACCGCCTCCTCTTCGACCGTCTCGTCTTCCGCCGACTCGTCATCCTCCTCAGCCCCGTCGCCACCGCCGCCGTCAGAGGATGCCTCCTCCGAATCCCCGATGCGGGCCACGACCGTCCCCACCTCGACGGTCTCATCGACCTGAACCAGGATCTCGATGACCGTGCCGGCAGCAGGGGAGGGGACCTCGGTGTCGATCTTGTCGCTGGACAACTCAAACAGCGGCTGATCCGCCTCGACGGTGTCACCTACCTCGACCAGCCAGGCGGTGACGGTGCCCTCGGTTACGGACTCTCCGAGCTGGGGGAGCTCGACATCGGTGGCCATCAGATTGCCCTCTCTAGCGTGGGTACGGCTTGGTGGGGTTATAGCCGTTTTGACTCGGGGAAGCCGAACCGTTCACCCTCGGCCCAGCGTGGACGTTGGTTGCCGTAGGCGGGAACACCACCAGCATCGCGCAGCAGCCGTGCCAGGTGCAGCAAGTTCCAGGTCATGAAGGTGGTGTTGCGGTTGGTGAAATCGTTGTCGAAGCCGACTGGGGTGTCCCCCTGGTCAGGATCATCGCCGTAGCTGGCGCCGGGCCCGACTTCCCCGATCCAGCCCGCGTCCGCCTGCGGAGGGATCGTGTAGCCCAGGTGCTGCAGCGAATACAACACGTTCATCGCGATATGCTTCACGCCGTCCTCGTTGCCCGTCACCAGGCAGCCCCCGACCCGTCCGTAATAGGCGTACTGACCGCGGTCGTTCAGCTCGCTGCTGAAGCCGTACAGCCGCTCGATCACCCGGGTACACACCGAAGACTTGTCGCCCAGCCAGATCGGTGTGCCCAACACCAGGATGTCAGCGGCCATCACTTGCTGTTGCAATGGGGGCCAGCCGTCCGTCGCCGCACCGTGCTGGGTCATGTCGGGGTACACACCGGTAGCGATGTCGTGGGCCGCAGCGTGGATGGTGGTCACCGACACACCCACCGACTGCATGATGGTAATTGAGCGGTTCATCAGCAGTTGCGTGTGTGACTGCGCAGGGTCTGGTTTCAGGCTGCAGTTGACGTAGACCGCGGACAGGTCATCGTAGGTCGCGGGGGGCGTGGACGAGGCGGGGGAGGTGGACAAGGGGCGTCCTTCCAGGACTGGTGACGGCGCCGGTCAGCCGTGAAATGCATTGCCGGCGAGGGCCATGTGTGCCTCACCCACGGCCTCAGACAGGGTCGGGTGCGCGTGGACGAACTTGGCGACGTCCATCGGCAACGCCTCCCAGTTGTAGATCATCTGACCTTCGGCGATCAGGTCGGTCGCGTGAAGGCCGACGATGTGGACGCCCAGGACCTTCCCGCCTCCCTTTGCGGCCAACACCTTCACATGGCCGGCCCCACCCTGCATCATGGCCCGGGCGTTGTGGCTGAAGGGGAACTTCTTGGCCTCATACTCGATCCCCTCCTGCTTCAGTTCCTGCTCGGTGTAGCCGACCGCACCGATCTCGGGCGTGCAGTAGTAGACCTTCGGCACTCCGCGGTAGTCGATGGGCGTGACAGCCTGGCCGGCGATCTGCTCGGCGACCATCATCCCCTCCATGAAGCTGGCGTGTGCCAGACCCAGGGTCGGGATCACGTCGCCGATGGCGTAGACGATGCCACCCTCGCCAAAGGTGACACCGGTGCGGCAGTACTCATCGACAGTGATGAACTCGCGGTCCAGGGTCACGCCTGCGGCGTCCATGCCCATGTTCTCCGTCACCGGCCCGCGACCGATGGCGACCATCAACAGGTCGCCTTCCACCGTGGTGCCCTTGTCGGTGATAACCGTCACGACACCCTCACCCTTCTTGACCTCCTCGACGCGTTCGCCGGTCAGAACGCTGATCCCCGCCTTCTTCAACTCCCGTCCCAGGATCTTTTGGGTGTCGATGTCCTCGCGGGGAACCACGGAGTCAAGCGCCTCGATGATCGTGACCTCATCGCTGCCGTAGCCGTTCCACACCGTGGCGAACTCCACCCCGACCGCCGAGGCGCCAAGCACGATGGGACGCTTGGGCAACCGCTCCATGTACATGGCCTCATCGGAGGTGATGACCAACTCGCCGTCGACCTCGGTGATCGGCAGGACCAGGGGCTTTGATCCCGTGGCCAACACCATCGCCAAGGTGGCCTCGATCTGACGCTCGCCATCGTCGGTGTCGACGGTGAGCGTGTTGGGACCGGTCATGGTGCCCTTGCCCAGGATCGTGGTGATCCCCTTGGACTTCATGGTGGCCTGCAGGCCCTTCCAGTTGGCCTCAACGATCCCGTTCTTGTAGTCGATGACCTTGGCGATGTCCACGCCGTCGAAGCCCGACTGGATGCCGATGTCGGGGCCGTGCTTGGCGTGCTCGGCGACCTCGGCGGCATGCAGAAACGCCTTTGTCGGGATGCAACCCCAGTGCAGGCAGGTCCCGCCGACCTTGGCCCGCTCGACCAAGCCGACGTTCAGGCCCAGGGACGCCGCGCGAAGGGCGCAGGAGTATCCGCCGGTCCCGCCGCCAAGGACAACTACATCGAAGGAATCAGCCATGGTGTGCTCGCTTGGGTCGAAGGTGGCGGCGGTGGAGGAACTCGCCGCGTCGATTTGGGATCAGGGGTAGGGATCGGCCCAGGATCCTAGCGGGCGCTGCATATGGCTGACGCGCACCGCAGAGTTCGTAGCGCCATGTGGTGCGCTGCGCTCATCAGCACGATGCTGACGGATACCCTGCTAGCCGATGCACTCTGAACAGACCGATGGTCCCCAGACCCCACTGCGGCACTCGCCACTGCACGACCGGCACGTCGCCGCGGGCGCACGGATGGCAGAGTTCGCCGGGTGGGAGATGCCGATCGATTACGGCAGCGTGGTGGCCGAGCACAAGGCCGTGCGGGCCGGTTCCGGCATGTTCGACCTGACCCACCTGGGCACGATCACCGTGACCGGTCCAGACGCCGAAGCGGTGGTACAGCGAAGTTTCACCGGCGACATCACCACCCTGGCGGACGGGCGGGCCCACTACACCCTGTGCCTGGACACCCAGGCCGGGATCATCGATGACCTGTTGGTCTACCGCCTTGCCGACCGATTGCTGGTCGTGCCCAACGCAGCCAACACCACGGCGGTGGCGGGGCGACTGCTGGACGTCTCCCGCGAAGGTGATGCCCGCGTCGACGTGGTCGATCTGGCATGTGTGGCCGTCCAAGGTCCCGAGTCTGTCGGAGCGCTGGCGGCCGGGCTGGCCGCGGCGGGGTTTGAGGGAGTCCCGGCCCAGCTGTCCTACCTGGACTGTGTCGACATCGGTGAGGGGGCGGTGCTCAGCCGGTCTGGGTACACCGGCGAGATCGGCTTTGAGGTGTTCATCGATGGCGATCGTGCCGGTGCCCTGTGGGATGCGCTTATCGAGGTGGGGGCGACCCCGGCCGGGCTGGGTTGTCGTGACACCCTGCGGCTGGAGATGGGCTATCCCCTGCACGGCAACGACATCACCATCGAGACGACCCCGGTTGAGGCATTGCTCAACTGGGCGGTCAAGCCCGGGACCGGGTTCATCGGCGAGGAGGCCTACGTAGCCGCCAAGGAGGCCGGGCCCAGCCGAAAACTTCGGGGGATCAGGGCGGAGGGCCGGCGAGCCCCCCGGGCCGGTGACACGGTCATGCTGGACGGTGGCGAGGTGGGCCGGATGACCTCCGGCAGCTTCAGCCCCATCAACCAGATCGCCATCGGGTTGGCCTATGTGGACACCGACCTGCCACTGGATCAACACCTGCAGGTCGACGTCCGCGGGAAACCGGTTCACGCCCAACTGGTGAAGCCGCCGTTCGTCGAGACGCACACCAAATGAGCAGCGACGCGCTTCCGGTTCATGAGGGTCCGATCCGTATCGGCGGAGCCGACGTGCCCCCCGGCGCCAGGGTCGACCTGCGCCTGTCCGTCAGTGAGTCCTACATCGGCGACAGGTTGTCGATCCCGGTCACGGTGATCAACGGGCAGGAACCCGGACCACGGATGTTCGTCACCGCTGCGGTCCACGGTGATGAGTTGAACGGGATCGGGGTCGTGCGCGAACTGTTGGGCGGGCTTGAGCCCAACGAGATCGCCGGCACCTTGGTGTTGGTCCCTGTGGTCAACGTGTTGGGTTTGCCTCTGCACAGCCGCTATCTGCCTGACCGGCGCGATCTGAACCGGTCGTTTCCTGGCACGACCGAGGGATCGGTGGCCTCGCGGTTGGCCCACACCATCATCAGTGAGGTGGTGGACAACTGTGATATCGGGGTCGACCTGCACACCGGGGCATCCGGGCGGACCAACCTGCCGCAGATCAGAGCGATCCTGGATGACAAGCGGATCCTTGAGTTTGCCCGGGCGTTCGGCGCACCGGTGCTAGTCGACGCCCCTCAACGCGGGGGCTCGTTGCGCGCGGTGGCGTGTGCCCGAGGGATCCCGGTGCTCACCTATGAGGCCGGCGAAGCGCTGCGATTTGATCATGACGCCATCGGAGTCGGTGTAGCCGGCGTCAAGCGACTGATGGCCCACCTGGGGATGCTGCTGGACCCCAGGGGCGTGGAGGTGGCAGAACTGGCGACGATGCAGGCCGATGAGACCCACTGGGTCCGCGCCGACCGTGGCGGCATCATCAACCTCGAGGTGGGCCTGGGGCACTGGGTGAAGGAAGGCCAAGCCCTGTGGGTGGTGTCCTCGCCGTTCGGCCGGGACCGAACCCCCAAGATCTCGCCGTACGAGGGGATCATCATCGGCGCCTCCACCGTTCCGTTGGTCAATCCCGGGGATGCTGTGGTCCACATCGCCGTGCCAGGGGGCGAGGGCGGCTTCGATGAGGCCGTGGACGTGGAGTCCTTCTGGTAACTGGCACGCTGGTAACTGGCAACGGGTCAGTCTTTGGCGGCCACCTTGCCGGGCAGGGACAACATGCGGTCCAGCGCGACCTTGGCCCAGTGGCGCGTGTCGGGGTCGACGCTGATCTGGTTGACCACGCGGCCCGCAACCAACTCCTCCATCGCCCATACCAGATGGGGCAGATCGATGCGGTTCATGGTGGCGCAAAAACACACCTTGTCGTTCAGGAACATGATGTCCTGCTCAGGGTGCTCCTGCGCCAGTCGTCCGACCAGGTTCAGCTCGGTCCCGATGGCCCAGGCCGTCCCCGGCGGTGCGTGCCGGACGGTGTTGATGATGAAGCTGGTCGAGCCGACCTCATCGGCCTGGGTCACCACCTCGTGGCGGCACTCAGGGTGGACCAGCAATTTCACGTCAGGGTTCTTGGCACGCGCCAGCGCGACATGGACCGGGGTGAAGGTCCCGTGAACCGAACAGTGGCCCTTCCACAGCACGACCCTGGCCTGGCGCAGTTCCTCGGCGGTCAGGCCGCCCCCCGAACGGTGGGGGTTGTAGACCACGCAGTCATCAAGTGACAGCCCCATTTGCAGCACCGCGGTGTTGCGACCCAGATGTTCGTCGGGCAGGAACAGGATCTGGTCGCCCTGCGCAAAGGCCCACTCCATCGCGGTCTCGGCGTTGGAGGAGGTGCAGACCACGCCGCCCTGTTGGCCGGTGAAGCTCTTGATCGCGGCCGTGGAGTTCATGTAGGTCATCGGGACGGTGTGGCCAGGCCCCCCGCCGGCGGCGGTCAGGTCCGCCCAGGCTGCCTCGACCTGGGCGATCTGGGCCATGTCGGCCATCGAGCAGCCCGCAGCCAGGTCCGGCAGGATCACCTTGGTGGCCTGATCGGTCAGGATGTCGGCGGTCTCGGCCATGAAATGCACACCGCAGAAAATGATGTGCTCCGCCCCGCTGTTGGCCGCCTCCTGCGCCAGTTTGAAGCTGTCCCCGCGGGTATCGGCGAACTGGATGACCTCATCGCGCTGATAGTGGTGGCCCAGCACGAACACCGAGTCCCCCAGGGTCTCGCGAGCTGCAGTGGCCCGAGCCACCAGGGTCGGATCTGATGACGGTGGCACATCCCCGGGACAGATCGTGCCTCGTTCGGAGGTGGGATCCGCGCCCCGGCCGAGGATCAACAACTGCGTGGAGTCCACGGCGTCGGCGAGAGTGGAGTTGGACATGCGGGCCTCCTCGGCTCGGTAGGTTAGTGTTAGTTGTACACTTACTCCTACAGCACAGAGGATACCTGGCCCACGGCAACCCGACACCGCCACACCGGCCAGGCACTACCCTTCGCCCCCATGCGAGTCCTGATCAGCCCCGACAAGTTCGCGGGCACGATGACCGCGGTACAGGCCGCTGAGGCGATTGCCCAGGGGTGGCGCACGGTGCGTCCCGACGACGACCTGGTGATCACCCCCTTGGCCGATGGGGGTGAGGGGACCATTGACGTGATCGCGCTGGCCAGCCAGGACGCGGTACGGCACACCGTCGAGGTGGCTGACGCTCGCGGCATCGCTACCGACGCCACCTGGCTGTTGCTGGCCGACGGGACCGCGGTGGTCGAGGTGGCGCAGGCCTGCGGGCTGAGCCCACTGACCCCCGAACACCGTGACCCGCTACGCACCACCACCTATGGCGTGGGTCAGATCCTGCGGACTGTGCTGGCCACTGATCCCTCGAGCGTGATCGTGGGCCTGGGTGGTTCAGCCACCGTCGATGGGGGAGCGGGCATGGTCAGCGCCCTGGGGGGACACGGGTTGCGGCGGGCCGACGGCAACGGCGTGAAGATCGGCGGCCGCTGGGTCGCCGAGGTCGTGACCGTTCGACGCCTGGCCCACACGTCAGTTCCCCCGGTGATCATCGCCCACGATGTCACCAATCCGTTGTTGGGAGCCGATGGCGCCGCGCAGGTCTTTGCTCCCCAAAAAGGCGCTGACCACGACGGCGTTGCGGAACTTGAGCGGGCGATGGCCCAGTGGGCAGACACAGTCGAGCGCGATCTGCCGGGGGGGCCGTGGCGTGATCGTCCAGGGGCCGGGGCGGCCGGGGGACTGGGATTCGCGCTGATGGCCTTTCTGGGTGCATCCACCAAGGGTGGCGCCGGGATCGTGGCCGACCTGGTCGGGTTTGACCCCTCCGGTGCGGGGGTCGTGATCACGGGCGAGGGATCGTTGGACGCCCAGACCCTCAACGGAAAGGCTCCGGAGGAGGCCCGACGTCGCGCAGCACTGGCGGGAGCACGCACTGTGGTGCTGGCAGGTCAGATCAGCCAGGGTGCCGCAGTCCAGTTCGACATCGCCGAAAGTCTGGGCCCGGCGGGGATGATGTCACCCGTTGCCAGTCTGGTTGCCGCTGCGGCCCGGGCTGCCGCCCGGATCTGACGTAGGCCGGGGATCAGGCCGACAGCATCCGACCCGCGGCGACGCGCCAGGCGTCCTCTCCCGATTCGGTCTTCGCCCTTGACCCCAGGATTCTGACCTCCACCACCGGGGCAACCGTCGCCCAGGTGGCTGAGCGCGGAGCATAAAGACTGTTGTCGGTGGCGGTCACCAGTACACTGCGTCGTGTTATGAGCGACACCACCACTGCCCCAACCGAAGTGGCCGAACAGGCCGCGGACAGCCCGGTCATGCTGACCGACTCCGCCGCCGATAAGGTCCGTGAGCTGATGTCACGTGAAGAGGATGCCAACAGCGTCTCGCTGCGGGTCGCGGTGCAGCCAGGCGGCTGCGCAGGAATGCGCTATGCCCTGTACTTCGATGACCGGGTGCTGGACAACGACGTGTTGTCCGATGTCAAGGGCGTCCCGATCCGCGTGGACAAGATGTCCACGCCCTACCTGCGTGGAACGACCATCGACTGGGTCGACAGCCTCCAGGGGGCCGGGTTCTCCATCGACAACCCGAACTCGCAGTCCTCGTGCGCCTGCGGAGACAGCTTCAGCTAAGGCGTCATTCAGACGTCAGGTCAGACGTCTGACGGTGTAGCGCGTGTGCTCCTGCGCGTCGGTGACCTCGTGGGTGACGTCGAGCAGTTCCTGCTTGCGCATGCGGCACCATGCGGGGATGTCGATCGCCGCTCCCGGATCATCGGCCAGGACCACCACGTCCTGACCGACCTCCACGCCGGCGAGGGCGCGGGCCAGATCGATCACCGGCACAGGGCACGGTCGGCCGCGAGAGTCGACTTCGGCCACCTCTTGGGTCGATTCGTTCACGATCTCAGAGTATCCGCCCAGTGGTCTCCTAGGATCGACCGACACCTGCGGATGGGTGAGTGGCGATCCCGTCTAGTTCGCCGCGCAGACCGGGCGTTCCTGCTGCGTCCGTGAGTCCTTTCAGCCCATCCCGTGGCGTGCCCGCTGGGCTATGATCACGCGGGCCAGCGTGGCGATGAAGGCATCGGCGTGTTCGATGGTGAACCGGTCATCGAAGCTCAGGCGGATGTGTCCATGCGTCAGCGCCTGCATGGCCACCAGCACATGGGAAGGTTCACCGCTGGTGGCCGCGCAGGAGGACCCGGAATGCACCTCAAACCCTTCCGTATCCAGCGCCGTGACCAGGGCCTGTCCCTCGACGTACAGGGCGCTCAACGCCAGGATGTGGGGGGCGCTGTCCTCGGTCGGCCCATGGACGGCGAGGTCGGGGATCTCCTGGACTAGACGAACGCGCAGGTGCCGTCGCACCGCATCGGTGGCCACCGCCTGCCGCGAGGCCTCCCCGCCGGTGCTGCGGGCACGCAGGGTGGCCAAGGTCTCGGCCATGGCGGCGATGCCTGGCAGGTTCTGCAGCCCCGAACGTCGCTGCCGTTCGCGTTCATCACCGGTGAGTTGTGGCAAGAGCCTTGCTCGCGGGGACAACATCAACGCACCCGTGCCCCGGCCACCGCCGAACTTGGCGGCGCTGATGCTGAGGTAGTCGGCGTCGATGTCGCTCAGGTTGACCAGCAGCCGACCGGCGCTCTGGCACGCATCGACGTGCAGCAGTGCGTCGGCCTGACGACACATCCGGGCGACCGCAGCCAGTGGTTGGATAGTGCCGACCTCATGGTTGACGTGTTGGACATTGACCAGTGCGGCCCCGCCTTCGGCCAAGGTCAGAGCCAACTCCTCGGTGTTGACCCGACCGTCCAGATCGACGCCGATCACGACATGCTCGTGGTCGTGCTCGGCCGCCGCCGCGTCTGCCGCGGCCAGCACCGCCGAATGTTCCACGGCGCTTGAGATGATCCGGCGTGGCCGGGTCCGGTTGGCGGCCGCGGTGCCCCTCACCGCCAGATGGATCGCCTCGGTCCCCGAGCCGGTGAACACGACGCCCTCGGTCGGGGCGCCCAGTTCCTCCGCCACGGCTGCCCGGGCCCGTTCCAGAAGGTCGCTTGCCCGGCGTCCCGAGCCGTGCAGGCGCGTCGGATCACCGTCGAACCCCTCGGCGATCTGTGTGAATGCTGCCAGGGCGCGGGGGTGCCACGGGGCAGCCGATGCGACGTCTACATAGCTGTGGCTAGGCACAAGTGACCATTTCGCCTTTCTGGGACGTCCGCTGGCACCACATCGCTGAAGTCACGCCAGACGCAGACTAGGATGCCCTCTGACGGTGACCACGCGTTTGCGTCCAACCGCCATCACCCACCCCGTGCACACAAAGGCGTGTGGCACACCCTGGAGGGCACCTAAGGTGTCAGACACGATCGTCCCCGCTGGGACGCTGTCAGCCGAGAAGTCGGTCGAGAAGTTGGACACGGTCACGATCCGTTTCGCGGGTGATTCCGGCGACGGAATGCAATTGACCGGAACTCGATTCACCTCGGCCACAGCGGATGCCCACAACGACCTGGCCACGTTGCCGGACTTCCCCGCCGAGATTCGCGCACCCGCCGGATCACTACCAGGTGTGTCGGGGTTCCAGTTGCAGTTCGCCGATCACGACATCCTGACCCCGGGGGACCAGCCCGACGTCCTTGTGGCCATGAACCCCGCCGCGTTGAAGACCAACGTCGACGATTTGGTCAAGGGGGGCACGCTGATCGTCAACACCGACTCCTTCACGCGGGGCAACCTGAAGAAGGCCGCCTACGACGTCAACCCGTTGGAGGACAACTCCCTGGAGGGCTACCGGGTCTTCCAGGTGCCCATCACGACCATGACCGTCGGGGCGCTGGACGACTTCGATCTGGCGAACAAGGAGAAGCAGCGCTCGAAGAACATGTTTGCGCTGGGCCTGATGTCGTTCATGTTCAGCCGTCCCACCCAGGGCACCGAGGAATGGCTGCGAGCCAAGTTCTCCAAGTCCCCTGAGGTGGCCGAGGCCAACATCGCGGCCTTTCGGGCAGGTTGGGCCTTTGGTGAGACGACCGAGATCTTCAGCCATCGCTATGAGATCCTGCCGGCCAAGCTGCCACCGGGCACCTACCGCCAGATCACGGGCAACCTCGCCCTGTCCTACGGGTTGATTGCCGCTGCGCAGCAGTCCGGGCTGCCGCTGTTCCTGGGTGGGTACCCGATCACCCCGGCGTCTGACATCCTGCACGAGCTCAGCAAGCACAAGAACTTCAACGTCAAGACCATGCAGGCCGAGGATGAGATCGCCGGCATCGGCGCTTCGCTCGGCGCGGCCTTTGCCGGCAACCTGGCGGTCACGGCGACGTCGGGCCCCGGTGTTGCCCTCAAGGCCGAGATGATCGGGCTGGCCCTGTCGGTGGAACTGCCGCTGATCGTGATCAACATCCAGCGTGGCGGCCCCTCAACCGGTCTGCCGACCAAGACCGAACAGTCTGACCTGCTGCAGGCGATGTATGGCCGCAACGGGGACTCATCCATCCCGATCGTTGCGGCGGCCACCCCAGGGGACTGCTTTTACGCCGCCATCGAGGCGGCCCGGCTGGCCCTGAAGTACCGCACGCCGGTGTTCCTGCTAAGCGACGGCTACCTGGCCAACGGGGCCGAACCTTGGAAGGTGCCTGACGTTGCGGCGCTGCCCGACCTGGTCCCGTTCGTGAATTTCGCCACCGGCCCCAACCAGGGTGAGGAGTTCTGGCCGTTCAAACGGGAGCGGGAAACCGGGGCACGCCCGTGGGCAATCCCCGGCACCGCCGGCCTGGAGCATCGCATCGGCGGGCTTGAGAAGGCCGATGGCACGGGCAACATCTCCTATGACCCCGACAACCACCAGCGCATGACCGTGTTACGCCAGGACAAGATCGAGGGGATTGCCGCCGACATTCCGCAACTGGTGGTCGACGGTGACGTCGACGCCGATGTGCTGGTGGCCGGCTGGGGATCCACGTATGGCCCCATCCGCCAGGCGGTCCGGCAGCTTCGCAAGAAGGGCCACAGGATCGCGCGTGTCCACTTCCGCCATCTGAACCCGTTCCCGGCGAACACCGAGGAGATTCTGCAGGGCTACAAACGCGTCGTGGTGCCCGAGATGAATACCGGTCAACTGTCGCTGCTGTTGCGTGGCAAGTACCTGGTCGACGCTCGTGGCTACAACCGTGTGCGCGGCCTGCCCTTCACCACACAGGAACTGGTCGCCGAACTGATCGCCCACATCGACGAGGTTGCCTGATGTCGCTCACCGAACTGCCGCAGTACACCAAGAAGGATTTCACCTCCGACCAGGAGGTCAGGTGGTGCCCCGGGTGTGGGGACTACTCGATCCTGGCAAACGTCCAGGCGATGATGCCGGACCTGGGCGCCCGCAAGGAGGACATTGTCTTCGTGTCAGGGATCGGCTGCTCAAGCCGGTTCCCCTACTACATGGACACCTATGGCTTTCACTCCATCCACGGGCGGGCACCGGCGATCGCGACCGGCGTGGCGGCAGCCAACCAGAACCTCAAGGTCTTCGTCATCACCGGCGACGGCGATGGTCTGTCCATCGGTGGTAACCATCTGATCCACACGCTGCGCCGCAACGTCAACCTGACCATCATCTTGTTCAACAACCAGATCTATGGGCTGACCAAGGGCCAGTACTCACCCACCTCGGAGTCCGGCAAGATCACCAAGTCCACCCCCTTCGGGTCGGTGGACCACCCCTTCAACCCGGTGTCGGTGGCGCTGGGGGCCGAGGCCACGTTCGTTGCCAGGTCCATCGACACCGAACGTGATCATCTGCGGCAGATGATCGAGGCGGCCGCAGCCCACGAGGGCGCGTCGTTCATCGAGGTTTACCAGAACTGCAACATCTTCAACGACGGTGCCTTCGACGCGGTCAAGCAGGACCCCGAGAACAATCAGATCCGGATGGTCGATGGGCAGCAGATCAGGTTCGGCGCCGACATGGAGAAGGGGATCGTGATGTCAGAACTTGGCGAGGCGCAGATCGTCAACGCCGCCTGCGTCGACCCGGCACGTCTGGTGGTCCACGACATTGCCCGCGAGGACCCCACCCTGGCCTTTGCGCTGTCTCGGGTCGCACACTCACCCACGTCACCGACGCCGATCGGGATCTTCCGTCAGGTCAGCCGTCCGGTGTATGACCATCAGGTGCAGGACCAGGTGGATGCCGACGTGGCGCAACGTGGCAAAGGGGACCTGGCGACCCTGCTGGCGGGAACCGAGACCTGGCAGGTCACCTGACGGGGGACCCCGAGCCAACCGCGGCCGGGCTGCGGTTCGACGGCACCTCGATCTTCTCGCGCGAGCCTGACGGGTCCGAGGTCCACCTGACCGATCCGCCCGCCGTTGGCAGTGCAGCGCTGATCCTGCTGCGTGATCTGCAGGAACGGCTGGTGCGCCTGGGGCGCGATGACCCACGCCACAAACACGGTGCGGCAACGGTCCTGGCGATTGATCCCAACCCGCCGGCGTTCTTGAGCGAGGTGGCCCGGCAGCTTGCGCCCATGCGTCAGCAGTTCAACTACGACTCGATGATGGGGGCCTACACCAACATCGACCGCTTCTTGAACTGGGTCGGTGTCGTTGACCAGATTCGCAGCGTCAAGGGTGGGCGGGTGTTGGCCAGCGGGTGTGGTGCGGGGGGATCCCTGGCGGCCTACCACGCCATGGGTGCTCTGGAGGTTGTGGGGCTTGAGGTCGACGCTGACCTGCACCGACTGTCTGACTTGCGGGCGCAGGCACTACCCGGTGTCCAGGCCGTGCTGTATGACGGCCAGCGAATCCCCTTCGACGACGGGTACTTCCACGTGGTCGAGTCGTTGGATGTGGTCGAACACGTTGCCGACCCGCATGCATACCTGGCCGAGATCGCCCGGGTGCTGGCTCCTGACGGCTCTGCCTTCGTGGCGATCCCCAACCGCTTGTATCCAGTGGAGCAGCACACCGGCGTCCCGTTGGTGCCATGGCTGCCCCTGCGGCCGACGAACACGGCAGTGACCGCCTACGCCCATCTGCCCTGGGTCACCGGTGACCACTACTTCAAGGTGCTGAGCGTCCGCAACGTCCGGACCTGCAACGTCAGCTGGCGGTCGTTGGTCGCCTTGGCGGGATCAGTCGGACTGACCGCTCACCGAATCCATCGCGGTGACCACCCGGAGTGCTGGCCGTTCCCACCCGACGGTGCCGCTGTGGAGTGGTTGGCCCGCCGCCGCGGCGGGGCCTCCGTCTCACCCACCCGTCAGCTGGTCGCCCAGCTACGTCCAGCGTGACGCTGTACGAAACAGGATGGCGGCCGGGCTGGCATGGCGTGGCATGATCGGCGCGGCATGAAGATCCTCATGGTGGCCGACCATTCTTCGGTGGCAGCGCAGGTCAAGACTGCGGTGTTGGGCTGGGATGATTCCTCGGTATTTCATGTGTCGACCCCCGCGCGGGCTCTGGCACTGCTGGATGAGGGGCAGTCCTACGACGTCGTTGTCGGTGACAACGACACCCATCCGACCGGTGGCCTGGCACTGTGTCGCGAGGTGAAGGCCCGAGGTCAAATGGGAGCCTCGATGCCTCCCGTGGTTCTGCTGATCGCGCGTCCACAGGATCGTTGGTTGGCCAACTGGGCGCAGGCCGACGCCCACGTCGAGAAGCCCGCAGATCCCTTTGACCTGCGCGAGACACTGGTCGCGGTCGTGGCCGGCCAACCCATTCCTACCCTTCCGGGAATCGGTGGTGAACCCAAGCCCAGCCTGCTTGACCCACGACCCGAGCATGAACTGGCGGTGCAGACAGGCTCGGCCGGTCGCCCCGATGAGGGTCCGCCCGATGAACTGCCGGCCCGGAGTGGCGGGTCTCAGGCCTCGGCCGTGGGCACAGCGTCGGAGCAGTCATGACCGAGATCCGTCTGCCCGAGGTGTTGTCCAGCCTGATCCGGGGCGAGGATCTTGACGACGCCACCACCGCCGCCGTCATGGGTCTGATCATGCGTGGCGATGCGACCGCGGCACAGATTGCCGGCCTGCTGATGGCCCTGCGGATCAAGGGCGAGACGGGTGAGGAGATCGCCGGCCTGGTCCGCTCGATGCGCGCCTTCGCCCTGCCGGTCACCGTCGAGGGGCCACTGGTGGACACGTGCGGCACCGGTGGGGACCGTGCGGGCACGTTCAACGTCTCGACCATTTCGGCTCTGGTCGCTGCCGGAGCGGGGGCGAGGGTGGCCAAGCACGGCAACCGCGCGGCCAGCGGACGATGTGGCTCGGCAGACCTGCTGGAGGCATGGGGCGTGGCCATCGATCTGCCTCCTAAGGCTGTGGCGCGGTGTATCACCCAGGTCGGTATCGGGTTCTGCTTCGCCCCCAAGTACCACCCGGCGATGCGCCACGTGGTGCCTGCCCGTCGCGAGCTCGGCGTACCCACGGTCTTCAACTTCCTGGGTCCGCTCACCAACCCCGCCGGCGCCTTGCATCAGACCATCGGTGTCAGCGACCCGGCGATGGCGCCCAAGATGGCCGAGGTGTTGGCGCGCCTGGGTAGCGAGCATGCGCTGGTGTTCCACGGCTCTGATGGCCTGGACGAGTTGACCACGACTGGCCCCTCAACCATCTGGGAAGTTCGCTCGGGTGCGGTGACCCAGTACGACTTCGACCCGGCCGAGTATGGGATCGCCCGTGCGCAGGTGGCCGACCTCAAGGGCGGCGACCTTGAGGACAACCTCCGTATCGCCAACGAGGTGCTGGACGGTGCTGCCGGGGCGCCCCGCGACATCGTCGTGTTGGGGGCGGCGGCGGCGCTGCTGGCGGCCGACCTGGCGGGGGAGTGGGAAGACGCCCTGGCGGCGGCCGCGCGGTCGTTGGACTCGGGCGCGGCCCGTCAGATCCGCGACGACTGGGTCACCCTCTCAAAGTCCCTGGCCACCTAACGGCCCGGGCGGGTGGCTCGGGCCACCGCGTGGAGCGGCGCGATCGGGGCCTAAACCCGCTATAGCCGACTTCCGGCGCGATTCCGAGGGCCCCGGCCGCTGTGGATAAGTCCCTCGACAGCAGTGGGACTGGCTCCGATGGTGGGGGCATGGACCATCTTCACGGCGTGACAACCGCACAGGCACTGCTGGATGAGGGGTTGACAGCGGACCGGCTCAGCCGGTTGCCTGAGTTTGACCGCCTGGCCCGGGGGTATTACGCCCTGCCGGGGGCTCGACGGGACTTCTGGTTCCAGGCCGCCGCAGCCCAGATGATCGCCGGCTCGGACTCCCGCCTGACGTCGGGCAGTTGTCTGTTCGCCCTGGGAGCGCTTGATCGGCAACCACGACCGGTTGAGGTGGTGGTGCCCGAAGGAAAGGGCAGTCGCAAGCAGCGTGGGTTCGATGTCCGTCGATCGAGCCACCTGCCCTCCGACGTGACCGTGAGACATGGGATCCGGTTGGTCCATCCCAGCTATGCGGTCGGCGACTATGCGCGGAAGGCATCAGATTCCAACGTCGCGTTCGCCATCAGCCAGATACTGGCGCGACGCCTGGCCACGCTTGACAGCATCGCCAACATGGCAGAACTCCGGGGATCCTTCCCGGGGTCGGCCCGCCTGCGACGTGTTCTCCGGGATTTCGATGGCGAGGCCACACATTCCCGTCGCGAACGCGTGCTGCGTCGAGAACTGCGCAAACTGGGAGTTGTGCTGCACCCCGAGCCATTGGACATCACCGATGAATCAGGCCTGACCGTCGGGCAGGCCGACATCGCGATCCTGGATGTTCGACTGGATGTCGAGGTGGATGGTCCGCACCACTTGATTCCGGCCCAGCAGTTCGCTGACCGCAAGCGTGACCGGGGGCTCAAAGTTCTTGACTGGGACGTCGTCCGGTTCCTGATCTATGAGATCGATGAGGATCCTGTCCGGGTCGCCAGGGAGATTGCTGACCTGGTGAATCGCTTGAGAGAACGCAAGCAGGCAGCCGCGGCATAGCGCTGGAATCGCGCTTGAACTCGGCTATAGCGGGTTTAAGCCCCGATCGCGTCTGGAAAAGCGCGGCAAGGACCGGTCCCCGGACCGCTGGTTCTACATGCCTTCGGCTTCCTCAAAACCCACACCCCAGAGGCGTTCGAGGTCTTCGGAGGCGTAGGCGCGGAAGGCGATCATGGTGTGGGTGCCGGTCACACCATCGACCTTGGCGATCTCGCCGGTCACGACGTCAGCGATCTCCTCGTGGGTGCGGACACGGACCATGGCCACCAGTTCCCAGTCGCCGGTCACGGAGTAGACCTCCGTGACACGGTCGATGTTGGCAAGCGTGGTTGCCGTCTCGGGAATCCGGTTGCCATCGACATGCAGCAGGACAATCGAAGTAATCACGCTTGGCACCTTACTCCTCCGACGCGCAAGGATGGGCGGGGGCCGCAGGGACGGCAGCGGACAGCTTGTGCGCTCAGCGCACAAGCTATTCACCTTCGCGCATCAAGACGCTAGAGTTGCCCGTACTTCTACACCAACGACCGTTGTAGGAGGGTTCGGGGTCCGACGAGCCACCCCCGTCGTGCAGCCCCTCTAGGACCACCAACACTCAAGGGAGAGAACACGGAATGAATCGACGCTTGCTCCAGCTGCTGGCACTCATGGCCACGCTGATGCTGTTCGCCGCCGCCTGCTCAGGTTCTGACACCGCGGAAGAGCCTGCCGACTCCGGTGCCTCTGACGACACCGCGACGACTGACTCTGAGGAGCCGACCGACGAGGCTACTACCGACGACGAGCCCACCACAGAGGACACGGCCTCAGAGGCCGCACCCTCCGGCGACGGTGGCAGCTACTCCCTGTATGTCTGTGAGCCGGAGAACCTGCTGCCGGCCAACTCCTCGGAGTCCTGTGGTAACCAGGTCCTGCAGTCGCTGTACACCAACCTGATTGAGTACGACCCCGAGACCACCGAGTCGGTGAACACCGTCGCGGATTCAATCGAGACCGAAGATTCCCAGACCTTCACCATCACGGTGGCTGACGGCTGGTCCTTCCACGACGGTGAGCCGATCACTGCCGCGACCTTCGTCGACACCTTCAACTTTGTGACCGACCCCGATGGCGCGTACCAGAACTCCTTCTTCTACTCCGACATCGAAGGCACCGACGATGGTGGCCTGCGCGATGCGGAGACCCTGACCGGCGTTGAGTTGGTCGACGACATGACCTTCACGGTCACGCTGAAGAACCCGTTCTCCGCTTGGCCGCTGCGTCTGGGCTACCGCGCTTTCAGCCCACTGCCCACCGCCTGCCGCGAAGACCCCGATGCCTGCAACGAGGCCCCGATCGGTAACGGTCCCTACCAGATGGACGGCACCTGGAACCACGACGTCAACATCAGCGTGACCAAGTGGGAGGACTACCCCGGTGAGAACCCCGGTGTTGCCGACGCCATCGAGTTCCGCATCTTCAGCGACGTCGAGACCGCCCTGCTGGAAGTAGAGGCGGGCACTCTGGACGCGCTGTACGGCGTTCCCGGCCCCTCGGTCGAGCAGGCCCGTAGCACCTTCGGTGACCGGTTCATCGAGCGTCCCGTGTCCACCTACACCTACGTTGGTTTCCCCATGTATGACGCTGCCTACGGTGGCGACGAGAACCTGCAACTGCGCCAGGCTCTGTCCTTGGCCGTTGACCGTCAGGCCATCACCGACGTGATCCTGCCGCAGCAGTTCCCTGCTGACTCGTTGATCTCACCGGTCGTCCCCGGGTACTCCGAGGGCGCATGCGAGTTCTGCCAGTACGACCCGGACCGGGCCCTGGAACTGTGGAACGAGCACGGTGGCCTTGACTCCATCGTGATGTGGTTCAACTCCGGCGCCGGTCACGAGGAGTGGGTCGAGGCGATCGCCAACCAGTGGCGTGACACCTTCGGTCTGGCCGACGACGCCATCACCTTTGAGTCCGTGGAGTTCGCGGACTACCTGTCGAACTTCCTGGACCCGCAGGCCATCACCGGCCCGTTCCGTCTGGGCTGGGGCATGGACTACCCGTCGCCGGAGAACTACCTGGCGCCGCTGTACTTCACCGATGCCGACAGCAACTTCTTCGGGTACTCAAACCCCGACTTCGAGGCACTGGTTCGCGAAGGAAACCAGGCAGCCGACGTGGATGAGGGCATCGCCCTGTACCAGGAGGCTGAGCAGTTGGTCCTGGCTGACATGCCGGCCATCCCGCTGTTCTTCAGCAACGGGTCGGCCGTCCACAGCGAGAACGTCGACAACGTTGTCGTGAGCGCATTCGGGCAGATCCGCCCGGAGAGCGTGACGCCGGTCAACTAGCACCGGAGATGACACTGCGGGCTGGTCGCCTGAGTCCGAGCAGGACTTTGGCGGCCAGCCCGTCTCGTTTGCCGTTAGGATGCCTGCATGGGAAGATACATCGCACGCCGACTTCTTCAGTTCATCCCGGTGTTCTTCGGTGCGACGTTCATCATCTTCGCGGCGGTCTATCTGTTGCCAGGGGACCCCATCAGGGCCCTGGCGGGTGAGCGGGCACTCCCCGAGCAGATCCAGGCCACCCTTCGCGAACGATACAACCTGGACGATCCGTTCCTGGTGCAGTACTTCAAGTACATCGGCGGGCTGTTCAAGCTGAACTTCGGTTTGGACTTCGGGGGTCGGCCGGTGTCTGACATCATCAGGCAGCGATTTCCCACGACCATCAAGCTTGGTCTGATGGCATTCGGAATCGAGATCGTCATCGGTCTGGTTGCTGGGGTGCTCGCGGGACTTCGACAGAAGTCATTCGTCGACACGCTGGTCCTGGTCTCCACCACCCTGGTCATCTCGATCCCGGTGTTCGTGCTGGGGTTCATGGCCCAGATCCTGCTGGGCTTGAAGTTCGGCCTGTTCCCGATCAGCTACAACGCGGGACGGCCCCTGTTCAGCCTGCTGCTGCCGGCGCTGGTGCTGGCGTCGTTGTCCACCGCCTACATCGCCCGACTCACCCGGACCAGCCTGGTTGAGAATCTGCGGGCTGACTATGTCCGCACCGCCACCTCCAAGGGCCTGGCCAGATCCTCGGTGATCGGCAAGCACACGCTGCGCAATTCCCTCATCCCAGTCGTCACCTATCTGGGTGCGGATCTGGGTGCGCTGATGGGCGGGGCCATCGTGACCGAGGGCATCTTCAATGTCCCGGGGATCGGCCTGGGCGTCTTTCGTGCCATCACCCAACAGGAACCGGCGGTCGTCGTGGGCATTGTGACGCTGCTGACCCTGATCTATCTGATATCGACGCTTGCCGTCGATCTGTTGTACGCCGTCATCGACCCACGCATCCGTTACGAGTAAGGGGACATCCATGAGTACCGAACAGATGCCGGTTCAGCATGCCCCGACTGAACCCGGGTCAACGATCGACGAGGCGCAGGAAGTCGGCCGCGCCGCCTCGCTGTGGAGTGATGCGTGGCGTGAACTCCGGCGTAACCCCGTCTTTCTGATCGCCCTGTTCTTCATCATTGTCTATGCGCTGCTGGCCCTGTTCCCGGGTCTGTTCACCAGTCAGAACCCGACCTCCTGCTCGCTGTCGCGGTCCCTGCTGCGACCGTCATCGGAGCATTGGTTCGGCACCGACCTGCTGGGCTGTGATCTGTATACCCGCGTGATCTATGGAACCAGGGTCAGCTTCATCGTGGGACTGGCCACCGTGAGCCTGGCCATCGTGATCGCCGTGATCCTTGGGTCCCTAGCCGGCTACTACGGCGGGGTCGTTGACTCGATCTTGGCCCGGATCACCGACATCTGGTTCGGGATCCCCTTCCTGCTGGGTGCCCTGGTCATCCTCAACTCGGTCTTCACCGCCCGTTCGGTGTGGACGTTGGTGCTGGTGCTCGGCGTCTTCAGTTGGCCCTCGATGATGCGGTTGACCCGCTCGGAGGTGCTGAGTCGCAAGGAGGAGGATTACGTCCAGGCTGCTCGAGCCTTGGGGGCGAATGATTTCCGGATCATCGTGCGACACATCCTGCCGAACTCCATGGCGCCGGTGATCGTGTACGCGACCATCTCGATCGGCTTGATCATCTCGGCCGAGGCGACCCTGTCGTTCCTGGGCGTCGGTTTGGAGTTGCCGGCTATTTCGTGGGGGCTGATGATCTCCAGCGCCCAGCGGCGGATCCAGAGCGCTCCACAGTTGCTGTTCTTCCCGGGGATTTTCCTGTCCGGTTTGGTGCTGGCTTTCATCATGATGGGTGACGCGCTTCGCGATGCCCTGGACCCCAAGCTGCGATAAGGACGACACGATGACCCAGATCGAGACCACCGCAGCGGGTGGCCAGGAGTCCACGGGTGCACACCTGTTGGAAGTGAACGACCTTCATGTGGAGTTCCGTACCCCCTATGGGGTGGTACAGGCCAACCGCGGGGTCAGCTATCACGTGGACCCCGGCGAGACCGTGGCCATTCTGGGCGAGTCGGGATCGGGCAAGTCGGTCAGCGCCCAGGCCGTCATGGGAATCATCGATTCACCCCCCGGCTTCATCACCAAGGGCGAGATCCTGTACCGCGGCAACGACCTGCTCAAGATGACGGAGAAGCAGCGGCGTAAGATCCGTGGTGCCCAGACCGCCATCATCTTCCAGGATGCGCTCAGCGCGCTGAACCCCGTGTTCACGGTGGGCTACCAGATCGCCGAGATGTACCGCACCCACAACGGCACGTCCAAACGCGACGCCTTCAAGCAGGCTGGCGAGCTGATGGATCGCGTGAAGATTCCTCTTGCCAAGGAACGGCTGAAGTCCTACCCCCACGAGTTCAGCGGCGGCATGCGACAACGCGTGATGATCGCCATGGCTCTGACCCTCAACCCGGACCTGCTGATCGCCGACGAGCCGACCACGGCCCTGGATGTGACCGTGCAGGCCCAGATCATGTTGCTGCTGTCCGAATTGCAGTCCGAGACTGGGATGGGTCTGGTGCTGATCACCCACGATCTGGGTGTCGTGGCTGATGTCAGCGAAAGGGTGGCCGTGATGTATGCCGGCAAGATCGTTGAGACCGGATCGGTCTGGGATGTCTATGACAAGCCCGCCCACCCCTATACCGCCGGTCTGATGGCGTCCATCCCACGGGCCGACGCCAAAGGCCAGCAGCTGAATCCCATCATGGGATCTCCCCCGAATCTTGATGACATCCCCAGCGGCTGCTCCTTTCGGCCGCGCTGCCCGCTGGCGCGGGAGCGTTGTGCCGAGGAGATCCCGCCCCTACGTCGCGTGAAGGGCGAGTGGTACTCGGCATGCCACTTCTTTGAGGAGTTGCACAGTGCCTGATTCCGACGTGATCCTTGAGGTCAAGGACCTGGTCAAGTATTTCCCGATCACGGAGGGAATCCTGTTCAAGAAGCAGGTCGGCAGCGTCAAGGCAGTCGACGGTGTCAGCTTCGAACTGCATCGCGGCGAGACGCTGGGGTTGGTCGGCGAGTCCGGCTGTGGCAAGTCCACGCTGGCCAGATCCCTGCTGCAGCTGATCAAGCCGACTGGTGGTCAGGCCTTCTTCGAGGGTGTGGACATGTTCGGGCTGTCCAAACGGGAGTTGCGGGATCTGCGCCGACGGATCCAGATCATCTTCCAGGACCCCTACGCCTCCCTGAATCCCCGGATGACCGTCGGCGACATCGTCGGCGAACCCTTCGACATCCACCCCGAGGTCGCACCCAAGAAGGACCGCCGGGGCCGCGTCCGCGACCTATTAGCCCGGGTGGGACTGAATCCGGCCTTTGAGAACCGCTATCCCCACCAGTTCTCCGGCGGGCAGCGCCAACGGATCGGGGTGGCCCGAGCACTGGCGCTGAACCCGGACGTCATCATCTGTGACGAACCCGTCTCTGCGTTGGACGTCTCGGTGCAGGCCCAGGTCATCAACCTGCTTGAGGAGATCCAGGACGAGTTCAACCTGTCCTACATCTTCATCGCCCACGACCTGTCCGTGGTGCGTCACATCTGCGACCGTATCGCGGTGATGTATCTGGGCAAGATCGTGGAGATCGGCGATGACCACCAGATCTATGACGCCCCGACCCACCCCTACACCCAGGCGTTGCTGTCGGCCGTTCCCATCCCGGATCCCAAAAGCCGGGACCGCAAGGACAGGATCGTGTTGGAAGGCGACGTGCCCAGTCCGGCGAACCCCCCCAGCGGCTGCCGCTTCCGGACGCGATGCTGGAAAGCAGAGCAGATCTGCGCCGAAGAGGAACCGCCACTGGCAGATATCAAGGGCCTGGGACATCCCTCTGCCTGCCACTTCGCGGAGCCTCGCGAGATCCTGGCCTGACACCTGAAGGTTTCCCTCGCTGCACGCGCTTTCCGCTGAGGTGTGAGCCGGGACGGCCGGTGCGGGACTTCGCCGTCGCCACGCGATGGTGCACCTCGGCCATTTCGGCACCGCCCGCGACGGGCCAGGCCAAGCCCTCTGAGGTGTGGTCGAGGCGAACACGGTCAGACGCCAACCAGCGCTGAAGGATGGTCAGTTCGTCGGGCGGTGCCGATCCGTCAGGGGACGGGGTGGCCTTCCACATCGACGTCAGATCACAGATTTCCACGGGTGTCACCACCGCGGTGGTCAGCAGCCATCCGCCCCGCTGGATCATGACCTCGCGCCGGCCCGCAGGTCCGGGTCGTGATGCCACCACCAGTCCCGCAGCCCGCAGGGCAGTGTCCCTACGTGTGCGGATGACCCAGCCCAGCAGTGTGTCCATCCGGTCGCGTGCCTGGGCCGCCTCCTCGAATCTGGCAGCCCCCGCACGCGCGGTCATCAGCCGTTGCAGTGTTGTCAGGGCGCCCGAGACGTCCCCGCCCAGGATCACCGCCACGTCATCGGCGGTGTGGCCATAACTGTCAGGGTCGGTACCGCCGATGCAGGGCGCCGCACACCGACCGATTTCTGCCAGGACGCAGGCGCTGAAGCGCGTCGGGGCCTTCATGGCTGTGGTGCAGCGACGTATGGGGACCGCTTCATGGATGGCGTCGACGACGGCCTGTGCCACCACGCGTGAGGGCAGGGGACCCAGGGACGTGCGATCCGGAGGAGGCGGTGCGCGGACGATGGACAGGCGGGGGTAGGCGTCGGTGGTGAGGACAACCCACACAGGCGGCCTGATCCCCTTCCCCCGCCTGTTGAAGCGGGGACGGTGCTGGCGGATCAGGCGGACTTCGGTGATCTCCGCCTGAAGGACCGTGGGGGTGACGGTGTGCTCGACCCGCGCGGACTCGCGGACCAATTCGGCGATGCGTCGACGGGTGTCGGTCCCGAAGTACTGGCGCACCCGGGCACGCAGGTCCGTGGCCTTGCCGACATACAACACCTCGCCCGCAGCGGACACGAAGCGGTAGACACCGGGTGCGGCGGGCAGCCCGTCAGCCATCTTCCGCCTTGAGGTGAACAGCGGCATGTTGCGCACCCGGCTGAAGGCAATCAGATCCTCCAAGGTCACCACACCGAAGGTTCCCGCCTGCTCAACCAGGCCATGGAACACATCCACGGTGGCCCTGGCATCGGCCAGCGCGCGGTGGATCGGGACCGTCGAGGAACGAAAATGATGGGCGAGGGTACTCAGGCGGCGGTTGCGGACCTCATCGCCCACCAAGCGCCGTGCCAACTGGGCGGTGCACACGACCGGATTGTCCAACAGCGGGTACCCCAGCCGTTGCAGTGCGGCGTTCAGAAAACCGACGTCGAAGTGGGCGTTGTGGGCGACCAGGGCGGCGCCACGGCTGAACTCTAGGAACGAGGGGAGAACTGCAGAGACAGGCGGGCGCCCCCGCACCGATAGGTTTGAGATCCCGGTCAGCATCGTGATCTCCGTCGGGACGCGTTGACCAGGGTCGACCAGGGTTGAGAGTTCCCCGAGCACTTCGCCGGCGCGGATCTTCACCGCGCCGAACTCCGTTATCCGATCGTGCTCGGGCGATCCGCCGGTGGTCTCCAGGTCGACGACGACGAACGTGGTCTGGGCTAGCGGTTGACCCAGGTCCTCAAGAGTTGGTTGGAACACCTGTTCGAGAATAGGGAACGGGTGTTCGAACTACAAGTATCACGTCAGGTCCCGGGCTTGGCCGGACGGGCCGACCGTCCTTTGTACTCAAAGAAGAACTGCGCTGCGGTCTCCCGCACGGCCAGCGACCACGACGGATAGGCATGCACCATCTGCGCCAACCGTCCCGTGATCACGTGCTGCTTGATCGACAGGGCCAGTTCATGCATCACGTCACCACCCGTGGGGGCCACGACGGTGGCGCCGACCAGGTTGCCGCCGGCAAGACCACGCACCAGCGTGTGCGGTCCGGCGATCAGCTTGACGAAGCCATCGGTTTCGCCGGTGACCTTGGACCGGTCAGTTTCTGCGATCGGCATGAACGCGACTTTGGCCGAGTCGCCGTATTCCTCATAGGCCTGCGCCTCGCTCAGGCCCACTCGCCCGATTTCAGGTTCGGTGTAGGTCACCCAGGGGATCACGCGCGGGTCAAATGACATCTGGATCAGACCCAGCGCGTTGTTGACCGCCAGTGATCCTTGGTCATAGCCCACATGGGTGAACTGCAGTCCACCGGTGATGTCACCGATGGCATAGACATCAGATGCGGTCGTCCGAAGCTTCTCGTCGACCATGATGTAGCCCTTGTCGGTCAGTTCGACACCGCCCTTGTCCGCATCCAGACCATCAGTGATGGGGCGTCGTCCCACCGCGACCAGCACCTCATCAGTCACCACCGAACGCCCGTCGGCGGTGGTCGACGTCACCTCGTCACCGGTGCGCACCACCGACTCCACGAACGATCCGGTGATGAACGTCACTCCTTCACGCTCCAGCACGGCCTGGATCACATCACTGGCTTCAGGCTCTTCTTTCCCGGCGACTCGATCGTCGCCCTCAAGGATGGTGACCTGGGTCCCCAGTCGCTGGAACGCCTGGCCCAGTTCCAGTCCGATCGGCCCTCCGCCCATTATGGCCAGGCGTGCCGGTCGCTCGCTCAACTCAAAGATCGAGTCGTTGGTCAGGGGACGGGCATCGGCAAGTCCATCGATAGGGGGAACAACGGCCGTGGAGCCCGTGGCCAGGATGATGGCCTTGCCAGCGGTCAGACTGGTGCCGTCCACGTTGAGGGTGCCGGGGCCCGTGAAGGCCGCTTCCCCCTGGATCGTCTGGATGCCCTGGGATTCAAGCGTCTGGGGGCTCTCGTCCTGGCTGACAAGTTCCCGTCGCTGGTGAACCGTACTAATGATCTGTGACCAGGGCACCTCCCCACCCAGGCCCATGTCGTGGGCGGCCTTGACCTTTCTGGCCTGGTCGAGCAGGGCCTTGGAGGGAACACATCCGGTCCAGGTGCAGTCACCGCCCAGCCGATGCCGCTCCACCAGCACCACCGAATGGCCCTTTCTGGCGGCAGTCCAGGCGGACGCCAAGCCAGCGGCCCCGCCACCCACGATCACGAAGTCAGCAGTCTTGGTCATAGGTTTAGTCCAGTCTGAGGTGGGATCGTCGCCGACGGCGAACAGCCGCCAGGTGGCAACGCGCGTCGACCGGGCTGTCAGAACGGTTGAAAGGACCGGGCCGGCGACGCAGGATCCTTACCCATGAACGCACCCGACTCACACGCGCATCCCGATCGCGACAGAAATGCGCAAGGTCGGCCCGAGAACGCGCGTCCGCGGGATCGCTTCGGCGCGCCCCTGCCTCGGGACGCGGCCGATGAGTTGGGTGAACGGGTCGAACCCGACGACATCTGCACCTCGGTGGCACAGGCGGTGGAGACCGCTGCGGAGTTGTTCGGTCAGCAGCGATTCTTTGAGGCCCACGAGTTCTTCGAATGGGCGTGGAAGGGACCGGTCACCAACGACGCCGACCGAGTCTTCTTCAAGGGGATGGCGCAGTTGGCCGTCGGCTACACCCACACCCAACGGGGCAATGAGACGGGCGCCAGGAGCCTGCTGCAGCGCGGAATCGATCACATTCGTCCGTTTGGTCCACGACATCTGGGTGTGGATGTGCAGCGGGCCGTCAGCCAGGCTGAGTCCTTTCTGAAGGTGTTGGACGATCACGAGGCCAGCCCGGACCTGACCTTTCCCGCGTTCCCCGCCGACGTGACCCGGCGTCCAGGTGAATAGACTCCGGCAATGATGACCTCGCAGGAACCGCGGACAGTCCCTGATCGAGGATTCACCGTCCGATGCCGTCTGCAACGGGCTGCCCGATGACGGGTTCGACGATGCGGGTACTGCTGATCGATGAGCGTCAGGCAGATGCGGTGCTGATCCAGAACCTGCTGGCCCACAGCGTGGAGCAGTTCGCGGTGGATCATGTCCAGCGACTGGATGAGGCGTTGGCACTGCTTGACACCCAGACATATGACTGCGCCGTGCTGGATCTGTCGCTATCCGATGTCGCCTTGATGGAGGCCATCGTCGCGCTGAGGGCTGCCGATCCGGCACCGGCCGTGGTGGTTCTCAGTGGAACAGAAGATGACGACGTCACCATCAAGGCTCTGGAGATGGGTGCGGAGGGTTTCTTGACGCGTGGGCATCTGGACCAGGTGCTGGTCAGCCGCGCGGTGCGATATGGCATTGCCCGCAAAAGGGCGGAGCAGGGACTTGTGCACCGGGCGCTGCACGACCCGTTGACGGGGCTGCCGAACGGCTTGGCGCTTGACCAGCAACTACCGGTGGCGCTGCAACGGGCAGACCGACGGGGTACCAAGATCGGACTGCTCTTCGTCGACATCGACGGCTTCGCAGATCTGAAGCGCCGCTATGGTGCCGCGGCAAGCGAGGAGGTGGTGGCGACGATGGCCCATCGCCTGTCCGGTGTGGCCCGGGACTCCGACATCGTGGCGCGGATGTTCGGCGGTGAGTTCGTGATCGTCTGTGAGGATCTGACCCTGGATGTCAGCGTGAAACAACTGGCGCTGCGGGTGAAGGAGATGTTCAAGCAGCCTGTCAGGCTGAGTTCTGGCACGGTCGTGGTGGTCCACCCCAATCTGGGATTCGCGGCGGGCGACAGTTCCACCAGCCCCGCAGCCCTGCTGCGCCGTACCAACATCCTCATGATAGACCAGGGGTTTGATCCGACTCAGGCGTGAGCGCTACCCCCGATGTGTCGCGAACCACTCCAGGGCGCGGTCGCGGGCCACGGCGTGGTCAATGATCGGCTTGGGGTAATCCCGGCCAAGCTGCAGGTCGTGGTCGTCCTGCCCCGCTGCTGACAGTTCCCAAGGGCTGTGGATCATCGGTGCCGCAAGCGCGGTGAGTTCGGGGACGTAGCGACGGACGTAATCCCCGTCGGGGTCGAAGCGTCGACCTTGGGTGACGGTTGAAGATGCGGAAGAACGGCTGGGCGTCGGTGCCCGTGCCGGCGGCCCACTGCCAGCCACCGTTGTTGCTGTCGTGCCAGGGCAGGTCCCGGTACTCCTCACGCAAGGCCATGCTGGCTGTGTCGGGCCATGCGGCCAGTCGACCGCCATCAGATCCCGCCGCTGGTCATAGCTGTGCACACCGACACGTTCAGCCATTCGTCCAGTCGCTGGCGAGCGGCCGTCTCGCCGCCATCGGCCCACGGCTGAGCTGGGGCCTGGACCGCCAGCAGCCGATGGTCGGCAGGGTCCGTTCCCTGGATGTCGCGGACGGGTTCGGGGAGAGCGTCCGGGGCATCCAGCGGCGCGCCATGCTCCCGCTGGCGCCAGGCGCGGTGGAACGGCGTGAAGACCTTGTAGGGCGTTTGACCGGCGTGGCTTGGACCCTGGTGGCCACAGCGGGCACGACGGTTCTCGGGTCACCGTCTAGGACCACCAGTGCGTTGCCCAGCCGTTCCAGCCGTCGGTTCAGGTCGACCAGTGCGTGCCTGAGATACCGGACCCGGGCCGGCGATATCCGCGAGGAAGCCAACAACGTGGGATCCAGGACGAACAGGCACAGCAGAGCGTCACCGGATTCGGTGCTGTCACCAGCGGCCGACAGGGCAGGATGGTCCACGGCGCGTAGGTCGCGACGAAACCACATCAGTTGGGTTGGCATGTCGCGCGGCACTCATACCCGGGAACAGGATCAATGGAACCGACGGCCAGTGACAACACCACCCATCCGTCCTCGCCGCATCCGGGGACCGCGGTGGGTCTGGCCCCAGGGCTGCGCTTCAAATGCAAAGGGTGCGGAAATCTGACCCGTTTCGATGTCGCCGTGTCGGAGCGGTCCGAACGCTTCTGGCACGCCTCGGTGTCTGGTGAGGGAGTGGTTGAGGACACCACGTTGGTCGAGCAGATCATCGAGTCGGTCACGTGTCGGTGGTGTGGGTCCACCGACGCGATCATCACCGAAGACGCTCCCGCGCGGGCGCAGGGGTGACGTGAGGTGGTGACGCAGCCGGGTCAGCAGGGTTCAGCGCTGACCCAGGTAGCCTGTTGACCACGATGCAGTCCTTGGAACTGGTGGGATACACCGCCGATCTGACCTGTCTGGTGCTGTCGCTTCCGGCGACTGGCCAGCGTTTGCGCGTCCCGATCAGCAGTCAACTCCTCGCCACGCTGGTCGAGGTGTTGGAACTGACCGACGATGACATCAGCAAGGATCTGCTGGTCGGTCTCGCGGGTGATGCCAAGGCCACGGCTGCGCTTGCCGACGGAGACCGGCCCTCGGCTGCAGCCGCGTTGATCGCTCTGGGACGCATCGCGACCGGGCAGCCCAAGCCAAAGATGGACGGGTCGCAGTCGCGCCTGACCCCCTCGGAGATCCAGCGGATGCTACGTGCCGGCAAGTCTCCCGAGACTGTGGCGGAGCAGGCGGGCGTGTCCCATGAATGGGTCATGCGCTGGTACCAACCGATCGCGGCCGAGCAGCGCAAGGTGGCCACCTCGGTACGGGGCAGCCGCCAGGAACGCCAGGGGTTCGGCCTGTCCGATGACTTGATCGGGGATGCGGTCCGGATCAATCTGTTGGCACGAGATGTCGACGCCGACGACTCCGCGGTGCAGTGGTCGTCCGCACGACCCGAGGGGCGGCCCTACTGGACGGTGACGCTGCGGTTCAAGGAGGGCGACCGGGTGCGCCGGGCAACCTGGCGTTATGACATCGGGACCGGCAAGGTGACCCCGCGCGATGATCTGGCGCTGGATCTGGGGTGGACGATGCCGGTGACCCATCCTTCGCCCGGCAGGTTGCATCTGGGCCATGCCGATGACGAGCAGGCGCCGGGGCCCATACCGCGGGCAGCACCTCCACCCCCACCGTCTCGAGCACCCGTCCGGTGGGCGCCGCCGACACCGCCGGCCAGTCCTCGAAAACGGTAGAGGGCGCAGTGGCCCGACGGCTTCTGTGGTGTCTGGCGGGCCTCAGCGTGATCGGCCTGGTGGGGGCCGAACTCACGCGCCCCCTGGCCTCTGATGTGGATCCGGTTGCCGCGTCCACCTTCCTTGGTGGCCGTGCCATCGCGGTGGCCCTGGACTACCGGGTTCCGTTGCGGTGGGCCGCCGTCCTGTCGGTGACCCTGCGGGCCGTGACGGCGATCGTGGTGCTGGTCTGGCTGCGCCGCCGGTCAGTCCGCAGCGCCGGTCCCGCCGACGCGGCCACCGCCAGCGGCCACAGCTTGCCGCTGCGACAGTCGCTGAAGGTCGGTCTGGTCGGCGTGGGTGTATGGATCGCCGCTGACCTGGTGCGGTTGCCGTTGGGGATCTGGGGATGGAATCACGCGGTGCAGTACGGGTTGTCGACTCAGGACTTCGGCGGCTGGCTGGGTGACTGGGCACTGCAGACGGTGCCGTACTGGATCGGGGTGTGGATCGCGGTGGCGGCGGCGGTGTGGATCCGCCACCGTTGGCCCCGGGACTGGGTGGCGATCGCCGGACTGATTGCAGGGGTGATCGGTGTCGTGTTGGTCGTCCTCAGCCCCCTGGTGTTCGAACCGCTGCTGTTTGACTTCACCCCGCTGCCTCAGGGCCGGCTACGAACAGGCATCCAGGAACTGGTCGATGCCGCCGACAACGGCCGCGACGCCGAGATCCTCGTGGCTGATGCCAGCAGGCGAACCACCGCGTCAAACGCCTACGTCTCGGGTATCGGGGGTACCCGGCGCATCGTGCTGTACGACACGCTGATCCGCGACGCCCCACAGGCACAGATCCTGACGATCGTCGCGCACGAGCTGGGGCATGACCAGCATCATGACGTCGAGCGGACCGCGGTCCAACTGGTGGGCGTCGCCGTGCTGCTGGCCGCCACGGTCAACCTGATCGTCGGGCGGCCGTCGGCCGATGACCGTCGCCTTGCGGACTCAGCGACCGTGGCCAAGGGTGTCGCGGTGGTGATGCTGCTGCTGGTGGCGACCGGTCCGATCGTGCAATGGTCATCGCGACGAGCGGAGTCCGCAGCGGATGCGGCTTCGTTGGAACTGACCGGCGCGCCACAGGACTATCGCGCAATGATGATCGGTCTGGCCATGCGTAACCTGTCCGATCCCGACCCCCCAGCCTGGATCATCGACCTGTTCTTCTCCCATCCACCGGTGACCAGCCGCATCGCCCGAGCAACGGGGGGAGGATGAGCCGTGGTCACTGACTCAGCCGCCTCGGTTCCCCGGACCCTATGGGTCACCAACGATTTCCCGCCGCGTTCGGGTGGTATCGAACAGATGGTCTCGCAACTGGTGGGGACACTGCCGCCGGCTACCGTGCGGGTCCTGGCATCGCCGTGGGCGGGGGATCAGTCCCACGATGCCGTCCTGCCTTATGTCGTGGACCGGGTCCACAGGCGCCCCCTGCTGCCAACGCCGGGACTGCTCCGGACTGTGCGCCGCGCGGTGGCCGACCACGGCGCTGAGGTCGTCGTGTTCGGGTCTGCCTGGCCGTTGGCAGAACTGGCGGCCAGGTTGGCGGTGCCGACGTTGGGCATCACCCACGGGCGCGAGGCCGGCATGGTGCGTTTCGGCCTGTCGGGCAGCATCAGGCGTCTGGGGCGTGGCTGCACCAGCATGACCCTGCTCAGCGACTACACCGCCCTACGTCTGGCGCCGGTGCTTGACCGGGTCACGGCCGTGAGTCGCCTGCCTGGCGGGGTCGAGACCACCGTGTTCACGCCGGATGGTCCGAACATGCGCGCGGCGTTGGGCCTGTCGCAGGCCACCCCGGTTCTGGTGTGCGTCAGCCGTCTGGTGCGGCGAAAGGGCCAGGATGCCCTGATCCGCCTGTGGCCCCATGTCGTTGAAGCCATCCCCGGGGCAGTGTTGGTGATCGTGGGTAGCGGTCCGCTGCAGCAGGAGTTGGCCGACCAGGTCAACAGTTGCGGGCTGGCCGACGCGGTCAGGCTGGTCGGCGATGTGGCGTGGGGCGACCTGCCGTCGTGGTACCGGACAGGCGATGCGTTTGCGATGCCGTGTCGCACAAGGCTGGGTGGAATGGACGTGGAGGGGTTGGGCCTGGTGTTCCTGGAAGCCCAGGCCTGCGGTGTCCCGGTGATCGTGGGGGATTCAGGTGGTGCCCCGCAGACGGTTCGCGACGGGGAGACCGGCATCGTGGTGGATGGCACTGACGATCAGGAGATCCTGAAGGCCGTGACGGCCCTGCTGGGCGATCTGGCCCGGACGAAACAGATGGGTTCGGCTGCACGCCAGCACGTGGTTGAGGTGTGGGATTGGGCCGTGATCGGCGTAAGCCTGCGCCAGTTGTTGCAGCTGACCGCTCGGGCGGGGTCGACACCGGAATAGACTGCGATAGCCCCACATAGTTCATTCGCATATCCCGCCGACGTCAAGGATTGCATCATGAGTCGATCACTGTCCACGCTGCGTGAGGGCGGCCATTTCTTCGAGGGGCCACGCTGGCACAACGGTGGCTGGTGGGTGTCGGACTTCTATGACCACACCGTCGTGATCATCACCACCGACGGTCTGGCGCAGACCGTCATGGAGGTTCCGGGGCAGCCCTCAGGACTGGGCTGGATGCCCGACGGCTCACTGCTGGTCGTGTCGATGACCGATCACAAACTGCTGCGTCGAGACCTGGAGGGGGCTGTCACCGAACATGCGCAGTTCGGCGAGCACTGTGGTGGACCCGCCAACGACATGATCGTCGACGTGGACGGGCGTGCCTTCGTCGGCAACTTCGGGTTTGACGTGATGGCCGGCGCCGACCCACGTCTGACCAACCTTGTCCGGGTCGATCCTGATGGGACCGTCAGCGTCGCCGCCAAAGATCTGTACTTCCCCAACGGCTGCGTGATCCTTCCCGACGAGTGCACCCTGATCGTGGCCGAGACCATCGGCTGCCGTTTCACCGCGTTCACCATCCAGCCTGACGGCAGCCTGACCGACAGACGTATCTGGGCGCAGGTGGCCGACACCCCCGAACTGGGATCGTTGAACGAGGTGCTGGCGGCGACGAAGGTGGCACCTGATGGCTGCACCCTGGACGCCGATGGCAACATCTGGCTGGCAGACGCATTGGGTGGCCGGGTGCTGCGGGTGGCAGAGGGTGGGAGCATCCTGGAACAGATCGACATGCCGCAGGGCCTGGGAGCGTTCGCCTGCCAGTTGGGTGGGCCCGACGGGACGACCCTGCTGATCTGTGCGGCACCCGACTTCGACGCCCACCAGCGGGCGGCCGCGACCGAAGCGGTGCTGCTGACCACCACGGTCGATTCCCCCCACGCAGGACGTCCCTGAGCGACTGCCTGATCCGACCCGCAGCGATAAGCCAGATGTTTGTGTCGGGCTCAGCGCGGCCGAGGGCGCCTTGGAGGGTTTCAACGGCGAAGTCGGACGGGTGTCATTGGTCGTCGTCCTGGTCGATCACGGCCAGCACCGTCCCGGCATCGACCTGATCGCCGGTGGCAACCCGGACCTTGGCAACAGTGCCGGGGCTGGGTGCCAGGATGCGGTGCTCCATTTTCATTGCCTCAATCAGCATCAGCAGGTCACCTTTGGCGACAACCGCTCCGGCTGAGGTCACGACCTGCACGACCGTGCCGGGCATGGGGGCGACCAGACTGCCGGGGGTCTCCTGGGTCATGGCGACCGGGAAGCGGGGAGGCTGGACCAGTCGATCTGATCCCAGTGGCGAATCGACTGCCCAGACCACCTGAGCGCCGGATTGCGCCACGACCACGCCGTCAACCCGGGTTCGCCGACCCTCCACGGTCACATCCACGACGTCGCGTCCCAGGTGATGCACGTGCACCGCCACGGTGTCCCCGCCGATCTGGAAGGACCACGTCTCGGGGCGCCGGGTCGGGGCGTAGCCAACGGAAATGTCGTCCTCACCACGGATGAATCGTGCCTGGTGCAGTTGAGAGCGGTTGTTGCGCCAGGCCGGTGGGATGCTGGTCTGCACCCTGGCAACCTCTCGCCGCCGGGACAGGCCGATCAACACCGCAGCAATGAGATGCAGCCTGGTGGCGTCCGGTGATGTCGGCGGGCAGAGTTGCTGGGCCGTCATTCGATCGATGAACCCGGTGTCGATGTGTCCGCTGATGAAGTCGGGGTGTCGCAGCATTGCGACCAGCGCCGTTCGATTGGTGACCAACCCGTGCAAGCGGGTCTGCTGCAGTTCCCGGGCCAGGAGTCTGATCGCCTCGGTCCGGGTGGGCGCGGTCGCCACGACCTTGGCCAGCATCGGATCGTAGAAGGGGCTGACCACATCCCCGGTCCGCACCCCGCTGTCCCAGCGGGTTCCTGCCAGTCCTGCGGGATGCAGCAACTCCACCGTCCCTGTGGCAGGAAGGAAACCCTGCGCTGGGTCCTCGGCATACAGGCGGGCCTCCACGGAGCAGGCATGCAGGCGCAGATCATCCTGTGCGAAGGGCAATCTTTGACCCTCCGCCACCAGCAGTTGCAAACGGACCAGATCCAGGGGAGCGGGGTCCCCGCCCACCCGCCAGGCCTGTTCGGTGACCGGGTGCTCGACCTGCAGACGGGTGTTGACCTCCAGGAAGTAGAACGACAGTTCGCCGTCGGACCCGACGGTGGCCACGAACTCGACCGTGCCCGCGCCCTGATAGCCGATGGAGGTGGCAGCCGCGACCGCCGCCTGCCCCAGACGCTCTCGCGTCGCGTCGTCGACCACGACGGAGGGAGCTTCCTCGATCACCTTCTGGTGTCGCCGCTGCAGCGAGCATTCGCGTTCGCCCAGATGGACCACGTTGCCGTGGGCATCGGCCAACACCTGCACCTCGATGTGGCGTGGGCGCTCGACGAAGCGCTCCACGAAAACCCGGTCATCGCCGAACGCACCGGCTGCCTCGCGTCGTGCGGCTGCGACAGCCTGTTCAAGGTCCGCCGCCTCTCGCACGACCCGCATGCCCTTTCCCCCGCCCCCCGCGGCGGCCTTGACGATCAGTGGGAAGCCGATCTCGTGGGCCTGGGAGACGTCGGTGACCGACGGCAGGACCGGCACGCCCGCCTGATCCATCAGTGCCTTGGCAGTGATCTTGTCGCCCATCGCGGTGATGGCCGACGGTGGCGGCCCCACCCAGGTCAGGTCCGCGTCCATGACCGCCTGGGCAAATGCGGCGTTCTCGGACAGGAAGCCATACCCCGGGTGAATGGCATCGGCGCCGGTTGTGTGCGCCGCCCGGATCAGTGCGGCGCTGTCCAGATAGGTCTCAGCTGCCGTGCTCCCCGGTAGCGGCACGGCGATGTCGGCATCCTGGACATGAGCCGCGGTGGCATCGGGGTCGGAGTACACCGCCACCGTGGTGATACCCATGGCTCGGGCTGTGCGGATGATCCGGCAGGCGATCTCGCCACGGTTGGCGATCAGCAGGGTCGAGATCATGCGGGTGGGTTCTTCGAGGTTCTGCATCAGTGACGGAAGACGCCGTAGCCGCGGGTTCCGGTGACCGGGGCGTTGTGGCTGGCCGACAGGGCAATCCCGAGCACCGTGCGGGTGTCTCGTGGGTCGATGATCCCGTCATCCCACAGTCGGGCGGTGGCATAAAGGGCCGTTGACTGCTTCTCGATCTCGGCCTGGAACGCCGCAGTCATCTGGTCGGCCACCGCCTTATCCATCTCTTGTCCCGTCTTCTCCATCCGTTGTCGCATCACCATCCGCATCACGCCGGCCAACTGGGCCGGGCCCATGACCGCGATGCGGTGGTTGGGCCAGGTGAACAGGAACCGCGGATCGTAGGCCCGTCCACACATGCCGTAGTTCCCCGCACCGTAGGAGGCGCCGATCATCACGGTCAGGTGGGGCACCTCGGAATTGGCAACAGCGTTGATCAGTTTCGCACCGTCCTTGATGATCCCACCCTGCTCGTAGGCAGTGCCCACCATGAACCCGGTGATGTTCTGCAGAAACACGATCGGGGTGTCGGTCTGGTTGCACAGCTGGATGAACTGCGACCCCTTCTGCGACTCGGGGCTGAACAGGATTCCGTTGTTGCCCAGGATCCCGACCGGATAGCCGTGGATGGAGGCCCAGCCGCACACCAACGTCTGGCCATACCGGGTCTTGAACTCCTCGAACCGCGAACCGTCGACCACGCGGGCGATCACCTCGCGGACGTCGAAGGGCACCTTGATGTCGATTGAGCCGATGCCCAGCAGATCATCGGGGTCGTGCACCGGGGGGTCGGGAGGTAACGATGGGGGCGGGCCCTGTTTCCTCCAGTTGAGATGTCCGACGATCTGGCGGCCGATGCGGATCGCGTCCAGCTCGTCGGCAGCCAGGTAATCACTGACACCGCTGATGCTGGAATGCATCTCTGCGCCGCCCAGTGACTCCTCATCGGCATCCTCACCGGTGGCCATTTTCACCAGTGGAGGCCCGCCGAGATAGACACGTGACTGCCCGGCCACCATGACCGAGTAGTCGCTCATGCCCGGCACGTAGGCTCCACCCGCCGTCGAGGGTCCGAAAACCAGACTGATGGTGGGGATCCCGGCCTTGGACAGTTGGGTCAGGTTCTTGAAGGACTGACCGCCCGGCACGAAGATCTCGGCCTGTTTGGGCAGGTCGGCTCCGCCTGATTCGGTGAGGTTGACCAGAGGCAGCCGGTTGGTGCGGGCTATCTCCATCAGTCGCAGTGACTTCTTCAGTCCGTAGGGGTTGATCGAGCCGCCCTTGACGGTCGGATCCGAGGCCGCGATGGCGCACTCGACCCCATTGATCACCCCGATGGCCGAGATGCCCGATCCACCCACGACGTACTCGGTGGCGTTGGCGGTCAGGCTGGAAAGTTCCAACAGAGCGGTGTCAGGATCGATCAACGCCTCGATCCGTTCCCGGGGCAGCAGGCGTCCCCGCTCACGGTGGCGCGTCACGTACTTCTCACCTCCACCCAGGTTGGCCTGCTCCTGGAGGCCAGCCAACTCCTCAAGCAACAGGTGCATGCCCTCGGCATTGGTGCGGTAGGCCGCGCTGTCGGGGTCCACGCGAGTCGGCAAGACATCCATACGCCGACAGCGTAGCGCAGTATCCTTCAGTTACATGTCTATTGAAATGAAGGATCTGTCAGTCAAGGCTGTTCGAACGCGTGACGGCCTGCTGGACGCCGCCGAGCAGTTGTTGCGCGACGGAGGGGAGTTGGTGTCCGGAGCGGTCGCCCGGCAGGCAGATGTGTCGACGGGCACCTTCTACCGCTACTTCACCGATAAGGACGACCTCCTGGCCGCCGCGTTCGCCCGGCATCTGGACGCCCTGATCGCCACCGTCGAAGCAGGGTTGGATCCCGTCAGGATCATGGATGAGGGACTTGGCACCGCCGTTGATCGAGTGGTCGTGGAGGTGGCGAAAGGCTATCGGGACTCCTCGCCGGTGATCGCGGCCGCAGTGGCCAGGATGACGTCATCTGCAGCGATACGAGCGGTGTACCGGACACGCCACGAGGTCGCAGTGGAGGTATTCGCGACCTTCTTGCACCGCGCTGGTCGGGTGGGTCTGCTGAAGGTCGGCGACGTGCGGGCCACCGCGGTATCTGCGGTGGTCCTGATCCAGGGCTTGAACCACCCGGCACTGCGCCAGGATGGCGACGGCGCGGTGCTGGCCGGTATGTGTCGTGCCACGCGTGCACTGCTGCTGGATGCAGGTACCTGAAACCGCACGCTGATACTGGCTATTCCAGTCGTCGGAAGCGGGCCAGCAGTCCCATGCTCCACTGGCAGCGACCCCCAGAAGCCCCGTCGAAGACGTAGCCGAACAGCAGGACGAACATGACCGGCTGGATGGTGGAGAACACCCAGTCCGATCTGCCCGTTGCGTCAGGACTTGTCGAGGATTGCTACGAGGCTCTTTGGAGCCGTCAGGCGATACGCGTCCTCAAGGAAACGACCGACCTCGTCCCAGTCGACGGTCTCGACATCCAAGCGGATGCCGATCCAACCGCGTGAGCCGGTGTAACTCGGCTTGAAGAAGCGATCGGGATTCGCTGCCGGGAGTTCGGTGTTGACGCCAGCTGCGGCCTTGCATGTCATGGCAACGACACCGTCACCGTGGTGGTCGTCGAGGTACCAGGCGAACCGCTTCTTACGGACGGAGAACCCGATGTGCTGAATTCCTTCGCCGGGCTCCTCGCTCGTGGCTTCTGGGAGCAGGTCGATCATTTCAATCAGTCGGTCCCTGCGGGAGTCGATATCCATCGTGTCAAGATTGTCGCAGATCTAGCAATCCGAGGCGCCTCTCGTCGAAGCGACGAAGGTCGAAACGCCGCGGCAGTGTGCTTCGTTATCGAATCGGGCGCGCAGCTGCTCGTAGACGGCATCTACGTCGTCTACGACCAGACCGACCCAACACGACAGTCCGTGAAGGCGCTCATTCCAGTCCGGCACCGGGCCGTCTAGCCACACCTCGTTGTCGCCCACGGTGAGCTCGACGTTGGCCACGATGCCGTCCTCGTTGTGCCATCGGTCGCGTTCGACGAACCCGAGGGAATGCACACACCAGTCGGCGGTTGCTCCGGCGTCGACGCAGAACACGTACGGGATCAGGGCGCGCACCAGGGATTTCTCATTCATCATCGACCTCCGGACTGTGCTGACTTCCTGAGAATCGCGCTGCCTGACCAGTCTGTCTTGGACGGAAGGGACAGGATTACTATCAAAGAGATGGAACCTGTAGCTTCGAGCATCGTCGGCCGTCCCCACGGCCAGGCGGCTCGCGGGGTTGCGCGCTACGTGGGGTACGAGTACCGAGGGTTCCCCCGGAGGACCCAGGTCGGGCTTCCCTCGACCCGGCCAACGATGTTTATCAGTCTGGCGGACCCGGTCGCGACCTTGCGTGGGCCCGACCCGGCCCACGATGTGACGCCGCTGCAGGCATTCATCGTCGATCGCCTTGTCGAAGCGTCCGACTGGGCCAGCCGATTCTCTATCCGTGACGAAGTCTTGGCTCAACGACTCAGCGGGAAGCATCGCTCAACATCGGACCTACGGCACGGCTGGCAAGCACTGACGCAGCCCTACCCGCCATCGGTCAGTGAAGTGGCAACCACACTCGGGTGGAGCCGTCGACACCTCACCCGACGCTTCACCAACGAGGTCGGCCTCACGCCCACCCAACTCCGACGCATCAGTCGGATCGAACGATCGGCACCAATGCTGCTCGATGGGTGGCCCATCGCAGATGTCGCCAACCGCTGCGGCTTCTTCGACCAGGCCCACATGACCAACGAATGGCGAGCCATCGTCCACCAGACCCCTCGCGCCTGGATCACCGCCGCCGACGAGGGCGCCACCGTGCTCGACGTTCGACCATCCTCCAGCTGACGCAACGGAACAGGGCCGGTGTCGTCGAGGATGACGAGATCGGCTGCCGGAAGGGCAACGAGGCGCACACCGAGGTCCGGGTACGATCTGACCATTCGGCAGAACGATTCAAGGCGCAGCTCAGAACGGCATGACCTGTTCGTTTGAAGCTTGGCCGGGATCGGGATACGGCGGATCGGGGCATGGCGGGTCCCCGGGTGGTGGTCGGCGAGGTCGTGGCTTGCCGAGTGGTGGTGGTCTGGCCGGTGGTGGTCGGCCCAGTGGGAGTGGGGCGCCCAGGCGTGGTCGGGTGGTGTAGGTGGTTCGGCCGATGGTGGTGTACAGGGTCCCGTCAGGATCCATGCGCATTCGCCAGCGGCCACGGGTGACATGGGTGTGGTCGGGACGGCAGATCAATGCCGTGTTGGTGATGTCGGTCGGGCCGCCCTGTTCACGGGGGATCACATGGTGAACGTCACAGTGGGCCGCGGGCGCGCTACAGCCCGGTGCCCGGCAGCCCTGATCACGGGCGATCACTGCCCGACGGAGTGCCTGGCTGATCGGGGTGTAGGAGTCCCCGATCGCGACGGGCATGTCGGCATCGTCGGTGAACAGGGGGATCAGTTCGGCGTCATCAGCGATCGAGCGGACCAACGCCCTGCTGATCCGCTGCTGGCCTGACCCGCGACGGAGGAGCAGACGTGAGACCACACTGCCCACCCCGCCGTCCGCATCATCGTCGGCGTAGGAGTCGGTGGGGAGCAGGTCGGTGAGGCGGGCGATGAGCATCACCCGGGGTCGGGCACGACGGACCAGCCCACCATCAGCAGCCGTCCCGGTCCCGTCGGTCTGGGTACTGGTGCCGCCGAGGTAGGTGGCGGCGATCCGTCCGAGCGCTTCGGCCCATTGTTGGGCACGGCTTTGTACCGGACGGACCGACTTGGGGATCACTTTGCCGTCAGCATCGACCGGTCGTGGGTCATCAGGGCTGACCGGCGGGTCAGCGGCAGCATCGAGTGCTTCACCGAGCGTCGCCCCGACCTCGGGTGCGAGGGTGCCGTGGATCTCAGTCCACCCGTCAAAGCCGGGTTGGAGGACTAGCCGTTGAGCGCGTTCCTGCGCGTCTTCAGACTTCTCCAGGCCTTCCCGGTCAAGTCTGGCGGCAAGGTCTGCGGTGGTGTCAACGATCCGGTCGGGCTCACCCAACCCCGACGCGAGCACCCCGGCCAAGGCCTCATCCAAGATCTGTCGTTGGGCCACCGAGAGCCGGCGGGCCTCCATCACGATCCCCCGCAACTGTGACCATGACAGCGACCCCTCATCAAAGGCCGCCCACACCCGAGGCATCGCAGACAACACCTGCACGGCCCGGTCAAGGAACCCCACGTCCACACCGGTCGCGCTGGCTTGCAACCCGAGGTGGCGGCGGGCTGACAGGCCATCACGTGGCCCCGCCTCAGCGACCGCCCGCAGGACGGTGGCCATCGCCCGGTCGGCATCGCGCATCGCCGCCACCGCAACGTCCAACGGATCGGTCGCCACAGCCAGGTAGTAAGGATCGAACGGGATGTCAGCGTCGGTGTGAGTCCAGCCGACCTCCGGCCCTCCGAAATCGGATTCCCAGATCAGTTCCCAGCCCCGATCCCAGTCCGGCTCACAGCCCCGGTCGGCGGGGTTGAAACCCTCGCTGACCTGCGTGTTCTGGACCTGAATTGACATACCCACATCATACAGAGGGGGTGTGACATTCGATCTCGGCCCAGCGCTCGTCAGACCGGGCGAGACTAGTCTTCGAGGTCGCCATCATGGCTGATGAGTTGTTCCAGGTGGTGCCATTGATGGCGGGAGGTCTGACGCTACTCCGCTATCTGCCCGGAACGAACTCGGGCAGGGCGATGTCATCGGCGGGATCAAATCCCAGCACTCGTCCGTAGAAGGCCAGGCGGGCCTCCAGGGACCGGGTGATGTTCTCGGCCTTGCGGAAGCCGTGTTGTTCCCCCTCAAACAGCAGGTAGGCATGCGTGATCCCTCGTTTCTTCAAGGCGTCCACAATCATCTCGGCCTGGGCCGGGGGAACCACCTTGTCCTCATCGCCCTGCAGCACGATCATCGGGGTCCGCAGCCGGTGGACGTGGGTGATGGGTGAACGCTCGACGTAGACCGATTCCTCCTCCGGCCAGGCACCGATCATCGAGTCCATGTAGCGCGACTCGAACTTGTGGGTGTCGGTCGCTAGTGCTCGCACATCGGAGACACCGTAGAGGCTGCCGCCGGCAGCAAAGGTGTCGGTGGTGCACAAGGCCAGCAGGGTGGTGTAGCCGCCGGCGCTGCCCCCCTCGATGATCAGACGCTCGGGATCGACCAGTTCCCGGTCGATCAGATGGGTGGCGGCAGCGATGCAGTCCGCCACATCGTGTAGCCCCCAGTTGTGCTTAAGGGCATCCCGATACTCGCGGCCATACCCGACGGAGCCCCGATAGTTGACGTCAACGACAGCCAGTCCCCGCGAGGTCCAGTACTGCGCGGTGGCGTTGATCGAGGTCCGCGCTGCCCCGGTGGGACCGCCATGGCTCAGCACGACCAACGGTGGGCGCTGACCGTCTGGCCCGGCATGGGTCGGGCTGGTCGGCGGGTAGTACAGCGCGTGTGCGGTGGCTCCGTCAGCGGTGGGGAAGGAGATTGGCTGGGGCAGGGCACCGATGGCCGCGGCCGGATCGTCCGGGACGGTGCTGAGCGTGGTCATCTCACCGGCCGAGGCGTCGATGGCCACGACCGCCGTGTCCCGCTGTGGCCCCCCTGCGATGGCGATCAGCCGATCTGAGATACAGCTCAACGCCATGACGTCGCCGATGCCCTGAAGCTCTAGCCGGCCGGCCCCGATCTGGCGGACATGTGAGAACCCCTCAGCCATCGTGACCATATACACCGTGTCATCCAGACTGGTCAGTCGGCGCGCACCGTGCTGCCATGTCGGCCACCCACTGTCGACTGTCTCCTCCTGCAGTCGGGTGACGTCGCCAGCCGGCAGGTCGCAGGCATAGACGTTCCACCAGCCGCTGGGATCATCGCAGAACAGCAGACGGTCATCGGCGGCCCAGTACGCGCCGCACACCGCGCTGTCACCACCGGCAAGGTGGGTGATGTCGGACAGGGTCCCACGGTCGAAGCGGGCCGAGTACAGCGCCGCGGCGTCCCACGGCATGTCAGGGTGGTCCCACTGCAGCCAGGCGATCCTGCTGCCCGACGGGTTCACCCACGGCCCACCGATGAAGTCTGGACCGGTGACCAGCACGGTCTGCTGGCCGGTCTGCAGATCAAACAGGACCAGTTCGTTCACGGCCTCGGGCGCCCCGTGGACATTGGTGTTGTCCCTGGGCCGGTCGGGTCCGTGCGTCTCGCGAACCGCGACGAAGGCCTGTCCGCCTGGCAGGATCGTCATCGCTGCCCACCGGATTCCCGCGTCGGTCTGGGGCTCGGGCGTGACGGCGACGGGAGCAGAGCCATCCAGACGGTAGACACGTTGATCCTGCCAACTACACGCCAGGACCACGCCGTGACCGGCGCCCAGTGCGCCCCCGCCGTACTCATGGACCCGGGTCCTGGCGTTGAATCCCGCTGGGGATACCGCCCGGACCTCCCCGTCGGGGGAGCACGACATGACCTCATACCGACCGCCGGCAGCGGCGTCGCTCTGCAGCCACAGCACGGTGTCACCGTCGGTGCAGAGGTCGGCCAGGTGCGTGCTCGACCGGGCCAGGTCGGCTGCCGACAACGGTGAGGGCCACGTCCCGTAGGGAGCCACGATGGGATCAGTCATGCGTCAACGCTAGCGACCGGCCGGGGACCGGCGCCACCGGCCGAACGGCGACTACGCTGCGGGTGTGCGATTCCTTGACGGGCATGGGCCCCCACACGACCTGACCTACGACGACGTGTTCCTGGTTCCCGGACGCTCCGACGTCGAGTCCCGCCTGGATGTCGATCTGACCCCTGGGGACGGGTGCCTGACGACCATTCCGCTGGTCGCCTCGAACATGACGGCGGTGTCGGGGCGCAGGATGGCCGAGACGCTGGCGCGGCGGGGCGGGATCGCAATCATCCCGCAGGACATCCCGGCTGACATCGTCGCCGAGGTGGTGGCCGCGGTGAAGGCATCGGACCCGGTGTATGAGACCCCGATTACGCTGCGGACCACCGATACCGTCGGGGATGCCGACCAACTGATCCACAAACGCTCTCATGGTGCGGCCGTGGTCATCACCGACCAACGTCCCGTCGGCGTGGTCACCCCGGCAGACCTTGAGGGTGTCGACCGGTTCACCCAGGTCGGGCAGGTCATGTCGAGTGATCCGCTGGTCCTGCCCGCCGGCGATTCCGCCGAACAGGCATTCCAACGCCTGCACGACGCCCGCAGACGACTGGCGCCGGTCGTTGACACCGACGGCCGATTGGTGGGGCTGGTCACCCGGCAGGGGGCGTTGCGGTCTGCCCTGTACCGCCCGGCACTGGATGGACGAGGGATGCTGGCCGTCGGAGCCGCGATCGGGATCAACGGTGACGTCGCCCAGAAAGCCAAGCAGATCCTGGACGCCGGGGTGGACGTCCTGGTCGTCGACACCGCTCACGGCCACCAGGGGCGGATGATCCAGGCGCTGCAGGCCGTCCGGGCACTTGCTCCGACAGTGCCGATCGTGGCCGGCAACGTCGTCACGGCCCAGGCGACCACAGACCTGCTGGACGCCGGGGCCGACATCATCAAGGTCGGGGTCGGTCCCGGCGCGATGTGCACCACCCGCATGATGACGGGCGTCGGCCGCCCACAATTGTCTGCCGTGGCCGCCTGCGCCCAGGTGGCACGGGAGCGTGGCGCGCATGTCTGGGCCGACGGTGGGGTCCGCCATCCCCGCGATGTGGCGTTGGCCCTGGCCGTGGGTGCCTCGCAGGTCATGATCGGGTCGTGGTTCGCGGGCAGCCACGAATCGCCGGGCGACCTGCAGGTCGATGCCGACGGTAACGCCTACAAGCGCAGCTTCGGGATGGCGTCGGCCCGGGCGGTCCAGGTCCGCACCAAGGACGACGATCCCTTCACGCGGGCACGCAAGGCGATGTTTGAGGAGGGGATCTCCTCGGGCCGGATGTATCTGGACACTCAGCACCCCGGTGTCGAGGATCTGGTTGACCACATCATCAACGGCGTCCGCAGTGCCTGCACCTACACCGGCGCCACGGACCTGATCACCTTCCACGACAGGGCGGTCCTGGGGGTCCAATCGCTGGCCGGGTTCACCGAGGGCAAGCCGCTGTCAGAGGGCTGGTGATCCCCTGGTGACCTTGATCCTGGACCTGGCGGCCGAGCATGTGCCTGCCACCCTGCTGCGCCAACAACGGCTGGCGCGCCTGGTGGGCGACCGCATCCTCGACGTCGACCTGCCCGCCGGCAGGGCGTCCTTCGGCGAGGATCTGGACTTTCCCATGCAGCTGGTGGGCAGCGTCGCCAACACCACGAAGACCTTCACCTGGGCCTGGTCGGCCCCCGACGCGGCACCCCCCGAAGTCCTGCGCTGTGTCACTGCGTTGCGCGACTATGGCCTCAAACACGAGCTGGACGAACTCAGCCAGGCCGTGTGGCACACCGAGGACGTCGACCCGTTCCTGCTGGCCTCCATCGCCCGCGGGTGGTGCCAGGCCGATGCGCTGTACCGGGCGCCACTGCCCGACGGAGCGGTCTACCTGCTGCTGGGCCAGGTGTCCTTGCCGCCGCCCGAGCCCCACCAGGTCGTGCAGGCCCTGACGACCGGGATCGCCTTGGCCCCCATGGATCATCGCATGGCCACCATGGGGTTACTGGCCGACGCCCAGGTTTCCGTCACAGGGCTTGATGAGATGGTGGTCGCCACCGTCGGCCAGGCCCTGGTCAACATCGTCTTCACCCCCCAGGGGCGCATCGATGACGTCTCGGTGTCACACCTGTAACCCGGCCGGAGGCAACGGGCGGGCTACCGTGGGACGATCGGTCCAACGACCGTCCGACGCCCACACGTCTTTAGGAGCATGACCGCCATGAGTGCCTACAACCCCGCGGTGATCGAACCGCGCTGGCAGGCCTACTGGGCAGACAACCAGACCTTCAAGGCCGTCGAGGACCCCGACAAGCAGAAGTTCTATGCCCTGGTGATGTTCCCCTACCCCTCGGGGGACGGACTGCATGTCGGCCACCCTGAGAGCTACACGGCGCTTGATCTGGTGGCCCGCTACAAGCGGATGAGGGGGTTCAGCGTGCTGAGCCCCATCGGCTTTGACAGCTTCGGTCTGCCAGCCGAACGGGCGGCGCAGCGCGACGGAACCCACCCGGCAACGATCCAAGACCAACGCATCGAGTACTTCCGGACCCAACTTCAAGGTCTGGGGTTCTCCTACGACTGGTCGCGCGAGGTCGTGACCTCCCACCCCGACTATTACCGCTGGACCCAGTGGATCTTCCTACGCCTGTATGAGCAGGGACTGGCCTATCTGGACGAGGTGCCGGTGTGGTGGTGTGAAGCCCAGGGCACCGTGCTGTCAAACGAGGAGGTCGTGGACAACCGCTACGTCGAGACCGGGGACCCGGTCGAACGTCGCAACATGACCCAGTGGATGCTGAAGATCACCGAATATGCACAGCGCCTGCTGGATGACCTGGACAGCGAGGACCTGCAGTGGCCCGACGGGGTGCTGGAGATGCAGCGCCAGTGGATCGGGCGCTCAGAGGGTGCCGAGGTGACCTTCGCCATCGCCGCCGACGACGGCACCGCCACCGAGGACAGTTTCGTGGTCTACACCACCCGGCCTGACACCTTGTTCGGTGCGACCTACTGCGTGCTGGCCCCCGAGCATCCCCTGGTCGCGACGGTCACCACCGACGCGCAGCGATCCGAGGTCGAGGCCTACGTCGACAAGGCCGTCTCAAAGTCAGAGCTTGACCGCCAGATGGGCGGGGAGCGGGAGAAGACCGGTGTGTTCACCGGCGGCTACGCCCTGAACCCGGCCAACGGTGAACAGGTGCCGATCTGGGTCGCCGACTATGTCCTGATCAGCTATGGGACCGGCGCGATCATGGCGGTGCCCGCCCATGACGAACGCGACCACGCCTTCGCCCGCAAGTTCGACCTGCCGATCATCCCGACGTTCACCGTGCCCGAGGACATCGACATCCACCAGCAGGTCCACCTGGGTGCCGGCACGGTCATCAACTCCGGCCAGTTCGACGGGATGCACACGACGCAGATGAAGCCGGCCATCATCGACTGGCTGGAGCAGCAGGGCACCGGTCAGAGGAAGGTCAACTTCAAACTGCGTGACTGGCTGTTCAGCCGTCAGCGGTACTGGGGTGAGCCCTTCCCGATCCTGCACATCCTGGATGAGCAGGGCAACCCGACCGGTGAGATCGTGTCGGTGCCCGAGTCCGACCTGCCGGTGGAGTTGCCGCACGTCGATGAGTACAAGCCGACCTCGACCGGTGAACCGCCGTTGGCCCGGGCCAGCGACTGGCTGCATACCACGGCGCCCGACGGACGTCCCGCGCTGCGTGAGACCAACACGATGCCCCAGTGGGCCGGGTCATGCTGGTACTACCTGCGCTACACCGACGCCCACAACCCCGACCTGCCATTCAGTCCGGACAGGATCGACTACTGGCGCGACGTCGACCTGTACATCGGCGGGGTCGAGCACGCCGTCCTGCACCTGCTGTACGCACGCTTTTGGCACAAGGTGCTGTACGACGTCGGTCTGGTCCCCACCTTGGAGCCCTTCAGGCGGCTGGCCAACCAGGGGATGATCCTGGCCAACAGCTATCGGGCCGAGGGCGGCAAGTACCACCACCCCGACACCGTCGAGCGTGACCCGGGCCGGATGGCCACGATCACCTCGGCGCACTCCCAGGAGTCGGTGCAGACCGACTACTACGTCGCCGATGGGGACATCCCGGTCGAGCAACGCTCGGGCAAGATGGGCAAGAGCCTGAACAACTCCGTGGACCCACTGGACATCGTCCAGCGGTTCGGGGCCGACACGCTGCGGCTGTATGAGATGTTCATGGGCCCCCTGGAGCAGGTCAAGGTGTGGAACACCTCAGGATGTGAGGGCATCCACCGGTTCCTGTCACGGACCTGGCGTCTGTTCGTCGACAGCGAGACCGACCAGCTGCGGGACTTCCCGGCCGACACACCTCGCGAGGTCCGTCGCGCACTGCACACCGCCATCAGGGAGACCACCACCGGCATCGAGGAACTGAAGGTCAACACCCCGATCGCCAAGATGATGGAGTTGGTCAACGCCTGCGGCGGCACACCGATGGCCAAGGCTGACATGGAGTCATTCCTGCTGATCCTGTCGCCCTACGCCCCCCATCTGGCCGAGGAGTTGTGGCACCGCCTGGGCCACGACCAGAGCCTGGCCTACGAGGCTTGGCCCGAATGGGACCAGGAGGCACTGGTGCAGGACACCATCACCATCGCCATCCAGGTCCAGGGCAAGCTGCGGGGCACCGTCGAGGTGTCTAACGGAGCCTCGAAGGAGGAGACCCTGGCCGCGGCCAAGGCCGAGGTTGCCGAACACCTGGACGGCCAGACGATCCGTAAGGAGATCGTGGTCCCGGGCCGCCTGGTCAACTTCGTCGTCGGGTGAGCCACGCGGTAGCGGCAGCGCGGGGGCGGCGAGGGGCCAGGGACATGTCAGAGTGGGCGGTCAGCCACATCCCCGCCGTTCGCAGGAGACACATCCGTTGAGCACCGTTGAGCAATCCCGTCCCATCACCGAAGACGTCGACCCCGCGGTTCGTCCCCAGGACGACCTGTTCGGACATGTGAACAGCCGCTGGATCTCCACCGCCCAGATCCCCGAGGACCGCTCCACCTACGGATCCTTCGACATTTTGCGCGAGCAGGCCGAGCTCGATGTCCGCGACATCATCGAACGGGCGGCACAGGAGCGGGGGGAGCAGGGGTCTGGTGCCCAAAAGATCGGGGATCTGTACGCCTCGTTCATGGACACCGACGCCGTGGAGGCCGCGGGGGTGCAGCCACTGGAGCCACTGCTGGAACGCATCCAGTCCGTCACCGACGCCACCTCGCTGATGCGACTGCAGGGCGAACTGGCGCGTGAGGGAATGGGCGGCGTCCTGGGCGCGGGGGTGTGGATCGACAAGAGCGATCCCAACCGGTACCTGATCCACATCGCCCAGGCAGGCTTGGGTCTGCCCGACGAGTCGTACTACCGCGATGAGGAACACGCCAAGATTCGCCAGGCCTACGTTCCCCATGTCGCACGGATGCTGAAGCTGGCGCAGGCAGTGCCCACGGACTCTCATGCGATGGCGGCCGCCGAACAGATCATGGCTTTTGAAACCCGGTTGGCGGAAGCGCACTGGGACCGCACCGAAACCCGCGATGCCGTGAAGACCTACAACCTGATGACCGCCGAGGAGTTGCGCGCTGCCCTGCCGGTGGCCGAGGAATGGATGTCCGGCATGGGAGTCGATGAGCCGCAGTGGTCCCAGGTCGTGGTCGCCCAGCCCGACGTCGTCCAGGCGGTGACCGCGCTGCTGGAGCAGGAACCGGTTGGGGTGTGGAAGCAGTGGCTGACCTGGAAGGTGATCCGGTCGATGTCGGGATATCTGAGCGATGATCTGGTTGAGGAGTCCTTCGACTTCTACGGACGCACCCTGACCGGGGCGCCAAAGCTACGGCCCCGCTGGAAGCGTGGTGTGGGTCTGGTCCAGGCTCTGGTGGGCGAGCTGGTGGGCCAGTCCTACGTCGCCGAGCACTACCCGCCTCGGGCACAGGAACAGATGGAGGTCCTGGTGGACAACCTGCTTGAGGCCTACCGGCAGCGGATCACCGATCTTGAGTGGATGCAGGCCGACACCCGTCAGCGGGCGCTGGCGAAGCTGGAGGCGTTCACCCCCAAGATCGGCAAGCCGGTCAGGTGGAAGGACTACTCGGCCCTGGAGATCGCACCTGATGACCTGCTGGGCAACATCCGCCGCTCCAATGCCGTGGAGAGCGACCGGGAACTGGCCAAGCTGGACGGGCCGGTCGACCGCGACGAGTGGTTCATGACCCCCCAGACCGTCAACGCCTACTACAACCCGGCCTTGAACGAGATCGTCTTTCCAGCCGCCATCCTGCAGCCGCCGTTCTTCGACCCAGACCGTGACCCGGCCTACAACTACGGCGCGATCGGGGCTGTGATCGGTCATGAGATCGGCCACGGCTTTGATGACCAGGGGTCGCGGTATGACGGCGACGGATCGCTGCGGAACTGGTGGACCGACGAGGACCGCGAACGCTTCGACGCCAAGGTGGCCACGCTGGTGGAGCAGTACAACGGCTACAGCCCCCGTGACCTACCCGATGAGCACACCGTCAACGGTGCCCTGACGGTGGGGGAGAACATCGGCGACCTGGGCGGGGTGGCCGTGGCCTTCCATGCCTGGCGGCTGTTCGTCGAGTCCGACCTAGACGGTGCCGTCCCGGAGTCCGACGGCATGACCGGGGACCAGCGCTTCTTCGTGGGCTGGGCGGCCGCCTGGCGGATGGTGACCCGCACCGAGGAGGCGGTTCGCCGACTTTCTGTCGATCCCCATTCTCCACCGGAGTTTCGCGCAAACGTGGTGCGCAACATCGGCGCCTTCCACGACGCTTTCGCCACCGCCGAAGGCGACGGCCTGTGGTTGGACCCCGGGCAACGGGTTGACATCTGGTAGCTCCCGCCGGTGCCTCAGGCCCGCTGGGAGGTGCGTTGGTACTGCCAGGAGGACAGGGGGATGAAGATCGCCAGGATGATGGCCACCCAGATCAGGCTGTAGATGACGGGATGCTGCAAGGACCAGGCACCCGGCAGGGGAACGTCCGGGCTGGTGTTGCCGAACAGTTCCCGTGCCGCTTGGGTGACCGAGGACACCGGGTTCCACTCCGCGAAGGTCCGTAGTGGCCCGGGAAGGTTGTCTGAGGGCACGAAGGCATTGGAGATGAACGTCAACGGGAAGATCGCCAGGAACGAGGCGTTGTTGACCACCTCGGGGGAGGGGACCAGCAGCCCGATGTAGGCCATCATCCAGCTGATCGAGTAGGCAAACAGCAACAGCAGCAGGAATCCGCCGATCGCCTCCAGCGGTGAGCTGCGGATCCGCCAGCCAACCGCCAGCCCCGTCAGCGACATGACGATCAGCACCAGGATGTTGTTCACGACGTCGCTGGCCGTCCGGCCCGCCAACACTGCCGAGGGTGCCATCGGCAGCGACCTGAACCGGTCGATGATGCCCTTCTGAATGTCATCGGCAAGCCCCGCACCGGTGATGGTGGCGCCGAACACGACCGTTTGGGCGAAGATCCCGGCGATCAGGAACTCGCGGTAATTGCCGCCGGCGACCTGGATCGAGCCGCCGAAGACGTAGGCGAACAGCAGCACGAACATGATCGGGCTCAGCAGCGTGAACACCAGCAGGTCGGGGACACGCTTGATCTTGATCAGATTGCGTTTGGCCACGATCGCGCTGTCGCGAGCGGTCTTTGTCAGGGTGGTCATGCCGATGCCTCCTCGGTGGCGTCTGCGACCTCGGCGACGTGTCCGGTGAGGGTCAGGAACACATCGTCCAGGGTCGGTCGGCGCAGGCCGAAGTCCAGCACCGACAGGCCAGCGTCGTCCAGCCGGTTCAGAGCGTGACGCAGTGTCGCGGCGCCGCCGATCACCTGGCCGGTCAGTTGACGAGACTGCGGGGCGACCCTGACCTCGCCGACCACCACCGTGCCCAGCAGTGCGGTGGCCTGCTCGACATCCTGCAGGTGTTCCAGGGTCACCTCGATCCGTTCGCCACCGACCTGGTCCTTCAGGGCATCTGCGGCACCCTGGGCGATGATGCGGCCGTGGTCCATCACGATGATGTTGTCAGCCAGGCGGTCGGCTTCCTCCAGGTACTGGGTGGTCAATAGCAGCGTGGTGCCGGCGGCGACCAGATTGCGGATGACATCCCACAGGTCGTTGCGGCTGCGGGGGTCAAGCCCCGTGGTCGGCTCGTCCAGGAACAGCACAGGTGGCTTTGCGACCAGTGCGGCGGCCAGGTCCAGCCGCCGACGCATGCCGCCGGAGTAGGTCTTGACGGTCCGGTCACCCGACTCGGCCAGGTCGAACTGCCTCAGCAGTTCGCCGGCCCGCTGTCGGCTGGTCTTGCCCGACATGCCGTACAGTTGGCCGACCATGTCCAGGTTCTCCTTGCCGGTCAGGTACTCATCGACGGCGGCGGACTGGCCGGACAGGCCGATCTTCTCGCGCACACCTGCCGGGTCGGCGAACACGTCCACCCCGGCCACTGTGGCCCGGCCGGCATCGGGTTTGAGCAGGGTTGACAGGATCCGCACGGCGGTGGTCTTGCCGGCGCCGTTGGGTCCAAGAACGCCCAGCACCGTGCCTTCGGGCACGGTGAGGTCAACCCCGTCCAGGGCTTTGACGTCCCCGTAGTGCTTGACCAGACCCTCAGCGTGAATCATCTGATCCATCGTCATGCCTCCTCATCCAGCAACGGCCAGACACTAGCCGCCTGGCATGACAGCCAGGTCAAGGTTCCTGCTGCAGCACCTCAACCTGGCGGCGCAGGATGGCGACCTCCTCGGCCAGGGTCCTGGTCTCCTCTTCCAGTCGGCTTGATTCCAGTGACAGATGGGCGCAGACACCCAACAGGAACACCACGGCGACGAACGCCAACAGGTTTGGTGGATCGGCAATTCCGAGTCGGCCGGCGACGGCGTCCAGCAGACCGGGAAACACACCCAGGACCAGTTGTCCAACGGCAACGACCAGCCATAGCACGGCGTATTTCTCGCGCAGGCGGCGTCGGCGCAGCATCTCGATGGCTCCCGCCAGGATGCCCAGGGACACGATCAGACTGAGGATCTGCAAACCACTCACGGGGCGTCCTGCCATGGTGCGGGACCGAGTTCGGGCCACGGGTCGGTCCGCACGAACGCCAGCAGCAGGGTGATCCCGGCACGGCCCAGATAGATGGCGGACTTCAGCGGTGACTGGCTGGGCACCCCTCCCTGACGTTCGCGCATCACGACGGCTTCCTGGCGGATACGCAGGCCAGCTCTGTTGCCCACCACCAAGGCATCGATGGTGTCGCCCAGGTACTCCGTCGGCAGCGTTTCAGCCAGCAGGGTGATCGCACGGGGACCAAATGCCCGGAAGCCCGACGTCACGTCGGTGAGGGTGGTTCCCGACATGCGACCGATCGCTGAAGCCAGCATGCGCATCGCCCAGCGCCGCGGACCCCGGACGGTGTAGGAGCCACGGCCGGCAAACCGGGCCCCGACCACGATGTCGGCGGAGTCCAACCCCTTGACCAGACGGTGCACCTCGGCCGGGTCGTGTTGACCGTCCCCATCGACCTGGACCACCACCTGGTGTCCGGTGCGTTGGGCGTAGCGCAGTCCCAATCGCAGCGCGCCTCCGACACCCAGGTTGAACGGCAGGGACAGCACCGTGGCACCCGCCGCTGCGGCCACGGTCCTGGTCTGATCTGCCGACCCGTCATCGACCACGACGACCGTCATCTCCGGCAGGGCCTCACGCACCTCGGTGACCACGGCGGCGATGCAGTCCTGTTCGTTGAACGCCGGTATGACCACCATCCCTTTCACCGGGGGAGCGTTCATGTGGGGCCCGTCACTTGAAGACCCACAGGTTGTAGGCGGGGAAGGTACCCAGCGTCCCGAACCCGATGGCGAAGACCTTGGCCAGCCCGTAGGGCACCCCCAGGGCGACCCCACCGGTCACTATGGCCAGGGTGACCAGGTAGTTGGTGCCGACCACGATCAAGTACTTGACGAACGGCGTACTGACCTTCGCCTCACCGAAGGACCATGCCCGGTTCAGGCTGAAGTTGTACAGCAACGCCGTCCAGAACGCGATGGTGGTGGCGATGGGGATCGACAGGCCGACGATCTCGTGCATCAGCACCAACAGGCTGATGTCGATCACGGCACTGCTGACCCCGACCACCACGAAGCGGAACAGCTTGTCCTTCAGCGACGGTGAGCCATTCCTGTGAGGAGCGGGTGGCGCCTGGACTGGCGGTGGCGGGGTGGTGGTCACTGGTCCAAAGGTCTGCTAGGGGGTCGGGTGCGGTCAGTACACTGCCCTGCGCGGTCAGGCTCGAAGCATTCCCGACGAAAGGCGGCGCTGACGTGAGGTCCGCGCTGTTGGGTTCGGCTGCGGCTGGGAGTTGGTCCAGGACCTTTGCCGCCGCGTTCGGGGTGTGGCTGGTGCTGGGCGCGACCTGGGCCGTGGCGTCGCCGCAGTTTAGCGTCCCCGACGAACCGGCTCATGTTGTCCGTGCGGCGTCGGTCGCCGGCGGTGAATTGCTGGGCACACGGCAGCGCACCGAGATCCCAGGACCACCGCTGGTGGTACAGATCGAGCACGTCGTCGACATCCCCGCCGGGCTGGCTGGCGCACCCGCACAACCGCTGTGCTTCTTTGCGTTCAGGGGCCCGGCCGATTGCATCGTGCCGCTGGAACCCGCACCCGGGGAGGTCCAGGCCGTCACCACCGCGGGTGCCTACCAGCCGCTGTTCTACGCACTGGTGGGTTGGCCGCTACGCCTGCTGGACCCGGTACCAGGGCTGATCGGTGCCCGGATGGTCCACGCGGTGATTGGGGCGCTGTTTCTGGCCATCGCGTTCGCGACGGCATGGGATCTGGGTGGCTGGCGCTTCCTGGCGGTGCTCAGCGTGACGGTGACGCCCATCACCGTCTACCTGCTGGGAGGGGTCAATCCCAGCGGACTTGAGATCGCGGCCGCACTGGCCTGCTGGACCAGCGTGCTGGCACTGCTGAGCAGACCGTCACGACGGTACGGGATCCTGGCGGCGCTCAGCCTGGTGACCCTGGCCTGGACCCGTCCGCTGTCACCCCTCATCGCGGTGGGAATCGTCATTGCCCTGGTCGTCGGCGTGGCCACCCGGGGCCGGCTGGGGCAGTGGCGCCGTCCCGCTGTTCTTGGAGGGTTGGGCACTGCGTTGGTGGGCATTGCCGGCGCCGGCATCTGGCTTGTGCGAACCGCTGCCCTTGATGCGTTCGTCGGGTCCCCAAACCCCGATCTGGTGGGCCGGACTGCCCTGCGCGTGTCGTGGGGACTGACCCGTGGCCGACTGGTCGAGATGGTCGGCAACCTGGGCTGGCTGGACACCCCATTGCCCGATTGGTTGATCGCGGTGTGGGGTCTGGCGGTCCTGTCGGTGATCGTGTCGGCCGTCGTGGTGGCGACATGGCGGCAGCGTGCGGTGCTGCTGGCCCTGATCGGCGGGACCCTGGCGCTGCCGGTGGTGGCCGAGACGCTGCAGGCGGCCGACCTGGGGTTGTTTTGGCAGGGCCGTTACACCTTGCCGGTGGCGGTGGGCATCGGGGTCTACGCAGGCAATGTGTTGACCATGGAAGAGGGATGGCGGCGCCTGCCACAGTGGACTCACGGCAGGGCCTGGTTGGCCCTTCCCGTGGTCGGGGTCATCGGACACCAGACTGCACACATGGTGTCCATGGCCCGCTATTCCACGGGGCCAGGAACCTCAGCGGTGGCCTACCTGTGGCGTGGCGGCTGGACCGCCCCTCTGCCAGATGTGGTGTTGGCGGGAATCGTGGGACTGGCGTGTCTGGGACTGATCGGACTGGTGGCCTTCGCGGACAGCTGGGGCATCGGCCGCCATGCGGAGTCTGGTCAGGGCGTGACAGCTGGCAGGTAGGAGGGGTCCAGCGCCCGCAGGTCGGCGGTGGCCTGGCGCAGCAGGGACTCTTGCACCTCCCGCAGTTTGTCGCAGTTCGCACGGTGGTCCTCGCCCGACAGCCACAGCGGTTCGTCGGCCACGCGGCACAGCACCACCTGGCGGCGTAGTCGCAACCGCGGGAACTTGAGACCCCGGATCCACACCCGCTCGCCACCGACCAGCGCAATCGGCATGATCGGTGCGTTGGCACCGACGGCCATCCGCGAGACACCGGACTTGAGCCGTCCCAACTTCAGGGGATGGTCGGGATCCCAACGCAGTCGGCCCTCGGGCATGATGCAGATGCTGTCCTGGTCCTCCAATGCGGTGATGGCCGCTTGGAAGGCGCCCCGTGGATCGGTCGTGCGGTACACCGGGATGGCGTTGATGGCCCACACGCCCCACTTGTAGACGGGCATGTCCCAGAACTCGCTGGCGATCATGATCCGGGCGTCCTTGCCGAAGTGGGCCAAAGCCACCACCGCGTGGGCGAAGTCGAATACCGAGCGGTGGTTGGCACTGAAGATCCAGCCGTCACGGTCGCCGATGCAGGCCCCACCGCGGAACTCCCAGCGCACGAACGGCCAGGCCAGAATGCGAAACAGCCGTGCGATGAATCGCAGGAACAGGTGGTTGATCACGTGGTGGCTCCGGGTCAGGCGGTCCCTCCCCAGGTTAGACTTGCGTAGGTTCAGCGCCGCCGCAGATGGGCGTCTTCCAAGGCAGGTGGGGTCCAACCCCGGTCCTCCTCGAACAGGATGGTCCCGGGGGGTACGATCGCGTCGATCTGGTCCAGGACGCCGTCGTCCAACTCGATGTCGGCGCCGGCCAGCAGGTCGTCCAACTGCTCGCGTGTGCGTGGGCCGATGATGGCGGCGGTGACCCCGGGATGGGCCAGGACGAACGCGCCGGCCATGTGGGTCAGCGACAGGTCGGCCTGCTCGGCGACGTCCAGCAGGGCTTCCACGGCGTCCAACTTGCGCTCGTTGCCCTGGTTGGTCAGATCCAGTCGTTCGGCGTTGGCCGGCAGCATCTCGGCAAGGCGTTGGAAGCGGCTGCCCTTGGGCGCATCGGCACCCTGACGGTATTTCCCGGTCAACAGGCCACCGGCCAGCGGACTCCACACGATCGCACCCATGCCGTAGTCCTGCACCGTCGGCAGCACGTCGCGTTCGATCTGGCGAAACAGGATGGAGTAGGGCGGCTGCTCGCACACGAACCGCTCAAGACCGCGCTCGGCCGCAGCCCACTGTCCCTCGACGATCTGTTCTGCGGGATAGGTCGAGCAGCCGATGTGACGCACCTTGCCGGCGCGAACCAGGTCGGTCAGGACCCCAAGTGTCTCAGCGACCGGGACGTCGGGGTCGGGACGGTGGATCTGGTACAGGTCGATGTGGTCGGTCTGCAGTCGTCGTAGCGATTCCTCGACTTCGTGGGTGAGCCAGCGACGGGAGTTGCCGCTGCGGTTGCGACCCTCGCCCATCTGCCCGTGGGCCTTGGTCGCCAGCACCACCTCGTCACGACGGCTGGCGATGGCCTGTCCGACGATCTCCTCGCTGACGCCCTGGCTGTAGACGTCGGCGGTGTCGATGAAGTTGATGCCCGAGTCAATGGCGTGGTTGATCAGCTGCACGCAGTCATCGACGTCGTCGTTGCCCCAGGGGCCAAACATCATCGCACCCAGGCATTGGGTCGAGACCTCCATCCCGGTGGTGCCCAGTTTGCGGTACCGCATCAGCCCATGATCCCGTCGATGCGGTCCATGACGTCAGCGTCCAGCTGCGCCATCACCGCCAGGGCCTTCATGTTCTCGGTGACCTGCTCGGGACGGCTGGCCCCGGTGATCACTGTCGAGACGTTCGGGTTGATCGCACACCAGGCGATCGACAACTGGGCCAGCGTGCACCCCAGGTCGTCGGCGACGTCCTTCAGCTTGGCCACCTTCGCGTTGGCGCCCTGGTCGGTCACCATCTGTTTCAGCCAGTCATAGCCCTCAAGCGTCGCTCGGCTTCCTTCGGGGACACCGTCGATGTACTTGCCGGTCAACAGTCCGCTGGCCAGCGGTGACCAGGTTGTGAGGCCCAGGCCGATGTCGTCATACAGGCGGGCGTATTCCTTTTCGACCTTGCGACGGCTGAGAAGGTTGTACTGCGGTTGTTCCATGACCGGCTTGTGCAGGTGATGGCGGTCGGCGATCTCCCAGGCGGCCCTGATGTCGTCGGCTGGCCATTCTGAGGTGCCCCAGTACAAGGCCTTGCCGCTTGAGACGATGTCGCTCATCGCCCACACCGTCTCCTCGATCGGGGTGTCGGGGTCGGCCCGGTGACAAAAGATCAGGTCCAGGTAGTCAAGGCCCATCCGTTCCAAACAGGGGTCGATGGCCTCCATCAGATACTTGCGGTTCAACGTGTTCTTGCTGTTCACGCCGTCCTTGATGCCCCAGAAGAACTTGGAGGAGATCACGTAGGACCCACGGTCCCAGCCCAGCTTGGCGATCACGTCACCCATGATCTGCTCGGACTTGCCGTCGGAGTAGATCTCGGCGTTGTCAAAGAAGTTGACCCCGTGCGTGCGCGCCTCCTCCATGCATTCCGCCCCCAGGTCAACGTCCAGTTGGGGGCCGAAGGACACCCATGAACCGAAGGAGAGCACGCTCACCTTCAGCCCGCAACGGCCCAGTCGGCGGTAGGTCATCTCGGTCATCGTGGTCTCACTTCCCAAGTAGGGCGTCTGTGGGGACGGCGAGACTAGCCGCCGCATCGCGAGCGCAGCGAGCTTGATGGGGCGGAACAGCAACGAGCGCCGCCGTAGGCGGCACCACGTATTGGGCTGGGGCGAAGCCCCGCTAGGGTTGGGCCCATGGAGAGCGTGCAGACCATGCGATGGATTCTGGTCAACATGACGGCGGTGGCCGCCGTCGTCGCGGCCTTCCTCGGGTATTACATCGCGGCGTTCATTCTGCTATTGGGCGTGGCCGCGCACACCACCCACTGGCTGCTCCACCGGCGCGATGAACCGGCCGCGGCGGCCGCGGAGGACTAAGAACTGTCCCGTAATCCAGACGGCCGATGGCGTCGGGTATGGGCCGATCTCACAGGTCTGGGCCGGCCTCCGGCCGGGCATACGCATTCATCACCTCCGAGGTCGTCGGCAGCCGTCTGGATCCCGCTGAGTGATGAGCGTTGGGAGGCAGGTGCGGAGCGGCCTCATGGTCTACGACGCCAGTCTGGGTCGACCTGCAGGCCCGGGCCCCCCAGCAGGAGGCTGACCTCTCCGGAGGCGATGTCGAGGAGGTACAGGTCAGTGTCGCCGTCGGCATCGGAGGAGAAGGCGAGCATGCTCCCATCGGGGGAGTAGGCCGGCCCTGACTCCTCGTCGTCATTTTCGGTCGCGGGCTGTGCGGCCCCGTCGCCGTTCGTGGAAACCGCCCACAGGCCGCCCTTTGCCCCAGGGCTGCGGCGAACGAACGCGACCTGGGTCCCCGAGGGGTGGTAGGCGGGGGTCTCGTCGTCGGCTGGCCCTGACGTCAGCTGTAAGGATCCGCTGCCGTCGACTTGTGCCAGCCAGATGTCGAAGTCCCCCGACACGTCGGTGTCGTGGGCCAGCAGCTGACCATCCGGGGACCACGCCGGCGAGCCCTCGTTGGCCGGCGTGTCGGTGACGCGCAGTGGGTTGCCCGGGTCGTCGATGCGAACTACGAAGAGGTCCAGCTGGCCACCGACATCGCCGGCGTAGGCAACGGTGGTCCCATCTGGTGACCATGCCGGGTCGCGCGCGCCGGTCTCGACCAGTCGTGTGACGTCGCCGTCGATGATGTCGATCACGATCAGCGAGCCGTCCTGGGCCGCGACCATGCGGTCGCCATGCGGTGACAGGGCCGGCCGTCCGAGCTCCCCGAGATCGGTGAGGAAGCGGGGCTCCTCGCCAAGCCCGGGGAGAAGCCCGACCCTGAACCCGCTGTCAGTGCTCCCGCGAAACGCCAACTCCACGGTTGACGGCAGCATGCCCTCCGCCAACGGGTCACCCGCGGGCGCGCTTGCGCCAGCTGTGGAGGAGGCGCCGGTTGGTTGTTCATCCGGGCCGCCTCTGGTCACCACCCCGACGGCGATCAGGATCACAAGGCCAACCACGACACTGACGGCCACCCAACGTCCGGTCAGCCCTCGACCGCCCGGGACCGCAGCCTCGACCCCGTCGGCCACGGGCAAGGCTTCCCCTGCGGCCAGGGGCGAGGCATCATCCCCCGCGGCCGGGAGCGGGCCATGTCGCTGCGCAGCGTCCCATCTTGGGTCGTCGGGTTGGACCGTTGATGGTCGAAGGGCCTGCCCCTCAAGGCTGGTGACCACCGCGGGGACGTCGTGGCCAGAGTGCCGCAGCAGCGAGGCAAGCTCGATGCCGAACGCATCGGCCGAGGGTCGGATCAGGGGATCCTTGTCCATGGCGCGCTCCAGCGTGGAGGCGAGTGTGCTGGGAACCCCGAGAATCCGGAGATCGGGGGGCTTCTGGGTCAGGATGCGCGCGATGATCGGCACCACCGAGTCGTCGCTGGGACGCACGAACGGCGCGGTCCCCGCCATCAGCTCATACAGGGTTGAGGCCAGCGAGTAGACGTCGGAGGCGAACGTCGCGCGCTTGCCATCAAGCACCTCCGGGGCGGCGTGGGCGAGGCTCGCCGACGTCGCCCCGGAGGTGGCGGTGGCCCCTGCGATCCTGGCGATGCCGAAGTCGCCGAGCTTCGGCTCTCCCCAACTTGTGATGAGGATGTTGGCGGGTTTGACGTCGCGATGGATGATGTTCAGCGCATGAGCCGTCGCGAGGGCGCCGGCGATCTTCACGCCGATGGTGGCGGCCTCCGCCCACGGAACGGGACCCGTCCTCAGCCGATCCGCCAGTGAGCCACCGGCAAGGTAATCCATGACGATGTAGGGGCGGGCGTCAATGGTCATCCCTGAGCGGTACACCACGACGATGTTCGGATGGCTGGAGAGCATGCCCATCGCACGACGCTCGCGGTCGAACGCGCCCCCTGCCTCCCCGATGGCCACTGGAGCGGCCAGCAGCTTGACCGCCACAGTGCGGGCGTGCTCTTCGTCCTCTGCCTGATACACCGTCCCGAAGCCTCCGCTACCGATCCGAACCAGGTCGCGGAGGCCCTCCACGGGCGGTGGGACGGGGGTCAACATGGCTGCAGTATGCCGACCGATGAACCGAATGGCCCCCCCATTTCTGTCTGCGGAATCACAGATGTTCCACCTGTGGTCACACCGGAGGCGTGCAGTCACAATCAAAGGAGCGTCGTCTTGGACGCCAGCGATAGACAGGTTGGAAACGGGCTGGCCGACCGCATCCAGGCAGCAGTGGACGTTCCCGTCGATATCGTCCTGCCCGGCGGGCGAAGCCGTCGGGCTACGTCAGCGGGTTGAGGCGCAGCGCCGGGACCCGCTGGAACTGGCTGATGTTGTTGGTCATGAGGGCGTGGCCGTGATGTAAGCAGAGACCGGCGATGAGGGTGTCGGCAGGGCCGATGGGCGTGCCCGCAGTGCGGAGGGCTGCGCCGACCTCACCAGCCCGCAGTGCTGCCCCCAACGTGAGGGGCAGCGTCCGTCCGTGGCAGAACCCGTCGACGGCCTGCTGGTCCGATGGGGTCCTTGCGCCCTGCCGGAGCTCGAAGGCCGTGATGGCGCTCACTAGGGCGAGCCCGTCGGTCACTGCACGCCGGACCCCGGCGGCGCCCGGTCCATGGCCACGCAGGAGCGCAGGTCGGGCTACCGGGCGCGGCTCAGCAGGAGTAGCGACCGACCGACCGCCGGGACGTCCTCGCCGACCTCCTCCGCGTCCTCCCACTGGGTCCAGCCACCCTCGGCGGTGTCAAGCAGCAGCCGCCAGCCCTTGCCCAGCGGCTCTGGAACGGTGAACGTCACGGTGTCCGGCGCGGCGTTGAAGATCACCAGCATGTCGTCGTCGATCAGCGGCTCGCCCTGGGGACCAGGGGTATGGATGCCCTTGCCGTTGAGAAACACCGCCAGTGAGCGGGCGTGGCCGACCTCCCAGTCCCGGTCGTCCATCTCCTGACCGTCAAGCCTGAACCAGCCGATGTCATCCAGGTGGCTGCCGCGGATGCTCGAGCCCTCAAACCAGCGTCGACGCCGAAAGACCGGATGTGCGGAACGAAACGCGATCAGTCGCTGGGTGAAGGTCAGCAACTCCTCATCCATCCCACCCGGACCATCCTCACCGGTCCAGTTGAACCAGCTGATCTCATTGTCCTGGCAGTAGGCGTTGTTGTTGCCCCCCTGACTCCGACCCATCTCATCGCCCCCGACCAGCATCGGCACACCCTGGCTGAACAGCATCGTGGCCAGGAAGTTGCGAAGCTGGCGGGCTCGCAGGGCCAGCACCTGGGGGTCATCGGTGGGACCCTCCACGCCGTGGTTCCACGAGCGATTGTGGTCGCTGCCGTCGTTGTTGTCCTCTCCGTTGGCCTGGTTGTGTTTGTCGTTGTAGCTGACCAGGTCGGCCAGCGTGAAGCCGTCGTGGGCGGTGACGAAGTTGATGCTGGCCATCGGGCGGCGGGTATCGGACTGGTACAGGTCGCTGGAGCCCGTCAGGCGTTGGGCGAACTCGCCCAGGGTGGCAGTCTCACCCCGCCAGAAGTCCCGGACGGTGTCGCGGTACCGCCCGTTCCATTCCGACCACACCGGCGGGAAGTTGCCCACCTGATAGCCGCCCTCACCGACGTCCCAGGGTTCGGCGATCAGCTTGACCTGGCTGATGACCGGGTCCTGTTGGATGATGTCGAAGAAGGCGCTGAGCTTGTCCACGTCGTGCAGTTCGCGTGCCAGCGTGCTGGCCAGGTCGAAGCGGAAGCCGTCGACGTGCATCTCGGTGACCCAGTACCGCAGGCTGTCCATGATCAGTTGCAGGACGAAGGGGCTGCGGGCGTTCAGTGAGTTCCCGGTTCCCGTGTAGTCCATGTAGAACTGCGGGTTCTTCTCGACCAGTCGGTAGTAGGACTGGTTGTCAACGCCGCGCAGGCTGAGGTGGGGCCCCAGGTGGTTGCCCTCGCCGGTGTGGTTGTAGACGACGTCGAGGATCACCTCGATCCCTGCGGCGTGCAGGGCGCGGACCATCTGCTTGAACTCCTGCACCTGCCCACCCACACGGTCAGTGGCGGCGTACTCATGGTGCGGGGCCAAATAGGCGATGGAGTCATACCCCCAATAGTTACGCAGGCCGCGCTCGGCCAGGTGGGAGTGGTGGACGAATTGGTGGATGGGCAGCAATTCCACCGCAGTGACCCCGAGTTCCCGCAGGTGGGTGATGGCCGGCTCGGTCGCCAGGCCGCCGTAGGTTCCCCGTAGCTCCTCGGGGACGCCCGGATGGGTCGCGGTGAACCCTTTGACGTGGACCTCATAGATCACCGTCTGGTGCATGGGGATCTTCAGCAGGCGGTCCCCCTCCCAATCGAAGTAGGGGTTGACGACGATGCTGCGCGGTACGTGCGCAGCTGAGTCGTCGTCATTTGGTTGCTGGGGGTCATCGAAGTCGTAGGCGAAGACGGACGCGTCCCAGTCGATACCGCCGGTCACCGCCTTGGCGTAGGGGTCAAGTAGCAGTTTGGCCGGGTTGAACCGGGCTCCCGTGGCCGGGTCGTAGGGCCCGTGGACGCGGTAGCCGTAGCGCTGCCCGGGGCCGACATCGGGCAGGTAGGCATGCCAGCAATAGCCGGTCACCTCGGTGATGTCGATGACCGTCTGCTGGTCGTCGTCATCGAACAGGCACAACTGGACGGCCTCAGCGTTTTCGCTGAACAGCGAGAAATGGGTACCGACCCCGTCAAAGGTCGCCCCCAGCGGGTAGGGCTGTCCGGGCCACACCCGCGGGGTGGCGTCGGAAGACTGCGTCATGTCAACTCCAGCAGGGCAACGGGCAGGGTGGTGGTGGCGTCGGCGAGGGTGATGCGACCCTCATTGATGGGCACCTCGGCGCCGGTCAGCAAGTTTGTGGCGTGGTAGCGACCAGCTCCGGCAGAGATCCAGGTGTCCTGCCACACCTCACCCAGCGGCCAGGCCCCCTCGGCCAACGTCAATGGCAGCCGTGGCGCGAGGGCGATGATAGTCGGGCTGCCGGCGGGCTCAGTCACGGCGAACAGCCCACGGTCACTGGCCCAGCGATGCAGGCACACGACGTGGTCGGCCCGGCGACCGGTGACGGCGGGGGAATCACAGCGGGTCGACAAGAACACCTCGGGAAGCCGCCGGCGTGCCAGCAGCCCCTGGCGGGTGAGGTGCATCTTCACCGCCCCATCGCGCCACCGCTCCAACACCTCGGATGGTTGAGGGGAGTCAAGCCCGTCCAACAGTCCACGCAGACGGGTGAGGTCCAGTGGTCGCCGGTTGTCGGGATCGACCAGGGCGTCGTCCCAGACCTCACAGCCGCGATAGATGTCGGCCACACCGGGTGCTGCGATCTTCAACAGCAGCAACGCAAGGCTGTTGCACGCTCCGGGTAGGGCGATGCGTTCAACCAGGTCACTGACGGCATCGCGCGCAGGGCCGGGGGACAGCAAGGCGTCCAACCACTCGCTGACAGCCTGTTCATAGGCAGGGTCGGGGTCGCGGTGGCTGGTGTGCAACTCGGCCTCGCGCAAGGCCTTGGTCGCATACTCCTGCAGGCGCTGCAGGTAGTCCACGTCGCCCGAAGGAACAAGGTCGAGGGTGCCCAGCACTGTCTGGATCAACAGCCAACGGGTGTGCCCATCCAGGGTCGGGGCATGACCAGTCAGGTGATCGGTCACGGAAGTCAGCAGGGCGGTGAACTCACCGGGAATCTCAGCCAGCACCGCCAGACGGGCGCGGACGTCCTCGCTGCGTTTGGTGTCGTGGGTCGAGGTGGTCGACCCCGCTGCCGGGGTGGTCCCGGCACGGCGGACCATGGCCGCAGCGATTTCGCCGGAGGTGGGCAGGCGATCCAGCAATCCGGCATCGGCGCCGACCTCGCTCAGGCCCGCCAGTGCGACGTGGCGGTACAGCAGTCGGTCCTCAAAGCCTTTGGCGGCCGCCGGCCCGCTGAGCTGTTGCCAGCGGAGCAGCCCGTCCCGTCCCTCCTCAGTCATCAGCGCCTGTGCGACCGACACGGCCTCGAGGGCGCCAGCCTGCTCGGCGGCGGTCGCGGCCTGCTGTATCGCAGTCCGGTCCTCCGGGGTCAGGGGCCCGCTGGGCGGCGCGTAGGTCCGGTACCCCCGTAGGTGGGCGGTCAGGTGCCGCACGCCGTCGACCCTGGCCTGCACCGGGGGTGGATCGGGGACGTCGCCTAACAGTTGGGCGATCCGGTTGACCTCCGCCACGAACAAGGAGTCCAACACCGCCAGTTTGGATGCCGGCAGTGCGGCCGCGGTGCCATCCGGCAGTTCGCTGACCTGCCAGAAGTCCTGCCGCAACTGGTCATAGCCGGTTGGGTCCAGCAGCCAGGCGTACAGCATGATGCCGGTTTCATAACCGGTGGTGCCGTGCACGGGCCAGTCGGTGGGTAGTGCCTCGTCGCCTTCGACGATCTTCTCCACGACCAGCCAGTGGTTGTCCCCAATCCGGTCGCGCAGGGTCTGCAGGTACAGGGCCGGATCGGCCAGACCGTCGATGTGATCGACCCGCAGGCCATGCACCAGTCCCTCATCGATCCACCGCAGGATCGCTGAGTGGGTGGACTCAAAGACGTCGGGGTCCTCCACGCGCACCCCGACCAACTCGTTCACCGCGAAGAAACGCCGCCAGTTGAGGATGGTCTCACCGTGTTGCCACTGATGCAGCCGGTAGTGCTGGGCGTCCAAAACGTCTTGCAGCGGGGCTGTGGTGTCGGTGCCCGCGGCCAGGGGCAGGCGCAGGTCGTGATAGGCCAGTCGGCCGTCCTGGATCCGCAACGACTGCTGGGCGATGGCCTGTTCGACCGGTTCTCCCAGCACCGGCAGCACGATGGGACCGGCGTCGAAATCGATGTCGAACACCGGGGCGTAGGCCGATTCGGGGCCGGCGGCCAACACTTCGACCCACCAGGGGTTGTCCACTGACGCCGCCAGATGGTTGGGCACGATGTCAAGCACCAGTCGCCGGCCGCTGCCAGCCAACTTGTCACGCAGGCGGCGCAGCGCCTCCTCTCCTCCCAACTCAGGATTGACCGTCAGGGGATCGGTGATGTGATAGCCATGGGTTGCACCGACTGGCACGGTCTGGATCGGTGAGGCGTACAGCCAATCGACGCCCAACGCGTCGGTGTAGTCCACCATTTGTGCGGCGTCGTCCAGCGTGAAGTGGTAGGTCAGGTGAAGGCGATAGGTGGAGGTGGGGATCAGGGTGGCGTCGGTCACGAAAGTCCTGGGGTGTGTCTGGGCGAGTTGGATGGGGCAGGGATCCGGTGAATCGCTGCGCTGCGGGCCGGCAGGACCTGGGGGTCGGGATGGCCAGGGCCGCCGTAGGCCGGATCGGCAGTGCTCAGCAGGACCGGATGGGGGCAGGAACTGGCGGGCTGGTCGCCCAAGTTGGCCCAGATCTGCAGGGTGGGCCGGTCTGCCGTGCCTGGGGAAGCGCGGCGCGTCACCCGCAGCAGTTGCGGGCCGACTGTCTGGGCTTGGATCAGATCCTGTCGGCCGGTGCCCAGCGCGGGTTGGCTGCGCCGCAGCGCCAGCAGGTCCCGCCACAACGCGCGTCGGCTGAGCCCCTGATCGGTTGCGGCCGCCGTTCGGTCCAGCTTGGAGTCGCGGAAGGTCTGTGGGTCCAGGGGGTCGGGCACGGTGTTTCGTCCAGATTCATCCTGCCAGGACTCAAAGGACTGAAACTCACGCCGTCGTCCCTCACGGATGGCGTGCCGCAGGGCCTCGTCGGGCATGTCGCTGAAGAACGCGAATGGCCGGGTTTCGCCGTACTCCTGACCCATGAACAGCATCGGCGTGTGGGGTGCTGTGCACAGCAGAAGTGTTGCGGCCCGGACCAGGTCGGCTGCGACCAAGCTGGTCAGCCGATCGCCGGCCGCCCGGTTGCCCACCTGATCGTGGTTCTGGGTACAGGCGATCAGCCGTCGCAGCGAAAGCTGAGATGGCACCGGGGCGCCGACGACCCGCTCGCGGTAGGCGCTGTGACGGCCGTCATAGACAAAGCCGTGCATGTAGGCCCGCGCTAGCGCCGCAAGCGGGTCGGAATAGTCGATGTAATACCCGTCGGTCTCACCCGTGACGGCGACATGGATGGCATGGTGCAGGTCGTCGGCCCACTGGGCATCAAGACCCAGGCCTCCCTGTGCGCGGGGGACGATGGTCTGCGGGTCGTTGCGGTCCGTTTCGGCGATCAGTTCCAGTCGGCGCCCGGTCTGTTCGGACAGATCGGTGACCGCGTCGGCCAGTTCGGCCAGCAGGTGGGTGGCGCTGCCCCGGTCGTCCAACGCATGCACGGCATCCAGGCGCAACGCGTCGATGTGGTAGTCGCGCAGCCAGGCCAGGGCGCTTGAGATGATGAACTGGCGGACCGGTCCTGAATCGGGGCCATCCAGGTTGATGACCTTGCCCCAGGTCGACTCGGCGTCGGTCTGCAGGTAGGGGCCAAAGCGGGGCAGATAGTTGCCGCTGGGGCCCAGGTGGTTGTGGACGACGTCGAGGATGACCCCCAGCCCGTTCGCATGGCAGGTGTCGACGAAGGCGGCCAAGCCGTCAGGCCCGCCGTAGGGCTGGTGAACCGCCCACCAGGCCACGCCGTCATAGCCCCAGCCGTGGACCCCGTCAAAGGCGTTGACCGGCATGATCTCCACGTGGGTGATGCCCAACTCTGCCAGGTCGTGAAGGTGATCGGCCGCCGCCTCGAAGATGCCCTCGGTGGTGAAGGTGCCGACATGCAATTCATAGATCACGGCCCCGGTCAGGGGTGCAGGCTGGAAGCGCGGGGTGGTCCAGGACCACCTGCGAGGGTCAAGGACGGCAGCGGACGCGTGGACACCGTCGGGTAGCCACCGGGCGGCCGGGTCGGGCAGCGGGTCGCCATCATCCAGATGGAAGGCGTAGCGGGTGCCGTGTGAGGCATCGGTGACCAGGCGCCACCAGCCGTTATCGGTTGGCTGCAACGGCAGATGTCGCGTCCCGACGGTGATGTCGACTCGGTCCGCCTGGGGTGCCCACACGTCGAAGCAGGCGATCGTGGAATCCAGCATGTGGACGCCATGGCCGTGTTTGTGGGGCGGCTGCTCGGGTGCGATGGATGAGGGCACGTGTCCGGTATTATCCCCGGCGGGCGGTGTTGTCACCCGCCACCTGTCATGCGGTGACCTGATCGTGGGGCAGGTGGGCGACATCGGAGAAATGTTCCAGGGCCCACATGTCCGCGTCGGCGATCGGGCGGCTGCGCAACACCGTCGCCGAGGCGTGGTCGCAGGCGAACCGCTCCCACTCCCACGGCTGCGGGTCGATTCCCAACAGGTGACTGGTCATCACCGAGTTGGTCCCGGCATGGGCGACAAGGACCAGACGCGGTCCGTTGTCAGGGACCGCCCACAGCCGGGCGGGGTCGCCCTGGTGGCGGATGGCGTCGAAGCGCGAGAGGAATCCCTCCAGACCTTCGGTGACCCTCTTGTGGAAATCGCGGAAGGATTCGCCACCCGGGGCCCCGTCCCACCATTGGTCCAGGGGACGTGATTTCAGCCTGGCGAGGGTGGCGACGACCTCGTCCTCAGGCTGTCCCTCCCAGTCCTGTGGGGCGCCGATTTCCAGTAGCCAGGGTTCGATGAGTGGTTCAAGTCCCAGCACGGACCCGATGACCTGGGCGGTGGCCTGTGAACGGCGTGCCGTCGAGGCGAACAACCCGTCGACGGGATGGCTGCGATCCCTCATCCATTCGGCCAAGGCCGTGGCCTGCTGTTGGCCCAGAGGGGTCAGTCCGGGGTCGTTGGTGGCAAGCCCGTCGGTGGAGCGCCAGGCCGGTTGGGCATGTCGGATCAGTACCAGTTCCATCCCTGCCGACGCTACCTGTTGACGTGGGCGGCGCGTCCGTCGGGTCAGGGATGGGGTCAGGTGATCTCGGGGGCTGACTGCTCCAATTCCATCCCGACGGTCTCGGGTAGCCAGCGGTAGCCGATGGCCGAGATCGCGGTGGGCACGCTGACCACCAGAGCCGCCATCACGAATGATCCGGTCCGGTCGGCCACGACACCGAAGATCACCAGACCGGCCACAGCCCCGATGGTTCCGGCAAACGTCACCCACCCCGCCGCGGTGGCCCTGATCGAGGTGGGGAAGATCTCCGCCGCGGTCGCCGCCACCGCGGGGGCGTAGGAGGATCCGATGAACAGGGTCAGGACGTAGCCGACCGCCGCACCCCACGCGCCCGCCGAATACGTCAGCACGCCGGCACCGGCCAGGAAGAACTTGGTCCACATAGCCGTGGGAATCCGCCCGAATCGGTCGGCCATCCTGACCCCCAACACCAAACCACACGCTCCCATCCCCGCCCCGAAGGGCAGCACGATGGTCTGCTGTTGCGGTGACAGCCCCGCCACCTTCTCGGCATAAAGGAACAGAAACGTGTTGACCGGGCCAGTCAGGAACGCGACGAAGAATCCCAGGGTGGACAACAGCAGCAGTCGCCCGACCATCTCCGAGGGAACCCGCCCCAAGCGCTTGGCGGTGGCCGAGGCTCCCTGGACCAGCCGGGCCGCCCGATCGGGCTCCTGCACCAGTCGGGCCACCAGGGGCAGGGTGGCCAGCAGTGGGACCGCGATCAACAGGATGACCCGAAACCCGATGTCGCCGCCGGTCAGACCGCGCAGCACGACCGGGATGCCGCTGCCGATCCCGTAGCCGACGGTGATCACGGCCATGGCGCGGGACCGATCTGCCGTGGCCACCTCCTCGGCGGCGATCACCGCCGCCACCGCATTGGTGGCCGACATCAGTGGACGGGCCAGGGAGAAGATCAACACCAACAACCAGAACCACGGGCTGCCCGCCGCCAGGGCGGTCAATACCAAGGCGGCTGCGGTGACGACCAGCAGGACACGCCGGCGACCCAACCAGTCGGCCTGACGGGCGATCGGTAACGCGGCGATTGAGGCCAGCCGGATGATCGCCAGGGCCACACCGAGGGTTGAGAACGACAAACCTGCCTGGGCAACGACCGACGCGCCGGCACCGGGCACGTCGATGCCGAATGCCTCGGCGATGTCGGGCAGGGTGGCCGTGGCGGTGAACTGCGCAAACCCGGCGTACAGGCTGAACACAGCCGCCGCGATCACGCTGGGATGGCGCCAGCCATAGACCCGGACGTCTGCGGCCTGGGTTGTCGAGGCCACGAAAGCGGTCGATCTCCTGTTGGGTCAGACGGTCCGCGACAGTCTAGCGCCGCCCCCAGGCGAATGGGACGTGGCCTGTGCGACCATGGCCGCTGATGCATGCCCCTCCCACGACCGCGACCTGGCCGGGCCAGCCCTACCCCTTGGGGTTGAACTGGGATGGGCGCGGCGTGAACGTCGCCGTGTTCAGTGAGGTGGCACAGGGCGTCGAGTTGTGCCTGTTCGGCGACGGTCCCGACGCGGGGGAGGAGGTACGGGTCCCCCTGGAGGACCGCACCGGTTTCGTGTGGCACGCCTACCTTCCGGGCATCGGGCCGGGCCAACGGTATGGCTTCAGGGTCCACGGGTCCTGGGATCCCTCCCGCGGCCTGCTTGCCAACGACCGCAAACTGTTGATCGATCCGTATGCGAAAGCCATCGATGGTGACGTGGTCTGGTCACCGGCCTGTTTCGGCTACGACGCAGATGACCCGTCGCGCCCAAGCCTTGCCGACAGCGCCCCGTTCGTGCCGAAGTCGGTGGTGGTCAACCCGTTTTTCGACTGGCGCGACGACCGGCCTCCACGACGGCCGTTCTCCGAGACAATCATCTATGAGACCCATGTCCGTGGTGCCACAATCGCCCACCCCGCCGTGGCCGGTCCGTTGCGTGGCACCTTCGCAGGGCTGGCTTCCACCCCCTTCACCGACCATCTGCTGGGCCTCGGTGTGACGGCGGTACAACTGCAACCCGTCCATCACTTCCTGACCGATCACCTCCTGTGGCAAAAGGGCCTCAGCCAGTACTGGGGGTACAACACCATCGGGTTTTTGAGCCCTCATGCCGGCTATGCCTCCCAGCGCGCCGCAGCCCGCCAGGTGTATGAGTTCAAGGCGATGGTCGCCGATCTGCATGCCGCGGGTCTGGAGGTGATCCTGGATGTGGTCTACAACCACACGGGCGAGGGTGATGAGGCCGGCCCGACGGTGTCACTGCGCGGCCTGGACAACGCCTCGTACTACCGCTTGAACCGTGGCGACCCCTCGCGCTACGTGGACTTCACCGGCACGGGCAACTCGATGAACATGCAACACCCCCATGTGTTGCAGTTGATCATGGACAGCCTTCGGTACTGGGTCACCGAAATGCACGTCGACGGGTTCCGCTTCGATCTGGCCAGCACGCTGGCACGCGAACTGCACGAGGTCGACAAGCTCAGCGGATTCTTCGACATCATCCAGCAGGACCCGGTGATCAGCCAGGCCAAGCTGATCGCCGAACCCTGGGACCTGGGCGACGGTGGCTATCAGGTCGGCAACTTCCCGTCCGGGTGGGCTGAACTGAACGGCAAGTACCGCGACACCGTCCGCGACTGGTGGCTGGGCCAGGGACACGTCGGCGACCTGGCCAGCAGGCTGTCGGGGTCAAGTGACCTGTACGCCCACAACGGACGGCGTCCCTACGCCTCGATCAACTTCATCACCTCACACGACGGCTTCACCATGGCCGACCTGGTCAGCTATGACCGCAAACACAACGATGCCAACCTGGATGACAACTCCAGCGGCGAGGATCACAACCGCTCGAACAACCACGGGGTGGAAGGGCCAACCGATGACCCCGGGATCGTTGAGCTCAGGGCCCGCCAGACCCGCAACCTGTTGACCACTCTGCTGTTGAGCCAGGGCGTGCCGATGCTGCTGGGGGGCGATGAGTTCGGCCGTAGCCAGCAGGGCAACAACAACGGGTACTGCCAAGACAACGCCATCACGCACTATGACTGGACTTTCGGTGAGGAGGGCGCACAGTTGTTGGCGTTCACCAATCGCCTGGTCGCCCTGCGCCGGGCCCATCCGGTCTTTCGACGCCGGACGTTCTTCTCCGGCGACGGCGACCTGCACTGGCTGACCCCGCACGGAGCGGTCATGACCCAAGCTGACTGGGACGATCCACACAGCGATGCGCTGGGGTTCTTCCTGAACGGCGGCGAGTTGCCAACTCGCGACGAGCGCGGCCGACCGGTCCACGACGACAGTTTCCTGGTGCTGTTGAACGCTCGTTCCCAGCACGTGTCGTTCCACATTCCCCCTCACGGTTACGGCGCCCGTTGGGCCGTTGTGCTTGATACCGCGGGGTCCCAGGACCAGAACGCCCCTGTCGTCCAGCCACTCACCGCCGGTTCGGCCATCCAGGTGGCGGCCCAGTCCGTCACGGTGCTGCGTTGCACCGACCATGACTCCTCAGCGGGCGGCCACGGATGAGGGTCAGCCCGCGTGCCACCTACCGTCTGCAATTGACGTCTGAGTTCTCCTTCGATGGTGCGGCGCAGATGATCGACCATCTGGCCGAGCTTGGCATCAGTCACCTCAACCTGTCACCGTTTCTGACCGCACGGCCGGGCTCCACCGACTTTCGCGATGTGACCGACCACAACGAGGTCTCGCCTGTTCTGGGTGGTGAGCAGGGGTTGCGGCGACTGGCCGAGGTGGCGCAGGCTGCGGGACTGGGCCTAATTGGCACCATCATCCCCGGCCACATGGCAATCGGGCCGTGGAATGCGATGTGGGAGACGATGCTGCGGGACGGCCGTTCGAGTGATGCCGCCCGCTACTTTGACGTCGACTTCCAGACCCCGTTGCCGGGGGCACAGGAGAAGGTGATCCTGCCGGTGCTGGACGGCCCCTACGGTGAGGAGTTGGAGGCGGCCAGGATGGGATTGCTCCAGACGGCGTCGGGTGTCCGCGTGACCTATGGCGAGTTGTCGTTCCCGTTGAACGTCGAGAGCGCGGGGGCGGTCGAACGGGCCGGGGTGAACCGGTTGATCGGCGTGGCGGGTGACACACGCTCGTGGACACGGATGCATTCGTTGCTGGAGCAGCAGCACTACCGTCTGGTCAGCCAGACGGCCGGTCGTCGGTTGGTGAACTACCGCCGACATCTGCATCACAACCATCTGGCGGCGCTACGGGTGGACGAGGAAACGGTGTTCGACGCCAGCCACACAAAGGTGATCCAGTTGGTCACTGAGGGGCTGCTTGACGGTCTGCTGGTTGATGATGTGCAGGATTTGGCCGACCCCACCGCCTACCTGGAGCGGTTGCGCGACCGCGTGGGGCCCCAAACCTGGATCGTGGTTGGGACAACCCGCAGCGCCAGCGACCCCGTCCCGCAGGAGTGGCCGATCGACGGCACCGCCGGACACGAATGGCTGCGTGTCAGTCTCGGCCTGCAGGTCGATCCGCAGGGGCTGGCTCAGCTGCGTCGGCTGGCCGACCAGCAAGGCGGTGTGGCGGATCCACAGCGGACATGGGCTGTGAAACAGCAGCGGATGGACCGTGATCTGGGCCCGGACCTGCGCCGACTGGTCAGGGTGATGTGGGATGCCAGCCAGGACGACATCAACGTCCGTGACATTGACTACCGGACCCTGCTTGACGCCGTCAGCCGAGTCCTGACCGCACTGGCAGTCACGCGGACCTATACCGACCCGCAGACCGGCGCGACCCGTGAGCCTGACCGCGAACACATCCGTGCAGCGGTCGCCGTCGCCGGTCAGGACACCACGCGTGGTCAGATGCCGCCGGTGGTGTGGCAGTGGCTGACCGGTTTGCTGACCGGGGAGTGCCGCTGGACCGCTGCCGTCGCCGAAGCCGTCACGCGCTTCCAACAACTTTCGGCACAGGTGATGGTCCTTGGCATGGAGGAGGGGTTGCGGTGCCACCACGATGCCCTGGTCGCTGACAGCGACCTTGGCGAAGATGCCAGCGATCTCCCCCTCAGCATCCCGCAGGCTCTGGAGCGGATCATCCACCTCCCCGATCGAGGGATGCACACGACGACAAGCCATGTCATCTGTTTCGGCGAGGACCTGCGGATGCGATTGGCCGCACTGAGCGGTCTGGCGCCCGGCTGGACGATGATGGCCCAGCGGATCCTGACGCGTGGCGAACCGCCGGAAGGCCCGGTCGCGTTACGGGTGCTGCAGGTCGCGACCGCCCTTTGGCCCATCAGTGACGATGGGTCAGGGCCGTTGGCGCAGGTCCTGGCCGACCCGGATCTGACCGAACGTCTCAGCGGCTATGCCGACGGGGTCACACGTGGTCGCCGCGCGGCTCTGGACGGTCCCGACGACCGGTCGCAGGTCCGCCTGCAGGCCTGGGTCCGCGGGTTGCTTGACCCTGGCGGTGATGTTGCCCAGGAGATCCGGCCCGTGGCGCTGCGGGCCGGCGAGATCGCCATGGTGTCGTCGTTGTCTGCGACCCTGCTGCGAATCACCATCACCGGCGTGCCTGACATCTCTCAGGGGGCCGAGCGCTGGGACCACTGGTTGGGTCACCCGGCCGAGCGCAGTGCGGTGGACGTTGAGCCCGCGCACTCCGCGCTGGCGCAGTGGCACGTGACGCCACCACAGCCGAGGGAGTTGTGGTCGGCACGACGTGATGGGCAGGTCAAGCAGTGGGTGCTGTGGCGGGCTCTGCAGGCTCTGGCTGATCTGCCGGGGGCACTGGGCCCCGACGGTGGGATGGAACCCCTTGGAGTGAGGGGACGGTGGTCAGACCATCTGATCGCCCTGCGTCGCTTCGACGCTCACGACAACCAGATCGTGGTCGTCTGTCCCCGATTGCTGGGGCGGGTGACCGACGGAGGCCGCTTCCCGCCGTTGGGGCGTATCTGGGCCGACACCGAGATCGACCTGCCCGACGGGGTGACGTGGCACAACCTGCTGACAGGCCACACTGTGGAGGCGCGCCCCGGTAGTTCGGACACCGGCACTGCCGTCGCAGTTGCTGAACTGTTTGCAGACCTTCCCGTCGCCTTGCTGATTGCGGCAGACGAGGCGCCTCCGACCATGACCGACACGAGATCATCCTGATGTCATCTGACACCTCCTCACCCACCCCCCTCGTCAGCACCGACCAACCAATGTCTCTTCGCTTTGCACAGGGGTTGGCCATGGGGACCGCCGACGTCATTCCTGGTGTGTCGGGCGGCACCGTCGCCCTGATCCTGGGCATCTACACCACATTGGTCCGCGCCATCCGCTCGGTGGCATCCTCCGCCACCGCCCTGCTGCGTGGTCGGCGGGTACAGGCACGGCTGCACTGGCAGGCCGTGCCGTGGCGGTTCGTTCTGCCCCTGGGCGTGGGGATGGTCTGTGCGCTGGGTGTCGGGTCGGTGATTCTGCCGCCGCTGCTGGAGGCCTACCCGATGCAGACCAGCGCGCTGTTCTTCGGCATGATCGTGGCGTCGCTGGTGGTGCCCTGGCGGCAGACGGATCGAGGAATGTCCGCGACCTGCGTCGCGGCCGTCTGTGCCCTGGTCGCGTTCATCCTGACCGGCCTGCCCGAGGCAGTCCTGCAGGGCGATGTCCCGACCTGGCGGATCTTCTTGTCCGCCGCAGTGGCGATCTGCGCCATGATCCTGCCCGGCGTCAGCGGAGCGTTCCTGTTATTGGTGCTGGGGATCTACCAGCCGACCCTTGAGGCGGTCAAGAGCCTTGATGTCCTCTACGTGGGGACGTTCGTGCTGGGCGCCGTGGTGGGACTGGGGGCCTTCTCCAAGCTGCTGAGCTACCTGTTGGAGCACCGCCTGGCCGTGACGATGGCTGGTCTGACCGGTCTGATGTTGGGCGCCCTGCGGGTCCTGTGGCCCTGGGGTGGGCAGGAGGGACGCCTGGATGCCCCTGGTGACGTCGGTCAGGCCGTGGTCGTGGTGGTGGTGGCCGCGGTCGGGTTCGGCATCGTCCGAGCATTGCTGGCACTGGGGGAACGAGCCGACACCACCGCGTCATAGACGCCGACGTGCGCCTGGGCGGCCTTCGTCCACGACAGCTGGGTCGTCGGCTGGAACCAGCATCCCCGAGCCCGGCGTGATCGTCTCGGTCAACCCACCGGGGCCGACCCGTGGAACCTCGCCACTGCTCGAGCGTTACACCGCCGGTGATCACCATCACACGATCGGGTGTGGCCGCCAGATGGTGCAGAGGTGTCCGGCCATGTGCGCGGCACACACCACCACCTGATCGGCTGCGGCGACCAGGCGGCGCTCCTGGTCATCGATCCAAGGTGAGAATCCGGGAGGCAGGTGACACTGGTGCCGGCCCCGCTCGGTGGCATGGATCGTCGCCACGATTCCGACCTCCATTGACTCGGCCGGCAACCGGGCGGCCTGACCAGCCGTCCAGTCGTGCACATGCATCACGTCGGCGACCAGGTCCGCTCGGAAGACCGCCAAGGCCATCGCGACGTTGTCATCAATGGTGGTCGCCAGCCAATCATCGTCCGGCAGGGATGTCGGGGGCGGCTGCGCGAAGCACTCGCACCCCCTGCGGTGGCGCAGGCTCAGGGTCCGCCGAGGCAGGGGTGACCACCGTCACATCGACGCCCTCGCCGGCCAGGGCCCGGCTGAGCCCGTCCACATGACGTCCCAGCCCACCGAACACTCGAGGTGGGAACTCCCAGGCCACCTGGAGAACATGCATGACGCAGCGCCAGGCTACCCAGCACCCTGCGTACGCTGGGTCGATGGAGGACTACTTCGCCCGACATGTCATCCGGTTGGGTAGCGGCCAGCCGATGTTGCTGCTGCATGGCGTTGGCCACCGCAAAGAGGCCTGGGATCCGGTCCTTGCCGCCCTGGGCGATCGTTATGACGTGGTGGCGATCGATCTGCCAGGATTCGGAGGTGCACCGGAGTTGCCGAGCGCACCCGATGATCACGCGTTGGCTGACTGGTGCGAGCAGGTCATGGATGAGATGGGGTGGCACACCGCCCATATCGTCGGCAACTCCATGGGCGGCCTGATCGCCCTGCGCCTGGGGGGCCGTGGACGGGCCAGATCGGTCACCGCGATCTCGCCGGTGGGGCAGATCCAGGGGTGGGAGCGACACTGGGCCAATGCATTGTTGAGCGCCGTACGAATGTTAGGGCCGTGGCTGGCGCGGGTGCCGTGGTTCAGCGACTCGGCCACACGCCGACGGCTTGCCCTGTCCACCATCTTCGGTCGCCCGGAGAGGATGAATCCGGCCTACGCGCGCCTCTCAATGGAGGGATTGGGGCTGGCGACCGCGTTTCGTGACACTTTCCAGGCGTTGGATTTGCACGCGCAGGACGTCAAGCCGATCGAGGTTCCTGTCACCATCGCCTGGGGTTCTCGAGACCGGTTGTTGCTGCCGCGGCAGGGTTTGCGCTGGTCACGTGCCCTACCGGGCAGTCGCCTGGTCACGCTGCCGGGACTGGGACACACACCCATGCCCGATGACCCCGACATGGTCGCTGAGGTGATCGCGCGTACCGCCGGGTGAGGCCTTGGTCCGCTGTTCCTACCCTGTTCAGTCCCCTCCGGCCCCTTCGTCGGGTCCGGAAAGATGCTGGGCTTCAGCCAACAGTCGCGCGACATCGCCACGTCCCACACGCGTCTGCTGTTGCAGCGTCCCAAAGGTGCTGGCGCTGCCTTGCTGATGGCTACCCGGGGCCGCGAATGAGTCGCTCCCCATAGCTCAGGATGGCGAGGGCGAGCAGCCCTGGCGCATGCAGCATCATCAGCCACCTCAACCAGGCAGGAAACTACGCTGTGTGTGTCGACAGTATGGAAAGTGATGTGGAGGCCATGTTGGAAATGCCACATCGAACTAGTCCGACGAGGTGTTGGTCCGTAGACGGACAAGGCTGGCACGGAACTGGTCGGCATCCACGCATTACCCTGTAGCCGACATCTGTGGATGTACCTGCGAACGCGTCCACGAACATCAAGAGCGCCGGTGCGGCGCGAGGAGCGTCATGGCCACGTCATTCGGATCAGCCTTTGCCACAAAGATGAGTCGCGCGCGATTCGTCGATGGGAACTACGAGTCGCCCTCTGTGGAGGACACCGGTCCGTTGTCCTTGAGTCCAGCCGCACATGCCCTGCACTACGGCTCGGCCTGCTTCGAGGGATTGAAAGCGCACAAGGGCGTGGACGGGACGGTGCGGATCTTCCGACTGGACGCCCATGTGGCCCGCATGCAAGGCAGCGCGGAGATGCTGTACCTCCCAGTACCCGACGCCGACGCCCTGGCGGACATGATCCGTGGGGTCGTCGCCGCGAATCTGGTGGAAGTGCCCGACGCACCAGGCGCGTTGTACCTGCGGCCGGTGATCATCGGGACCGAGGCCAACATCGGTGCAGCCGCTCGGCCTTCCGCCGAGGCGTTGTTGTATGTGATTGCCTCACCGGTGGGGGACTACTTCGACTCATCCCGGACACTGACGGTGGCGGTCGAGACAGAACTGCCGCGGACCACACCGCAGTTCGGTCAGATCAAGACAGGCGCCAACTACGCCATGGCCCTGGGAGTGACCAGGCGGGCCATGGCCGACTACGACGCCGACCAGGTGTTGTTCGCCCCGGGGGGTGACATCCAGGAGACCGGTGCTGCGAACTTCCTCATGATCGATGGCGACACGGTGGTGACCCGTAGCCTGGATTCAAGCTTCCTGCACGGCATCACCCGAGACTCCGTGCTGACGTTGGCCAGGGACCGGGGAATGCAGATCCAGGAACGCAACCTGACCGTGGATGAACTGGCAGGAAAGCTGGATCAGGTTGAGGCGGTGTTATCAGGCACGGCCGCCGTGCTTGCACCCATCGGCAAGCTGGTGATTGATGGCAAGACCATGCAGGTCCGCGACGGGAAAATGGGTCCCGTCACCGCGTCCCTACGTGACTCCCTGCTGGCAATCCAGCGAGCCGAGGCCGCCGACGAGCATGGCTGGACCACACCCGTCAGTGGCTGAACCTCACGGACAGTCCAGACGGTCCAGTGGGTTCAACTCCGCCACCACGTCGGGCGCGATTACGGTGGCTCCACCGATGACCAGCAAGTCGACGGCGGGGTCTGGTCACGATCGCTAGCAGCGACACGAGCAAGATCATGAAAATCACCACGACAACAACGACGGGCGGACACGGGACATTCGGCGCAACCTGATTGCGGGGAGCGGGGTTAACGCCAGCGAGTCTAGGTGGGGTCCCCTGTTCGGCGGGGATGACTGCGGCACGCTGGCATAAGGTTTGGTCCATGACGTCGCCGAAGCTGTTTGACGTTGCAGTCGACGGAGGCCGGGTGCGTGCGGCCCGCTGGGGCGCAACGGATGCCCCCACTGCCGTCGCGGCCCACGGCATTACCTCCTCGCACGTCTTCTGGTCGATGATCGGCCAGATGCTGGCAGATCGGGGGTTGGCGTTGTTGGCACCCGACCTGCGTGGACGAGGGGACTCCAGCGAGCCGTCGGGGACGTCGAGCATGGCTGCCCACGCCCAAGACCTGTTGACCGTGTGTGCGCACCTGGGGGTCGAACCCTCGGTGGTGGTCGGTCACTCGATGGGAGGGTTCGTGGCGGCCGTGTGCGGCGTGCGCCACCCCGACTTCATACAACGGGTCGTGCTGGTGGATGGCGGGCCGCCGATAGGAGATCAGCTGCCCCCGGATAGTGACGTCGAGGCCGTGCTGCTCCAGGTCATCGGGCCGTCGCTGGAACGGTTGGAGCAACGGTTTGCCACCCCTCAGGACTATCGTGACTTCTGGCATGCGCATCCGGCGTGCGCTGGCATCCCAGATGATCTAATCGACGCCTACGCCGACCACGACTTGCGGCCCGATGGCGACGTGTGGCGTTCCAAGGTGTCGCGCCGGGCGGTCCTCGAGGACGCCCGCGCACTGCTGCAGGAGTCCGAGGTGCGGGAGGCCGTGGCGAACCTGCGCTGTCCAACCACGTTCATCCATGCCGAGCGTGGGATGTTGGATGGCCCGGACGGGTTGTACCCGGCGTCCCAGGTCGACTCGTTGGTGGGGGATCTGGCCCACGTGCGAACCCTGTTCGCGCTTGACACCAACCACTTCACCATCGGGATGAGCCCTCACGGCGCCGCCATCGTGACCGACGCCATCGCCGACAGCATGGCCTAAGACGTGCGGGGTACCTCAGATGTTTCCGCGGACAGCCCTGCTGATAGCCCTGGACATCGGCACAGGTGCGGGCCGGGGGGCCTGAGGCCGACTGCAGAGCGGTCCTCGATGCCGACGACGCGGGGCTTGGTCGCGATTGCTCGTCTTCGCGACGAACTTGCCCGCGTCATCACCGACGGGTCATCCATGACGCCATCAGCCAACAGGCTAAGACCGACGGCCGCCTCGCCGACGTCGTCATCGATGCTGACGGCGTGCTGGATAGCTACCGATGACCGTCTGCCACGACCCGGCCTTGATCCCGCCGTCGCACCATGCTCGCAGTAACGGCTGGTATCCGAGGCCGGCTGGGGCGGCATTGAACGCGCCCTATGTGCCGGGGCACCTGCCGGGATGCTGGCATGAGAAATCGGCTGCCTCTGGACCCGGCAGGCCTCTGAAAGCGGCCCATACCCGACACCATCGGCCGGCAGGATAACGGGACAACTCCTAGCTCAGTCTGTGAATACCTGGATAGCTGTCGAACCCGGTGTCGAAGGTGACGACCGCGGCGATCCCATGTGTTTCCATGACTGCAACATGCAGCGCGTCACGGGCGGACAGCGGTGAGCCGCCCAGAAGTATCTCCTTGGCCGCCTCCACGTGGGGCAACGTGATGGGTAGGACCTCATCAACCACGTTCAGCAGTGCGTCGAAGGCAGGTTGGATGGCCTCCGGCCGTCTGATGGCCTGATAACGGTGCAGGATCTCCTGTAAAACCTCGGCGTCTGTCACCAGGATCTCTGAACGTGAGACCAAGGTCTCCAAGACTTGTTGGGCCGAGGATTTGTTGGGGTGGTTCGTACCTACCAGGTACATCGGCACGTTGGAGTCCACGAAGATCAAGGAGCGTGGTACCCCTGCTCGATCTCATCCAACATCTGCTCGATATCCCCCGTGGGGAAGGCATGGCCGGCCGCCACCCGAATTGCTGCCAACTTGCGTGACGCATTGCCGGTCGACCGCATACGACGTGCGTGCCGCAAGGCCTGTCTGGCCCATTCAGACATTGTGAGCCCATCTCGCGACGCCGCCTCGTGGAACTCGGCGAACTCGTGGTCCTCAACCAGGATCTGCAGTCGCTTACTCATATCATGAGTCTAACATACTCATGTATGAGTAGAGGTCCCCGCGGACGTGCCGCTCTGCCAGGCCTGATGCAGGGTTGCGTAGGGACCGTCGGCAGTGACAAGATCGGCGTGCGAACCGTCCTGAACGATGCGGCCCTGGTCGAACACCAGCACCCGGTCGGCCTGCTCCGCGGTCGACAGGCGATGGGCGATGGTCACGGTCGTACGGCCCTGTGTCAGCCCGGCCAGTGCGCGTTGCAGTCGCATCTCGGTGGCGGGATCAACGGCTGACGTGGCCTCGTCCAGCACCAACAGGTCAGGATCTGCCAGGTAGGCGCGTGCCAGGGCGACCAGCTGGCGTTCCCCGGCCGACAACGACCCACCACGCTCGCCGACTGGGGTGTGCAGCCCTTCAGGCAGTGTCTGCAGCCACTCGGTAAGCGCCAACTCCTCATAGGCCTGGACCACGTCAGCCTGGCTGGCCGTGGAATCGCCCATCAGGGTGTTGTCCAGGATGCTGCCGGCGAACAGCATCCCGTCCTGAGGCACCATCACGACCCGGTCGCGAAGACTGTCGAAACGGACGACAGGCAGCGCGGTACCGCCGATGCGGACCTGCCCGGAGGTGGGGTCCATCAGCCGGGTCAGCAATTTTGCGAAAGTGGTCTTGCCTGAGCCTGTCTCGCCGACGACGGCCACACGACTGCGGGGCGCAACGGTGACGTCGACGTCTCGCAGCACCAGTGGTCCCTGCCCGGGGGGATCAGCCGCTGTGGGACCAGCCACTGTGGGACCAGGCGTTGAGGGATAGGCGAAGTCGACGTGGTCGAAGTGGACGTCCAGGGGTCCAGCGGGCAGATCCTGCCCCGAGGCACCGGGGTCGGCCACATCCGGAGTCAGGTCCAAAATCCCGATGACTCGACGCCAACCGGCGACGGCGTTCTGTGCCTCGTTGACGGCCTCGCCGAATGCCTGCACGGGTTCGACGAACAATTGGGACAGGAACAGGAAGGCCACCACCGTCCCCACCGAGGTTGTGCCGCGAACCGTCAACAGCACACCGGCGATCAGGACCGAGGCGATGACCAGGGAGCTCAGCAACTCACCCGCCCCGCTGAAGGCCGCTGACAGCCACCCTGCCCGGACCGCGGACGTGCGGTGATCCTCGATCGCCGCGGCCAGACGTGACCTGGTCCGGTCCTCCACCCCGTAGGCACGGATGACCTGTGCGCCCACGACCGTCTCGGCCAGCAGTCCGAGCATTCGTCCGACGCGCCGCCGCACGGTGAGATAGGCGGTGTCCAACCTGGTCTGGAACAACCGGATGACCACAAGGATCACCGGCACGATCAGGACCACGACCAGGGCGAGTTGCCACGACATGACCAGCATCACGGCCATTGCCAACGTTGCCTGACCCGCGTTGATGATCAGTTGCAGTCCGGCCCATTGCATGAAGCGTGAGATCTGGTCGATGTCGGTGGTGACCCGCGCAACCAGCACACCCCGCTGCTCCTGGGCCTGATGCAGCATCGACAGATCGTGGATGTGGGCGAACGCCCGGCGACGCAGGTTGGACAGGGCAGTCTCGGCAACCACGGCCAGCCGGAGGTTCATGTATCCGGTGGCCAACGCGGTGATCCCCACCGCAACGGCGCCGTAGGTGACCAGTTGCCCCACGACGGCAAGGTCCACGGTCAGGCCCTCGGCTGAGAACCCCCGGTCAAGGATCTGTTGGACCAGGATCGGCACGATGACCCGGCCGGCCGTGGCGACCACGGCCAGCAGTCCGGTGACACCCAGACCCACGCGGAGCTCGGGTGACAGACTCAGACCCTTGCGGATCGTGTCGGTCGCGCTGGCCTGGTCGGCTGACGTCGGTCCTGACGTGTCGGCGATGAGGCTCTGGGTCATGGTGCGCGTACCGCGTCGGTGTCGTAGGCATCGATCAATGCCCGATATCCGGGCTGATCGGCATAGAGCTGGGAGTGGGTGCCCCGTCCGATGGCCCGGCCCTGTTCGACGTAGAGGACCTCGTCTGCCAGGGCGATGGAGGATCGTCGGTAGGCCACCAGCACCACCGTGGTATCAAGCTGCGCCAGTCCGGCGAGGATCTGGGACTCGACGGCCGAGTCGACCGCCGAGGTGGCGTCGTCCAGGATCAGCAGCCGAGGACGTCGCAGCAGAGCCCGGGCGAGGGCAATGCGCTGGCGCTGGCCTCCCGACAGGGTCGCACCACGCTCACCCAGAGGGGTGTCGTAACCCTGTGGCAGCTCGGCGATGAACCCCTCGGCACGCGCCAACCTGCTGGCCCAGCCCAGATCCTCCTCGCTGATGTCCTCCCCCAACGTGAGGTTCCCGCGGACATCCTCGTCGAACAGGAAGGCCTCCTGGAACACCAGTGCGACGTTGCCAGCGAGTGCCTGACGGTCCAGGTCCCGTAGGGGCCGCCCGTCCACGGCGATGGTGCCGTCGTCGGGGTCAAACAGCCGGGCCAGCAGATGGGCGATGGTGGTCTTACCCGCCCCGGTCGGGCCGACGACGGCCAGGGTGTGACCCGCGGGCACGTCGAGGTCCAGGTACTCCAGGCCCCTGGTGGTGTCGGGGGAGGTCTGCTCAGGTGGCGAGGTGGCTATCGAGGGAAGGGGAAGGCTGAGAGCGCCCAGGTCCTCATAGCCCACGTTGGGGTGGTGGTAGGTCACGTCGCGCAGATCCACCTGGGCACCCGTGGTGGCGGTGGTGGTCGCTGTGCCGTAGGTGACCTCATCGCGTTCGTCCAGAACCGAGTCGATCCGTTCCATCCCCACGACCGCCCGCGGCAGTTCGCCCAACAGCCAGCCGAACACGCGCATGGGCAACGCCACCAGGCGAAACAGGTAGGCGAACGTGACCAGGTCGCCGGGGGTGATCGCGCCTGTTGCCGCCCGCTGGGCTCCGACGAACAGCACCAGCAGGATGCCGATGTTGGGCAATGCCTCCATGGCAGGGTCAAACACCGCGCGGATCCGTCCGACCTGGATCATTCGATCACGCAGTTCGTCACTGCGTTCGCCGAATCGACCGACCTCCTGATCCTCCCGACCCAGGGTCTTGACCACCAGGGCAGCGTCGAATGACTCGTGGGCCGTTTCTGACACCTGTGCCCTGATCCGCTGGGCCTGGGCTGCCACCACCCGCATCTTGCGTTGGTACAGATAGTTGGAGGCACCCAGCAGCGGCCCCACCAGGAAACCGATGAAGGCCAGGAACGGGTCGGTGTTGACCAGGAGCACAGCCGTCACGATCAGCATGACGATCACACCCACGGCCATGGGCAGCGGGGCCGCGATGAACGAGGCCGCTTCGACATCGTCGTTGACGTTGGCCAGCAACTGGCCGGTGGGGTGCCGGCGATGCCATTCGATCGGGAGTTTCAGGTAGCGGTCGGTGACCTCAAGGCGGTCGCGCTGCTGCAGTCGGAACTGTGCGCTGTAGGCGCCACCACGTCGCATGGCGATCCCGACCGCCCGGACCATTGAGACACCGATGACGGCTATCCCTGCCGCTGCCAGGGCAGCGGTGGTCACGTTGCGGTCGGCGACGGCGGGAAATAGCAGCGTGTCGGTGACCCACCCGATGACCAACGAGGAGACGACCGTGGCCCCTGCGTACAGGGTCGTGCCCACCATGCCCCAGGCGAACTGCTTGGGTGCACGACGGAGTTGTCGGTTGATCAGACGCCAGCCCGAGCCGAAGAGTCCATCACCGGCGGCGCGGGCGATGACAGTGTCGTGTGCACTCACCAAACCAAGGGTAGGCGTCGTGTGCGACATCGCTGCCGGGACGTCCCGCACGGGCCCCCGCCGAAACCTCAGATCTGAGGGTTGGGCTGGCTTTTGCACCCGAGAGCTCAGATCTGAGGTCTGGCCGTACTCTCGGCGTGACCGCCGTAACCTCAGATCTGGGGACTGGGCTGGCTTTTCCACCCGAGAGCTCAGATCTGAGGGTTGGGGGCCGCACGTTCCGCACGGTCAGACGCGCCTTCAGCCGTCGATGTTGCCAGCGGACTCCTCGTCGGTCGCCGGTCCCTGCAGCCACACCACGGCCAGAGGTGGACAGGTGATCAGCGCGCTGGCCGGGCGGCCGTGCCACGGGTCCGCCGTGGCGCTGACGCCGCCCATGTTGCCGACGTTTGACCCGCCGTAGATCTCCGCATCGGTGTTCAGGATCTCCTGCCAGTGCCCGGCGCTGGGCAGGCCGAACCGAACGTCGTGATAGGGGGTGGGGGACAGGTTGGCGATCACCGCCACATCCGGATCACCCGTTGCGCCGTGGCGCACGAAGCTGAGCAGGTTGTCATCGGCGTTGTTGGCGTCGATCCAGCCGAATCCTTCCGGCTGGTTGTCGCGACGCCACAGTGCCGGGTTGGCGCGATACACCGAGTTCAGGTCGGCCACCAGATCCTGCAAAGCGGCGTGTCGGTTGGGCTCATCCGTGGCCGTGTCCTCCAACAGGAACCAGTCCAACTCTCGCTCCTCAGACCATTCTCTGGCCTGGCCGAACTCCTGGCCCATGAACAGCAACTGTTTGCCGGGATGTGCCCACATCCAGCCGTACAACGCCCGGAGATTGGCGAACTGTTGCCAGCGGTCGCCTGGCATCTTTCCCAGCAGACTGCCCTTGCCGTGCACCACCTCGTCGTGCGACAACGGCAGGACGAAGTTCTCGCTGAAGGCATACATCAGCCCGAAGGTCATCTGGTTGTGGTGCCAACGGCGGTATATCGGCTCCTTGGCGAAGTAAGCCAGGGTGTCGTTCATCCAGCCCATGTTCCATTTGAACCCGAATCCCAGACCACCAAGGTGGGTGGGGCGGGTCACGCCCGGCCAGGCGGTTGACTCCTCAGCGATGATGAAGGTGTCAGGGTTGCGTTTGTAGGCGGTGGCGTTGACCTCCTGCAGCAACTCGACGGCCCGCAGGTTCTCGCGTCCACCGAACTCGTTGGGCACCCACTCGCCTGCCTTGCGGGAGTAGTCCAGGTACAGCATCGAGGCCACCGCATCCACACGCAGCCCGTCGACGCCCATCGACTCAAGCCAGAACAGGGCCGAGGCGACCAGGAAGTTGCGGACCTCCAACCGGCCGTAGTTGAAGACCATCGTGCCCCAGTCGGGGTGCTCACCCAGTCGGGGATCGGCGTGTTCATACAGCGCGGTGCCGTCGAAGCGCCGCAGTGCCCATTCGTCCCTGGGGAAGTGGGCAGGCACCCAGTCGACGATCACCCCGATGCCCAGGGCATGCAGATGATCGACCATGAACCGGAAGTCATCGGGGCTGCCGTAGCGTGACGTGGGGGCGAACTGCCCGGTGACCTGATAGCCCCACGACCCGCCGAAGGGATGTTCGGCGACGGGCAGGAACTCCACATGGGTGAAGCCCAACCGGGTGATGTAGGCACCAAGCTCCTCCGCGAATTCGCGATAGCTGAGCGGCTGAGCGTCCCGGTGGCGCCACGACCCCAGGTGGACCTCGTAGGTGGACACGGGTGACTCCACCGAGGCTCCGCGACCACCCTGGAGGTCAGACTCGGCCGTCGCGCGGACAATCTCCGAGGTGAAGACCCGGCTGGCCGTGCCCGGCGGGACCTGTGACCATTTGGCCCACGGATCTGCCCGGGTGGCCACGGCCCCCTCTGCGGTGACCAACTCGTACTTGTAGGCCGCGCCGTCGGCAACGTCGGGCAGGAACAGCTCCCAGATTCCGCTGGATCCCAGCGACCGCATCGGGTGCAGGCGGCCGTCCCACGAATTGAAGTCCCCGACCACGCGCACTGCCCTGGCGTTGGGCGCCCACACGGCAAAGGCGACCCCCTGGATGTCTGACATCGTGCGGCGGTTGGCCCCCATGACGGTCCAGGCCTGCTCGTGTCGGCCCTCGGCCAACAGGTGGCGGTCGACATCGCCCAACGAGGGCGGGAAGGAATAAGGGTCGACCAGGTCGTAGGTGTCTGGGCCATAGGCAACACGCAGCCGGTAGGCGCCGACCTGGGGCTCACGCTCTACACGGGCTTCAAAGAGGCCTGGCTCGACCTCCTGACACCCCATCGGTTTGGCGTCTGGATCAGGCAGATAGGCAACCGCATCAGCCCCGGGCCGCCATGCACGTACGACGTAGGCATCTTCATCCTGGTGGTAGCCCAGCAGCCGATGTGGCTCATGCAGGGACCCGCCGGCCAGGGCCGCCTTATCGTTGGGGGCGAGGTCGGCGGAGGTATCGGTGGAAGGCCCGTGCCCCTGGTCAGGCTGAGCGATACCCAGTGCAGCCAGGGGGATCGACAGCCACTGCGGGCGGTTCGCCGCTTCGTAGCGGATCTCATACAGCAGCTTCTCGACCTCAAAGGCGCGCAGCCACGGCCTCACCGTGTCGCCGGCTCCGGAGTCCGGCGTGCCCGTATCGGCTGCCGCATAGCCATCCAGGAAGTGGTTTCGTGCCCGGGCCGCCCAGGCGGCCGCCTGGGTCGGATCCGCCCCGGGTGCGACCGCCTGCGCCCGGGCGTAGTCCAGTGAGCGCAGCATCCCGGCCACGTCCTTGGCCGGGTTGGCCGGCAGCCGTCGCTCTGCGATGGGACGTGCCGGTTCCCCCTCGAAATCCAGGATCTGCCAGTTGCCGTCTGCGTCACGCAGCACCTGGCCCAGGTGATAGTCGCCGTGGATACGTTGCAGCAGGCCCAGTGCTGCGGGCGCCTCCCCGACCACCTCCTCGACCGCGGTGGTGACGGCGGCGGCAGCGTCCGGCGCGGCCGCCGCCAGGATCGAGCGAGTCCGTTGGGCATCGCTGCGCAGCCCCGCCCGCCAACGAGTGCCGTCCGCGGCAGTGGACACCACCGTGGCGAACAGACTCCGCAGCGACCCGTGTAATCGTGCGGTAAGGCCACCGAGATCGACCATGCCTCCAGCGATGCCGTGGTCAACCAGTCCTGAGGCTTCCTCGACAGCCAGTTCCCACGCCCCGCGTGCCCCGGTGACAAAGCGCGATACCACGACCATCGCCTCGTCATAGGGACCGGTGATGGACCCCAGCAGCGGTGGAATGCCCTGGAAGCCTGCTCGTGTCAACTCCTCGTTGATCTCCACGTCAGGATTGGGGCCTGGTTCGATCTTGCGGATCACCTTCACCACCGCCTGCTCGCCCACGACCACGGAGGTGTTTGACTGCTCGACTCCCATCTTCCGCACGGTGTCACCGATGCCGGCCAGTGGCAGGCCCAGCGACCGTGCCTCAAGATCTGCCCCCGCCTGGGTCCGTATGGCCGTGCCAGCCTGCACCGCTGACAGCAGCGACGCCGCGGTGCCCGGCTGGTCGTCCAACTCCACCACCGGCACGCCGTCAACGTGACCCAGCGCCGTCGTGGTCCTCTCTGGCGCCCGGGTCAGCACCAACAGCCAACGGTTCGCTGCCCCGCTGTCGTCATAGGTGGCCTGGATAATGGCAAGCCATACGGCTGGCTCGGTGCCAATAGCTGCGGTGTCGATGACGGTAGCGCCACTCAACGGACGGTCCTTGCCGCTGAACCAACGGCGACCCGCCAGCCAGGCAGCAAGCCCCGGAAGCTGGACGTCCGTCATGAGGACTCCGGCTTCAGGTCGAAGAAGTAGAAACCCCGCCCACCAAGGGTCAGCAGGTAGGACAGATGCCCGATGGTGGGGAAGGGCGTGTGGCCCAGCATCTCCTCTGGATGCCAACCGGTGAAACGACTGAGGTCAAGCTCGACGAACTGGGCCGTGGACCCCAGATTGGCGACCACCAGCACATGCTGCTCCTCGTCCTCGCGAAGGAACGCCAGGACCTTCGGGTTGGTGGTGTCAAGCGCCTCAAACGAGCCGGCCCCGAAGACGGGATGCCGCTTGCGGACAGCGATCATGTCTCGGACCCAGTGCAGCATCGAGGTGATGTGGCGCTGCTGCTGCTCGACGTTGGTGACCTGATAGCCATACACCGGGTCGACGATCGGCGGCAGGTAGACCGCCGCGAAGTCGACGCTCGAGAACCCGCCATTGCGGTCAGGAGTCCACTGCATCGGCGTGCGGACCCCGTCGCGGTCACCCAGGTAGATGTTGTCTCCCATGCCGATCTCGTCACCGTAGTACATGACCGGACTACCCGGAAGGCTGAACAACAACGCATGGAACAACTCGATCAGTTTGCGATCGTTGTCCAACAGTGGGGCCAGCCGACGTCTGATCCCCACGTTCATGCGCATTCGCGGGTCAGTGGCATACACCGAGTACATGTAGTCGCGTTCCTCATCGGTGACCATCTCCAAGGTCAACTCGTCGTGGTTGCGTAGGAAGATGCCCCACTGCGCGGTCTCGGGAATCTGCGGTGTGGACCGCATGATCTCAACGATCGGCTTGGCCTCCTCCCTGCGGGCGGCCATGAACATGCGCGGCATGACCGGGAAGTGGAAAGCCATGTGGCATTCATCACCCTCGCCCTGACCGAAGTAGTCAACGACGTCCTGGGGCCACTGGTTGGCCTCGGCCAGCAAGATGCGACCCTCAAACTCGGTGTCGACAACCTTGCGAACCTTCTTCAGGAAGTCGTGGGTCTCGGGCAGGTTCTCACAGTTCGTGCCCTCACGTTCGAATAGATAGGGCACGGCGTCCAGACGCATCCCGTCAAGTCCGATGTTCATCCAGAACCTGACGGCGTCGAGCATTGCCTCGCCGACCTCGGGATTGTCATAGTTCAGGTCTGGTTGGTGGCTGAAGAAGCGGTGCCAGTAGTACTTGCCCGCCTTGGGGTCATATGCCCAGTTGGAATTCTCGGTGTCGACGAAGATGATCCGGGCATCGGGATACTTGTCGTCGTTGTCGGACCAGACATACCAGTCGTGCTTATCGCTGGCCGGATCACGAGCCTCCTGGAACCACGGGTGCTGATCAGAGGTGTGATTCATCACCATGTCGGCCACGATGCGGATGCCCACTCCATGGGCCGCCTCGATCAGATCGGCTACGTCCTGCACATCACCGAACTCCGGCAAGACCTTGTAGTAGTCGCTGATGTCATAGCCGCCATCGCGCAGGGGTGAGTCATAGAACGGCAGTAACCACAGACAGTCCACACCCAACCATTGCAGATAGTCAAGTTTGTCGATCAGGCCACGGATATCACCTGTGCCGTCACCGTTGTGGTCATAGAAGCCACGGATGACCACCTCGTAGAAGATCGCGTGCTTGTACCAGTCGGGATCGTTGGACAACATGGGTTGAGGGGTTCCAGTCGGAGGAGAGGCGTTGTGTGGCCAGATCGGTCAGCGCCGCGGACGCAGGTGCAGGATGTGGAGTGGGTCGCCGGTGTGCGGATCCAGCCTGATCCAATTCGAGGGACCCTGCCAGGTCCACGTGTCGCCGCTGAGCAGGTCATGGGCGTCATAACCGTCTGGTAGATCTTCCAGGCCGAGTTGCCATTCATCAAGCCAGGTCCATCCCTCCTGGGTGCCGTGGGGATCCAGGTTGGCCACGATCAGCAGTGCCCCGTCTGGTGCCGGCCCCTCCGGGGTGCGCCTGCCAGGTCCGACATGACCATCGGGCCCTGCCACGGTGGTCTTTGAGAAGGCGAGCAGTTGATCGTTGCTGATCTGGTGGAACCAGATGTTGGTCAGTTCGCCCAGATGCTCGCGGTAGGAACGGCGGATCTGGTTGATGCGGGTGATGAACGGCGCGATGGAATGGGCTGCCTGGAAGTCCCTGGGCCGATAGGCGTACTTCTCGCTGTCCAGGTATTCCTCGCTTCCCGGACGCACAGGGACATGTTCCAACAGTTCGTAGCCGGAGTAGACGCCGTAGTTGGGACTCAGCAACGCGGCCAAGGCCAAGCGAACCTTGAAGGCAGCCGGAGCGCCCGACTGCAGATACTCGTGAAGGATGTCTGGTGTGTTGGGCCAGAAGTTGGGGCGGAAGAAATCGGCCAGGGGGGTGTGGGCCAACTCGGTCAGGTACTCGGTCAACTCCTGCTTGGTGTTGCGCCAGGTGAAGTAGGTGTAGGACTGGGTGAACCCCAGTTTGGCCAGTTGATGCATCATCTGGGGTCGGGTGAAGGCCTCGGCCAGGAACAGCACCTCGGGATGGTCGGCGTGGATCTGCTGGATGACCCATTCCCAGAACGGCAGGGCCTTGGTGTGGGGGTTGTCGACTCGGAAGATGCGGACGCCGTGGGCGATCCAGAACTCCAGTACCGATTTCAACTCGTCGCACAACCCCTGGATGTCTGAGGTGTCGAAATCAATCGGGTAGATGTCCTGGTACTTCTTCGGCGGGTTCTCGGCGTAGGCGATGGTGCCGTCGGCCCGATGGCGAAACCACTCGGGGTGGTCGGTGACCCAGGGATGGTCGGGCGAGCACTGGATGGCGAAGTCAAGGGCCACCTCCAACCCCTCCTCGGCTGCAGCGGCAACGAAATCGTCGAAGTCCTCCAAGGTGCCCAGGTCCGGATGGACCGACTTGTGGCCGCCCTCAGCTGATCCGATGGCCCAGGGGACACCGGGATCGTGCGAGCCGGGGGCGAGGGTGTTGTTGGGGCCCTTGCGATGACTTTGACCAATCGGATGGATCGGAGGCAGGTACAGGACGTCAAAGCCCATCGCGGCGACCTCGGGTAGCCGGGCTGCGGCGGTCTTGAACGTGCCGCTGCGCGTGTCATCAGCACCGATTGAGCGGGGGAACAGCTCATACCAGGCGCTGAACCCCGCGCGACGCCGATCAACCCACAGCGGAAAGGTCGGCGAGGTGGTGGGGTCGCGATGGTCAGGATGAGCTGCCACGGCGGCAAGGACTTCAGGCTGCCGGGCGGCATCGACACGCTGGTGTGCCGGCAGACCGGTATCACGCAATACCGCGGCGGTCTGCTTGAGGACGCCGGGTACAGGCGCGGGCACGCCGCCGGGGGCGGCATGGCCACCCAACAGCAGGGCACCCTCCTCGAACTCCAAGCTGAGGTCGGCCACCCCTGCCCGGTGCTTCTTGACCAGACCGTCCAGCCAGGTGGCGTAGTGATCGGTCCAGCCCATGATCTCAAATACCCACGGGCCCGGCTGGTCCACCGCTATCTCCGCGCTGAAACGGTCCTGCTCACCGGGGGTCATGGTGACCTGGTCCCACTGTGGTGCATCTTCGTGCCGGTAGCGCACCGCGGCGGCGACCTTGTCGTGACCCTCCCGGAAGATGACGGCCGTGATCGTCCGACGGTCGCCCACGCACGCTTTCGCCGCGTACCTGCCGGCGTCGATGACCGGCGTGACGAGTGTGATCTGGATGCGGTTCTTCACGTGTCCCTCAGGTGTAGAGGATCTGGCGACCTGGTGCATAGCCTTACCCAACATCTGCGACTCGCTGCCGGCGAACGGCCACCATGGGTACCCTGCCAGGTTCTGTCGTGAGCGTGTTCACCAGTCGCCTGAGAGGTCATTCCGTTGGTCAAGGCCGTTCGATCCTTCCGTGTCCGCCCCTCCCTGCCCCCTGAGCTGAATCCCCTGGCCGACCTGGCGGCCAACTTCCGGTGGGCCTGGGATGCGAACACGCGTGAACTGTTCCAATGGGCCGACAAGCAGGTGTGGCAGGAGGTCGGGGGAAACCCCACGCGTCTACTGGGCCGACTCGGCAGACCGCGCATGGCACAACTGGTCAGCGACAAGGCGTTCATGAGCCGGTTGGGGGAGGTGCACGCCGACCTCAAGCGCTACGTCACCGGATCGCGGTGGGCGCAGGCGCAGACCCCCTCTCCGCCGGCGGTGGCCTATTTTTCCGCGGAGTTCGGTATCACCGAGGTCATGCAGACCTACTCGGGCGGTCTGGGTGTCCTGGCGGGCGACCATCTGAAGGCGGCCAGCGATCTTGGACTTCCCCTGGTTGGTATCGGCCTGCTGTATCGGCACGGCTACTTTCGTCAGTTGCTTGATGCCGACGGCTGGCAGCGGGAGCAGTACCCGGATCTGAACCCGCATGACCTGCCCCTGAGCCGTCTGGAACGCGACGGCACTCGCGTGCTGATCGAGGTTGAGTTGGACGGGCGCACGGTTGCGGCCCAGATCTGGAAAGCGGCGGTCGGCAGGGTAACCCTGCTGCTGATGGACACCGACATCAGCGCCAATCACGAGCATGACCGCACGGTCACCGACCGGCTCTATGGCGGGGACGCCGAACACCGCCTGCGCCAGGAGATCCTGCTTGGCATCGGTGGTGTCCGAGCGCTTGACGCCGCCCGTGACATTGGTGCGGTTGACGTGGACCCTGTCATCTTCCACGCCAACGAGGGACATGCCGGCTTCCTGCAGTTCGAGCGGATCCTGCGGTTGGTGGCAACCGGTCTGGACTTCGACCAGGCAGTGGAGACAGCCCGGGCCTCGGTGCTGTTCACCACTCACACCCCGGTACCGGCCGGCATCGACCGGTTCGAGAAAGGGCTGATGGAGCGGTACTTCACGGGGTATGCCCAACAGGTGGGGGTCTCGCTTGACCGCGTGTTGCAGATCGGTCGTGAACCAGGGGACCAGGGGACCGGCGTCTACAACATGGCGGTCATGGGATTGCGCCTGTCCGCCGGCGCGAACGGCGTGTCCAGGCTGCATGGCCAGGTGTCACGGGAGATGTTCGCCGACTGTTGGCCGGGAGTGCAACCCGGTGAGGTACCCATCAACTCGATCACCAACGGCGTGCATGCCAGTAGTTGGATCGGCCCGGAGATGGCGGCGGTCTATGACCGGGTCCTGCCACCGGACTGGTCACACAACCCCGAGGCCTGGCGCTTGGCCGGCAACATCACCGACGACCAGATCTGGCGGGCGCGCGGCCGAGCCCGGGAACGGCTGGTCTCGACCGTTCGGACGTTGGCCGCTGAGCAGTCCCTGCGTCGCGGTGAGGCGGTCGGCAGCCTGGGCTGGATCGAGACTCTGCTCAATCCCGACACCCTGACCATCGGCTTCGCACGCCGCTTCGCCACCTACAAACGGGCAACGCTGCTGCTGAGTCAGCCCGAGCGGTTGAAAGCCCTGCTGACCTCCACCGACCGGCCGTTGCAGATCATCTTCGCCGGCAAATCCCACCCTATGGATGACGGCGGCAAAGGCCTGATCCGTGACATCGTGAAGTTCTCCCAAGATCCCACGGTTCGGGGCAGGCTGATTTTCCTGGAGGACTACGACATGCGCATCGGCCGCGAGATGGTGGCCGGCTGCGACGTGTGGCTGAACAACCCCCGTCGGCCCCACGAGGCCAGCGGCACCAGCGGTGAGAAGGCGGTCCTGAACGGTGGACTGCATGCATCGGTGTTGGATGGCTGGTGGGATGAGATGTATCAACCGGCAGAGGGGACCAGTGTCGAAAACGGGTTTGCGATCGGGGGTAAGGCCCAGCATCCCGACCCACATCAGCAGGATCTGGCCGATGCCGCCGCCCTGTTCGACCTGCTGGAGAACGGCATTGTGCCCCTGTTCTATGACCGTAGCGACGGACCGCTTCCGCGCCGATGGCTGTCACGCGTCCGGGCGTCCCTGACCACGCTTGGACCCAAGGTGCTGGCTACTCGCATGGTCCAGGACTACACCACGGCGCTGTACACCCCGTTGGCTCAGCGGGCACAGCGGCTGACCGCGGACGGCGGCCGTCGGGCATTGGAGTTGGCGGCATGGCGTGGGCACCTGGCGACCCACTGGGCGCAGGTGCAGATCAGCGGCGTCGAACTTGACCACCGCGTCGGCATCATCGGCGATAAGCGGGAGGTCGTGGTCAGGGTCGACCTCGGCTCGGTGGCGCCCCAAGACGTGGCGGTTGAGATCATGCACGGGCCGACCAGCGCCGACGGCACCCTGGCCTCGCCGCAAACCCTGCAGTTGGAGGGCGGCCAGGACGGCCGCTACCACGGCGTGATCGACCTTGACACCAGCGGCGAGTACGGACTGACCGCCCGGGTGGTGCCGACCCACCAGGACTTGAACACCTGGGCTGACACGGGCCTTGTGACCTGGGCCGGCTGACCACCGTCAGCCCGAACTACCGGAGGATCGTCAGTCGTGGCCGAGTACTTGACGAGGTCGATAGGGTGATGACACCTGATCAAGCTCAGCCGTTGTCAGCTTGAGGTCGGCGGCCGCGATCCCATCCTGCAGGTGTGACAGCTTGGTGGCGCCGATGATCGGAGCCGTCACCGCAGGCTGGTGCAGCAGCCAGGCCAGGGCGACCTGGGCACGACTGACCCCGTGCTCCTCGGCGACCTGGCCCACCGCGTCAAGGATGGCCGGTTCCTGCTGGCCGCCGTAGAGGTGGGCGGAGAACTCATCGGACTGTCCTCGGGTGGTGTCCTGGCTCTGGTGTGGCCGGGCCAGAACCCCCCGTGCCAAGGGGGACCAGGGCAACACCGCCACCCCACCGTCCAGGCACTGGGGCAGCATCTCGCGCTCCTCCTCGCGGTACAGCAGGTTGTAGTGGTTCTGCATCGACACGAATGGGGTCCAGCCGTTGAGTGCGGCCACCCGTTGTGCCTTGGCGAACTGCCAGACGTGCATCGAGGACGCCCCCAGATAGCGGACCTTGCCCGCGCGAACGCAGTCGTGCAGGGCCTGCATCGTCTCCTCGATGGGCGTATCAGGGTCCCAGCGGTGGATCTGGTACAGATCGATGTGGTCGGTACCCAGTCGCCGCAGGGACGCGTCGACCGCGTCCAGGACGTGTCCGCGTGACAACCCCGTGTCGTTTGGCCCCTCACCCATGGCGAAGCGGACCTTGGTGGCCAGCACGTATTCCTCGCGGCGGGAAAAGGTGTCACGCAGCATTCGGCCGGTGACCTCCTCGCTGACGCCCAGGGAGTACATGTCGGCAGTGTCGAAGAAGGTGATCCCCGCGTCGGCTGCCGCCCGGACGAACGGCACCGATTCGTCATAGGGCAACACCCAGTCCCGCCACTGCGGATCGCCGTAGGACATCATCCCAAGGCAGATGCGCGACACTTTCAACCCGGTCGTTCCAAGGCGCACGTAGTCCATGGCCGCTCAGCCTAAGGGCACTTCACCGGGGCTGTCGCCCGTGAGCCGTGACGCGATCACTTCGACATCGATGCCACCTTGGGCTGCAGCCATCACCAGGGCGAAGGCGTCATCGTCATCCAACGTGCCCCGACCGCGGCCGGGCGAGGGCGGCCTCGATCAGGCCTAGGTCATGCACCGGGCCGATCCGGTATCAACTCGGGTTAGGACACCATGCGGCGAACCAGCCGGCCGATCAGGTAGGCGATCGCGCCGTTGATGATGGCCCCGGCGAGGATGGGCGCATAACCAAGTCCCGACTGGCTTAACTCGGGATCAAGGGCGTCAAGGGCCACGAACCCGATGAGACTCCAGGGAGCGGTGGTGATGATGAGGAAGATCCCGGCCAGCCCGTCCTCGGCACCGATCAGCGGCAGGGCGCTCAGCACCAGCACCACGCAGTACACCAGCACAAGTATCAGCGGGATACGTTGCTTCAAACGGGATCTCCTGAGTGGGTTGGAGGTCGGAGCATACGTTCGCGCGTCCACCCGGTATCAGACCCCTTACTTACTTCTACTGTCCAAACCCGATGGCCCCGCACCAATCCGGGCTAGTCTGCGCCAGACATCATGTCGCTGGACCTCCTCGTCATTCCCGGGTACCGGCTCGGCGCGGAGATCGGCCGAGGCGGCTTCGGGGCGGTCCGTCTGGCCCAGCGGGATTCGGATGGCCTCACGGTGGCCGTCAAGGTCCTGCACCGCCTGCTGGATGACGACACCCGGTCACGGTTTGAAGCCGAGATCCAGGTCATGGGCACCCTGGCCTGGCATCCGAACATCGTGCGCATCATCGACGCCGGTCATGCCGAGGACCACGCCTACATCGTCATGGAGTACCTGCCGCAAGGCTCATTGGGCGCGCGGCTGCGAGCGGGTGGCCCTGTGGCACCCGAGGACGTGATCCGTCATAGCGTCCAAGCGGCCACCGGGCTGCAGGTGGCCCACAACGCCGGGCTGCTGCATCGCGATGTGAAACCCGACAACCTGTTGGTGGGCGTGGACGGGCTGGTAAAGGTCAGCGACTTCGGCGTTGCACTGGCGGCTGGCCCGGCGGTATCCAACCGGGGTGCGACCGGCACGTTGGCCTTCAGCGCCCCGGAGTTGCTAGGTGGGGGGTCGGCATCGGCCGCCTCGGACATCTATGCGTTGGGCGCCACCATGTTTGCGTTGCTGACCGGCGACGCGGCTTTCCACCGCGCGACCGATGAGTCCGCGGCGGCCATGATCCTGCGGGCCTATCGCGAGCCGGTTCCCGACCTTCGCCCCCTGGGTGTGCCCGAGCCGTTGGCCCGGGTCATCGAGCGCACGATGGCCAAGTCCCCGCAGGAACGTCCGGCCTCGGCGGACCACGTGGCACGAGAGCTGGCCGGGGCCGCTAACACCCTGGGTGTTGCCCTGCCCAACCTGATTCCCGCGGGACACGGCGTGAAGCGGTCGGAGGCTGGCGGGCAGGCACCGAGCGCTGCCACCCTGGACCGTCCGCCACCCGAGCAACGCGCCCGGGCGCAACGAATGCAACGGATCGCCACGCGGGTCAGCGCCGTGGCGCTTGCGATCGTCGCGGTCTCGGTCATCACCGTCGCCAATTTCGGTGACCGCGCCCGTCCACCAGCCGACAACGCGGCCGAGGCGCCGCCCACGGTGCTGGCCTCGCCCGCCCCAGACTTTGTTCAGGTCCCCCCAGCCCCGGCGCCCCCGCCGGCACCTCCGCCGGCAACTCCCGCACCTGCCGTGCAACCCGACGCCGCCGGGACCCCCTTCGGTTTGGACCAGCCCGCACTTGCCGTCGCCGGGGACGGCACCCGTCGCTATGCCGTCACTGCGGTGGGCGTCACCAGCTTTGACCTACCCGACGGCACCCGTTCGGTGGTTGCCCAGATCCCGGGCGTGCAGGCATTGGCCGTCGGTGGTGGACAGGTGGGGATCATCACCAGCGAAGGAGACGTGCGACTGCTGACCCAGTTGCTGGACCCTGTCTTCGACATCGGGATTGTGGCCACCGATCTTGTCCACGGCGGGGGGTTCTTCTGGGCGGCGACTGCTGAAGGGGTGATCCGCATCGACGCGCAGGGCGCAGTCCAGCCTGTGGTGGGTTCAGCTGCGGCGGTTGCGCTGGCCGCCGATGATTCCGTGGTCTGGGTCATCAACAGCGATCTGTCGGTACAGGCCATCGACCCCTCGACGGGCACCCTCGGCCCAAGCGGAGTGCTCACCAGCCCAGCCTTGGCGGCCGCAGCCGCACCGGACGGAGCCCTATTGGTTGCCCAGGAGTCCGGGCTGACCCGAGTCGATCGCGATGGGCGCAGCCAGATGCTGGCCCAGATCTCAGGGGTCCAGCGGATCACCGTTGATCAGCAGGGCACCGCCTATGTGCTTGTCGGCGGCCAAGTCAGCCAGATCACCGCTGCTGGTGAGGTGACCCCGATCGAGGTTGGTGGGCCCGCGTCCAGCCTGGGGGCCACAGGCGGGACGGTGTTGGTGGGGCTGAGCGACCCCCCCTCGGTCATTGCGCTGGACTGATAGCGTCCCGCTGTGCAGACCATCCCTGGATATGACGGGCTGAGCAGAATCGGTGCCGGCGGTACCGCCACGGTCTACCGCGCCACCCAGTCCCAGATTGGCCGCGAGGTGGCGTTGAAGGTCATGGTCGGCAATGCGGTTGATGCCAAGACCAGCAAGCAGTTCAGCCGTGAGGCTCGGGCACTGGGCACGCTGGGCTGGCACCCCAACATCGTGGTGCTGTTCGACGCGGGGGTCACCGACGCCGGCACCGCCTACATCGCGATGGAGTACGTCGCCGGAGGAAGCCTGGTCGACCGCGAGAGGATGACGCCCCAGGAGGTGGCCAGAGTCGGGATCCGGATCGCCGGGGCGTTGCACTGCGCCCACGACGCAGGTGTGCTGCACCGCGATGTGAAGCCGGCCAACATCCTGGTCGATGTCCTGGGTCAGGTGAAGCTGGCCGACTTTGGAATCTCGGGCCTTGTCGACGCAACCAACACCACCGGAGGAGGAATGACCCTTCTGCATGTGCCACCGGAGATCATCGATGGCGGGCAGGCTGATATCCGCAGTGACGTGTACTCCCTGGGGTCAACGATGTTTGAGTTGTTGACCGGCCGCGCGCCCTTCCAGGGGGACAACCCCGAAGCGGTGGGACAGATGCTGTTGGCGATCATGGACAGCCCGGTGCCCGACCTGCGGCCGTGGGGGGTTCCCAACACGCTTGCCGGAGCGATCGAGCAGGCCATGGCCAAATCGGCAGACCAGCGCCCGCAGAGCGCAGCGGAGTTCGGCCGAGCGTTGCAAGAGGTTGAACGGTCCGAAGGGTGGCCTGCAACCGACTTGCCGCTGCCCACCAGCCAGGCGCCAGCCACACCCGATCGACAGACGCCCCAGGCGGCGGGGTCAGACACCATCCCCATGTCGCAGATGCCGCCGACCCCGTGAGGACTGTCCCGGGCAGGGCGGCAGCCGGAGGCTTAGGGTCGCCTGCATGAGCGAGTCCGTCACACCCCTTCCCACCGTCGGGTTGCAACCGGGTGAACGCGCACCCGACCTGGTCCTGCCGGACGCCGCCGGCACGCCGGTGCGGTGGTACGCCCAGGCCGGGGGAGTCCCGGCCGTGCTGATCACCGCGCAGGAGGCCGACGGGCCGGTCCTGGCTGAGCTCGCGGCGGCCCTTGGCCAGCCTGAGGGGGTGACGGTCCACGTCGTCGCTCCGCCCGCGGTGGCGACCTCACAACTGTCCCTGCCCGTGCTGCAGGACGCTGAGGGTCGTGCAGTCCAGGCCTATCGCACACAGGGCCAATCATTGGTCTTCCTGTTGGACCCAAATCTTCGTGTCCGTGAGGTCCACCCCTTGTCCGATGGCGCCGGATTGGCCCGGACCATTGCCCAGTTCGCCACTCGACTGACGCAATCCCAACCCAAAGCCCGTCAGATCACCCATCACGCCCCGGTCCTGATCGTCCCCGAGGTCCTGTCGGCCTCCCAGTGCGCACAGCTGATGGATGTCTGGGAGCAGGAGGGCAACGACGCCACCGGAGTGGAGACCTCCACCGACGGGGGACGCGGCGAACGTCTGCAGACGAAGGCCAAGCGGCGGCGTGATCACGTCGTGACCGATCCGGCTCGTACCCAGGAACTGGCCCAAACCATCGGACGACGGGTCATGCCCGAGCTGCGCAAGGCCTTCGCCTACCGTGCCACCCGCTTCGAGGGCTTCAAGATCGCTTGCTACGAATCGGCCGACCGGGGCTTCTTCAGTGCGCATCGGGACAACCTGAGCCCGACCACCGCTCATCGACGGTTCGCCCTGACCTTGAACCTGAACCAGGACTTCGAGGGCGGGCAGCTCCGTTTCCCGGAGTATGGACCCGACCTGTACCGACCCGACCCAGGGGCGGCGCTGCTGTTCAGCTGCTCCCACCTGCACGAGGTGTTGGACGTGACCGAGGGTCGCCGCTTCGTCCTGCTCAGCTTCTTGTTCGCCGACGAGCCACGACGGGCGGCGTGACGGGTCGCTATGGCTGTCGCAGGTGACTGTCGTCGTTCCAGCGGTCGATCACGCGGATCTCGCGTTTCCAGTTCAGCGTCGAGATGGTCGCGGTCCCCAGTCGCAGCACGCGTCCAGCAGTGATCGGCAGGTCCGCCCACCGGACCGCCAAGGCACGCAAGATGTGCCCGTGGGCGAAGATGGCGACGTCGCCGTCCCGGGCCAGATCGGTCAGTTCGACCACCAGTTGGTCGATCCGTGCCTGCACCTGTTCAGGTGACTCGCCGTGGGGGGCGCCGTCGGTCCACAATTCCCACCCCGGGTCACGTTCACGGATCTGTTCGGTGCTCAGGCCTTCATAGTCGCCGTAGTCCCACTCCACCAGTTCGTCGCGGAGCAGTGCACGATCGGCGTACCCGGCGATCTGACAGGTCGTCCTGGCCCGTTGCAGCGGACTGGTCAGGACCGTCTTGAAGGTCATGGCTTGCAGCGCCTGTGCGGTTTGCCCGGCCTTCACGCGGCCTTCGGCCGTCAGTGGCAAGTCGGTCGTGCCGGTGTGGCGGCCCGCCAGTGACCATTCAGTCTCGGCGTGGCGGACCAGCACCAGTCGGCCCGAGCCTTGGGCCGTGTCGCTCACGCCCCCTCCCCGTGGTCGGGGACCACGTCGGGACAGTGCCATCCGCCGTCACCCTCGATCAGCGTGTCCGCTGCCGGCGGGCCCCACGACCCCGGGGCATAGGGTTGGACAGGAGGGGGATCAGCAAGGACAGCCTCAAGGATCCGCCACGCCTCCTCCACGCCGTCAGCCCGGGCGAACAGATGCTGGTCGCCCTCCAGCGCATCGCCCAGCAGACGGGCGTAGGCCGCCTCGTCGGGACCGTCGCGGTCCTCGGTGTAGTCATATGTCAGTTCCACCGGTTCGCTGACCAACTCCTCCCCAGACTTCTTCATCTGCATCGACAACGACACGCGCTCGCCCGGTTTCAGGCGAAACAGCAGATGGTTGGGATGTGGGGGAGGGGCGTCAGCCTGCGCGAACAGCAGATGGGCGGGTCGCTTGAACTCGACCAGGACATCAGTAGCGGTCACCGCCATGCGCTTACCCGCACGGATGTAGAAGGGCACCCCAGCCCACCGCCACGACTCGATGTGCAACTTCAGGGCGACGAAGGTCTCGACGTCGGAGTCCGCTGCCACCCCCTCCACCTGCCGATACCCCTCGAATTGGCCACGGACCAGGTCCTCGGGCGTTACGGTCGCCACGGCCCTCAGGACCTTGACCTTCTCCTCCCGCAGCGACCGCGCGTCGGTTGCGACCGGGGGTTCCATCGCGATCTGCGCCAGGACCTGCAGCAGGTGATTCTGTACGACGTCGCGCAGTGCGCCGGTCTCGTCGTAGAACGCACCTCGGTCGGTGACGCCGAAATCCTCGGCCATGGTGATCTGGACGCTGTCGATGTAGTGGCTGTTCCAGGCCGGATCAAGCATGCTGTTGGCCAGGCGGAACACTAGGAGGTCCAGCACCTGTTCCTTGCCCAGGAAATGGTCAATACGGTGGACCCGGTCCTCGTCGAAGGCGTCCAGGACACACCGGTTCAGCGCCTGCGCCGAGGCGAGGTCGTGCCCGAACGGCTTCTCGATCACCAGACGACCGGAGGTGTTGAGGTCGGCATCGACCAGTCCGGCGATGACGGTGGTGAACAGGCTGGGTGGGATCGCAAGGTAGATCAGGGGGTGGTCGTGGTCGCCCAAGGTGTGACCCAGGCGTGTGTAGGTGTCGTCCTCGCGGTAGTCGCCCTGGCAGTAGGTCAGCGAATTGAGCACCCGCGTGACGGTGTCGTCATCGAGATCGGCGGGGCCATGGTCGCTGATGGACTGCCGGGCGTAGTCCCGCAGCCCATCGACATCGATTTCGGACACGGCCACGCCGACGACCAGATCGGGCAGGGCATCCCGCGCGGCCAGTTCGTACAGCGCCGGGTACAGCATCTTCTTGGCCAGGTCGCCAGTGGCGCCGAACAGGGCCAGCGCGTCGCAGGTGGCGCTCACGAGACATCATCTCCCAACTTCATCATCTGCTCCTTCGTACTTGGAACCGTCAACCGGCGCCACAAGGTCCAGGCTTCCCCAGTCCAGACCATGATCAAGCCTGGCCGACGCACGGACGGACGGGGAGGGTGGGCCACGGTGAGCCGAGTCGATAGCTCACCGTGGCCGATGGGCAAGTCGCACACCTGGCGGACCCCTCCCACGGTCAGTCGTAGGACACCCCGTAGCGGCGCAGTACCACGAACGTGGTCGTGCGGGTCGTGGTCGGCCAGGACTTGACCTCGTCCAGGGCCGCGTCGAGGGCGGCGGCGGTCGCTGCCTCGAAACGCACCAACAGGTCGAAGGCGCCGGCGGTCGTCTCGGCCTCACGGTAGGCCTCGATGCCAGCCAGTCGCCGGACGTAGCGTGAGGTGTCCCGCGTGTCGGTTTGGATCCCCACCCGGGCGACATGGCGGCCGGGGTCATCAGGGAACCGTATGGCGGCGTGGTATCCGGCGATGATTCCGGATGCCTCAAGACGTCGAACCCGGGCGAGGGTGGCGGTACGGCTCAGCCCGACCCGACGGCCGAGCTCGGCCATGCTCAGGCGGGCGTCTTCGCCCAGAGCCTGGACGATCGCACGGTCAATCGGATCCAAATCGTCACCTCGTCTCGACGAAACGTCAGCCGTAAGGATGCCATGTCCACGTTCCGTCGGTACAGACCGACGCCCTCACCCCCCACACTCAGTGCATGCGCCCATTGGATGTCCACGATTCGTTGAACGTCCACATCCTTGTCGATGGCTACCCGATGGTGCTGGACACAGCGGCCTCCCGTGGCTCGTGGTTGGTGGATGCCCGTGACGGCACCGAGTACCTGGATGTCTTCACGTTCTACGCCTCCTCGCCATTGGGGATGAACCATCCCGGCCTGACGGACAACGCGGAGTTCGCTGCCGAACTGTTGGAGGTGGCGATGAACAAGCCCGCCAACTCCGATGTGTACACCGTGGCCTACGCCCGCTTCGTCGACACCCTCAGTCGCGTGCTGGGTGACCCGTCCCTGCCGCACTACTTCTTCATCGAAGGGGGTGCGATGGCCGTCGAGAACGCCCTGAAGGTGGCCTTTGACTGGAAGTCGCGGCACAACGCCGAGCGCCGGCGTTCAGCTGCTGGCGGGCGGGTGCTGCATCTGACCGGCGCGTTTCACGGACGCAGCGGCTACACCCTGTCCTTGACCAACACCGACCCCAACAAGGTCGCGCGCTTTCCCAAGTTTGACTGGCCACGCATCTCCGCCCCGCAGGTGCGTCACCCGATCGCGGACCATGCTGAGGTCATCCAGGCTGAGGAGGGCGCTGCCATGGCGCAGGCCGTGGCTGCCTTCGCCCGCTACCCCCATGACATCGCCTGCGTGATTGCCGAGCCGATCCAGAGTGAGGGCGGCGACAACCACCTGCGACCGGAGTTTCTGCGAGCCCTGCAGCAGTTGGCCCACGACAACGACGCGTTGTTCGTCCTTGATGAGGTGCAGACCGGTGCAGGCATAACCGGTCACGCGTGGGCGCATCAGGGCATGGGGCTGCAACCCGACATCATCGCGTTCGGCAAGAAGATGCAGGTCTGCGGGATCATGGCCGGGCGTCGTGTCGAGGAGGTCAACGACAACGCCTTCAGCGTGTCCAGCAGGATCAACTCCACCTGGGGTGGCAACCTGACCGACATGGTTCGTTCCCGCCGAATCCTTGAGATCATCCAGCAGGAGGACCTGATCACCGCGACCAAGTCGAAGGGCGAATACCTCCTGGGACGCCTGGAGGACCTGGCCCGGACACATCCCGGGGTGTTCGACAACGTCCGCGGCCGCGGACTGCTGTGCGCCATCGACGTACCCACCACCGCCCGTCGGGACAGCATCACCGCCCGGCTGATGCAGCAGGAACGGGTCATGATGCTGGGATGTGGGGATCGCACCCTGCGGTTCCGTCCATCCCTGGCCGTGTCCACCGAGGAGTTGGACCTGGCAGTCGACGCCCTGGACCGCGTCGCCGCCGCCTCCCCAAACCCTCAGATCTGAGGGGTCGGGCCGGATATCCCCCTCAATCATCAGATCTGACCCCTACGACCAGCCACCCTACGTCCAGCCACCCCAAGGACCCGACGCCAATGTCACGCACCATCACCTCCATCATCAACGCCACAGCCGTCCCGGGCGCCCCCGGCGGCACGCTGTCGTTGGACAACCCAGCCGATCTCACCGACCACGTCGGCGAGGTCCACCTGGGCGACTCCCGCACGATCCTTGACGGTGCCCGTGCGGCCAAGGCGGCACAGCCTGCCTGGGCTGCCATGCCCCCACCCGCCCGTGGTCGGGTGATCCAGCAGATCGGCCGGATCATCGAAGCCAACAAGGACGAACTGGCGCGACTGGTGACCCGTGAGATCGGCAAGCCCTTCCCCGAGGCACTGGGCGAGGTCCAGGAGATGGTCGACACCTGCGACTTCTTCCTGGGAGAGGGACGACGGCTCTATGGCCAGACCGTCCCCTCGGAGATGCCGGACAAGCAACTGTTCACCTTCCGCCGGCCGGTGGGGTCCCTGGTCATCGTGACGGCCGGAAACTTCCCCGTGGCCGTGCCCAGTTGGTACCTGGTCCCCGCGTTGCTGTGCGGCAACACCGTGACCTGGAAGCCCGCGGAGTACGCCGCAGCCAGCGCCCAGGCGGTCGCCGAGCTGTTCTGGGCCGGCGGGCTTCCCGACGGTGTCCTGAACCTGGTCCTAACCGACGGACCCGCCACCTTTGAGGGGATCGAGTTGGGCTTGGACGCCGGGGTGGTCGACAAGATCGGCTTCACCGGATCGGTGGAGGTCGGACGCAAACTGGGTGAGCTTGCGGGACGCCATCTGCAGACACCATGCCTTGAGCTTGGCGGCAAGAACCCGTTGGTCGTCATGCCCGACGCGGATCTGGACCTGGCTGTTGAGGGTGCGCTGTTCAGCGGATTTGGTACCAGTGGGCAACGGTGCACCTCACTTGGCACCGTGTTCGTCCACGAGTCGGTTCACGATGACTTCCTGCAGCGCTTCGACACCGCCACCCGGGCGGCGAAGGTCGGCGACCCGATGGACCCACAGGTGTTGTACGGCCCGATGATCAGCCAGCGGTTCTGCGACAACTTCCTGCCCTGGCTTGACATGGTCGAGGGGCACCACAGCCTGTACGGCTCAACCGGCACCGGACGGATCACCCGGGACAATCCCCGAGAGGGCTTTATCGGCGACCCTGAGGCCGGCATCTTCTGCCATCCCACGATCGTCGACGGGATCACGGACAAGGACGAGTTGTATCTCAACGAGACCTTCGGTCCCCTGGTGGGCGTGGGCACGTTCACCGACTTCGATCAGGCCATCGAGTTGGCCAACGGACACGGCTACGGCCTGTCCTCCTCGATCTACACCACCAGTCCGGTGAACGCGTTCCGATTCGCCGAGCGTGTCAGCGCCGGCATGACCTCGATCAACAACTCCACCTCGGGTGCGGAGGCACACCTTCCCTTTGGTGGCAACGGCAAGTCTGGCAACGGCTCACGGCAGTCCGGTATCTGGGTGATCGATCAGTTCACCCGGTGGCAATCGGTCAACTGGGACTACGCCGGCAAGTTGCAGAAGGCCCAGATGGACATCGCTGACACACCGGCTGACCTGGATTTCCGTCTGCAGGACTGAACGCCGGCGATCAGGTACAGGCCGGGACGATCTGGTCCTGGAAGGTAGTGAGTTCAGCGTCATAGTCGGCCTGGACCGCTGCGATGGCGGCCTCCGGGTCGGGTTGACCGACTGCCTCAGCCAGTTCCGACAGGTACAGGATCAGGCTGAAGATGATGACGACGTCCTCGGGGGCGGCGACCTCAAGGGCGTCCAGCAGGATCAGCTGCAACTCGACCAGCAACATTCCGATGCTGCCGTCGCCCTGATCAAAGGCGATGGTGGCCTGCACGTAGTCGTTGATGAAGCCGCAGAACGCGGTTTGGTCGGGCTGTGCGCCCGCATCAGCGGGCATGGCGGGTAGGTCAGTGGGCGGTTGGGTGGCCCCCGGTTCGGGAGCGGCGGGAGGACTGCCGGGTTCGAAGGTCATCGGCGCATCGATCTGGATGCCTGGACAGTCGGCGGCCAGGACCTGCAGCAACTCGATGCTGTCCGCCGACAGCGCATTTTGGGCCGCCTGGACCTCGGCCGGGGCCGCGTCCAGCGCGTCGCTTGAGAACTCGGCGTCGACGGCAAAGTCGATGACGGTGGTGATCGTGCGCTCCAGTGCCGAGGCGCGCTTGGCGGTTGCCTCGGGGATGTCAGGAGCCTGCGACAGGACCGCGGCTAAGTCGGTCGCCGACATCTGCAACTCCCGGGCGATGGCGGTGACCTCCGCGACGTCGTTGCTGGTTGAGTTGACCAGGGCCAGGAAGGCGGCCGCGAAGCGCTGACCCGCGTCACACACGACCCCGGAAGCGGCTGCGTCATCGGACTGCGGCACCGAGGAGAGCCCTCGGTCGTCGGCAACCAGTTCAAGGGACGCCTGTGGTCGCTCACCACCCGTCATCGACTGCGCCGACACCTCTGCCTGCTCACCCGAGGACGGGGTGGGATCCCCCGAGGCCGCATCGGTGCCCGAACCCGCCGAACAGGCGGTGGCCAAGACCGCGAGTGCGGCCATTGCGGCCACCAGTCCCCTCAATGTCGCCATGTTGTGTCTCCTTGCCTGCATGGGCAGCACCATACCGAGGGTCGCGGCCGTGCTGCTGCATGGTCAGCGCCCCGTAATGGCTGGGTTCTTCACCACCTTGTGATGACATCGATCAGTTGGGTCAAGTCCGTGATGGCCGCGTCGGCCAGGCTGCCCTCGCCGGGCGCGTAGTCATTGGCGATCCAGACCGTGCGCATTCCCACTCCCGCCGCGCCCGAGATGTCATCGATCGGACGGTCCCCGACGAATACACAGTCGTGCGGGTCCACCTCCAGCGCGGTGCCCAGACGGAGGAAGGGCTCGGGATGAGGCTTGATCCAGTCGATTTCTGAGGTGTAGACACGCTGGTCGATCAACGCCGCCAGCCCGTCACGCTGCAGGAACTGCTCATGAAACGATCGGGGCCAATGGGTGTTTGACAGCAGTCCTATCGCCAGCCCGCGCTCCCGCAAGGCCACCAGAACCTCCGCTGCCTCAGGGACATGACGGATCGTGGGAGTCCAAGCATCAAGATGGGCCCGCTGCGCGGTCTCAAGGACCGCTTCGGCAACGTCCAGACCCAATTCGTCAGACGCCTCTCGCAACAGGTCCATCAAGCGTGCCGAGCGTTGGGTCGTCTGGGTCTTGGCCCAGGAACGCGCCTCGACCTGCATCAACGCGTCAGTCAGTTCGTCCTCGCGCTGCGGGTCAAGGACCACCGCGGCGGCACGCCAGAGATCAATCAATTCGGTGGTGCCGTGGACCGCCAGCGTCCCACCCCAGTCCAGCAGCACGGCTTTCATCATCCGGCAGGTGCGGCCCGATACCAGCGCGTGGCGTCGCTGGGAGGTGGTCGGAGTCGTGCCTGGACCACCAACACGGTCGGGTCCGGCGCAGCGATGTGTGCGCGCAGTGCCGTGGTCAGTTCCTCACCCATCACGTCGATCCCGTCGGCCCGCAACCCGAACGTGCGGGCGTTGGCGGCAAAATCGGGGCTGGGACGATCCAGGGCACTTGGGTCCAGACCCAATTCGGTCAGCAGGGGGCGCAGTCGGCCCGCACCACCGTCATCGACGACGACGATGGTCACCGGCAGTTTCTCCCGGGCCACGACGGCGAGGTCGCCCATGCAGGCCAGTAGGCCCTGGTCACCGATGATGGCGACGACCGGTTCGGTTGAGCCAGACACCGCTGCGCCGATCGCGGCCGGCAGCGCATACCCCGGGGTGTCCAGGTCAGCAGGTATCAACAGCGTCCGAGGCAGGGTCCACTCGTGGAACGCGGCCAGCCACCGCCCGGCTGCGCACGGGTCGACCACGATCGTGGTCCGGTCGGGCAACGCGGCGGACAGTGCGTCCAGGAACGCCATCTCGTTGGGATCGGACTCTTTCAGGTCCTTGCGGGTCTGCGCGCGGACCTCCTGTAGCCGTGAGCGGACCACCGCCGTTCCCCCGCGGTAGCTGACGGCATCCGACAACGCCTTGGTCAGCGTGCGTGCGTCACCGCGGAGCAACACGTCGGGGCGATAATGCCGACCCGCGTCGGCCGCGTCGACGTTGATCGCGATCAGGTTGTCGGGCTCGGGAAGGCGTAGGCCCTGGGTGCTCTGCTCATCAAAGTCGGTGCCGATCGCGATGACCAGGTTCGCCTTGTCCCACATCGCACCGACCGGGGGCAGGTGCGGGGGCAGACCGACCAGGCAGGGATGACGGGCCGGTAACAACCCTGCGGCCTGCACGGTGGTGATCACCGGGGCCCCGAGCTTCTCGGCCAACTCTGCCACCGCGCCACCGGCTCCGGCACGCAGCGCGCCACCACCAGCCCAGATCAGGACGTGCTGAGACGCGTCGACCAGATTTCCGGCACGCCGGAGTTGCACGTGCTCCACCGCCGCAGGCTCGTGTCCTGTAGCGGGTTCGCCGGAATCCTCCTCGGGCTCGGGCGCTGCGGCAGCCGACAGGAAGCCGGGCACCAGGTCGATCACGAACGGTCCGCGAGGACTGCGCAATGCCGCCTCGCGCGTGTGGCGCAACACCACCAGCACATCGGCGCCAGGATCCAACTGGACCTGACGCAATCCCGACACCTGCGGGGTTGTGACCTCAGGATTGTCGCGGGGTGGCCCGGGTCGGGGCGATGGCGCCACCCCGACCTCCAGCAGGAGCAACGGCACTTCGGCCTCGAGGGCCTCGGTGACTTCGGGACGCCGCGCTAGCGGCATGGTGCCTGGCCCGGCCAACACCACGCCCACCTTGCCGCTGCGGCGGGCAAAGCCGTCGGCGGCCTGGATCGCCGCGCCAGGGCTGTTCATGCCGATGAATCGCAGTCCCTGGCTACGCAGTTGCGCCACCAACGGCAGGTTGTGACCCCCTGGCACACCGAACACGACGGACACGCCGATTCGCTGAAGGGCCCGTACCAACGCCTCTGCACCAGTTGCCATGACCATAAACAGTACCTAACGGCACGTCATGGGATAGTGCCGCCTGCCCACACCGCAGGGCGGACGCCCGTCGCAGTGGTCAGGCCGTGACCGATTGGTCTCCGGCCTCGCCGTCGTTGCCCTCGGATGCGGTGGTCGACTCGTCTGCCGCATGAACCGGTCCGTCTGCATCCCGGGCCGCGACCCTGGCCGCGTCCGCCTCCTCGGACGCCCGGGCCTCGGCTTCGGTCTCCTTACGCGCCTCCTGAGCGGCCTGGGCCGCCTTCTTCGGGTCTTTGGGGTACTGGATGCGGGGGTGATAGGCGCCTTCAAGCGCTTCGATCAGCGAGGTCTCGACGAAGCGCAGGTCGGCGAAGGTCAGGGGTGAGTCGTCCAACTGCCCGTCGGCGACACGATCGGCGATCAACCCGGTGACGATTCCGGTGATCGTGTCCCGTTTCATGCCGCCATCGCTGGACGAGGCAGCACGCACTGCCCCCTCACAGCAGTCGCTGAGCATCAACACGGCTTGTTCGCGCGAGAATGGCTTGCGGCCCTTGTAGCGGAAGAACGCCTCGTCGGGTTCGGGCGCCAGGCCATCCTCGGAACGCTGCAGCGCCTGACGGTAGAAATAGGCCACGACGGTGGTGCCATGATGGGTGCGGATGCCATCCACGATCTCGGGTGGCAGTTTGTGCACCGTCGCCATCTCGACCCCGTCAGTGACATGGCGTTGAATGATCAGCGCGCTCTGCCGGGGATCGTTCAGCTCGTCGTGCGGGTTGGCGATCGCCACCTGGTTCTCGACGAAGAAGTAGGGCTTGGCGACCTTGCCGATGTCGTGATATAGCGCCATGACCTCGGCCAGCAGGGCGTCGGCCTCGATGGCCCGGCAGGCTCTGCTGGCCAGGGTCGCCACCATCACCGAGTGGTTGTAGGTACCGATGGCCTTGCCTTCGAGTTCGCGCAACAGCGGGTGGTTGCGGTCGGCGAAGTCAAGCAGGCTGTTCGCCGTCATGACCCCGAACAGGCTCTCCATGAACGGCAGCAGGCCGTTGACCATCAGGGCGGTCAGCACCCCGTTGGCGAGCCCTGCCACCAGTGCGGGCACCAGCCCGACGGTGCCCGAGTACACGACGTTGAATGCGCCGGCCAACACGACATAGGCAAGCGTCGACTGCCAGGCCACGGCGCGGAGTTGCCCGCGGGCTGTCAGGCGTCCCACGATCGGGATCGACAACAACCCGGACACGGCGATGAAGGGCACCAGCCCGGGGACACCTGGAATCTGATAGGCCACGATGGCCGTCATGGGGATGACGATCAGCACGCCGACGCGGGCATCGAACAAGATGGTGGCCAGGATGGCGATGGCGCCCACCGGAATCAGGAAATGACGTTCGCTGCCGCCCAATTGCACGGTGTTGATGGCAACGGCGATGGCGGTGAACAACACCAGCAGGGTGGCCAACAGCAGCAGGCGCGTGCCGTGACCCCAGATCCGTGGCCGGTAGGTGCGGAGGAACACCGCCACGACAGCGGTCAGGATGACGCCCAGCAGCAGCGCCTGCAACGCCTCGGCCGTGGGATCCGAACCTTCCAAACCGGCTTCGACCAGCGCCATCTGCTGCACGTTGCTGACCGTCTCGCCTGCCCGAACGATGACCGTGGCTCGTCGAAACGGCACCTCCACGTCCCCGATCGCAGCGGCGGCCTCCTCCTGGGCGGTGGTGGTGGCATTCTGATCGACGGTGATCGTGGGCCGCAGCGCCTCGCGCAGGATCGGGTCCAGGATGGTGGATGCGATCTGCGGGCCGACGGTGGAAAGGGCCAACTCGCTCTGCAGTTCGGCGTCGGCGTAGTCGTCCACCTCGCCCTCAAGGATGTTGGTTGCCGCCGCGTTGCGGGCGATGGCCACCGCCTCGTTTCGGGCAGTGGAGAGTTGGGCATCGCTCAGTTCGACCAGCAGCGTGATCGCTTCGGCATCAAGGATTGGCAGCCGCTGGGACAACACGTCGATCTGCTGGCTCATGCTGGGGATCTGGCCGTCCACGCCCGGTGCCCTGACCGATTGCGCCACGGTGAAGGCGTCGACGACGAACTGGATCAACTGTTGCTGGGCCTGCAGGTTCTCGCTGACCACGGGCTCGACCGACTCCGCCGCCTGGCGTCGAGCCAACTCGGTGGCCTCCGAATCCAGGACCCGGATCTCCTCGGGTGCGATGATTGTTCGCGGGGAGGGCTCACCCAGGACCACCGGCGAATCGGTGAAGAACGCGCTGGCACCGAGGATCGCTGGCATTCCGAGCACGCCAAGGAGCAACGCGGCGATGCGCGTGATCCAGACCCTCGGTTTCTCGTCCACTATCCGTACCAGTGTCCCATCTCAAGCCGTTCGGCGGGGTGGCGATTGCCTTGGATTCCCGTTTACAACCCTGTCCACACTCCTACTCAGGTGACCGCGACGAGGAACGCCCGGGCGGTCAGGCCGAAGTTGACCAGGCCCACGATGGCGAATGCCGTCAACGGGTGCACGCGCCCCTCCCTGGCGAACTTGTGCCCGTAGAACAGGACCACGGCGGGGAACACGATCCCGTACAGCGGATGGAAAATATGGGTGAAGGTGTCAGGACCGGGCAGACCCCCATCGCCCAGCCAGGCCCTCAGGTACAGCACGATGCCCAACAGCAACTGCACACCCAACAGGATCTGCGCGGCTGACACCACCCGCCAGAACCAATTGACCTCCCCATCAGACTTCACCGCGCGGAGAATCAGCGCCACGACCATGATCACCAGCCAGGAGCCGATAATGGTCACGCCGATGACGTACCCGTGGATCTGTGCGAAGGTCACAAGGCAGCGAGGCTACCCGACCGACAGCGAACCAAGCCAGATCGGCGATCGGTGGCACGGGCCGGTCGCAGATGTGACAGGTGCGATTGCGCCGTACCCTGCTCAGACGTGATCACGGTAGGAAACATCAGCAAGGGTTACGGCGGGCAGACACTCTTCAGTGAGGTCAGCCTGCGCTTCGATGCGGGCACACGCACTGCCATCGTGGGGCCCAACGGTGCGGGCAAGACCACGTTGATAAAGATCGTCTCGGGTGTTGAGGCCGCAGACAGCGGTGAGGTCGCCGTGCGCAAGGGCATCGAGATCGGGGTGCTGGAGCAGGACATCGCCGAGTGGGCGGCCTCCTCGGCCACTCCACAAGGCGAGGAACCGACTGCCGTCGACCTAGTCGTTGAGGGCGTGCCGGTCAAGCAGTTGGAACAACGACTGGCAGAACTGGGCCGGGCAATGGCCGATGATCCTGACGACGCCAGCGTCCTGGAGGAGTTCGGCCACCTGCAGGACCGCTTTGAGGTCATGGGCGGCTATGACCTGGACGCCCGTGCCCGCCGCATCCTGGGTGGGCTGGGTTTTGACCCTGACACCATGGACCAGCCACTGCGATCGCTGTCCGGCGGATGGATGATGCGTGTGGCCCTGGGCCGGTTGCTGCTGCGCCATCCCGAGGTTCTGCTGCTGGACGAACCCACCAACCACCTGGACCTGGAGAGCGTCGGCTGGCTGCAGACCTTCATCGCCGGCTATGACGGCGCGGTCGTCCTGGTCAGTCACGACCGTGACTTCATCAACGCCTGCGCCAACCAGATCGTCGAGGTCGCCGACGGCCGTGTGACCACATACACCGGTGACTATGAGGCGTTTGTCACGCAACGGGCCGAACGGATGGAACTGCTGCTGAGCCAGGCGAAGAACCAGGCAAAGAAGGTCGCGGAGATCGAGGCGTTCGTCGACCGGTTCCGGTACAAGGCCAGCAAGGCTCGCCAGGTCCAGTCACGCGTGAAGATGCTGGACAAGATGGACCGGATCCAGACCAACGATCGCAAACGGCGGTCGATGAAGCTGACTTTCGGTGAGGCCACACGTTCCGGTCGCACGGTGGTGGAACTGAAGGACGTCCGCAAGGCCTACGGGGACAACGTCGTCTACACGGGATTGGACGTGGCGCTGGAACGAGGCCAGAAGGTCGCATTGGTCGGTCCGAACGGGGCGGGAAAGTCAACCCTGTTGAAGATGCTGGTGGGGGAGATCTCGCCCGACACCGGTGAGCGGATCCTTGGACACAACGTGCAGGTGGCCTACTACGCCCAGCACCAGGTCGACGCGCTACACATGGGTCATACCGCGCTGCAGGAAGTGGCGGCATCGGTTGACACCAGCACAGTCAACCCGCGCGATGTCCTTGGCTCATTCTTGTTCTCGGGTGATGACGCCGAGAAGCGGATCGAGGTGCTGAGCGGCGGTGAGAGGGCGCGGGTCGCCCTTGCGAAACTGATCGCCCACCCTGCCAACCTTCTATGCATGGACGAGCCCACCAACCACCTTGACATCGCCAGCCGGGATGTCATCGAGGATGCCCTGCTTGACTATCCCGGCACCGTGGTGCTGATCAGCCACGACCGTCACCTGATCCGCAACGTGGCCGATGTCATCATCGCGGTGGGTGAGGGGACCGCCCAGGTGCACCCGGGCGACTACGCCAGTTACGCCGACAAGGTCGGCCTGGACTATCTCGGTCGCCGTCTGCAGCCCGATTCGGCGGGGCCGACAGCCGCGGCCTCCACCGTCACCGACACGCAGCCCGACAGGGAGTCTGACAGGCAGTCTGACAAGCGCGCCGAGGCTGAGCGTCGCAACAAACAACATCGACTGACAAAGGATCTCAAGGCAAAGCTGCGTAAGGCTGAGGCAGCGCTGATGGACGCCGAGCAGGCCTTGGCAGACATCCAGCGCGAGATGACCCAACCCGGTGCCTACGATGATCCCGACGCCGTGCGGGAACTGTCCGCCCGGCACAGCACAGCGAAAGATCTTGCCGCCGACCTGACCCAGGAGTGGGAGTCGCTGGTCGAACAGTTGGATGTCGTCGAAGCAACATGAACACTGAGTTGAGGCTGCTGATCCCGACAGCAGCCAGTGTGGGCACCGGCGGGCATCCTGGGGGGTAGATGTCGTTCTCCCATTACATGTCCGGTGGTCGCCCGATGATGCCGGGCACGTCCCGGGTTCGGCGCGGGCAGGACGGTGACCGCAGCATCGGACTGCGTTCGGGCTTGATCGGCCGGGTGTGGCGCACGTTTGCAAAGCCTTACCGGGGTCGTCTGATCCTGCTGATCGTCCTGATTGCCATGGCCAGTAGCATCACGGTGATCCCGGCCCGGCTGATCGGGCTGATCGTCGACGCGCTGAACGCGACCTCGGCCCAGGTTGATCCGTTGTCGCTTGACGCCGCCCGTGGGCAGGTGACCTGGCTGGCGCTGGGACTGATCGGCATCGCCGTCACCGCCGGATTGCTGTCGATCGTCCAGCGGTACTACTCCTCCTTCATCGGGGAACAACTCATCCACGACCTTCGGCGTGCCCTGTTCGATCATGTCCAGCGCATGCCCCTGGCCTTCTTCACCCGCACCCAGACCGGTGCACTGATCAGCAGGTTGAACAACGATGTGGTGGGCGCCCAGTCAGCCTTGACAGGCACCTTCGGCACCCTGGCTGCCAATATCGTGCAGGTGCTGGCCACTGTGGGGTTGATGTTGACCATCAATTGGCAGCTGACGTTGCTGACCCTGGTCGTGCTGCCCTTCTTCGTGCTGGCGGCGAAGGGGGTCGGTCGCAAGTTGCAGGGGTTGACCCGCGAGTCGATGGAACTCAACGCCGACATGAACACCTTTATGACCGAACGGTTCAACGTTGCCGGTGCGCTGGTGGTCAAACTGTTCGGGCGACCCACCGAGGAAACCGACACCTTCGGGCGTTCAGCGCTGCGTGTGGCCGACATCGGTGTGCAGACAGCGGTGGTCGGTCGGGTGTTTTTCGTGGTTCTCAGCCTGATGGGGGCTCTGGGGACAGCGGCGGTCTATCTGGTCGGTGGCCGGCTGGCCCTGTCGGGGGACCTCAGCATCGGTGACGTCGTCACCTTCGGGACGTTGGTCACGCAGGCCTACTCGCCGTTGGCCGCCCTGTCCAATGCCCCTGTCGAGATCCTGACTGCGCTGGTCAGCTTCGACCGTGTCTTTGAGATCCTCGACATCCAGCACCCGATCGCTGATGCGGCGGACGCCGTGCCGCTGATGAATCCCACTGGTCGGGTTGAGTTCTCCGACGTCACCTTCGCCTATCCCACGGCACATGAGTCGACGGTCCAGTCACTTGACTCCTGGGCCGATGTCATGGACACCAGAATGGGTGAGCCGGTCCTACATGGTGTCAGTTTCGTGGCGGAGCCCGGCCAGACCGTCGCGCTGGTTGGACCCAGCGGGGCCGGCAAGTCGACCATTCTCAGCTTGGTGAGCAGGCTGTACGACGTCGACTCGGGTGTGGTGTCCATCGACGGGCATGATGTCCGCGACCTGACCCTGGCGTCGCTGAACGCAAGCATCGGGGTCGTCAGCCAGGACCCGCACCTGTTCCATTCCTCGATCGGGGACAACCTCAGGTTCGCCAAGCCCACCGCCACCGACGAGCAGATCAGGGATGCGTGCATCGCCGCACAGATCCACGATGTCATCGCCGGACTGCCCGATGGGTATGACACGGTGGTGGGGGACCGGGGCTACCGCCTGTCGGGCGGCGAGAAGCAGCGTGTGGCCATCGCCCGGGTGCTGTTGAAGAACCCCTCAATCATCGTGTTGGACGAGGCGACCAGTCATCTGGACAGCGACAACGAGGAACGGATCCAACAGGCGTTGATGGTCGCGTTGCAGGGCCGTACCAGCCTGGTGATCGCTCATCGTCTGTCCACCATCGTGGGTGCGGATCAGATCCTGGTGATTGAGGACGGCCGGGTCACGCAGCAGGGTACGCATAGCGAACTGGTGGGCGCGGCGGGTCGGTACGGGCAGTTGTATGCCACGCAGTTCGGTACCGTTCCGGGTTGAAGCGCTGAAGCCTTGAGGATCCGACCGCAACGTCAGGCCTGGTCCTGGCCGCTGTCGATCGAGGACAGCACAGCCGCCTCGACAAGCTTTGCAGCCTCGTCCCGGCTGACCTCCATGGCAATCGCCAACTCGCCCACCAATTGGTCGGTGGCCAGACGCAGGTGATTGGTGTCGTGCATCGGCAGGGCCTTGTCACGTCCGGCCTTGAGAGTCCGCAGGCTGCGCACGATCTGCGCCAACGCTTCGGCGTCACCCCCCACCAGTCGGCTTTGATTGCGACGTCGACGGGCCGCGTGGCCGGGATCAGACAGCGGATCCTCGGCCAGAAGTTGCAGGATGGCGTGGGCTTCATCACTCGAGATGGGGTCCCGTACCCCGATCCCCTCAAGCTCCGTCCGCGGGATCATGATGGTCATGCCATCGACTTGCATCGAGACGTACTCCACCGGGCCCTCAGGCGTATCGCGCAGCTGAACGGCAGTGACGGTGCCCGGCCCGTGGATGGGATGCACCACATCATCGCCTGGCTTGAAGGAAGCGCTCATGCCTCAAGCATCGCCGTGTTGCGCACCGGTGTCACCATCTGGGCCGTATGCTCACTCGATGGTGATGTCGCCAAGGCCCTCCTCAGGCTCTGGCCAGCGCAGATCCAGGGAGTCGAGTAGGTTCACCAGGACCTGGGAGATGACCATGTTGCGATACCACTTGCGATCCGCCGGCACGATGTACCACGGTGAGCGATCGGTCGTGGTCTGCTGGATGGCCTCGGTGAATGCTGCCTGGTATTCATCCCACCGTGCACGTTCGACCAGGTCACCACGTTCGAACTTCCAATGCTTATGCGGGCTCTCAAGCCGATCCTGCAATCGCTGAGCCTGCTCGTCCTTGGAGATGTGTAGGAAGAACTTGACGATCCGTGTGCCCTCATCGCTCAGCAGTTCTTCAAATTCACGAATGTGATGATAGCGCCGGCGCCACCGGGATTCGGGCACCAGGTCGTGGACCCGCACCACCAGGACATCCTCGTAGTGGGACCGGTTGAAGATCGTGATCTGTCCATTTCCGGGCACCTGGGAGTGGACTCGCCACAGGTAGTCATGGGCCAACTCCTGCTCCGTGGGGCGTTTGAACGACGCCACCTTCACGCCCTGTGGATTCACCCCGTTGAAGACGTGCTTGATCGTTGAGTCCTTGCCCCCGGTGTCGGTGGCCTGCAGCACGACCAACACCCGATGGGTCCCCTGTGCGTACAACTGCTCCTGCAGTGCCTCCAGGGAGGCGTTCAGCTCCTGCACCAACAGCTTGCCCTGGTCCTTGTCCCCCTCCCATGCCGCAGTGTTCCTGGTGTCGATGGAGGCCAGGTCCACCTGTGCACCCGGATCGATCCGGTGGGTGTCAACGGCAGCGGCGAAGGCCTTGCGGAGCGGCTGTGGCAGGGCGCTGTCAGTCATCGACTGATCATGCCCGATGCTCCTACCGCAGCCCCAACTCCACCGAACAGACGGGCCATGCCACCCATCCCTGAAGGTCCAGCAGCCGTTCTGCCCGACGGATCTGCTCCAGTGCAGGGTGGTGGTGGGGGTAGCCCTTACCCCCGACCAGGTGCCAGCTTTCCAGCGTGAACTGCAAACCGCCGTAAAAGCCGTTGCCGCTGTTGATGCCCCAGTTGCTTGAGGATTCGCAGGCGGCCAGTTCCTGCCAGGTTGTGATGGTCGGGTCGGAGGGGTTCTCGGGCGGGGGCAGTTCGGTGGGGACGATCAGACGTGTCGGCGTTGGTGTCGGCGTTCGTAGTGGGGTCGTGTCGACATTCAGTGTGACGACCTGCGGGGCGCTGTCAGCGGCTGGCGCAGGGCCTACGTCACTGCGCGCGTCCTGTGGTTGCACGGTGGCCGCAGAGTTGATGTTCCAGATGACCGTGGCACCCCCGGCGACGCCTACCACCAGCAGCGCCAGCACCACGCGGCGTGGGGACAGCAAGGTAATCAGCATGGCGCTGATCATCCCGATGAGGTGTCTGACTCGGGGCAGTCTCTGCCTGTCCGCCGCGGAGACGGGTGCCCGCTGCGGCAGCGTTGGCGTGCTGGCGGTCAAGTCGGGCTGGGGCAGACGGGTGCGGCCGGGGGAGCGATCGGGGAGTGACAGGACCGGACCGGTGGGTCGTGGCTCCCGCTGTTGGCTCGCAGGGGGCGCCACGGAAGGAGACGCCACGGAAGGCGGTGCCACGATCGTGGGCCGCACCGGGCTCGCGGTCAGGTCGATCGCGGGGCGACGTGGTCGCTCGTGGTGATCTCGGCGGGGCGCAGGCGCACGACGGTCGGGGGGCGGTCCGGCCACCCGGGCGCGAACCTCGCGCACCGCAGGTGAGGGAAGTGGCTTGGTGGGGGTCTCGCTGCCACGTTCGCGGTTCCAACGATCGCGAAGTTCCAGCTTTCCGGCACGGAGTGCCCGGCGTGTGGCCTTGCACTCAGCGCAGGTCATCGAATGGTCCATGGCGTCGGCGGAGAATGTCATCAGCCCGTCCAGCTGGTCCAGGCAGGGTTCGCAATCCGCCTTGTCTGCCGCCAGGCGGGCTTTAGCCACGTCCAGACGTACCTGCCGCGGGCTGAGCTCCAGCTCGGCGGCGATCTTGCTGACGTCCCATCCGGCCCCGTCATACAGCAGTCCGATCGCTTCGGCGCGGGGCATCCGGCGGACCACGTCGGCCACCGTGACGTCAGGGGCAAGCTGACGCACTCGTCCCCTGCGGGCGAGTTGTTTGGCGATGTCTAGCGTTGATTGCACCGTGGGAGCTTTGACCTGATGGATGTGAGGGGTGGAGGGCGGGGCAGGGGAAGGCAACCCGCGGAGAGTGGCAGACCAGCATGCCTGGTATTCGACGGATGCCCTCTCGCCCATTGGGCCAGGCCCAACGGCGATCCGGATTTACCCACTGTGCCCGTCGTTCACGCCTGCGGCACCGTGCGGCTGGGCGTGCCTAACGGGCGGCGCGGTGCACGGTTGTTGCGCTTGCCTGGGCGGTGGGGAAGATGACCACCTCGGCCACCTGCACATGGCGGGGCCGGTCGGCCACCCACACGACGGTCTCGGCAACGTCGGCTGCGCTCAGTGGTTCCACCCCCTCATACACCTGCGCGGCGCGGTCGCGGTCGCCATGGAAACGCACCACGCTGAACTCGGTGTCAACCATGCCAGGGTCGACCGTCGAGACCTTGATGCCGGTCCCCAGCAGATCCAGTCGAAGCCCCTTGGTCAATGCGTCCACCGCGTGCTTGGACGCGCAATACACCGCGCCGCCGCCATAGACCTCACGACCGGCGATCGAGCCAATGTTGATGATGTGGCCGCCCCCGTGGGTGATCATGCCCGGCACCACGGTCCTGGTGACGTTCAGCAGTCCGGTCACGTTGGTGTCGATCATCGCATCCCAATCGGCGAAATCACCCTCCTGGACCGGGCCGAAACCGCTGGCCAAGCCGGCATTGTTCACAACGATGTCGGGGGGCGGAACGTCGCTGAGGGCGGCGATGGTCGCGTCCCGATCGCGGACGTCGAACTGCAGGGTGGTGATCGATCCGGTCAGGTCGGCCGCCAACTGCTGCAGGCGGTCGGCACGTCGACCGGTGACGGTGAGGTTGGCGCCATGTTCGGCGAATGCCCGGGCACAGGCAAGGCCGATGCCGCTGGTCGCACCGGTGATCAGGACATGTCGGTCAACAAGCATATGGGCTCCCGTTGCAGATCAGTTGTGGACCAGGTCACGGCCACGCATCAGCCATGCCCGCCCACTGGGATCGGTGTCCATCGGCGGCCAGTTCCAATGCTGGCCTGCCAGGTTGGTCTCAAGTGGTGTGGCCACCCGGGTGGTCGGGTTGATGCGGAGCAGGCTGTCACCGGTAGCCAGCAGGACGTTGGACCCTCTCGCGCGAAGCTGGCCACCCAGCGCAGCGAGCTGCACCGCCGTGGCCACACTCAGGGATCCAAGTTCCACGGTGGTGAACCAGCCGCGGCTGGTGCTGATCGCCAACCGTCCGGCCACCACCTGAAGCCCCAGGACGAATCCGCCCCCTGGGATGATGTTGGGCAGCGTCCACAATCTGGCGCCGCTGGTGGCATCGAAGGCGGCGACCGCCGGTGCGTTACCCGATCCGCCGACGTAGATCGTGCCACCATTTGTCGTCACGCCCGCGACCGACTGGCTACCCAGGGGGTTCACGACCTTGTCCACCCGTCCAGTCACCGCATCGATGGTGTTCAACACGCTGCGTGTCAGGTCGTCGGTCGTGGTGCAGACCAAGGCGTCGAACTGGGCCAGGTAGGCCATCGCGATCGGGCGCGTCTGGTCGCTGTCAAGCTGAGTCAGTCGGCTGGGGCCGACCGCCCCGGGACGCCACACCCAGACCTCACCGATGGGATAGATGGCGAAGTAGGTGGTCCCGTCCACATCGACCAGAGCCTTGGGTTCACCCGGAACGAACCGCGTGGCGGTGGTGCCGGTAGCCAGGTTGTGCCGGGTGATGCTGAACGATCCCCCCACATCGACGTGGGTCGATGCGGCACAAATGGATTGAGCCCGCTGCGGATGCAGGCCCAACCCCAACGAGTGGGGGTCGACCACGGTCGAACTGTCGGTGTTGCGGTTGTAGCGCCACACACTGCCGTCCGCCGACGCACCGATCACGTGCTGGCCAACCACACTCAGGTCGCGGGTCTCTGACATCGGGACGGGAACATCAAGGCGAAACAAGCGTCTGCTGCCAAGGTCCAGGCGGTACAGGCCACCGGAGGGACGCGCCGTGGCGAAGACAGCATCGCCGTCCACGGCCACGGTGTCGACCAAGGCTTCGCGAGGCAGCCTGACCACGATGGCAGCATCGGGGGATGAGGCGTCGATGACCGCCATCGCGGGGGTTGCCAACTCACGTCCGGCCGTACCGATCACCACCCGTCCGTCTGCGGTGGTGGCGCTGCAGTACACCGTGTCATCCAGCGTGAGCGCGGACGGCAGAAGGTCGCGCGTCGATCCGCCGGCCACGCTGCGGTCAACCAGGTAGGCCTGGCCGGCGTCGTTGCCCCCCACGACCAGGCGAGTGCCCAGCAGCGTGCACGTGCGTGGGCGCTGGTTGCCTGACAGCAGGCCGATGTTGTGCGCAGTGCCGGTGCTGGGACTGTAGCGAAACACCAGCGATGGCTGTCCGGCCACGCCGTACACCGTGCCATCTCCTCCGGCAGTGAGGTCCCAGATGTAGTCCACCGCCAGTTGGGCCACCGCGGTGGAGGAGGACGCAGTCAGCCGGTAGAGGTTCCCGGAGCCGCGGGCACCGAAAAGTCCCGCGTAGACCCCGTCGGGTGCCAGGGTCACCCCCCAGGCGCCGTCCCCCGCAGGCAGGGTCCGTTGCCGCAGCAGACTGAAGTCAAAGATGTCGATCTCGGCAACACGGGTCTGGTCGGTGTTACGTGACACCACGTACAGCCGGTCGTCATCACGCGCTGCACCCGAGGCGGGCCACCCAGGAGCGGCGGTGCCGACGGAGGTTGTGGTCATGACTTGGCAGACTCCCGCAGTTGTGGCCGCAGCAGATCCCAGCGGCAGACGGACTCGAGTTGGGCGGCCAGTCGAATCAAGGGCGCCTCGGATGCGGCTCCGCCGATCAACTGCACACCGATAGGAAGGCCAGTACCCGTTCCGGGGCTTACCGCTGTCTGATAAATCGGCACCCCTACGGCTGGCTGGCCCGTCACGTTGATGATCGGGGTCAATCCCAGGTAGCGCCCCAGATCCTCCACCAGACCGTCGAAGGCGTCGGAGTCGTCGGCGTCGAAGGCATCGCCGCCGAAATGGCCAATGGGTACCGGAGGCGTCATCAGGACAGGGGCTAGGACCGCGTCAACCTTGAGGCATGCTGTGACAACCGCCCGACTGGTCATCTGCAGGCTGGTGAAGGCGCGCAACAGGTCGGGGGCACTCAGCCGATGCCCATGCTCGGCAAAGGCCCGGTTATGCGGCTCGAGCTGCTCGATCGGTAGCGGATTGGAGGCGACCGACGCACTCCAGATGGTCAGGAAGTTGCTGATCAGCTCCGCCGGCAGCGGCAGGTGCAGGGGTTCCACGCTGTGGCCCAGACCTTCAAGCGTTTCTACTGCGATGGCCAACGCGGCCTGGACGTCGTCGTTGGGCAGCGCCCACGGGGTCTGGGAGACCAGACCGATCCGACAGGGTCCAGGGTCGGCGCCTGCCTCCTCGGCGTAGGGGCGAAGCGGGGGAGGCAGGTGGTAGGGATCCCCCGGGGCGTACCCCTGCATCACATCCAGAAGCGCCGCGGCATCAACGACCCGGCGGCCCAGCGACCCCTGCGTTGAGTAACCCATCACCTGGTCACCGAACAGCGGCGCCTGGCTGACGCGACCTCGTCCAGGCTTGATGCCGACCACACCGCAGCAGGAGGCGGGGATGCGGATCGAGCCGCTGCCGTCAGAGCCGTGCGCGGCGGGCAGGTACCCGGCTGCCACTGCGGCGGCAGCACCCCCACTGGAGCCGCCCGGGGTATGCGCAGGATTCCAGGGGTTACGGGCGGGGCCGAGCAGGGCCGATTCGGTTACGGGCAGGGTGCCGATCTCAGGGGCGTTGGTCTTGCCCAGGATCACGAAGCCGGCGGCGCGGATGCGTCGAACGGTCTCGTCGTCAAAGGGCGGGACGAACTGTGACATGGACGCCGTCCCAAACGTCGTGGGCATGCCGGAGACGTTGTTCAGGTCCTTGATCAGCATCGGGACACCTGCGTAGGCAGGGAGAGAGTCCGGGTCGCTGACTACCTGCTGGTCGATCTTCTTGGCGCTGGCCAGCGCCCCTGCGGCATCAACATGGGCCACAGAATTGACGATTTTGTCGCCCGCTGCGATAGAGTCCAACGAAAACTAGGTCCGATCGAACACTC
>JBPCKA010000079.1:0-19380 GCA_051004735.1 Euzebya sp. | reverse complement strand
CTACGGCGAGGGTCACACGGCCGTGACCGCCCTGCATCCCCCATGGACCCCAGGGCGCTCGGCCACGCAATTCGGACAACCCGGCTGCTTCTCATATAATACAAGCCGTACTTATACAAAATGATGTTAGTGTTATCTCATGGATCGGCCCGCCGAACTCTTCGATCGAGAGACGGAGTGGGCTGACCTCGTCGACTTCGTCGAGCAACGAGGAACGGGAACACGGCTGGCGCTGGTTCGCGGTCGACGTCGGCAAGGGAAGTCCTACCTCCTCCGCCGCCTCGCGGACGCCGCCGATGGCTTCTACTACCAGGCGGTCGAGGAGGAGCAGAGCCAGGCGCTGGCTGGATTCGGTGCAGCGCTCGGTTCCTACCTCGACGTACCCGGAGGTCGACTCGCAATCGACAACTGGGAGGAAGCGCTCGCCGCACTCAGCGACCTTCCATCGAAAGACGGCAACGCGGTCGTTGTGATCGATGAGTTCCCGTACTTACTGAGCCACTCCCCTGAGCTGCCGTCGCTGCTGCAGCGATTCATCGATCGGACGCGTGACAGCGGTGGGGCGCTCCGACTGATCCTCTGCGGATCTGCTCTTTCCGTGATGGCCGGTCTCCTCGAAGGAACACAGGCGCTGCGCGGGCGAGCTTCGACCGATGTCGTGGTCCGCACATTCGACTACCGCACGTCCGCCGAGTTCTGGGGCATCACCGACCCGGCCACCGCGTTCCTTGTTCATTCCGTCGTCGGTGGAACACCCGGCTACCGCGATCTGCTTCCGGCCAATCCTCCGAAACGCGCGGGAGATTTCGCCAAGTGGCTTGCCACCGGTCCGCTCAGCCCTGCGAGCGCGTTGTTCCGCGAGGACGACTACCTCCTGACCGAGGAGCGTTCCCTTTCCGATCGGGCGCTCTATCACTCCGTCGTCGCTGCCATCGCGAGCGGCAATACCAATCAGACCGCAGTGGCGCAAGCACTCGGTCGCGAGCAGCGCTCCGTGCAACACCCGCTCCGGGCGCTCGAGGACGCCGGGTTCGTCGTGGCAACTGACGACGCGCTCAGGTCACGCCGACCGATCTACCGGATTGCCGATCCGATCGTCCGCTTCCACCACGTCGTCACGCGTCGCGATCTCGCTCGCTTCGAGGACCGGCGCACCGCCGAGGCTTGGGAAGACGCTCAGCCGCGATTCCGAACGCACGTCCTCGGCCCACACTTCGAGAACCTCGCTCGAGAGTTCACCTTCCGATTCGCATCCACCGCCACAGTCGGCGGACAGGTCGGGTCGGTCGGGCCCGCCGTCGTCAACGACACCACGCGACGAACCCAGCACGAAGTCGACGTCGTCGCGCTCGCACGCGAGCAGGACGGTTCGTCTCGTGTGCTGGCAATCGGCGAAGCGAAACACACCACGTCGAAACGAACGCTGAGCGACCTCGCGCGCCTTGAAGAGCTGCGAGAACTCATCGCCGAGAAGCAGCCGTCCGCGGTCGACAGCAAGCTCCTGCTGTTCTCGGCATCCGGGTTCGAGCACAACCTCAGGTCCGCTGCCGACAACCGCGCTGACGTCGAACTCTTTGACATCGACCGGCTGTACACCGGCAACTGACCGTGCTGACCATCTACGCCACGAGAAAGCTCGCACAACGCCTCGAACGTGGCCGCGTCGAACGTCGAGAGCGCGCCGCCTCGCAGTCGGTCGAAGTCGGCAGGTCGTTCGCGTCTGCGCCAGTCGCGGCGTCCCACGCAGCGTCGATGTCACCGTCGGCGAGCAACGCGTCAATAAGACCGCTATGTCGCGCGCAGCGAGCACCTTGCGCGCATTGGCCCGCGCTCAGAGTCCCAGGTGTCCGTTGCAACCGCTGCAGGCGGCAACAGCGCCCACCTTTCTGCAAGATGGCGTCCAGGGCCCGGGGTTGGACCGTCAGGTCCCTTGACCCCGCTGGCGCCGGGTCGGTGCTTAAGTTAAGAAGCGGTCGTCAGACGGGCGGGCGCCGGGGATGTTGTGGGGCAACCTCACGTGGTGGCTGTGCGTGTAGGGGGATGATGGTTGGACTGACGTCGGTAGAGGGGGTGGGGGTGGACGAGGCGTTCGCCGAGGTCTACCGCCGTGCCCGCCGCTGGATCAGGGTGGCCACCAGGGCCGTCCAACCGGTCTGGTGGCTGGCTCCCAGGCCCGCGCCGGTGTCACCGTGGAAGTACTCCGGGAAGGTGATCATCGACCGCCAGTGCGGCGCCTGGTCCAACTCCGGCCGGTCCGCATACAGCGGCCGACGGCCGTCTGCCTGGGGTAGGAACAGTCCGATCAACCGGTCCGCCAATGAATCGGCAATTTGTGACAACGGCTGTGGTGTGCCCGACCCCGAGGGGTAGTCGACGCTGAAGGTGTCACCGAAGAACGAGTGATAGGTACGCAGCCCGTCGATCAGCAGATAGGACAGCGGAAACCAGATCGGTCCGCGCCAATTGGAATTGCCGCCAAACATTGGGGTACGCGAGTCCCCCGGCTCATAGCGGATCTCGTGTCGCTGTCCGTCCAGGTCCAACCTCACGGGAGTCTCGGCGTGGGCGGCCGACAGTGTTCTGATGCCGTGAGAGGACAGGAACTCGGCCGGATCCAGTAGACGGTCCAACAGCCGTCTCAGGCGTCCGGGCGACAGGACACTGAGCAGCCAACGATCCCCCTCGCCCTGATGCAGGCCAAAGACATTGCCCGCCAGTTCGGGCCGATGGCGCAGGAACCACTGCATCCGCCGGTTGAAGTCGGGAAGTTGAGCCAGGCGCTCGGGCTCCAGAACCGTCACCGCGATCACTGGCAGCAACCCGACGACCGACCTGACCCGCAGGGGAATGGCCTCGCGTCCCGGGATGTGCAAAACGTCGTAGAAGAACCCGTCCGCCTCATCCCACAGGTCAAGCTGTGACAGGGCGGTGGCGATGGCCAGATAGTGCTCGAAGAACTTTGTCGCCACGTCTTCATACACCGGATCGTGGTCGGCCAACTCCAGGGCGATCGACAGCATGTGCAAGCAGTAGGCAGCCATCCAGCTGGTGCCGTCGGCCTGCTCCAGACGGCCTTCTCCCGGCAGCATGGTGGACCGGTCAAACAGCCCGATGTTGTCCAGTCCCAGGAAGCCGCCACCGAACACGTTGCGTCCCTCGGCGTCCTTGCGGTTGACCCACCAGGTGAAGTTCAGCATGAGCTTGTGAAAGACGCGTTCCAGAAACTCAAAGTCGGGCGTCCCGGTGGCACGGGCATCGTGACGAAAGACCTCCAGCGCGGCCCAGGCATGAACGGGAGGGTTCACGTCATCCAAAGCCCACTCGTAGGCAGGCAACTGCCCGGAGGGGTGCATGTACCACTCGCGGCACAGCAGGATCAGCTGGTCCTTTGCGAAGGCGGGGTCGAAGGAGGCAAAGGCCACGCAGTGAAACGCGAGGTCCCAGGCGGCGTACCAGGGATACTCCCAGGCGTCCGGCATGGAGATGATGTCACTGTTGCCCAGATGCCTCCAGGCACCGTTGCGGATTTTGCCGCGCCCCGCAGGAGGCGGCGGCTGTGCCGGATCCCCGTCCAACCATTCAGCCACGTGATAACGGTAGTACTGCTGGGTCCAGATCAGCCCTGCCACCGCCCTGCGGTGCAAAATTGCGGTCTCGGGGTCAGCCACCCCGGTCACCATGGCCGCGTGCCAGGCATCGGCCTCGGCGCTACGAAGGCTGATCGTCTCCTCAACCATTGCAGTGTCCAGCGGACCTACGGGAGGCGTGTCTGTGAGGCGCAGGTAGATCGATTGTGGCTCGTTCGGCACCAGCGTGAGGATGAACCACGCAGCCGCCTTGGTCCCCACCACCGCGGGATTGACCGTCGCCGTGCCGTGCAGGACATGGTCGCCGATCCCGTCCTTGGGATAGGCCGTGGTCGGTGCAGCGCCATACAGCAACGGCGCGTTGGTCTCGTTGTCACAGGCCAGCCAGGTGGGGTCTCCCGCTGCGGCCAGCCATCTGGTTCCCAGGTTGCGGTGGTCGATCCTGAGTGCCTGTGCGGTCCGATCCCAACCCAGACTGGGCTTGGCATGTCGCACGTCGCGGCCCCAGGACCAGGTGTTGCGCAGCCACGCGGTCGGCAGGGCGTGCAGGGTTGTCGGCTGGGGACCCCAATTGGTGCAGGTGATGCGCAGCACCAGTTCTTCAGGGCCGTCCTTGGCCCAGGTGATGTCGACGTCGGTGAATCGGTCATCCTCAAGCACCCCGGTGTCCAACAGTTCGAACTCGGGCTGGTCACGTGTGCGATCGCGGTTGGCCTGCCGCAACTCTTCGTAGGGAAACGCGGCGTGTGGGTAGCGGTAGCGCCACGCCAGCAGGCTGTGTGTGGGGGTCGCGTCCAGCGGCCACCAGTGCTCCTTGACATCCTCCCCATGGTTGCCTTCGCCGTTGGACAACCCGAACAGCCGCTCCTTAAGAATCGGATCGCGGCCATTCCACAGGGCGACCGCGAGACACAGGTGCTGCCAGCGGTCACAGACCCCCGCAAGACCGTCCTCGCCCCAGCGATAGGCCCGGGAACGAGCATGGTCGAACGGAAAGTACTCCCAGGCATTCCCGTCGGCACTGTAGTCCTCGCGCACGGTGCCCCACTGCCGTAGGGACACATAGCCACCCCAGCGTCGCCACGCGACCTCGCCGGCTGCGTCTTGCGCCAATCGCCTCTGCTCCTGCCCGTAATCCCGCGACATCACGTTGGCCCTGCCCCGGTCGGGACCGACCGTCGGGTCTGGAGACACCTGCTCAATGTCGGGGTGGAGTCTGCCGATTCATTCACAACTGGTTCGTAACACATCGACGCTTCCCCCGTTGGGTCGGGTAGGACACCGCCAGTCATGGGTCGACCCGTTTGGCGCTACTGGCTGGGTGCGGTCCCGTCCGGTCGGACCAGCGCGACGGTCACGGTTCGTGGCTCGCCTGCTCCGCGGACGACGCCGAACACCATCTGGTTGCCTCCGCGACGCAGGGCCAACAGCAACTCATCGCTTGAGCGCAGGCTGTGGTCATCAGCAGTCACCAGCAGATCTCCGCGGGACAGGCCGGCCTCCGATGCAGCCGACCCCTCGGCGACGTCGGTGATCAGCACGCCGTCCAGCGGATCAAGCCCCACCGCTGCCCGCAGATGCCGTGCGTTCCTACCTGGCATCAGTGTCACCCCTATCACGGGTGTGACCGGCGCGATTCCTTGTGCCAGGTCGGTCACGATCCGTGTCAACTCCGGCCCGGCGGAGATGGCCTGATACAGCCCACCGGTCAGCCGGTTCACATTGATCCCGATGACCGCCCCTGATGCGTCGAGCACAGGACCGCCGGAGGCACCCCGAGGCAGCGGGGCGGTGTGATCGATCACGTCATCCACCGGCGCACCGGTGCGTGTACGTAACCTGCTGTCTGCGCTGGCGACGGCCCCGGCGGTCACACGGATGATGCCCTGCGGCGCGGCAATCGCCACGATCTCGCTGCCGACATCGATCTGCGCGTCGGTGCTCCACGGCAGTGGTTGGACCTCCCCGGTGGTGGCGGTCACCACAGCCAGATCCAGATCTTCGGAAACAGCGACCACCCGGCCGTCCTCGCGCCGGCCATCGGCGAAGATGACCGTCACCGGGCGCTGTTGTTCGCTGGACCGATTCCATCCCACGTTGTGGGCGGTGGTGACGATGATGTCGGTGTCTGTGACTGTGCCGGTTGCGGCCCGCCCACCACCTCGCCCTCCGCCGGCCTGGATTCCCACTACGGCCTGGCCTGCTTGTGCCGCCACTGCGGCGATGTCGATCGTCATGTCGGTGTGCTCCATCTCCCAAGGGGTAGAAACGCCATTGTACTTACATAATTACATCGTTGTACCAGGGTTGCACGACATGACCGGCGTATCGGTGCGATCCTGGGACCATGTCTGCACGCCGTGTGGTTTGCCTGCTCGCCATGATCGGGTGGCTGTTGTCGGCGGTGAGCGGCATGGCATTCGCACAGGATCTCGGCGGGGTTGTGGTGACCAGGGTCGAGGGACCCATCACCCCGGTCGTGGCTGACCACCTGTCAGACACCCTTGAGGCGGCCGCCCTGCAGGACGCCGAGTTGGTGATCATCGAACTGGATACCCCGGGGGGACTGGACACTTCGATGCGCAGCATCGTGCAGGACATCCTGGCCTCACCGGTCCCTGTCGCGGTGCACGTGACCCCACCCGGAGCACGGGCAGCCTCAGCCGGGTCGGTGATCGCGCTGTCTGCCCATGTCATCGCCATGTCTGAGGGGACCAACATCGGTGCGGCGACCCCGATCGACATCCAGGGTGGGGACCTGCAGGACAAGGTCATCAACGACGCGGCCGCCTACGTCCGCGCGTTGGCTGAACTGCGGGGGCGCGATCCGGAGTTCTACGTCCAGACCGTCACCGAGGGTGCCTCGATTCCGTCACAGGACGCCCTGGAGTCTGGCGTCATCGACCTGCTGGCCGAGGACACCGCCGACCTGTTGGATCAGATCGAGGGAATGCAGGTCGAGGTCACCGGCCGCGGTCTGGTCAGGCTCCAGGTCCAAGACGCTCCCGTCACGGTCGTCGAACTCTCGACCGTGCGGCAGATCCTGCAACGTCTGGCCGACCCCAACCTGGCCTTCCTGTTGATCAGCGTCGGCACGCTGGCGATCGTGTATGAGGTGGCCAATCCCGGTGGGGGCTTCGGTGGCGCGGTCGGCGCGGTGATGCTGATCCTGGCCTTCTTCAGCCTGTCGGTCCTGCCGGTCAACCTGGCTGGTGTCCTGCTGCTGGTGCTGGCCGCAGGCTTCTTCGTCGCCGAGGCCTTCGTACCGGGAATCGGTGCCTTCGCCGGCGGCGGAGCGGTGTGCCTTGCCGTTGCGGGGTTGTTGTTGTTCCAGCGACCCAGCGGCGTGGGGGTCAGCATCGGTCTGGCCGTGGCGGTCGCTCTGCTCAGCGGTGTCGCCGCGCTGGCGTTGGGCTATCTGGCGGTCACCACGCGCAACGCTCCCCCGACGATCGGTGCCGCCGGCACCGTCGTCGGCGCCGTGGGCGTGGTCAAGGACGCACAGGGCTCAACGGGTCAGGTCATGTTGGAGGGGGCCCGGTGGCAGGCAGTGGCCACCACTCCCCTGGTGGTGGGAAGCCGCGTGCGGGTGGTCAGTCTGAACGGGTTGACGGTCACGGTTGAACCCGAGGTCACACGTCAACCGATTGCCTGAGCATCACGCGGAAGGCTGCGCTGGTGGCCAGAGCACTACCACAGGTCTTCAAGCATCGCGTCGACCTGGGCGGCGGCACCGCCCAGCAGGACAGGCACCATCTGGTCCGGCCGCGCGCTTGGTCCGACCCGGTTCATGGTGTCGCGGACGGGCCCTTGCAGGAACCGTGAGACCTGCCCGTAGCTGTGGCGATCCCCGGACCCGAAGCGCTGGTGGTAGTAGCGCAGCGGCACATAGACGTCCAGTTCGCTACGTGGTCTGGTGAGGGCGACGTAGAGCAGCCTTCTCTCCTCCTCAATCTCTTCTGGTCTGCCGGTGGCCATGTCAGAGGGGATGTTGCCGTCAGAACCTCCAATTGTTCAAGGTCGGCCATCCGGGCGAGGTGGTCATCGAACGAACGGGTACAGACCGGGGCATACCACTCGCGCAGCCGTTGGATCTGCGCACCGACGCACGGTGCCCGCCCGGATTGGGCCAGCGCTTCGGACAGACTCTGCAGGCCCTCGGCGACGACCGGTGGAAGATCAAGGTCCGTAGGAAGCGTGCCCAGCGCCTGGCCTGCAGAGGTGGTGTCCAGCGCGTGGATGATGCGCTTGGCCCGTGCCGGTCCGACACCTTCCAGACGTTGCAGAATCCGAAACCAGGCCAGGGTGTCCTGCGTGTTGTCAAGGATCCGCAGCAGGCTGACCAGGTCCTTGACGTGCGCGGACTCGAGGTATTTCAGTCCGCCGAACTTCACGTAGGGGATGTTGCGGCGCGACAGTTCGAGTTCCAGGTGGGCGCTGTGATGGCCGGTACGAAACAACACGGCCTGCTGCTGTAGTGGTGTGCCCTGTTCGCGACGCTCAAGGACGGCCCGACACACTCGGTCGGACTGGTCGACCTCGTCGTGACAGGTATGCAGATTCGGATGCGGGCCGCTGATGCGGTCGCTGAACAGGGACTTGCAGAACTTGGGGCGGTCGTGGACCTGCGGCATTTCTGCGACCACCGCGTTGGCCGTGTCAAGGATCGGCTGGGTGGAGCGATAGCTGCGCTCCAGTCTGATGACCGTGGTGCCGGCGAAGTGGTCGGGAAAGCTCAGGATGTGGCCGACGTCGGCCGCGCGGAAGCCGTAGATGGCCTGCGCGTCGTCACCCACGACGGTGACGTTGTCGTTATCGCGACGCAGTGCCTGCACGATCTCAGCCTGCAAGGCGTTTGTGTCCTGGTACTCATCGACCAGGAGGTGGTCGAACGCCGCTGCCAGTTCATCCCCGATCCCGGGTGCGCTGGCCAGCACCTTCCAGAACAGCAACAGATCGTCGTAATCCAGTAGATTCTGGGCGCGTTTGCGCTGTGAGTACCCGGTGAACACCCGGCCGATGGACTCCCGATTCTCCGCACACCAGCCGAAGTGCTGATCCAACGTGTCCTGTAGCGGCATCCGCGCGTTGATGACCCTGGTGTAGATGGCCGCAAGTGTGGCCTTGCGGGGAAATCTGGAGTTGCCGGTGGCCGCACCCTGATCTTCTCGGATCAGGTCCATCAGATCGGCGGCGTCCGCCGCGTCCAGCAGCCCGAAGTCGGTGGTCAGGCCGATGCGGTCGGCGTAGCGACGCAACAGGCGGTTCGCGACGCCGTGAAAGGTGCCCGAGACCACCTGGCCGGTCAGCCCGGCACCACCCGCCTGCGCGACCCTGCGGGCAGCCCTGGACCCCATCTCAGCGGCGGCCCGACGGGTGAAGGTCAACAGCATGATCCGCCCGGGGTCGGTGCCACCGGCGACCAGCCTGGCAACCCGTGCCGCCAGGGTTGTGGTCTTGCCGGTTCCGGCCCCGGCGAGGATCAGCAAGGGCCCGCCGTCATGATCCACCGCCTGGCGCTGGGCACTGTTGAGGTCGGCAAACGGATCAGCAGCAGCAGCGAACATGTGTTTGAGGGTAGGGCAAACGCATGTTCGATTCCAGGACCCGCAGGGGCTGGTCCCTACATGATGGGTTCCCGGAAGGTCCCCTTGGGGCCCGGCGAGTAGTCAAGCACCGTGAGCACGGCTTCGCGGGGCAACGGCGCGTACAGGTGGGGGAACTCCTGACCAGCGTCATAGGAGTCCTCCCACACCAGTTGCTCGGGCAGGCGTGCCGGATCGATGACCAGCAGCATCAGATCCCTACGGCCGAAGTAGTGGATGTTGCATACCTCGGCAATCTGGGCAGGGGTGGAGAAGTGGATGAACCCCTCGTCGTCCAAGGACGACGGGCGCACCGGATCTCCTGCCTTGTTCCACTCCTTGCGGCCGATGGCGTGCAGGACATAGGTCTGGGAGTGGGTCATGTCGGCTCCTGACATTTAGGCTGCCTGCTGACGTGCCATACCCACGCAGGATCCGACCCACACCGGCTATTGGCCACCTGGGCACAACCATCGCGATCGGCGCCATAATCCTGTCGGGCTGTCGGTCTGCGCCCACTCCCACCCTCACAACCCCCTCGGTGCAGACCAGCGGCGCGGAGGCCACACTCCCCTCAGCCACCGTCTCGGCCTTACCGACCGCTGCGGGCACCGTGACTGCCGTCCCCCCGCCCGCGACCTCGACACCCTCAGCGGCTGCCGGTGGGCCCATCCGGACGGGATCGTTCGACGTGACCCTGGCACCAGAGGCCAGCGGGGTGGTGGTGGGTCGGCGCGACACTGGCGTGCGGTGGATCATCGATGACGGACCGCCCACGCGACCGGTGTTGGCCGTCGACCCGGAGGGCCACACCCTTGGCCAGGTCACGATGGTTGATGCACAGGGCAGCCCGATCGAAGGAATCGACATCGAAGACATCGCCATCGGACCGTGCGGTCCCCTCGATCAGGCCGCGGACGGGCAACCCGATACTGGACAGTGTCTGTTCGTCGCCGACATCGGTGATAACAACGCCACCCGTGGCAGCGTGAGGATCCACCGCTTCGAAGAACCCGATCCCACCCAGAACTCCGTGACGGTCACGACCGCAACCCTCAGCTACGCCGATGGGCCACACGATGCCGAGGCCCTGCTGGTCGCTCTCGACGGCAGCCCCATCATCATCACCAAACAGCCCGACATGGCCGGTGTCTACGTGGCGCAGGGGTTTGGCGATCAGACACTGGCCCGCACCGCAGACCTGGTCGTGCCGCCACCAGCGGCCCCACTGTTCACCCGCGCGGTTGGGCTGACGGTGACCGCCGCTGACAGCACCTCCGACGGCACCGCCGTGCTGCTGCGGACCTATGACAGCATCGTCGAACTCCGGCCGTCGACGCCCGGATCGATGTTGTCCGACCTAGCCGACTGGGTTCCCACCGAACTGCCCAGCCCGCTTGAACCACAGGGGGAGGCAGTCGCCTACCTGGCCGACGGGCGTGGGTACGTCACCGTCAGCGAGGGAACCGGGGACATCTGGCAGGCCCAGCGCTAACACCAACCCGGCAGTCTGGACGGCGCTACAACCCGTATTCCTCCAGGAACCGCAGCCACATCTCGCTCATGGTCGGAAATGACGGTACGGCGTGCCACAGTTGGTCCAGGGTGACCTGGCCCACGATGGCGATCGTGGCGGCATGAAGCATCTCGCCAACCCCGGGGCCGACGAACGTGGCACCGAGGATCACGCGTCGATCGGCGTCGATCACCAATTGTGAGGTTCCTTCGATCCCCTCACCCCTGGCGGCCGCCCCCGCGGTCCCGCCGGTGGGGTGGCGAACCGTCCTGACGGTGAAACCCTGCTCCTCTGCCTCTGCCTGGGTCAGACCCACGGCAGCGACCTGCGGGTCGGTGAAGACCACACGGGGTACCGCGCTGTGGTCGGCCCAGGCTCCCCGGCCGACGTCCTTGCCGGCGATGTGGTCCCCGGCGATGCGGGCCTGGTACTTGCCCTGGTGGGTCAGCAGCGCCCGTCCGTTGGCATCTCCGATCACGTACAGCCACTGCCCTTCAACACCGGCGGCCAGCAGGGTGTCGTCGACGTCGATGAAGCCGCCAGGCTCCAGGCCGACCGTGTCCAGCCCCAGGTCGTCGGTCAATGGACGACGGCCGACGGCCACCAGCAACTCATCAGCGACCAGTTCGGTGCCGTCATCCAGGGTGACCGTGACAGGGGCGTCGTCGGCCTGGCGCTGGGCCTTGACCAACTTCGCGCCAGTCATCACCGTGATGCCCATCGACTCAAGTCCCGTCTGCAACTCCTCGCTGGCAAAGGGCTCCTCGCGGGCGATCAGGCGATCTACCATCTCCACCACCGTGACCTCGGCGCTGCCAAGCCACTTCCAGGCCTGGGCCATCTCCACCCCGATGACACCGCCGCCCAGCACAATCAGCCGCCCGGGGACCTGCTTTGCCTGGGTCACGTCGCGGTTGTCCCAGGTACGGATGTCGCGCAGTCCCTCGATCGGTGGGACCGCGGCCCCGGTTCCGACCGCGATGACCACCGCCTTCGCAGCGGTCAGGGTGGTGAGGCGACCGTCATCGGCTGTGACCGCCACGGTCTTGGGACCCGACAGTCGGCCGTGACCACGCACCAGTGTCATGCCCGCCGATTCAACCCATTCCACCTGACCGGCATCATCCATGTCACCGGACAGGGCGTCACGACGGGCCAGGGCCTGGTCGACGTCGATCTGGCCGGTGACGGCCTCGCGGGCACCAGGCACCCGAAGGAGTTCCGCCAGGGCGTCGCCAGGACGCAGCAGCGCCTTGGAGGGCATGCAGCCCCAATAGGAGCACTCCCCTCCCACCAACTCCTTCTCCACGATTGCCACCGTTAGGCCCGCCTGCACGACCCGGTCGCCGGCGTTCTCACCCGCCGGACCCGCTCCGATCACGATCACGTCGAATGTGGTGTCCATGCTCACGTCCTGCCTGCATCGGTGTGTCCCCCTCAGTATGCATCTGGGGCTCTCCACAGGCGGCTCAGGTTGTGGCAGTGCGTCGGGCAGTGACTACGTCCACGGTCCGCCTGATGCTCAGCACGATGAAGAACAGCAGCACGGCGCTGCCCGACATCGCCGCCGACCCTGCCAACTTGAGGTGGTAGCTGGCCTGAAGTCCGAGCAGAACCGAGAGCGCGCCCAGGCCCAACGATGCGGCCATCACCGCAGGGACCCGTTTGACCAGCAGGGTCGCCGCGGCCGGCGGGGCGACCAGCAAACCGAATACCAACAGCGAGCCGACGGTCCGAAACGACGTCACGACGGTCATGGCGACCAACGCCAACAGGACCGTCCGGGTCAGCCGTGGACGCAATCCCAGCAACTCGGCCTTACGCTCGTCAAACGACAGCGCGACGAACCCGCGATAAAAGATCAGCGACACGACCACAGCCACGATGGCGGCACCCGCCTGCACAGACAGATCGGTCCGCGTCACCCCCAGGACGTCGCCGAACAGGAACGTGGTGACATCGACGGCGAACGAGCCGGACCGGGAGATGATCAGCACCCCCAGCGACAGCATGCCGACAAAGAGCAGACCGGTACTGGTGTCCTCCGGCAGACCCGAGCGGTCGGTCACGAACGAGATCCCGACCACTGTCACCAGGGCAGCGATCGCCGCCCCGATCGTCAGGTCGACTCCAACCAGTGCGGCGATCGCGATCCCCGGGATGACACCGTGTGCCAAGGCATCACCCATGAAGGCCAACGACCGCAGCACCACCCAGACGCCCACCGTCGCGCAGGTGATCGACACCAGCAGACCTGCCAGCAGCGCACGCTGGGTGAAGCCGGACGCGAACGGTGCGATCAGCCGGTCCAGCCACCCGGATCCGGCGTCAGAATCAGGTGCGGGCTGTATCGTCGCGGGACCAGCGGCCAGAGCGGTTGCGATGGTGGAGGCGTTGAATCTCATCAGATCGTCGTAGGTCGCGGCGGGGCCTCCGGGAGCGCCGAGCGAGTCGGAGTACAACTGGGCCACCTCCACCTCGATGCCCGCCTCAGCGCCGACCTCATCTGCCACGACCTGTGCCAGCCGTGACGAGGAGATGTTCTCCGCGAAGATCGCCGGCACGCCGGTCCGGGTGATCACCGCGACAAGGGACTCCAGATCGGCCGCGCTGGGCTCGGCCAGGGTTCCCCCTCCAGGGATGACCGTGCCAACGACACGGAAATCAAAGGCCTGGGCGAAGTAGCCGAAGGCGTCGTGATTGGTGACCAGGATGCGGCGTTGCGGTGGCACCGCGGCCAGGATCTGGCGGATCTGATCCGTCAGGGTGGTCAGTTCAGCCGTGAGGGCCTCAGCCCTGCCCGTCCAGAACTGCGCGTCCCCTATGGTGTCCTGCTGCCCGATGACGTCTGCCAGGGCTGTCATCGCCGTGCTCATCCGGGTGGGATCCAGCCACACATGCGGGTCCTGGCCACCCGCGAGCCGGTCCTGATCCCCCTCCCGCACGGGAATGGTCTGGACCACCGAGGTCACCTCGAAGACGTTCGCGCCGTCCTCGACGGCCGCCTCGATGGCTGCGGCCATGCCCTCTTCAAGGCCTAAACCGTTGACGACCAGCACGTCGGCATCGCGCATGTCCTGTGCCTGGGCTGGCGAGACAGAGAATTCGTGGGGGTCGGTACCAGGGGGCATGAGCACCTGCACCTGCGCGGCGTCACCGACCAGACGGCCGACCAGATCACCCAGGACACTGGTGGTGACGACAACGCGCAGCTGCGGGCCAGGTGTCGCGGTGGTCTCAGCCAAGGCGTTTGGGGTGGCACCGGCACAGATGCTCAGCCCGGCCAGGAGCAACACGATCACCACTATGGGCTTGCGCATCCGCCTTCTCCAAGATCGCCGAAGATGAAATTGGGAATGAATATCATGTTAGATAAGGTGATAGACTGCCGCAAATGATTCCAGTGATCTCCTTTGACCAGGTCCGTCTGGCGTACGGCACACACATCGCCGTGGATGAGGTGACGCTTGCCCTTCCGGCACAGTCGGTGGTGGCGCTGATCGGACCCAACGGATCGGGCAAGTCCACACTGCTTGGTGCGATGGCGGGGCTGATCCAGCCGCTGTCGGGGCATATCACCGTGTTGGGCCAGCGGCCCGGCGCGCAGCGCAGCCGGCTGGCCTATGTCCTGCAGCAGACACCATCAAACGGTCTGCTGCCCATGACGGTGACCGAGGTGGTCCTGATGGGGCGCTACGCCACCGCGGGGATGTTTCGTCGGCTGACCTCTGCCGACCGGGCGACAGCCAGTGAGGCCATGGAACGACTGGACATCCTGCCCTTGGCCACCAGCCAACTACGGGAACTGTCGGGCGGACAACGGCAGCGGGTCCTGGTTGCGCAGGGCCTGGCCCAGCAGGCCGACATCCTGCTACTGGACGAGCCGATCACCGGACTGGACCTGGTCAGCAAGGAGTTGATCCTCACGGCGATGCAGGATGAGCGGGATGCAGGACGCACCGTGCTGGTGACGACCCACGATTTGTCCGATGCCGACCGGGCAGACCAGGTGGTCCTGCTGGACGGCCGTGTTGTCGCGGCGGGTGCGCCCAGCGCGGTCCTGACCCCCGCCAACCTGCGAGACGCCTACGGTGCCCATCTGATCGATCTTGGCGTCGGGGTCGTCGTGGACGATGCCCACGATCACGACCATCCCGTGTCACAGCCGGGCGGGACGACCTCGGTGTCCTCCGAGAAGCACTGATCAGGTGAGGTTGGCCGCTGGTGCTGGCATCGTGGGGGGACACATGCCTAAGTCCCACACCCCCAGTTCCTCCGGCAGACGGCGTCGCGCTGTCGCTGTCGCCATCTGCCTGACCCTGTCGGTTCCGGTCCTGCCTGCCTCGGCCGGGGACCCCTTCACGGTTCGTAGTCCCGAGCCTGCCCCGAACGCGGTCATCCAGGCCGGCCCGACGCTCATCACTGCCGACGTCGGCGGCAGCCAGGCTGCCCGCGTCAGCGTGGACGGTCAGGTGGTGGATGATCTGCACCCCGATGGCGTGCCCGTCGTCTTGGCAGCGGGCCCCCATCAGATCGCAATCCTTGACCAGGAGTCGGTCGCCCGCGAGTGGACGGTTCATGCCGCCGGCATCAGCATCACCCAGGCCCCCGAGGATCTCCTTGCGCTTGCCCGGGTGGCTTCGGGCGGCAGGGACTTCGCCCACCGACCCGTCTTGTTGGTGAATCCCGCGACCCTCGCACTCAGCGCTGCCGCCGCGCCCCTGGCGGTGGCCACCGGAGCCCTGCTGATGCCCGTCGACGGGTTGAGCGTTCCTGCCGAAGTGATGGACTACATCAGCCAGGCGCGCGAGTCTGGGGAGGAAGTGCTGCTGCTGGGCGGTCTGGACGCGATCTCACGCGACGTGGAGGACCAGTTGGACCAGGCGGGATACCAGCCACGCCGAATTGGCACCGGATCGGCGTCCGACGTGGCTGCGGCTGCGGCACGGTTCGCCCCTGTGGCTCAGGTGTACACGCGTGGCGGCGTCGCGGTGCCGCGTGAGGTCCTGGTGGCCGCCGATGAGCCGGTCGCAGACCTGCTGCAGTCTGCGGCGCTGGCGGCCGGCCGCGGCGCCTCACTGGTCCTGGCCGATGGGGCCACCATCAGTGACGCGACTGCCGAGATCATCGCCGAGCGCCCCACCGTGGTGCTGGGCGCCAACCTTGACCCCCAGGCTGCGGCGGCAGCCACTGCGGCTGCCGATCCCGACGCGCGGGTCACCACCGCGCCAGCCCTGCCAGAGCCGGCCCGGGAAGTGTGGGTCGGCGACGCCGCCACCAACCCCGCCGCGGCACTTCTGGCCACCCGGGCGGCAGGGCCAGATGTCGCGGTCCTGGTGGACCGGGGCAGCGCGCGAGAGTGGATCGGTGCCAACGTGCCTGCCGAGGCCACGGTCGCCACGTCCCAGATCTCGTCCGACGAAGTGGCGGGATGGTGGGTGGACGGCCCCGCGGCACCGGTGGTGCAGGTGTCGGTGCCAGAGCACGAGGGAATGCAGATCGTGTTGGACGTCGATCGCGTCCCCGAGGCGGCGTTCCTGTACGTCGCGGTCCACGGGGTCGAATGGCCGGGAACCCTACAGATCCAGGGAACCCAGGCTGTCTGGACCGGCGGGCCACGACCCGTACTGCCTCCCGAGTTGGAACCGGCGGAGTCCATTGAGGCTCCGCTGCAGATCACGGGCGTGGTGGTTGCCGAGGGACACCTGCGCCATGTCGCCGCGATGGCCAGTGCCCTGATCAGTCCCGCGTCATCGCTGTCCCCCGAGGGCTTCGTGGTCGCCGGAGGCGTGAGTCCCGTTGTCGGCAGCGGTCCGCTGCGAACCTTCACCATCGAAATCGAACCCCAGACCGGACTCGACCTGGCAGCAGTGAGGGCTCAGGCTGAGCAGATCCTGCTGGACCCCACCCGCGGGTGGACCGCCCGCGGGGAACGATCCCTGCAACGGGTCGACTCGCCCGGCGCCGCCAGCATCAGGGTCGTCATCGCCAGACCAGGCACCGTCGATGCCTACTGCGCCCGAGCCGGGCTTGGCACCGGCGGGGCGCTGTCGTGCTGGGACGGACGCCGGGCCATGTTGAACCTGACCAGATGGAACACGGGCGTGAGTCCGTTTCACACCGATCTGACCGTCTACCGCTCCTACCTGGTCAGCCACGAGGTCGGACACGGCTTGGGCTACCACCACGTGGGCTGCCCCGCTGCCGGCGCGCTGGCACCCGTCATGCAGCAGCAGTCCAAGGGCCTGGGATCCTGTGTCGCCAACGGCTGGCCCTACCCCAACGGCTGAGAGGCAGCGGGACTTACACGAGCGAAATCCCTCGCTGTAGTCCATGCTATGAGGTGTGGGTTGGCATCATCGCGTCGCGGGCCGGCCACGGTCGTTGCCGTGGCTGGTGGTGGCCGTGCTGTGCGCCACCTTTGCTGCAACGGTGCCCCAGGTGGCCAGTGGGCAGCCGGTCCAGTTCACTCCGACTCCGCAGGTCCTTGACCCCCTGCCAGTTCCGGGGGCGGTCGTCCAGGCCGGTCCGGTCGTCATTGCCGCCAGGGTGACCGGTGCCGGCGACCTGCCGATCCGCTTCCTGGTGGACTCCCAGCCTGTGCGCGGCCGACGCGTGGACCCCGACGGGCACCTGACCGACCTCGCAGGCATCGAGGTGAACCTCTCACCCGGAATCCACCGCGTGTCGGTTCGCGTCGGCGAGCAGGCAGAGGTGAGGAGTTGGGAGATCTCTGCTGCCGGGCTGGACGTGGTTGCCGCGCAGGAATCGGCGGTGTCGTTGTTGTCCCGGCTGGGCCTGGATCCGGTTGAGCCTTCACCTGTTGTACTGATCGCTGCAGATGGCCTGGAATCAGCAGTCGCCCTACCCCTGCTGGTCAACGCCACCGGGGCGGGGGTCATCGTGGTCGCCGATGACGCTGTGGCAGCCCAGGACTGGCCCCGGCTTCGCCAGTCCCAGGGCCCGGTGATCCTGCTGGGCGGCGTGGACCGCCTGCCCCCGGGTATCGAGGCAGCCCTGGACACCGCCGGTCTGGCATGGGTCCGGATCGACGGGGCCACAACGCAAGCCCAGGTGAGCACGGCCACCAACTATCTACGGGGCCTCCGGGCGGACGCCACAACGTCGGTGGCGTTGGTGGTTGGCCCTGCCCACCCCTTCGAAACCGCCCTGGCAACCGTCGTCGCCGCCACCCAACTGAACGCCGACCTGGTGCTCGTGGGCGCCCAGGGTCCTGATCCGCAGGCGGCCGAGGTCATCGGCCAGTACGGCTCGGTGCTGATGTCCACTGCGCTGTCGGCCGACGCCCGTCAGGCTGTGATCGCTGCCATGGCTCCGGGTGCCGTGGCCAGCGACGATGCCCTGCGGCCGCAGTCGGCCCGCGAGGCCATCGTCATTGCCGACACCGTCGAGCGGAGCCGGGCCATCGTCGCCGCGACCGCTGCAGATCCCAACCGGCCTGTTCTGGTCGGCTCCTCGGTCGCCACCGCCTGGATCGCCGCGAACCGCCCCGAACGCATCACGATGGTGATTCCCGAGCCACTGTCGACACCGCCCGTCGCCGCCTCCGAGTTGTTCCTGCCCGCCCTGGCCACCACTCCCGCCGTTGATGGCGATGCCCCCGCCGTACGGCCCCGTCCCACGTTGGTGCAGGACGCTCGCCGGCCCATCGTGGGACACACGCAGGCGCTGACCGACCAGTTGCGACGCGCCTGGGTTGATGGTCCCAACGCGCCGGCGGTCGAGGCGCTGATCGACCAGACCAGCGATGCGATGTCGGTCACCCTGTCTGCCTCAGACGTGGTCACCGGCGCACAGGTGCACGTGTCGACGCTGGGCTATGAGTGGCCGGGTGCCGTGCAGATCCGCGGCCGCCAGGTGATCTGGACCGCTGCCGTGCGACCGGCCCTGCCACTACCCCTTGAACCTGGCGGACCTGACACGCCGTTCCCCATCCAGATCACCACCGCGATAACGGTCCGCGCCGACAGGACCAGCCATCGTCTGTTCTCCACGATCGTGGGACTTGACCCGTCTGACACCGTGTCACCGGAGGGGTGGATCGTTGCGGGTGGGACAGATGCCGTCCAACTGGGTCAGGGCAGGCCATACACCTACAGCGTCGAGATCGAGCCCCAGACGGGTCTGGACATCCGGGCTGTCCAGGCCGAGGTGACATCGATCCTGACCGACCCACGAAGCTGGACCGGCGACGGCCGGGTCGCCCTGCGGCGCGTCGGCAGCGCCCAGGCAGCCCAGTTGCGTGTGGTCGTGGCGCGACCCGCCACCGTTGACGCCTACTGCGGCCAGGTGGGCTTGCGCACCGGAGGTCGGGTGTCGTGCTGGGATGGCTACCGGGCCATGCTCAACCTGAACCGCTGGAACACCGGCGTCGTGCCGTTCCACGCCGACGTCGAGGTCTACCGCCAGTACCTGGTCAACCACGAGGTCGGACATGGCCTGGGCCACGGGCATGAATTCTGCCCTCGTTTCCAGGCACTGGCACCCGTCATGGTCCAACAGACCGGCGGGTTGGGCGGCTGCCGCACCAACGGCTGGCCCTATCCCTGAGGTGTCAATAGGTATCAGATTCCCCGGCGGCATGCCTATCCCTGGCCCGGTCCGATCCTGGCCATCAGCGTGTCAAGGACCGCGGCATCCTCGATGGTTGAGGGGATGTCATAGTCCTGTC
>JBPCKA010000078.1:0-48951 GCA_051004735.1 Euzebya sp. | reverse complement strand
ACGCTCCCCGTTTCTGTACACCGTTTTTTTTCCGCGCCGGCCCCCTCTCGGGGGCACGCACGGACACACCTGAGGTTGGGCGCGGCGATGCCCGACGGGGCGACGCCGCGAACGTCCCTGGCTGAGTGGCAGGGGGGAAGGGTTCAGGCCAGAAGGTCGCGGGCCTGCCGCACATCGGCGTGCATCTGGGTGACCAACTCATCCGTCGAGGCGAAGGTGACCTGGCCCCGCAGGTGATGCACAAAGTCGACGGCCGCTTCAACCCCGTACAGGTCACCGTCGAAGTCGATCAGGAAAGCCTCGACCCGAACCTGAGTGATTCCGCCGAAGGTGGGGTTCACACCGACCGAGATCGCCGCCGGGTGCCATGATCCGTCGGCCAGGCGGAAGCGCCCGGCGTACACGCCCTCGGCAGGGATGGCCGCGCGATCGTCCACCTGCAGGTTGGCAGTGGGGAACCCCAGTTCGTGGCCGCGGCGATCGCCTCTGACCACGACGCCCTCCAGCACGTGCGGACGACCAAGCCAGCGGGCCGCCTGCGCCATGTCACCGCGTTCGACCGCCGCCCGGATCTCGGTGGATGACACGACCACGCCGTCCATCTCAAGCAGCGTCACAGCCTCGGAGGCGAAGCCGAACGATGGGCCCAGTTCGGCCAGGGTGGCCACGTCCCCGGCAGCCTTGTGCCCGAAACGGAAGTTTGCCCCGACCACCACGTGCTGGGCGCGTAGAGGTCCTGCCAGAACATGGGCAACGAACTGCTCTGCCGAGAGGTGCCGCAGATCATCATCAAAGGGCAGTGCCACGACCAGGTCGACCTGTTGGGCGGCAAGGCTGCGCAACCGCTGGTCCAGGGTCATCAGCAATGGTGGACGGGCGCCCGGATTGACCACTTCCACCGGATGGCGGTCAAAGGTCACCACCACGCACCGTGCACCCGAGTCCTGCGCTGCTCTCACGGCACGGGAGATCAGCGACTGGTGCCCACGATGCACGCCATCGAAGAAGCCGATGGCGACAACGGAGGGCGCCGATTCAACCGACTCCAACCCGATCTTGATCTGTCCGTCCATCCGTGAGTGCCTCTCCGCTGGGACGCGTCGCTAGTTGAACACGACCTCGGGTCGCAGGTGGGTGCCATCGTCGCGCATCACACCGACCAGGTCCCCATCGGGGTCCAACGCGCACGCGATGCCAACAGTGCCACTTGACGCCACCGCCCGACCATTTCGGACCGCGTTCGCGTCCTCGGCAGCCAACATGATCGAGGGGTAGTCGGTCATCGCCTCGGCCGGGGACATGACCGCGTCGGCAAACTGCCCCGACTCAGCCATCTGCGTAAGCGTGTCCAGGTCATGGGCCTCATCCACTGAGAACCGGCCTGACCCCAGACGACGCAAGCCGGTCAGATGGGCGCCGACGCCCAACAGATCCCCCACGTCAGCGGCCAGGGACCGGATGTAGGTACCCGCCGAGCAGGTCACCAGGAACGAGGCCTCTGCCTGAGGGCCCGGGGTGAAGTCGGCCAGGACGATGTCGTGAATCGTCACCGGCCGCGGTTTACGCTTGACCACCTCACCCCGCCTGGCCTTGGCGTACAACCGTTCTCCGTCGACCTTGATCGCTGACACCATGGGAGGGATCTGCTGGATGTCACCGACAAACTGTTTCAGGGCCTCGCACAACTTCTCCTCGGTGACCGACGAGGCGTCGCTCACGCTGGTCTCCTCGCCCTGGTTGTCAAGCGTGGTCGTGGTTCGGCCCAGACGCATGCGGGCGTCATAGGTCTTGGTTGATGCCTGTAGATAGGGAACCAGTCGCGTTGACCGGCCGATACACACGACCAGCACACCGGTGGCATCCGGATCAAGCGTCCCGGCGTGTCCGACCTTGGGACCCTTGCGGTTCCCCCTGCGACCGGGCTTAGAGCCAACGATTCGCCTGACGGCTGCCACCACATCGTGAGAAGTCAGCCCAACTGCCTTGTCGATGACCACAACACCCTCGATGCCGTCGGTACCGGGCGCCGGGGAGATCTGACTGCTCATCCCCCTCCTCCGGGCGTCGTCTGACCAGGCCAGGACGCGCCGGTGTCCAACCGACGACGCAGGGCACCGATGATCGACTGGGCGTCACCGTGGCCGGTAAAGCCCGCGGCCATACGATGTCCGCCCCCACCAAAGGCCTGGGCGATGCTGGCCACGTCGGTCGCGCCCTTGGAGCGCAGCGAGGAACGCCACGTCCCATCAGCGGTCTCACGCAGGAAGCAGGTGACGTCGGGCCCCTCGACCCTGCGCAGCAACTCGATCAGGCCGTCGGGGTCGTTTTCGCGACTGCCGGTGTCGCGCAGGTCATCCACGGTGACCCAACTGGCGACCAGGCCTGGTTCCACCACGGCACGCTGTGTCACCCTGGCGACCAGGTCAAGGTAGCCGACGCCTGCGGACTCATAGACCGCGCGGGTCACCGCCACATGGTCTGCACCGGCGTCAAGCAGACGTGCGGCGATCCGGTGATCCTGCGCGGTCGTTGACTGAAATGCGAACCGTCCCGTATCGGTCAGCAAGGCCAGATACAGCGCATCAGCGATTGCCGATGTCAGGGCCACCCCCAACTGATCGATCAGTTCCAGGACCAGCACCCCGGTGCAGGACCGCGAGTCGTCCACGATGCGGATGTCACCAAAGCCATCGCCCACGGCGTGGTGATCGATCACAATCGTGGTTCCGGCGCTGGTGAGCAGGCCTTCCAGCGTCCCCAGCCGACTGGCGGCGGCCGTGTCGCAGGCCACCACGACATCAGGGCGGGAAGGAACATCGTCTGGCAACGCGATCAGGTCACAGCCGGGCAGGAAGGCCGCCCAGGCTGGTTCCAGTGGAGCAGGAGGTTCCTCGGCGTTCCTGGCCCCCCAGGTCGGGACCGCGGCGATGCCCAGCGACCGCAACGCCACCGTCAAGGCAAGGGTGGACCCCAGGGCGTCACCATCAGGGTTGATATGGCCAACGACGACGACGCTGCCCGCCTGGCGCAGACTGGCTGCGGCCTTGGCTAACGGCTCTTCCAACGGCACCTGCGTCGCTTGCACCGACTGCGACCGCACGTCAACCGGCATGCCCGCCCAAGCCCTGCCCGTCCACAGGATCTGGTGTGAGCTGGGCTCCTGAGGAATCAGTGTCCTTCAGACCGGCCAACAACTGCTCGATGCGGCGCCCGGCCTCAGCGACGTCATCGAGCACGAATTCCAGCTCCGGAGTGTGGCGAACCGTCAGGACCTTGCCAACATCACGCCGCAACAAGCCGGTCGCCGACGCCAGTCCGGCCGCCGTGGTCTCGCGCTGCTCCGGTGTGTCGGGAAGGACGGTGTAGTAGATCGTCGCCCGTTCATTCTCCTTGGTCATGCGGACGTCGGTGACGGTCACGAAGCCGACGCGCGGGTCCTTCAGCCTGGGCAGAAGGGTGCCGACGATCTCCTTCACCCGTTCGGCCATACGCCGTCCCTTGTCGGGACCGCTCATGATGATCCTTCCGGGATTCCCGCGTGGTCGATCGGGACCTCGATCGTGAACCCGTCGAGGTTCACCCCATCCACCCCGATGCGCGGGTCTGCCAGACTGAAGCCACGCTGTTCGGTCTGGACGACGTCGATGTGGATGTCCAGCAACTCGGTTTCCACCGCGCGTGCCACGATGCGTTCGACATCCTGTACGACCCTGCGGCCCGTGGTCTCATCCGAGGTGGCGATGGCCACACCCAGGGTGCAGCGCTGCCACAGATCCTGGTGGTCGACCTCGGCCACCGAGACACCGAGGTCGCCACGCAGCCTGGACTGCAGACGTTTGATGACGCCCCGCTTGTCCTTCAGGCTTCGCGCGGCAGGGATGTGAAGATCGAGTTCTACGAGCACGGCGAGCACCCACAACAGCCTAGCGGGGCTTCGCCGTCCGATCGCGAGCGCAGCGAGCTTGATTGGGCGGAACAGCTATTGAGCGCCGCCGTAGGCGGCACCACGCATTGGGATGGGGGCCTCTTGCATTTGTGAAGACGAACCATCGATGCCCATCATCAGCGCCCAGGCCACCACGGCCGCCCCGACCGCGACGTACCCAACGCTGCGGACGCCGGCCACCTGGGCGACCACTCCACCCAGTATCCCGCCCAGGGGAGTCATCACCAGGGCCATCACCTTCATGGTTGCCGTCACGCGGCCCAACAGATGATCAGGAGTAGCCTGCTGTCGCAGCACTCGGTTGGTGATGTTCCACATCATTCCGAACATGCCGATTCCGAAGGCGGCAACCATGGTCACCACGGGGTTCGCTGTCAGACAGATGAGCCCGTACGCGGCGCCTGTCACGATGGCACCAGCACGGATGACGCTCACCTGGCCCAGCGTGCGCACCGCCCGGTCGGCGCTCATGCTGCCCACCACCCCACCGGCAGCCAGCACCGCCAGGACCAACCCGTACGCCGCGCGTGGCAATCCCACCGGACCGATGATGATCAGCACCGCCACGGCGAAGAAGGCCGTGTTGCCAAGATTCATGGCCGAGTTGGCCAGACCGATCCGACGTAGCAGCGGGTCGTGCCAGACCAACGTCATCCCTTCTCTGATGTCGCGGCGCAGGCAACGTTGCGCCACCCGCTCGACCGGACGGATCAGCGGTTGGTGCAACCTCCGCGCCACCTCGGCCGCCACGGTGTACAGGGCTGCGGGAACGCCCAGGACCCAGCCGATACCGATCGTGGCGAACCAACTGCCGATCGGGGCGCCGACGGCGTCGCCTGCCACCATCTGGGTCCCCACCAGACGCGCATGCGCCCGTTGCAGCCCCTCGTGACCGACCAGGGCAGGCACCGACGTCTCGGCTGCCGAGTCGGCCAGGATCTCAGTCGACCCGGCCAGCACCGCCGCCGCGTACACGGCCGCCACGCGCCACTCCTCACGCCAGGCTGCCACCACCACCACGGCCAATCCCAACGCACGGATCAGATTGGCTGCCACCAGCAGGAGACGCCGATCCATCCGATCGGCCAGCACCCCCGCGGGAAGGGCCGTCATGGCCATTGGTCCCATGATCGCCACCTGCACACCTGCAACGACTGCGGGCTGTGTGGTCAGGGTGGTCATGACCACCGGCAGACCGGCCAGCAGGATCCCGTCAGCCAGGTTTGCGGCAGCCGTGCTGGCCCACAGGCGCCGAAACATGTGGCCGTTGGACTGACTGTCGCGGTACATCCCGTATCCTCGTCTTAATCGCAGAGACTTCTTGGCGGTTCATACGATAAGACCGCAAAGAAGTCTCTGCAAAGCTTTCTTTGCGAATGGCTGATGATGGAAGACCAGGACACCGATCCCAGGTTGCGGGGCCGACCGATTACCCCTGCCGAACTGAAGGCACTCGCCCACCCCCTGCGTATCCAGTTGCTGGAACTGCTGATGGATGAGGGGCCATCCACCGCCAGTCATCTGGGACGGACCGTGGGCGAGAGCAGCGGGACCACCAGCTATCACCTGCGTCGTCTGGCCGCCGCCGGTCTGATCACCGAGGCCAGCGACGTCGGCACCGGACGTGATCGCTATTGGCGGGCGGTCAGCGGCTGGTCCTTGGAGTCTGACCTGATCCAGGGACGTGACACCCGCAGGGACGCGCGCATTGTCCTTGACGAGGTCGTGCGAACCAACATCCGACGCATGCAGACGTGGTACCGCGATTCTGAAACCTGGCCCGACGAGTGGAGGGAGGCCTCGATCGGCGCGACGACGAGGCTGGTACTGACCCCCGCCCAACTCCGCGAATTGGGCGATGAACTGCTGTTGTTGATCGACCGCTACCGCCAGGCCCAGCACAGCACGGGCACCGTCGGCACCGCCAAGGTCGTGGTTCAGGCCGACATCTTCCCAACCGGCCAGCCCGAGGACGTCCCCGGATGACCCTCAGGCGGCGGTGGCGGTCACCACGATCGTTTCGAAGGGGAACACGATCCCGTCGCTGTCGGTGTGCGGGTCCAGTCGCCGGTCAAGATCATCCGTCAGAGCCGCCAGACGCGTGGGCTCGAGGGACTCGGTGACATCGCCCAGCGGTGAGCTTGAACTCTCGGCCTGCAGAAACGCCGTGGCGGAGGGGAACCGGGTCGAGGTCACGGCGATGGCGGTGCGGACATCCTGAAATCCATTGCCGAGGACCAGGTCAATCAGTTCCGCAGATTCCCCCAGTGCGTAGGGCGAGGAGATGATGTCTGCGGCATCCGCACCCAGATGCTCGGCCAACCCCTCAACCAGCAGACGATATCCCGGCTGATGTGCCAACGATCGGCAGGTTGCCACGGCCAACCGCGCCCCGCTGCGGGCGACCCGCCGGAACTCTGTCAAAGCGGGCGCCGGATCGGTGAACTGCAGGACGTGCTGTGCTGTGACCACGTCGAAGAGGTCATCGTCGAACGGGAGGTCCTCGGCCGCCCCGTGATGAAACGTGGGTCTGGGTAGTGCCTGGGCGCTCAGTGAGCGGGCCACCTCCAGCATGGCCGGATTGATGTCGATCGCGTCGACGGATCCGGTCGGTCCCACCGCCCCGAGCGCATGACGTGCCACGATCCCGGTGCCAGTGCCCACGTCCAGCACGGCCTGACCCGGCCTGACATTGGCGCGGGCCACCAGGTCGCGCGCCCAGTCGTCCATGAACAGGGTCACCAGGTTGCGTTCGTACTCGCGCGCACCATGGACGTCGAGCTGCCAGCCCAGTTGATCGGTGGTCATGTCGGGTCCTTTCATCGGTGCACCAGCATGATCCGTGGGCGCAGGCAATGCATCCGTGGAACCACGGGTCTTGCCACAGCGGTGACGCGACGGCACGATCCCTGTCGTGGATGTGGCGATGAGCGCAACAATGGATGAGGGGTTTGCAGCTCTGGCCGAGTACGACTGGGAACACGCCATCAGCGTGTTTGTCACCGCACTGGAAGCCAGCGAGACCCCCGATGCGTTGGCGGGACTGGCCGAGGGTCACTATTGGTTGGGGCACTACCCGCAGGCCATTGCGCTGCAGGAGCGAGCCTTTGGCCTGTTCGTGCAGGCCGACCGCCCCCAACCAGCAGCCAGGACCGCGATTCGGCTCGCACTGCTCCACGGACTGATCTTTGGCAACGCGGTGGCCGTGTCGGGCTGGGTCGGTCACGCGGTCCGACTGCTGGATGGGATCGAGGAGTGCGCCGAACAGGGTCACATGGAAGTGTTCCTGGCCTGCATCGCCGATGATCCCGCTGAGCGTGAACGACGGGCGCGCACCGCGCTGGCGCTGGCGCGCAGGGTGGGCGACCGTTCACTTGAGTACGACGCGCTTGCCTACCTCGGCCAGGCCTTGGTGGAGCAGGGCGACGTGGCCGACGGTATGGCCCTGATCGATCAGTCGGTCGCGGCGGTATCGGGCGGCCTGGTCGCGGATGCCTGGGTCGCCGGGGAGATCTACTGCGTGTTGTTCCACACCTGTGAACTGGTCAGCGACGTACAGCGGGCCCAAGCCTGGCTGGGCGCGGTGGACCACTACGTCGCAAGGACCCGTGAGTTGCCGATCTCGGGGATCTGTCGGATGCACTACGGTGGGCTGCTGACCGCTGCGGGCCGTTGGCCAGAGGCTGAGCACGAGTTGACGCAGGCCTTGGCGATCTATGACAGCGGCTATGTGGGCACCCGATTCGAAGCTGCCTTGCGGCTGGCCGACCTCCGTGCCCGCCAAGGGCGACTGGAAGAGGCGGCGTGGTTGGTTGAGGGATACGAGGAGCACCCCGCAGCGGCCACGCCTTTGGCCCGTCTCCACCTGGCCCGCGGCGAGCATGCCCAGGCCGCCGCGGTGCTGGAACGCGACCTGGTTCGCAGCGGCGACTCGCTGTTTGCCGTGGAGACCCTGGCCCTGCTGGTCCAAGTCGAGCTTGCGCGTGGCGCGGTCAAATCGGCCAGGACAGTCGTGACCCGGCTTCAGACTGTTGCCCAGCGGGCCAACCTGGACGGCATCACCGGCCACGCGACTCATGGGGCGGGTCGACTCTGTGTTGCTGAGGGTGACCACAAGGGCGCAGAAGCGGCATTTCGCGCAGCCATCACCGCGTTTGCAGCAGCCGATCGTCACCTGAACCTTGCCGCGGTGCGACTGGAACTGGGCGCAGTGCTTGCCGCTGAACGACCCGACGCCGCGAAGGTGGAACTGCAGCGCGCGCTGGCCACGTTTCAGCAGGTTGATGCAGCCCTGGAGTGCGACCGCGCAGCCCGTCTGCTGAGCCGGTTGGAGACCGTGCCCCCGCCAGATCGCGCTGCCGTACTCACACCACGGGAGTCAGAGGTCCTGACGATGGTCAGCTCCGGGCTGACCAACCGTGACATCGCCGCTGGCCTGGTCATCAGTGTCCGCACCGCAGAACACCACGTCAGCCAGATCCTGTCCAAGCTGGGCGCGGCAAACCGCACCGAGGCGGCCGCGATCGCCGCCGACGAACGCTACACGCGCTCGATCTCGCGTTCCTCATAGACCTCGAACTCGTCGCCGGCCTTGATGTCCTGGAACCTGTCAAGACCGATGCCGCACTCGTAGTTCTGCGCGACTTCGCTCACGTCGTCCTTGAACCGTCGCAGGCTGGCGATCGTGTCGTCGGCCACGACGACGCTGTCGCGGATCACGCGAACCGGGGCGTTACGTCTGATGACGCCCTCGGTGACGTAGGAACCGAAGACAAACCCTGCACGGGGGACACGGAAGACCTCGCGTACCTCGGCCCGGCCCACGATGACCTCCTCAAACTCCGGTGCCAGCAGCCCCTTGACGGCGGCTTCGATGTCCTCGATGGCCTTGTAGATGATCGAGTACTGCCGCAGGTCGACCCCGGACTCCTCGATGGCCTGGCGGACGTTGGCCTCGGGCCGGACGTTGAAGGCGATGATGATCGCGTCGGAGGCAGCGGCCAACACGACGTCGTCGTTGGTGACCGCACCCACGCCCTTGCGGACGATCCGGGTGCGCACCCCTTCCAGGTCCAGCTTGTCCATCTCGGCCGCGACCGCCTCGACGGTGCCGGACACATCGCCCTTCACGACCAGGTTCAGGCTGGTCAGCTGACCTTCCTGCACCGCAGTGCCAAGACCCTCCAGCGTCAGACGGGGACGGTTGGCAAGTTCTTCCTTGCGGGCACGTGACGCACGGTCCTCAGCGATGTCACGAGCGGTGCGCTCGTCATCGACCACGCGGAAGTCATCCCCCGCGTCGGGCACATCCGACCAGCCCAGCACCTGGACAGGCTTGGCAGGCTCGGCCAGCTTCACCCGTTCACCGGTGTCATCGAACATGGCACGGACCTTGCAACTGGCGACACCGGCAACGATGTTGTCGCCGACACGCAGGGTGCCGTTTTGGACCAGCACTGTCGCCACCGCACCGCGTCCGCGGTCCAGGTTGGCCTCGATGACGGTGCCACGGGCCTGACGGTCGGGATTGGCCTTGGTCTCCTGGACGTCTGCCTGCAGCAGGATCAGATCCAACAGCTCATCAAGGTTGGTCCGGGCCTTGGCCGATACGTCCACGAAGGTGGTCTGGCCGCCGAATTCCTCAGCGATCAAGTCGTACTCGGTCAACTGGGTTCGAACCTTGACCGGGTCGGCGTTCTCCTTGTCGATCTTGTTGACCGCCACGATCAGGGGCACTTCGGCCGCCTTGATGTGGTCGATGGCCTCGACGGTCTGCGGCTTCACGCCATCATCGGCTGCCACAACCAGGATGGCGACGTCGGTCACCGACGCACCGCGGGCCCGCATCGCCGTGAAGGCCTCGTGTCCCGGTGTGTCGATGAAGGTGATCTTCCGGCCGTCCCGGGTGACCTGGTAGGCCCCGATGTGCTGGGTGATTCCACCGGCTTCCCCGCTGACGACGTCGGCATTACGGATCGCGTCAAGCAGCAGCGTCTTGCCGTGGTCGACATGGCCCATGACGGTCACGACCGGAGGCCGGTCGACCAGGTCGGCCTCATCATCAAGCTCATCCTCGCCGAAGAACAGGTCATCGGCGGTGACGAAGTTGACGTCGGCGTCCATCTCGGCAGCGACCAGTTCGATCAGGTCGTTGGACATCGACTGGGTCACCGTGACCATTTCGCCCATGCGGAACAGCACGGCGATGATGTCGGTGGGGTTGACCCCGATCAGCTTGGCGAACTCGTTGACCGTGACACCGGGGACGACACCGATGGGTCCTTCGACGGCAGATTTGACCGCCTCTTTCTGACGGCGGCCGCGGCGAGGGCGGTTGTCCTGCTCGAACTGTTCCTGTGGCGACAGGTCACCACGGCGCTTCTTGCCCTTCTTCGGGCGGCCGGGACGTGTGGGATCAGCAGTCGCCGGGCGACCCGGGCCGCCGGCCGGACGAGGCGCACCTGCACCTGCACCGGCACCGGCACCGGGACGCTGTGTCGGCGCACCGCTACCAGGGTCATCCTTGGGGGCAGCCTTGAGCGGCGGCGGAATCGAGCGCTTGCCCGACCCCTCCTGTGGCAGGTTGGGCTCGACGCGACGTGTGGTCTCGGGGCCCTGGCCGCGCAGCATCCGCGCGGGGATGGTTGATTCGCCGGGCCGTGGCGGTCCGCTTGTTGCCACACCGGGACGAACCGTCGGAGCCTGCAGGGGTGCGCGATCGGCATCGTCCTGCGGCGCACGGGCGGCGGGCTGCTCCGGAGCGGGGCGTTCGCCCGGTCGGTACACCACACCCTGACGGGCTCGAGCCGCTGCCTGACGCGGGTCCAACGGACGGGTCAGGCTGCTGGGCGGCGTCTGTTCGCTGCTGGGTACCGCGGACGGTGCCTGGGCAGCAGGACGAGCAGCGACCGGCTGGACCGACGGTGTACCGGCGGGACGCGGCGGGGGTGCGCTGCCCGGTCGCGCCGGGGCCGTCGCCGGGGGACTGGTGACAGGTCGGTCAGGCGCCACGTCACCCGCAGGACCATCGGTTCCACCCACGGTTGCGCCACCGCTCTCGGCAGGCCGAAACGCCTGGACTGGCGGACGTATAACCGGGGCCGCTGCGCCGACATCCGCGGTGTCAGTCTGCGCTGCCTTGCGAAGGTGCGGAGGCAGGATGCGGTTGGCGGTCCGCTCCTTGGGCTTGGCCTCCTGCATCGCGCGTTCGTATTCCTCGGCCTCTTTGCGCTGACGATCCAGCTCGGCCTGCTTCTTTTCTTCCTTGGCCTTGCCCAGGCTTTCGCGGAATCGCAGCGCGTCGCCTTGTGACAGTGAGGACGAATGGGACTTCGCCTCGATGCCGAGCTCGCGCGCGCGATCCAGGACCTCTTTGTTCGAGAGGCCTGTCTCCTTGGCGAGTTCGTAAATGCGGACCTTGCTCAGTGGAACCACTCCTGGTGGTGTCTGTGGTGCGCGCCACGACTAGGTGGCGCACGAACCCACCCGTCGGGACGTCTGCCGAGGGGTGTGGCGGAATCTTTGTCTAGTTTGGGGGCGGCGCGTGGGACCCCGAAGGGCGCCGACTACGGCTACCCGCGAGCGGCTCCCAACCTTACTGCTCGCCCGGCGGTGTCGCTCCACCGGGATCCGGAGCGGAAGGTGCATCCTGCGGGGACTCCGGGGATTGGGACTCGGGGGTTTCGATGACGTTGCCGTATTCGTCGATCTCCCCGCGGTCCAGGGCAGCCTGGAAGGCCGCCTGCTCCTCGGCGAACTGGGTCTCGGATTTGATGTCGATGCGCCAGCGTGTCAGCCGGGCGGCCAAACGGGCATTTTGGCCCTCGCGGCCGATGGCAAGCGACAACTGGTAGTCGGGAACGACCACCAGGGCGGTCTGGTCGTCGGGATACAGGTAGACCTCGCTGACCTTGGCCGGCGAGAGGGCGTTTGCCACCAACTGGGCCGGCTCATCAGACCAGGGGACGATGTCGATCTTCTCCTGGTTCAACGACTCGACGATGGAACGGACCCGGGATCCCTTCGGTCCCACACACGCGCCGACCGGGTCGACGGCGGGGTCCAGGCTGGCGGCAGCGATCTTGGTCCGATAACCCGCCTCGCGAGCCACCCCTCGAATTTCGATCAGTCCCGAGTCGATCTCGGGGACCTCAAGACGGAACAGGCTTGCGACCAGATCCGGATGGGACCGACTGACGATGATCTGTGGTCCCTTCATCGACTTGCGTACCTCGGTGACGATCGCCCGCATGCGGCTGCCGTGCTCATAGCGTTCGGTCGCCACCTGCTCGGCGACGGGCAGCACGGCCTCGGCGTTTCCCAGGTCCAAAATAACGACCCGGTTGTCGTGGATCTGGATTGTGCCGGTGACCAGGTCCCCCTGCTTGCCGGAGTACTCACCGTAGGTCAACTCCCGTTCGGCTTCCCTCAGACGCTGGGTCAACACCTGTTTCACCGTCTGGGCGATCATCCGGCCACCGGCGTCGGCGGGGGTGTCGATCCACTCATCGACCACATTGCCTTCCTCGTCCAGACGCTGCGCGAACACGGTCACCTCGCCGCTGACGCGGTCGATGACGACCCGTGCCTCCTCGGCCTCGGCGTTTGAGCGCTTGTAGGCATTGGCCAGCGCGCCCTCCATGGCATCCAGGACCGTTTCGAAGGAGAGGTTCTTCTCACGCGCGATGGCATGTAACGCCGCGATCTCAACATTCATGGCAGTCCTTTCCTGATCCGGTACGCACCGGCAGGGATGGGTGAAGTGGGCCACTCACCATGGGGTCACCTGGGTGGCCGTGATGATCTGGTCGTACGGCACGGTGCGTGCCTGGCCGCCCGAGTCAGTGAGGACCACCTGCGTGGCATCCGCCCGGGTGACGGTGCCGGTGAAGTGGTCCGGCGTGTCATCACCGGACCAGAGCGTCGCCTTGACCATACGCCCCTCGACCCGATCGAAGTCCCCTTGGGTCATCAGCGGACGGTCGGTTCCCGGCGATGTCACCTCCAGTGTGTACCGGTTGGGTGTGGGATCTTCGGCGTCGAGTTGCCGACTGAGCGACTTCGACAGCGTGCGGCACGACGCCAGGTCCACACCGCCCTTGCGATCGACGATGACCCGGACACGCGCTCGGGATCCCTCGCCCTTGACCACGACCTCAACCACTTCCAAACCGACATCCAGGGCCATCCGACGAGCAAGTCGATCAACGACGCTGACAAGATCGGCCACGCGTGGCTCCCTTCTGATCCGGGTAGAGGAACGGTCCTGGAGAAACGGTCCTGGAGAAACGGTCCTGGAGAAACAAAGAAGCGGGCGCGCACGCCCACTTCGAACCTCACCGGTCAGTTGTCAGCCTGGAGTTGTCAAGCCACGCAACCGCCGGAGCGGTTAGCAACAACCGAGGGTAGCAGCGACTGGCTCGCCTGCCCATGCGCAGTCACTGGATCAGCCCAGGCTGCTCTGCAGACGATCCATGTCATCCTGCGCGCCGATCACGACCAGGATGTCGCCGACCTTCAGGGCCACCGTCGGGTCCGGTCTGGTGGTCGTGCGTTCGCCGCCAGCACGCCGGATCGCCACGACGTTGGCCCCGTAGGCATCGCGAAGCCTGGCCGTGGCCAGGGTCTGGCCGATGACCGGTGAGCCTGCGGGCAGGGTCACCTCCTCAAGGACCATGTCGACGTCGCCCGCGCGGGTGACGATGTCCAGAAAGTCCACCACCTCCGGCTTGGTCAACAGGGCAGCGATCCGGTGTCCTCCGATCTCGGTCGGGGCAACCCGATCACCCCGGCCACCACCGCACCCAAGAACACCGCGGCGCTGATCACCAACCGGCGAGTGACAGGCAGACGGCCCGCGCTCAGCCGCGACGTGGTGATCCGACCCAGGTCACTCATGATCGCCGCAGCCTAACGTGTCGGCAGTGCGCCACGGTCCGGGGCCCTACCCGACGGTCAGCAACGCCCGGATCGCATCGTGCACGCCCGGGGGGCTGGCGACGAACGCCGCGGCAGGGCCTGAAGTGTGATCTCCGGCAGGGCTGGTGATGACACCGCCGGCCTCGGCGACGATCAACAAGCCTGCGGCGACGTCCCACTTGCTCATCCCCCCGGCCACAGTGGCATCGATGCGACCCATCGCCACCGAGGTCAGGTCGGCGACCGAGCAACCCTGTATCCGGGTGCCCAGGGCCTGGCGTGACAACGCACGGACGCCGGAGTCCATAGCTGCCTGGCCTCCCCACTGCTCCGCGGCCTGTGAGGTCAACGCGTAGGCGATGACCGTGCGGTCCAGCCGATCGGTCTCACTGACCAGATCGCGGGAGTTCTTCTCGATCCACTCCACGCCCCGGTGCAGGAAGCTCAGCGCGACCTCGCCGGCATCGACTGCTATCCGCGTGGCGCTCAGCCGGACTGCCTGCAGGTCGTCGCGACTTGGGGTCACGGCCGTAGTCACGTCGGCGGTCACGGCCACATCAGGCGATGACAGCCGGTTGCCCCTCTCCACGTTCTGCCCGGATCTCCTCAGCCATCTCATTGGCAAAGTGCACCAGGGTCTCCACGATGTCCTCCTCGGCGACCGTGAACAGCACCTCACCCTTCTTCAGGATCTGTCCCTTTCCCTTCCCGGCGGCGACGCCCAGGTCTGCCTCCCGTGCCTCACCGGGACCGTTGACGACACAGCCCATCACGGCCACCCGCAGGGGCACATCGATGCCTTCCAGTCCCTTCTGGACGTTCTCGGCCAGCGTGTACACGTCGACCTCGGCGCGGCCGCACGAGGGACAGGACACCACGTCAAGTCCACGTTCGCGCATGTTCAATGCCTCGAGCATGGCGATCCCGGCCTTGACCTCCTCCACCGGGTCAGCGGACAGCGAGACACGGATGGTGTCCCCGATCCCCTCACTCAGCAGACTCCCGATGCCGACGGCGGACTTGATCGTGCCGGTCCCCAGTGGTCCGGCCTCGGTGACACCAAGATGCAGTGGGTACTCCGTCTGCTGGCTCAGCAGCCGATAGGTCTGGATCATGACCCAGGGGTCTGAATGCTTGACCGAGATGGCAATGTCATCGAAGTCGACGTCCTGCAGGATCCTGACCTCGTCCAACGCGGATTCGACCAGTGCTGCGGGAGTCACCCCGCCGTGCTTGACCACCAGGCGCTTTTCCAGCGATCCACCGTTGACCCCGATGCGAATCGGGATACCGGCCGCTTTGGCCGCATCGCCGATGACCTTGACCTTCGAGGTGTCACCGGCCTTGTGGATGTTGCCCGGATTGATCCGGACCTTGGCGACGCCGGCCTTGATCGCAGCCATCGCGTACTTCCACTGGAAATGGATGTCGCTGACGACGGGGACCGTGGACTTGGCCGCGATCTCGGCCAGTGCGTCGGCATCCTCCTGGCGCGGCACTGCCACCCGGACGATGTCGATACCGGCTGCGTTCAGGGCGGCGATCTGCTGCAGCGTGGCGTTGACATCGTGGGTTGGCGTCGTGGTCATCGATTGGACGCTGACCGGCGCACCCCCGCCGACCTTGACCCCGCCGATGTCGATCTGGCGGGTCTGCCGACGGGCCGGGGGGGCCAGGTGCTCGGCCTGCTTGGGAGTGGTGGGAAGGACTGGGAGGGACGTGACCATCGTCTGACAAACCTACCTGGGCGCGCCTGTCTTCAACCGTTTGGCCACCGACGAGATGCCATTGTCCACAGCGTGCGCTGAGCGCATACCTGAGGGTTGAGGTGTCGTCCAAGGTCTGGCCATGACACGTTTGAGTTCTGCGTCGCAAACGCCGCTGTGGGAAGACCAACCGCCGCTATTGATCGACCTTGCAGTCACTGACCTGCAGGCCGGCGGAGAGGTCCGGCCGACGCTGGTTGCCTTTCACGGTGATCAGCCATTGTTCCTGGCAACCGTCCGGCCCTTCGCCAAGGGTCACTATCACGACCCGATCATAGAACTGGGGGCCGTGGCGCACGGCTTTGGTGCCAATCGACTGTTGCTGTCGCTGTCGGGACGGGCGTGGTCGCTGCATGACCCGATCGCGCCTGTGCTGGATGAGGGGTGTGATCTGCGGCAACGGGTGATCGCGCTGAATCAGGTGGATGCCAGCATCCAACCCGTTGTGGTGCAGACCACGATCGTGCCCTTCGAGGTCGATCCTGACGGCGAGGTCACCATCGGACGGACCATCACCGTGGACGACGGGCAGGGCTGGGTTCACCAGGCTCTGGCGGCGATGGCCTCCACTGCTGAGGTCTCGGACTTCGATGACAGCCTGGCCCGCCAGGTCTACCGGTGTGAGCAACTGGGCCACACCATCGCGTGGAGTCGCGACCTGGCTGCGATGATCAGACAGCTTGACGCCTCCGATCGGCCCTGACCCGGACCTCATAGGCCAATCTCTTACCGGATAGGCATGGTGGACTGAGACAGGATCTGCTAGGAACGAGGGGGAAACCTTGTCGGAGACGTCCTCACCTGCAACGCACGTTGACGGACACCGGCCCCCGTCAGACAGGATTGCCTATGTCCTTGCGTCCCCTCTCGATCCGTTTCACCGCCCTCTTCATCGCCCTGTTGATGCTGATGACCGCTTGTGCGGGAGGGGGTGAGGTAGTGGACGGTGAGGGACTCGAGGAGGATCTCACCACCGCAGCACCCGACACGGACACTGGTTCAGAGAACGCCACAGACGACTCGGCGGAGGGATCTGCTGATGAGGCGCCCCTGGGCACGTTCGTCGCCGCGATCGGATCCCAGCCCGACCAGTTGGACCCTCACGTTACGACGGCCTACCCCAGTTTCCAGGTGCTGGAGAACATCTATGACACGCTGGTTGTTCCCGACCCCGAGACCCTCGAGATGTCACCGTCCTTGGCCACCGAGTGGCAGGTGAGCGATGACAACCTGACCTGGACCTTCACCCTGACCGAGGGTGTGACCTTCCACGACGGGACCGAGTTCGACTCCGCTGACGTCGTCTACTCCTACAACCGGATCATCGATGAGGAGTTGTCCAACGCCTTCCGCTTCGGCACCGTCGAGTCCGTCGAGGGCCCCGACCCGCAGACCGTCGTGATAACCCTGAGCGAGCCCACACCAAACCTGCTGGCCAACATCGGCGGGTTCAAAGGAATGGCGATCCTGCCCGAGGGGGCCGCAGACGACTATGACCTGACCACCGAGGCGGTTGGAACCGGACCGTTCACGCTTGCCGACCAGGGTCCTGATGGGATCACTCTTGATGCCAACCCCGACTACTGGGGAGAGGGTCCAAACGTCGATGCCGTGGAGTTTCGCTACATCTCCGAGCCGACGACCGCGCTGACAGAGCTGCAGACCGGTGGTGTGGATTGGACCGACAACGTTCCCCCGCAGCAGATCGATTCGCTGTCGGGCGAAGACGCGGTGGTCCTTGAGACCACACCGTCCAGCGATTATTGGTACTGGAGCGCCAACTTCAACGTCGAGCCCTTCGATGATCCGTTGGTCCGCCAGGCCCTGGCCTTCGCGATTGATCGCGATGCCATCACCCAGGCCGCGACGTTCGGCGCCGGTTCAACCAATCAGACGGCCATTCCGACCGACAGCTTCTGGAACTCCGACTATGCGCCATACAGCTATGACCCCGACATGGCGCGTGATCTGCTGGATCAGGCCGGCGTCAGCGACCTCACCATGGGCCTGATGGTCACCGATGAGTTCCCCCAGACCGTCACCGCCGCCGAGGTCATCGCCAGCCAACTGGCCGATGTCGGCATCACCGTTGACATCCAGACCGAGACCTTCGCAACGTGGCTGGACCGCCAGGGGCAGGGCGACTTCGACGCATTCATGCTGGGCTGGCTCGGAAACCTTGACCCATTCGGCTTCTACCACTCCCAGCATCTGTGTGAGGGGTCGAACAACTACCAGGGCTATTGCAACCCCGACGTCGATGACCTGCTGGAGCAGGCCGCCATCGCCACCGACCAGGACCAGCGCAAGGACCTCTACGACCAGGCCGTCCAGCTGATCGTGGACGACGGCAGCTACTGGTACCTGTACAACCCCGACGTCGTCCAGGCGTGGAGTCCGGATGTCGACGGCTACCAGATCAGGGCTGACCGCGCGATCAACTTCGAAACCGTCAGCCTCGGCTGACGGCGGGTACGACCCTCCCGCCACGACATGGCCAGCTACGTCCTTCGACGGGTGCTCCAGGCGCTCGGCGTCCTCATCGGCGTCAGCGTCCTGGTGTTCGCGATCATCCACCTGGTCCCAGGCGACCCGGTTCGACTGGCGCTGGGCACCCGCTTCGACCAAGGCACCTACGACGCCTTGCGCGCCCGTGCGGGCTTGGACCAGCCACTGCTTCAGCAATACCTGAGCTGGGCCGGAGGCCTCCTCACCGGTGACTTCGGTGTGTCGTTCAGGTCGGGCCAGACGGTCTTGGACCTGGTGCTGCAACGGCTGCCCGCGACCTTGTCCCTGGCCTTCGTCGCGGTCGCCGTCGCACTGCTGATCGCCATCCCACTGGGGGTGCTGTCCGCCATCCGCCAGGGCCGCCCGACCGACCGGATCGCGACCGCGATCAGCCAGTTCGGCATCAGCGTCCCCGACTTCTGGCTGGGGATCCTGCTGATCCTGCTGTTCAGTCTGACCTTGGGCTGGCTGCCCGCGTCGGGTTACGTGCCGATCTCAGAGAACCCCCTGGAATGGGCCCGACGTCTGATCCTGCCGGGCATCACGGTCGGGGTGGTCAGCGGCGCGGTCCTGACCCGCTTCGTACGCTCCTCTGTGCTTGAGAGCCTGGGCGAGGATTTCGTGCGGACCGCACAGTCCAAGGGACTGTCCGAGCGACGCATCATCCGTGATCACGTGCTGCCCAACGCCCTGGTTCCGGTGATCACCGTGACCGGGCTGCAACTGGCCTATCTGCTCAGCGGCGTGGTGGTGGTCGAGGCCGTGTTCGCCTGGCCCGGGCTGGGGCAATTGGCGCTGGATGCGGTGCAGGACCGCGACTATCCGGTGCTTCAGGGTGCCGTGATGCTGTTCGCCGCGTTCTTCCTTCTTGTCAACCTGCTGGTCGACCTGCTCTACGCCGTCGTCGATCCGCGAATCGAGTACTGACATGGCCGTGGTCGCCGACGACACCGGTCCGTCCATGGATCCAGCGGCAGTGCCGGAGGCCGGCGCACCGCCAGCCGCCGACGACCGGCCACGCTGGAAACGAACCCTCACCCTGGTGATCCACAACCGACTGGCCCTGTTCGGCATGATCACCCTGGGCGTACTGATCATCGTCGCGCTGACCGACCGCTGGCTGGCGCCCTACGGCTTCAACGCGGTGAACGTCCCGGATCAGCTGCTGCCACCTTCCCTGGACCATCCTTTCGGGACCGACAACCTGGGTCGCGACGTCCTTAGCCGTGTCCTGCTGGGCGCCAAGGTCAGCCTGCAGGTCGGCATCATCGCGGTTGGCCTGTCCCTTACCGTCGGGACCGCCATCGGCGTGCTGGCCGGGTACTTCGGCGGACGTCTTGACGACGCCCTGATGCGCAGCATGGACGTGCTGTTCGCCTTTCCGGCCATCCTCATGGCCATCGCGGTGCTCGCCGTTCTGGGTCCCGGAACGACCAACGCGATGGTGGCTATCGGCATCGTCTACACCCCGATCTTCGCGCGCGTCGCCCGGGCGTCCAGCCTGTCGGTCCGTCAGGCCATCTACGTCCGTGCCGCTCGTTCGGCCGGCGCATCGGACCTGCGGATCATGCGGCTTCATATCCTGCCCAACATTGCCGCCCCAATCATCGTGCAGGCCTCGATCAGCCTGGCCTTCGCGATCCTTGCCGAGGCGGCGTTGTCCTTCCTTGGTCTTGGCACCCAGGCGCCCAACCCGTCGTGGGGCAGGATGCTGAGTGAGGGACGCGAGTTCATCCAGCAGGCGTGGTGGATGGCGCTGTTTCCAGGCTTGGCGATCTTCGTGACCGTCCTGGCCTTCAATGTGTTGGGCGACGGACTGCGTGATGCGCTGGATCCCCGCCAGGCCTCGGCCATCGAGGCACGGGGGGCAAAGACGTGAACGCGGTCACATCTTCTGCGGCGTCCGCAACGGGGACCACCGGTGCGGTGTTGTCGGTGGCCGACCTGGCCGTCAGTTTCGGCACCCGGCGCGGCCCTGCCCACGTGGTCCGGGGCGTGTCATATGATCTGCACGCGGGGGAAACCATCGCCCTGGTCGGTGAGTCCGGCAGCGGCAAGAGCGTGTCCAGCCTGGCCCTGCTGGGCCTGCTGCCCCAGCCGCCGGCCCACATCAGCGGATCGATCCGGCTGGACGGTGACCAACTGGTCGGTGCCGACGATGACACCCTCCGAGGGGTCCGGGGCAACGACATCGCAATGATCTTCCAGGATCCGATGACCTCCCTGAATCCGGTCATGCCGATTGGACGGCAGCTGACCGAGGGCATGCAGTTGCATCTGGGACTGTCACGAGCCGACGCCCGGACCCGTGCCGTTGACCTGATGGTGAAGGTCGGGATCCCTTCGCCACAGACACGCCTGGACGACTACCCCCACCAGTTCTCAGGCGGGATGCGGCAGCGGGTCATGATCGCCATAGGCCTGGCGTGCGACCCGACGGTGCTCATCGCCGACGAACCGACCACCGCCCTGGATGTCACCATCCAGGCACAGATCATCGAACTGGTGAAGCAGTTGCAGCAGGACACCGGCACAGCGGTGTTGTGGATCACCCATGACCTTGGTGTCGTGGCGGGTCTGGCTGATCGGGTCATGGTGATGTACGCGGGTCAGATCGTGGAGGAAGCCGACGTCCAGACCCTCTATGACGACCCGCGCCATCCCTATACCCGCGGCCTGCTGGCCTCCCTGCCAGTCCTTGGCGACGTGCGCGACGGGCTGGACTCGATTGCGGGCCTCCCTCCCGACCCGGTGGCGCTTCCGCCCGGCTGCGCCTTTTGGCCCCGCTGCGAGGTTCGCGCCGACACACGCTGCCAGACCCAGATGCCACCTCTGGTCGAGGTGACCCCGGGCCATCGGGTCCGCTCGTTCTACGGAGGCAGGGGTGTCTGACCCACTGCTGGCGGTCGAGGACCTACAGGTCTGGTTCCCGCAGCGCTCCAAAGGGCTGCTGCGCCGCGTTGTCGGCCAGGTCAAGGCCGTCGACGGCGTGTCCTTCGCCATTGCCCAGGGACAGACTCTGGGTCTTGTCGGGGAGTCCGGATGCGGCAAGTCCACCACCGGACTTGCGCTGCTGCGGCTGGTCCAGCCCACCGGTGGACAGGTGGTGATGGACGGCACCGACGTCACCGCACTGGGCCGAGGGGAGCTGCGTGCGTTGCGGCGGCGCATGGCCATGATCTTTCAGGATCCGATGGCGTCGCTGAACCCGCGCCGCACGATTGGGGCCTCGATCGCCGAGCCGTTGGAGATCCACGACCTGCATTCCCACAACCGCCACGGTCGAGTTGCCGAGCTGATGGAACTGGTCGGCCTGTCCCCCGACCACAGCGGTCGATACCCCCACGAGTTCTCCGGTGGTCAGCGCCAGCGGGTCGGGATCGCGCGTGCCCTGGCAGGCGAGCCGGACCTGATCATCGCCGATGAGCCCATCGCCAGTCTGGACGTGTCCATCCAGGCCCAGATCATGAACCTGCTCAAGCGGCTTCAGTCAGAACTGGACCTGACCTACCTGTTCATCGCCCATGACCTCGCGGCCGTCCAACACGTCAGCGACCGTATCGCCGTGATGTATCTGGGCCGGGTGGTCGAGGTCGGCAGCCGCGACGAACTGGTGGCCGACCCCAAACACCCCTACACACGCGCGTTGCTGTCGGCTGTTCCGGTGCCACGACCAACCGAGGAACGCCGACGCCAGCGCATCGTTTTGACCGGTGACGTTCCAAGCCCGCTGGACCCGCCCAGCGGCTGCAGCTTCCGCACCCGCTGCCCCGAAGTCATGCCTGAGTGCGCCACCGTCGACCCGATCCTTGCGACCCGTTCCGACGACCGCCTGGTGGCCTGCCATCTGTACGGCGTCAAGGGTCGCACCGTCCAGCGCTCCGCCCACGCCGACGCGCACGGCTGAGCCGCCCGCGCCCTGTCACGGTGTGCTACTGCACCAGCTGTGAGGCCGGAGAGGTGATGTCCAGGTACAACGCCGTCGTGGTCAGCACCAGGAAGAATGCGATGACCGTCAACGCTATCGGGGTGATGACCGTGGGATTCAGATGGAACTTGGGACGCGGTGGCGCCTCCTTGGACGCGCGTACCCGCCGCACGCCGTTGACTGCTTCCTCGACGGCCATGACTGCGACATGGCCACCGTCCAATGGGGGCAGCGGCAGCATGTTCAACAGGCCCAGGACCAGGTTGAGTTGGGCCAGAACCAACACCACGGCGAAGATGTCGCCCTGAGTGCCGAACTCATTCACGATCTGACCAGCGCCCAGCAGGCTGGTCACCGAGTCGGCGGTACGGGGACCGTCGCTAGAGACCGAGCCGAAGAAGCTGCTCAGGCCGTCGAAGCTGAAGACCTGGGTCAACCCGTCGACGGTCGCCCCGGTCAGTGACCAGATCGAGAAGTCTCCACTGAACGTGGCCTTGCCGCCCTCGATGATGCCCAACGGCTGGTCGACGAACAGCGGGGCGACCCCCAGGAACCCCGCCCCCTCCTGCTCGGGGTTTGGGTGTGGCACGTCAAGCGTGACGTCGACGGTACGCTGCTGCTGACCGCTTTGGACCGTGATGGCCAGGGTTTGGCCGAACTCTCCCTCAACGGCCTGCCTGACGTCATCAAAGGTTGTGGTGGCCCGGCCGTCAACGGCCACGATCATGTCATCGGCGCCCAGACCCGCGGCTTCAGCCGGGCTGTCCGGTGACACCTCGGCAATCTGGTTGGTGGCACCGGGCAGACCGATGAAGGCCAGCGCACCGAACAGCAACATGATGGCCAGCACCACATGGGTGAAGGATCCGGCCGACAGCACGATCAGACGTTTCCAGGGGGCCTGCTGGTAAAACAGGCGTCCGTCGTCGGCCGGGTCCACCTCTTCCCAGGGCGTCATGCCCACGATCTTGACGAAGCCGCCGGCCGGGATGCCTTTGACGCCGTACTCCGTCTCGCCCTTGTCAACCGACCACAACGTCGGTCCGAAGCCGACGAAGAACTGGGTGACCTTCATGCCGAAGGCCTTTGCCGTCACGAAGTGGCCGAACTCGTGCAGGATGATCGCACCCAGGATCACCAAGATGAACAGAACTACGAACATGACAGGGCTCCCTGGGCTGGGGCTGGGCGGCTGATATCTCTCACAGAACCTTCATGAGGAAGCTCATCCACCCGAACGCTGGGCGCGGCGGCGGATGTGTTGGCGCGCGGTTCGTCGAGCATCGGCTTCGGCAGACAGAACCTGAACCAGGCTTTCGGCGGGTGTGACCTCATGGGAGTCCAAGGTTGCCGCGACCACGTCTGCAATGCCTAGGAAGTCCAACGACGAATTCATGAAGGCTGCGACCGCCTCCTCGTTGGCCGCGTTGAAGATCGCGGGTCCCGTGCCCCCGGCCCGTCCCGCTGCGACGGCCAGACGGACCAGCGGGAACGTGTCGTGGTCCAGTGGTTCGAAGCTCAGCGTCTGTGCGGTGCTCCAGTCCATCGTGGTGGGTGCAAAGTCCAGCCGGTCAGGCCAACTGAGCGCGAGTTGGATCGGCAATCGCATGTCCGGCGGACTCAATTTGGCGATGGTGGCACCATCGATGAACTCAACCATGGAGTGCACGACCGACTGGGGGTGCACCACGACCTCGATGCGGTCGTAGTCGACGCCGAACAGCAGATGAGCTTCGATAACCTCAAGGGCCTTGTTGGCCATGCTGGCGGAGTTGATCGTGATCAACGGCCCCATGTCCCAGGTGGGGTGATCCAGGGCGTCGGCCACGGTGACGTGGTGGAGTTGCTCACGGGTTCGTCCACGGAACGGCCCACCCGAGGCGGTGAGAACAAGGCGCGCGACCTCATCGGCCCGACCCCCTCGCAGGCACTGGGCCAGAGCGGAGTGTTCAGAGTCCACAGGAACGATCTGCTCACGGTCACGGGCTGTCGCATAGACCAGGTCACCGCCCACAATCAACGATTCCTTGTTGGCCAGGGCCAACCGGCTGCCGGCCCGCAGGGCCGCCAACGTCGGCTCCAGCCCCTGGCTGCCGTCCATACCGTTGACGATGACATCCGCGCCGCACCCGGCCACGGCCGTGGCCGCATCATCACCGGCGACGACCTCGATGCCCGGCAGTTCCCGTGCCAGCAAGCGGGCGACCTCAACATCGGCAACGCCAACCAGCGTGGCGTTGGTGGCCTTGGCCTGCGAAATGATGTCCTGGCGGCTGCCACAGGCCAGGCCGACGACCTGATACCGCTCGGGATAGCGCGAGATCACGTCCAGTGTCTGAGTGCCGATGGACCCGGTCGAGCCCAATACCGCAACGGTGGTTCTGCCTGACGTCTGCATCACGATCGCGAACTGATGCGGTCCGCAGCACCAACGGCCACCGGAAGGGTCTTGCCGCTGGCCACCTGATAGTTGGCGTACAACTGACCGCAGGCCGCATCGATGTCGTTGCCGCGATTGGCCCGGATCGTTGCCGATATCCCACCGTCGATCAGGATCTGCGCGAAGGCCCGTTGTTCATGGACCGGCGGTGCCTGCCACGGCACGGCAGGTGTGGCGTTCATGGGGATCAGGTTGACGTGGGCCGCCCCGGCCTTCATGTGGGTCTTCAACAACTGGCGCAGGGCGCGGGCCTGCTCAACGGAGGTGTTGATCCCCTCGATCATCACGTACTCAAACGTCACCCGACGCCCACTGGCCTGCAGGTAGGACCGCGTTGCGGCCATCACCTCGCTGAGGGGATGCTGGGTATTGATCGGTACCAGATCGTTGCGCAGTGCGTCATCGGGGGCATGCAGGCTCACCGCCAACGTGATCGGCAGGTCCAGCGCCTCAAGTCGTTTCATCCCGGGTATCAGGCCGATGGTTGACACCGTGATCGAACGAGCAGACAAACCGAAGGGTCCGTGCAGCCACCGCACCGCTGCGAGGGTGACGTCGGTGTTGGCCAGTGGCTCACCCATGCCCATGAACACGACGTTGGTGACATGATCGGGCACATCCGCGGGCAGGGACGTCGGCATATCCGTGTCGCCCTGGGTCAGCAGCCGCTGCATGACCGTCACCTGACGCACCACCTCACCGACGGTCAACTGTCGACGGAACCCAGCCTGTCCGGTGGCGCAGAAGGGACACCCCATGGCGCAGCCGGCCTGGGTCGAGATGCACACCGTCGCACGGCCCGCGCGCTTGTCGGTGCGGGGATACAGCATCAACACGCTCTCGACTGCCTCTGAGCGGCCGGGGCTGCCACACTCCAGCAACACCTTACGGGTCAGCCCGTCGTCGGCCTGGCTGACCGTCACCACCCGGGGCGGGGGTGGCATCGTCTGGGCCAGATGCTGCCGCAGGCTCTGGGGCAGGTTCGCCATCTGGGCAGGATCATCAACACCCTTTGCCAGCCACCCCGTCACCTGTTCGCGACGGTACCCCGGCTGGTCACCCAGCAGTTGGGTCAAGCCGTCCTCGGTGTAGGGGTCACACAGCGGAGGATCGGGCGGTGCAGATTCGGTTGACATGATGCTCAGATTCCAAACGCCAGCAGGACCAGGTGAGTGGTCGGCAAGGCGAACAGCAACGAATCGATGCGATCCATGACGCCGCCGTGACCCGGGAAGACCGTTCCCAGGTCCTTCACCCCAAGGTCCCGTTTGAGCGAGGACTCGGCCAGGTCACCCAACGTACCGGCCGCCACCACCGCGACCGCCAGCACCACCGCCACCAGCACCGACACGCCGGGAACCAGTCGGGCGGTGACCGCCACCGCCATGACCACGGTGGTCAGCAGAGCACCGCCGAAACCCTCCCAACTCTTCTTCGGGCTGAGCGTCGGGGCCATCTTGGTGCGGCCGAAGTTTCTGCCGAAGGCGTAGGCACCGATGTCGGCGGTGACCGTCAACGCGGTACCGGCCAGCACATACCAATACCCCTGGTCACGAGCCAACAGCAGCCCTAGTGAACCAGCCAGCAGGTTGATCCACAGCAACATCAGGCACAGGGCGGCCATGCGCGAGACGGTGTGGCCGCGCTGGTTGGTCACCATCGCCACCACAAACCCCACGATCAGCGCCGTGACCAGACCCACGACCAGCGCTTGGGCACCGTAATACCACGAGCCATACAGCATCACGGGCAACACGATGATGGCAGCGATCGTGGGTGGATGTTCCTTGGTGGCGGCGAATGCCGCATCCAGTTCGAGTAGTGCCACGACCAGGTTGGCGATTATGAAGGTGAGGAACAACAGCGGATGGATCAGCACACTGCCGACGAACAGCACCGCCAACCCCAGGCCCACCCCGATGGCCACCGGCAGGTTGCGTCCACCTCGGGGCGCGGCCGCTGCGGCGGGATCGCCTGCAGGTTCGATGGTGGACATGACGGCAGCTGATCTGGAGGTTCACACCTCCAGCAGCTCGGCCTCCTTGGACTTCAGTACCTGGTCGATCATCTTGGTCGCGGCATCGGTACGTCGTTGCAGGTCGTCCTCGGACCGATGCAGTTCGTCCTCGGAGATTTCACCCTCGCCTTCCAGGGCCTCCAGATCGCTCTTGGCCGAACGGCGAGTGTTGCGGATCGCGATCCGTCCGTCCTCAGCTCGTTCGCGAGCCAGCTTGACGTACTGCTTGCGCCGTTCTTCGGTCAGTTCGGGCAGGATCACCCTGATCACGTGGCCATCATTTGAGGGGTTCAACCCCAGATCACTGGTCATGATGGCGCGCTCGATGTCACCCATGGCGCTGCGGTCATACGGTGAGATCAGCAGCATCCGCGCTTCTGGGGCTGTCACGCCGGCGATCTGCTGCAACGGGGTCGGCGTGTCGTAGTACTGCACCAGGAGGTCGGTCAGCAGTCGGGGGTTAGCACGTCCGGTGCGGATCTTGGCGAACTCGACTTTGGTGTGCTCGACAGCAGCATCCATCTTGAGTTCGGCCTCGTCCAGGATGTCCTCGATCACGGCCGTTCCCTTCGGTGTGGGTAATGAGTGACTGGGTCTGTGGTGGTGTGCACGGACGTCCATCCTGCCTGTTTGGGCTCAGCATCGTCGGAGGGGCCGTGGGCCGCTCACTCCACAATGGTGCCGATGGGCTCACCGGACACGGCGCGCCGGATATTCCCCTCGGTCAGCATGTTGAACACGATGATCGGCAAGTTGTTGTCCATGCACAGCGAGATGGCAGTGGCATCCATGACCTTCAAGCCCTGCTGCAGCACCGTGATGTAGTCCAGGCGGTCATACTTCTTGGCATCCGGGTTGTGGGTCGGATCGGCGTCATAGACCCCGTCGACCTTGGTGCCCTTCAAAATGGCCTGGGCATCGATCTCCAGAGCCCGTTGCGCGGCGGCGGTGTCGGTGGAGAAGTACGGGGCACCAAGGCCGGCTCCGAAGATCACGATCCTGCCCTTCTCAAGATGGCGAACTGCCCGGCGTCGAATGTAGGGCTCGGCCAGTTCCTGCATGGCCACCGCGGACTGGACGCGGGTCTGCACCCCCCGCTTCTCGCAGGCGTCCTGCAGCGCCAACGCGTTGATCACGGTCGCCAGCATGCCCATGTGATCGGCACTTGAGCGATCCATCCCGGTCGCTGACAGCGACGCGCCACGCAGGATGTTGCCACCTCCGACGACGACACCGATCTGCACCCCCATCTCGGCCACCTCCACCAGTTGGTCGGCGAAAGAGCCGACCACTGGGGAGGAGATGGCCGCGTGCTCGTCAGCAAAGGTTTCACCGGACAGTTTGAGCAGAACGCGGTGGTACGCGGATGTCATCGGTCTATCCCTGCTGATGAGTATGGGTGTGGGGGCGTCAGCCGATCTGGAACCGGACGAAGCGACCGACTTCGATCTTCTCGCCGGTGCGTGCACTGGCCTCAGTGATCAACTGCGCGATTGTCTGATCAGGGTTCTTGACGAACGGCTGATTCAGCAGCACCTGCTCCTTCAGCATGGCGCCGACCCGTCCCTCAACGATCTTTTCGACGATCTGCTCGGGCTTGCCCTCATCCAGTGCCTGTTGGCGGGCGAAGGTCCGCTCCTTGTCGATCAACGCAGGGTCGACCTCGTCCTCACTCACCGCGACTGGTCGCGATGCCGCGATGTGCAGGCAGATGTCCTGGGCCAGTTGGCGGAAGGACTCCTCCTTGGCCACGAAGTCGGTCTCACAGTGCAGTTGCAGCATCACGCCGACCTTGGCCGGCAGGCCGGGGGTGGGTGCATGCAGGTAGGCATGAACCATGCCTTCGGCCGCGGTGCGCTCCCCGGCACGCTCCTCGGCCTTTCGGCCGGTGGCAGCCCGCACCAGGTCCTTGGCCTTCTCAAAGTCGCCACCGGCCTGGACCAGTGCCTTCTTGCAGGCCATCATGCCCGCACCGGTCGCGTCGCGAAGACGCTTGACCTCTGCGGCAGATATTGGTGTGTCGCTCATGTGGAGGTTTCCTGGGCGGGACCCGCGGCAGCGGCGGCGGATGCGGCCTCCTCCTGCTGCAAGGCGATCTCCCATTCGGCCAATGGCTCGGCGGCAGGCTTGGTTGCCGATTCGGTGGTGGAGGGGGCGGCCACAGCCGCGACCTGCTCGGCGACCACGTCCTCGGAACTGCGTGATGCGCGCCGTGCGTAACCGGCTGCACAAGCGTCGGCGACCAAGTGGGTCAGCAGCGCGCCCGACCGGATCGCGTCGTCGTTGCCAGGAATCACGTAGTCAATGACGTCGGGATCACAGTTGGTGTCCACGACCGCCACGACCGGGATGCCCAGTCGGTTGGCCTCGGCAACCGCGATGTGCTCCTTGACCGTATCGACGACCCAGATGGCCGACGGCTGCTTGGTCATGCTGCGGATGCCGCCCAGGTTGCGCTGGAGTTTGTCCAGTTCGCGGGTCAGCAACAACCCTTCCTTCTTCGTCAGCAGTTCGATGGTTCCGTCGTTGACCATGTCCTCCAACTCACGCAGGCGGGTCAGCCGCGTCTTGATGGTCTCGAAGTTGGTCAGCATCCCGCCCAGCCAGCGGAAGTTCACGAAGGGCATGCCGACACGCAGTGCCTGCTGCTCGACGGCTTCCTGCGCCTGCTTCTTGGTGCCGACGAACAACACGGTGCCGCCTCCGGCAACGGTGTCCTCGACGAACTGGTAGGCCTTCTCCAGCAGCCCGACGGTCTGCTTCAGATCCAGGATGTAGATGCCGTTTCGTTCCCCGAAGATGTAACGCTTCATCTTCGGGTTCCAACGGCGGGTCTGGTGACCGAAGTGGACACCGGCTTCCAGCAGTTGTCGTACGGTGACGACGCCCATGATTTGTCTCTCCTTGTGGGTTCGCGGTTGGCCTCGCGCACGTGCCTATCCCCGGTGAACGGATCAGACCGTTGTTGCCGTGGACGGTGGGCCTCCACCGAGGTGGACCGCAGGCCCGTCCGTGCGCTGTGTGATGTGTGCCGCCGAACGTGCAGACGTCCGGGCAGGCATAACGCCCGGCATCGCAATTCACTTGCGTTGTTCCGGGCGAGAGCCGAAGGGTACACGTAGCCCTTGACGGCCTCCACCCGCCCCTCCAGCGAGGCCTCTCCCAGTGGCACTCAGGCCCACGACATCTTTCTGTGAGGAGGTCAAGACGTCACACACAAGCGTAGGGGCGGGGATGGTCCCGCAGAGTCCCATCAAGGTGACTGCGCCGAAAGGCGTGAAGGTGTGGTCAGACGCATCGGCCACCGCACCAGCAGGCTGATCGGGTCAAAGTAATCCCCGTCCAGCGTGGCCCCCCAGTCCAGGTGCACTCGGTCCTCGTGGAGATGCCCGATCACCTCACCAGCCGTCACGTCAGTGCCGGCCGCCACACGGTCGACCAGGTAGCCATATGTCGTTCGCAGACCTCCGCCATGATCCACCGTGACCCAGCCGACCTGGGCGACCATCCCGGCGAAGAGGACCGACCCGGCCAGAGCCGCACGCACCGGTTCCCCGCCGCTGGCGGCCAGGTCCACACCCCGATGACCGGGGCCGTAGGGACCGGTGGGCAGATCGAAGGGACGGATGACGGGTCCGGCTACGGGGCGGACGGCTCCGTTTGGCGGTGGTGGCGCGCTGGGGCTTCCCGCGATGTCCACGCCACCAGCAGCCGTCGGTGCGACCAGCAGGGCCACGATGAACGCCGCGGCCACTCCCGTGGTGGCACGTCGAGGAAAACGAGTCCGGATATGGTCCATCGGCGGACTCTAGGCACACCGACACCAGTTGCGCCGCTCACGATGTGGCCGGATGTGGATAACTCGCGCGCTTGCGTGAGAACGGCGCGCGTAATCAGCGAGTACGAGCCGTCATCCGCGTGCGCAGACCCAGCACCGCTTTGGTGTGCATCTGACACACCCGGGACTCGGTGACGCCCAACACCTCGCCGATCTGCGCCAGTGTCATCCCCTCGAAGTAGTACAGGACGATCACGGTCTTCTCGCGATCCGACATGCGATTGACCGTTTCGGCCAGGATGCGTCGGACCTCCGCGTCCTCAAGCGCGGCCTGGGGATCGGTCGCGTTGTCATCGGCCAGGGTATCGGCCAGGGACTGACGGTCACCGTCCTCGCTCGGCAAGGACTCGTCCAGGGCGGCGATCGATGTCAGCGACACCTGGGTCAGGACGTGACGCAACTCCTCGATGTCCAGGTCCAGTTCCTCGGCCAACTCCTCCTCGGTCGGGGTCCGGTCCAGACGCCGCTCAAGGGAGGCCAGTGCCTTCTCGACCTTCTTGGCCTTGCCACGCACGCTTCGGGGGATCCAGTCGATGGATCGCAGCTCATCGATGATGGCGCCCTTGATCCGAGCGATGGCATAGGTCTCGAACTTGAAACCTTTGGACAAGTCGAACTTCTCGAGGGCATCGATCAGACCGAACATTCCATAGGAGACCAGGTCACCGTGCTCGATGGAGTTCGGCAGGCCGACGCTGACCCGTCCCGCGACATACTTCACCAGCGGCGAATACTGCAGGATCAGCCGCTCCCGCGCGCCCTCATCACTGCCGTTCTTGAACCGTTCCCACTGCGCGACGACATCGGGGTCCATTCCCGAACCCGTTCTGGCCGAAGAGACTGCTCCAGACGCCACGCTGACCAAGTGTAGGGGCCCACCGGCCTTTGTTGGTGAGCGCCGCTCATTCAGGCCCTTGGATGGGCCTGCACATACACCGATCGCAGATGCTCGCGGGTCACGTGGGTGTAGGTCTGCGTCGTGGCCAGAGCTGCATGTCCCAGTAACTCCTGCACACTGCGGAGGTCCGCGCCACCCTCCAGCAGATGGGTGGCGTAGCTGTGGCGCAGCATATGTGGGGTCACGTGGCCCACCCCGGCGTGTAGACCTTGCTGAAGCACCATGCGATACACCTCGGTGCGGTCGATCCGCTTGCACTGCCGGGACAAGAATACCGCGTCGTGCTCATCCGCGCCCGGGCGAGAGCCGCTCTCACGTTGCAGAGCGGAACGCCCGTCGCGCAGCCACCTGTCCAGCGCCAGGACGGCCGGGTCGCCCAGGGGAACCTGCCGCTGCTTGTCCCCCTTGCCGTGAAGTCTGACCTGCCGCCGGGACAGGTCCAGGGTCGCCACGTCCAGGGCGACCAGTTCGCTGACCCGTGCCCCGCTGGCGTACAGCATCTCCAGGATCGCGGTGTCTCGCTGTTGCAGTGGCGTGTCACCGGCCGCTTTAGCGATAAGGGAGGCAACCTGGTCGATCCGAAGCGCTTGAGGAAGCCGACGATCCAGCCGTGGAGCGTCTAGCAGCGACGCAGGATCGCTATCGGTCAACCCGTGCTTTTTGGCCCACGCAAAGAAACTGCGCAGGGCCGCACGCAACCTGGCGATTGATGAACGGGCCAACCCGTCCTGCCGGCGCTGACCGATGAAGCGCCGCAGCACCTGCAGCGTGACCTCTGCTGGACCAATCGCGAAGTCCTGGCACCACCATGCCAGCGACGCGACATCCCGCTGATAGGCGGCGACGGTGTTCGATGCCAGGCCGCGTTCATCCGCAAGGTGGGCCACGAACCCAGTCAGGGCTTGGGCCCATTCGGGTGACAACGATTCGTCGGCCACCACCTCACGCATCACCTGCTCCGGTTCATCTCTGGGTTCGTGTTCACTACCTGACACGGTACGGTTTGGACGTGTCATCACCAGTCAGGCATCGCGTTGGTCGCGCTGCTGTGACCGCCGCCGTGTGTGTATTGCGTGCCGCTGGGTGGCCCAACGCCAAGCCATCGATGTCGTGATTTTGCAGCCAGTTGGACGCCTTCGCTGCGGGAGACGCTCACTTCCTGACGACGCCGTCGGCCTGTCGGCTGACCAGTCCCAGATCCTCAAGCGTGGCAACCGCAATCAGGACCTCGCGGGTGCTGAGTCCCGCTGCCGAGGAGAGCGCACTGGGTGAGGCCGGTACCGGGCTGGTCAGATCCAGGACCCTCCGCTGGTGCAGATCAAGGTTGGCAGCCTGCGAAGCCGTCCGACCCACCGGAGGAGCACCGGCCTCCGGGGTATAGCTCCCGGCCGGGGAAAGGCCGTTCAGCAGGCCGAGGACGTCGGCTGCACCACGCACCGGAATCGCGCCCTCCCCCAGCAATGCCAGGGCACCCGCGGCGGCGGGATTGGAGGGGCTTGAGGGCACCACCATCACATCGCGGCCCATGTCGGCGGCCCAGGTGGCGCTGTTCAACGCGCCGCTGCGGATCCCTGCCTCGATCACGACGACCGCGTCGACCAACCCCACCAGGATGCGGTTTCGGTGGATGAACTGCGCTCGATGACGAATGCCTCTGTCAGGGCTGTACTCGCTGAGCACACCGCCGCTGTCAGCGACCGCCTGGCGAAGCTCGCCACTGCCGGCGGGATAGTCGATGTCATGGCCGGTGCCAAGCACCGCGACGGTCTTGCCACCCCCGCGCAGCGCACCCTGGTGAGCCGCCTGGTCGATACCACGTGCCATTCCCGACACGACAACCACGCCGGCCCCGGCCAGGTCATGGGCCATGTCATGTGCCAACCGCAGGCCGTCGGCCGTCGGACGTCTGGTGCCGACCACGGCGACAGCCGGTCCGCTGGGCACTGGGCCCCCGTGCAACCACAGCCACAGCGGACCACCCAGGGACCAGGTCTGGGTCAGACGCGCAGGCATGGTGATGCCACAGACCAGGATCTGCATATCCCGGATCTGCATATCCCGCCTGCGCCGATCGCGGGCGTCATCAGCCGGCCACAAGCGCCTGTTCCGAGACATCTCCGTGATCACCTGCGCCACCGACGCATCCAAGCCCAGTCGACGTCTGACCCGGTCCAGGTCCTCAGGCGTGACACCACCTGCCTGCAGACGCTGGACATCGCCGAGCAGGTTCGAGGTCACGCCGCCGCCTCCCACACCCGATCCAGTCTGGCCCGGTGCCCGACCGCCTCGTGGGCGTCCTCCGGCAGGATCAGGGAGGTGCCTGACAGATCGGCACACGTCCGGGCCACACGAAGGGCACGGTCGAAGCCACGGGCACTCAACCGACCCCGCCGCACGGCCCGGATCAGGATCTCGATGGCCTCAGGCGTGGCTGTGGGGCGGATCACTTCCAGTGGGGCCCGGGCGTTGACCCAGGGTCCCCGGGCGGTGCTGGCCAACCGCGCCCGGGCGACCCGTTCGGCGACGATCTGGGTGGACTCGTTGGCGACGTCGGCCCGAAGTGCCGAGGCGGGGACCGGTTCGATCAGGGGCGCCAGGTCGAACCTGTCAGCCAGCGGGCCGGTCAGACGCGCCCGGTACCGCTGGACGAGATCGGGACGGCACCGACACCCCTGGCGGGATGGGCCGCACGGGCACGGGTTGCTGGCGGCAACCAGCAGAAAGTCTGCGGGATAGCGGACCGTCCCGGCGGCGCGGGCCAGGCGTACCGCCCCCTCCTCCATGGGTTCTCGAAGGCCATCCAGGATCCGACCGCTCCACTCGAACAACTCATCCAGGAACAGCACGCCGTGGGTTGCCTCACTGACCGCCCCTGGTCGGGCCAGTCCACTGCCACCCCCGAGCAGCGCGGGACTGGTCGCCGAATGGTGCGGCGCGGCAAAGGGCGGCCGCCGATCCAGGCCCGCGCTGTGGTGTGGCCGTCCCACCACCGAATTGACCGATGCGACAGTCAGAGCCTGTTCATCGGTCAATGGGGGCAACAGACCCGGAAGGCGGCGGGCCAGCATGGACTTGCCCGCGCCGGGAGGGCCCAGCAGCAACAGGTGATGGCCGCCGGTGGCAGCCACCTCCAGGGCCCGCCTTGCCTCGGGCTGCCCGGCGACATCTGCCAGGTCCGGGCCTGGTTCGGGATCCTCAGCGACAAGTGGTTCCAGCGGTGCGGGTTGGCGTCCATCCCGCGTGGCCGCGCAGTACTCCTTCAGGGAGTGCACCGCCAGCAGGTGCGGGATCTGTGCCAGTAGTGCCTCGTGACCGTTGCTGCGTGCGACGGTGACCCGCTGTTGCCCCCTGACACTGGGCAGGACCCCTCGCACAGCACGCACTGTGCCGGTCAGGGCGACCTCTCCCAACAGCAGGTCCTCGCCTGCCGGCACCTCCCCCAGCGCCCGCAGCAGGGCCACCGCGATCCCCAGATCGAATCGGGCTCCCCGCTTGTCAACATCCGCGGGGGCAAGGTTGACCAGGACCTTTCGTTGACTCACGTGGTGACCAGTGGCAGCCAACGCGGCCTTGACCCGCTCACACGCCTGCCCGCCGGCCGCGCCGGACAGCCCCAGGACCGTGAAGCCGGGAAGGCCCTGCCCGACATAGGCCTCGATGCGAACCGGTCGGGGCACCAACCCCTCAAGCGCCACACTGTGGGCGAGCCCCAGGCTCACCACACACCTCGCAGGTGCACAATGCTGGTTGAGGGGTCAGTGACCGCGACCGGTACGTGGACGGCGATCACGTCCCCGCGAACGGGCCCGGGGTGAGGGTGGGACTGCAGGTACAGGGCCGCCAGCCGTCGCAGGCGACGCCGTTTATCTGAACCTACCGACTCAGCGGCCGAGCCTGCGATGTGCGAGCGCCTGGTCCGAACCTCGATCAACGCAACCGTCTCGCCGTCACGCACGACCAGGTCCAGCTCGCCCCGCACCCCCTCCACGGAGGTGCGCCAGTTGCGGTCCAGGACCTCAAGTCCCTGATCGGTCACGTGCTTGGCGGCCAGTTCCTCGCCAGTGGCCCCCAACAGCTGTCGTTCATGCATGGGGTCAAACGGTAGGCAATCCCGCCAACCGGGCGGCGAGGTTTCCTGGCGCGGCTGTGGACAACCCTGTGCGGGGCTGTCAGATCAGACCGGCAGCCCAGGCAACCAACCCACCGACGATCACGATCGCCGCGACCAGCATGCCGATGTCGCGGAACTTCGAGTCCCGGTACCTGCGTGTGGCGTTGAATCCCATCGGCGTCAGCCTATCGGGTCAACCAACATGGCTCAGGTCAACGATTCAGGCGTCGTGGCGGTCTCCGGATGACTGATCCGTTCAATGTTGACGTCACGAAACGTCATGATGCGGACCTCGGAGACGAAGCGCGCCGGGCGGTACATGTCCCACACCCACGCATCGGACAGCCGCACGTCGAACCAGACGTCACCGCCCTCGACGTTGACGGGATTCACGTCCACGTCATTGGCCAGATAGAACCGGCGTTCGGTTTCAACGACCCAGGTGAACATCGCGACGATGTCACGGTATTCGTGGTACAGCGCGAGTTCCATCTCGCTCTCGTAGCCGTCCAGTTCCTCGATACCCATACGGCAGATTCAACCCTCGCCAACGGCCTTAAGGATAGTCGGCGATGGGCAGCGACCGGGCTGAACCCAACGGCCAGATGACCACGAAGGCGCGTCCCAGCAACTGTTCACGACTGATCTGACCCAGACCAAAGCGACTGTCTGAGGAGTTCGGCCGATTGTCGCCCAGCATGAAGTAGTGGTCGGGTTCCACCGTGACCGGCCCGAAGTCGTTCAGATCCAGGCGCGACAGATAGCCGCCGTCGGTTGTGGCCGCCTCGGGCAACTCCTGACCGTTGATGTAGACCACGCCCTGCCGCAGCTCGATCGTTTCACCCGGCAGCCCGATGATGCGCTTGATGAAGTCACGTTCGCTGGGTGGAGAGATCCCCAGCCCAGACGCCAGCGATGAGAACGTGTCGGTGATGACGTTGCCACCCTGACCCGCATCAGGGATGTCCTCCTCGAACACCACCACCTCACCCCGTCGGGGGTCCCGATACTCATAGGCGGTCTTGGTGACCAGAACCCGGTCGCCAATCAGCAGCGTGGGCTCCATGGATGAGGAGGGGATGTAGAACGCCTGGATCACGAAGGTCTTGAGCAGAATCGCCAGAACCAGCGCAATGATGACCAGGACAGGCAACTCTGCCCAAAAGCCCCTGCTGGACTTGCCTGCTATCGCGGAATCGACATCCGGATCGCCCCCATCGGCGGGCGTGTGCCCCGTCGGAGTGTCGGCGTCATCGGGCACCTGTCGCTCGGTTTGAAGGTCGCGCACCGAGCGAGCGTACTGTCGCCTCAGTTGACGCGCTTCTCCTTGATCTTGGCCTTCTTGCCGACGCGGTCACGCAGGTAGTACAGCTTGGCGCGCCGGACCTTGCCGTGGCGCACGACCTCGAGTTTGTCGATGATCGGCGCATGCACCGGGAAGATTCTCTCGACACCAACACCGTTGAAGGAGATCTTGCGGATGGTGAAGGTCTCGCGTACACCGCTACCGCTGCGACCGATCACGTCACCCTCAAAGATCTGGATCCGGGATCGCTCCCCCTCGGTCACGCGGACGTGAACCCTCAGGGTGTCACCGGGACCGAAGTCAGGGACGTCGTCTCGCAGGTTCTCGACGTCGACAAGATCGGTGGGGTTCATCGTTGCTCACGCTCCGTGCAAAGCTCGCCGGCGATGCGCCTGGCGGTCCGCGGACAGGGGAAAGGAGCGCCAAGGGCGGCGCGACGGACGAGAGTACGGTGCCCGACCACGGCCGTCAACCGAGTCCGAGTGGCTGCAGACCCACCTCAGGACGGCAGAGGCTTCTCGCCGACCCCCGGATAGTCCCGATCCAGATCAAGCGTCGCGTCACCGACCGGCCAGATGATCGCGAACGCACGTCCGATGATGTTGTCCTCGGGAATCGTGCCCAGCGCGAACCGTGAGTCCAGCGAGTTCCGGCGATTGTCGCCCAGCATGTAGTACTGACCCTCGGGAACCACGGTCGGCGGGAAATCCCGGCTCTCAGGTTCCGTGTAGTCCTCTGGCAGTGGTCTGCCGTTGATGTGGACCACGCCGCCGATCAGTTCAACGGTTTCGCCGGGTAGGCCGATGACGCGCTTGATCAGGTCACGGTCCTCATCGGGTTTGCTGAGGCCGATCCCTTCCAGGAACGACCTGGCGGTGGTGGCGATGGAGAAGCCGTCGTCTTCCAGCCCCGGACGCCGAAAGACGATGATCTCCCCACGTTGGGGCTCGCGGTACCTGAAGGTGATCTTTTCGACCAGCACCCGGTCCCCGACCTGCAATGTCTGCAGCATTGACTCCGAGGGGATGTAGAAGGCCTGCAATGCCACGCCCTTGATGACGAAGGCGATCAGGAGTGCCACCGCGACCAGCTTGAGGAGTTCTAGTCCGCTGGACAGCAAGGCCCGGCCTCGTGAGGGTGCTCCTGCCGTCTCTTGCTGGGCAGGATCGGACTGGGTGGTCTTGGGTTGTTCGGCCGCCGGCGGCACGGCCCGGGCAGTCGGCGCCGGAGGCGGGGGTGGTGGTGGAGGTGGTGCCGGCCGGGTGGTCGGCCGGGTGGTCGGCCGGGTGGTCGGCGGCGGCAAGGGCGGGACGCTGGCCGGTCGCAAGGTGGGCGGCGGCGGCGGGGGAACACTCACTTGTGGTGGACCTATGGTCACTGGGACCCCGGAAGGGTGGGAGGTGTGGTGAGATCTGGACGGACCAGACGCGTGCGGGCTCGAGCCTGACGTAGACGCCAGCCCGCCAGTCGACCGTGGTCGCCTGAGCGCAATACCTCAGGGATGTCCCACCCACGGTACGTCGCCGGTCGCGTGTAGTGAGGGTGTTCCAGCAGTCCGTCGGAGAACGATTCCTCCTCCGCGCTGGCGGCGTTGCCCATCACGCCAGGGATTAGCCGCGTCACCGCCTCGATCACGACCGCCGAGGCCACTTCCCCGCCGGCCAGGACCACGTCCCCGATGGACACCTCGTCGTGAGCCAGATGCAGATGGACCCGTTCATCGATGCCCTCGTAGCGCCCGCACAGCAGCAGCAGCCGCGACTCCGCGGCAAGCCCGCGGATGTAGGGCTGGTCCAGACGCCGACCCCTGGGGGTCATCAGCAGCGTGCGTGGTCGATCGGCCACCGCACCGAACAGATCCTCGACTGCCCGGAAGAACGGGTCGGGACCCATCACCATGCCGGCCCCTCCCCCAAAGGGGGCGTCATCGACGGTGCGGTGGACGTCATCGGTCCAGCGGCGCAGGTCGTGGGTGGTCACCTGCACAATGCCCCTTTGCTGAGCCCGGCCCAGCAGGGACGTGCCCAGTGGCCCCTGAAACCACTCGGGGAATAGCGTCAGGATGTCGATGCGCATGTTCGGGGCGCTGCCCACCGGGTCTGCGGAGTCCGCCGCACCGCTGTCGGCGTTCACAGTGCCTTATCCGGGTCCAGTAGTCCGGGCAGGGATTGCACCGTGATCGGATCCACCGTCCAATCCAGCAGTTCGGCCACCATCGGCACGACGGCTTCGCCTCCATCGGGGCGGGCGACGATCAGGTAGTCGTGGGCGTGTCCGTCCGCGACACCCAGGACGACACCGACCAGCCCGCCATCGGCATCGATCACCTGGCGGCCGATCAGGTCGTCGACCCAGATCATGTCTGGCTCCAGCGCCACCTGTGATCTGGCGCGGGTCAGGACCAGGCCCCGCAGTTCCTCGGCATCCTCGCGGGCGTGGGATCCTTCGAAGGCCACTACCAGGCGGTCACCGTGCATCCGGGAACGGGCCACCGTCAGGCGACGTGAGGAGGTCGCCACCGAGTAGGTGACACCCTCATCGAAGGGGTCGGCCAGGTCGGGGTCAGCGAAGACGTAGACGTCTCCCTTGACCCCGAAGGGCTTGCCAACCCGGCCCACGACGACCTGCTGGACCGGTCCGTCGCCCTCAGCGAGAAGACCGTGCGCCGGCTGGTCCGTCACAGTCGTGGTCCCTGTCGGACTATTCGACGATCTCGACGGAGGCGTTGACCCCGTCGCGGGTCCCCGCCGCTTTCACCATGGTCCGGATCGCCTTGGCGGTACGACCGCGCTTGCCGATGACCTTGCCCATGTCCTCGGGATTGACCCGCAGTTCCAGCAGGATCGCCCCGTCTTCCTCTTCCTTGGACGTGATCTGCACATCGTCGGGATTGTCGACCAGGTTCTTGGCAATGAAGTCCAGCATCTCCTCTGACATTTCCATGCCGCTCTACTCCTTCTCAGCGTCTGGTTCGGCGGTGGCGTCCTCGGCGGGGGCTTCCTCGGCAGAAGCTTCCGCAGCCGGGGCTTCCTCGACCGGGGCCTCCACAGCGGCAGCTTCCTCGACCGGAGCTTCCTCGACCGCGGCCTCCACGGCAGCAGCTTCCTCGACCGGGGCCTCCACAGCGGCAGCTTCCTCGACCGGGGCCTCCTCGGCAGCAGCGTCCTCGGCCGGGGCTTCCACAGCGGCCGCTTCCTCGACCGGGGTGTCCTCCGGCTGTTCAGCGGTGGCGTTGGCTTTCTCGGCCGGGGCCTCCTCGGCAGAAGCTTCCTCGACCGGGGCTTCCTCGACCGGGGCTTCCTCGGCAGCAGCTTCCTCGACCGGGGCTTCCTCGACCGGGGCTTCCTCGACCGGGGCTTCCTCGACCGGGGCTTCCTCGGCAGCTGCCTCCGCGGCTGCCTCGGCGGCTGCCTCCGCGGCTGCGGCTTCCTCGGCAGCCCGTGCCTCTACCTCCTGCGCCTCGGCCTTGTCTGCCAGTTCCTTGGCGGCGGCGGCCTCGGCTTCGGCGACTTTGCGGTCGCGCTCCTCAGCGGCCTTGCGACGGTCCTCGATCTTGGCGCTGCGGTCCCGTCCCGAATCGCCAGGCTTGAACTCCTCCCAGATCCCACTGACACGCAGCAACTGCTTCACCTGGTCAGACGGCTGGACGCCGTTACTCAGCCAGTAAAGCGCACGGGCCGAGTCGATCTGGATGGTCGAGGGATCATGCAGCGGCTGGTAGAAGCCGAGGTCCTCGATGTAGCGCCCGTCGCGGGGCGAGCGGGAGTCGGCCACGACCACCCGGTAGAACGGTGCCTTCTTCTTGCCTTCGCGTCGAAGGCGCATGCGAACTGACATCTGCTGTTCCTATTCTGCTACGCGTTGTTTTGGATCAACCCCCACATGCTGTGGAGGCCACGCAAGGCGGGTCACCGCCTTCGAAGCCGAACCACACCGACCATTTGAATGAGTTGGTCCTGGTCAGGTGCGGCGGGGTCTGTGCCACTGCCGAGACGGCGTTGGGCCGGGCAACGATATCAGAAGGTCACTGCCATCGCGACGACGAAGGCGACCAACAGGACGATCCCCTCGTTTCGGGTGATGTGGAACGAGCGACGTGCGAAGACCGCGAACAGCAAGCTGGCAGCCACCATGACGACCAGGCTGATGCTGAACTGCGGGTCAAGGGTGGTGGTGTCCAACAGGCCGGCAATCCCGGCCACCGGCAGCGAGTTGAAAATGTTGGAACCGACGATGTTGCCGATGATCAGATCATTCTCATCGTGCCGGGCCGCGGCGGTGGCGGTCACCAACTCGGGTAGCGAGGTGCCGATCGCCACGATGGTCAGGCCGATCACGGCCTCTGACATCCCCAACGTGGCGGCCAGCCCTGAGGCCCCCACCACCAACAACTGCGCCCCGCCCAGCGTGCCGGCCAGCCCGAACAGCGTGAGGATCACCGAGGGGCCCAGCGCGTGTTCACCGCCGACCAGATCCTCGATCTCATCCTCCAGGTCAGCGGCGGCAGCGCGATCGCGGCTGGCCCAGAAGATGATCAGCCCTATCGCAGCCACCGCGGCCACCAGGAGGCCGATCGCCTCCACCGTGGTCACGCGCCGGTCAGCGCAGACCAACGCCAGCAGAGCCACGCTTGCCAACATCAGACGGATCTCCTGTCGCCAGATGCGCTGCGCGATGGGCAATGAACTGAAGATCGCCGCGGCGCCGACGACCATCAGGACGTTGGCGGTGTTTGATCCGACGATGTTGCCCAGCGCAATGTCCTGCTTGCCGTCAATGGATGCCAGTGCGCTGACCAGCAACTCTGGCGCGCTGGTCCCAAAGCCGACCACCAGGGCACCGACCAGGACGGTGGAGACCTTCAGGATCGTGGCGACCCGCACGGCACCGATCACAAACCGATCAGCCGCGTAGGTCAGCACAGCCAGACCGAGGAGCAGGAACAACACATCGCGCACGTGGCGCAGGTTAGATGGCGGCGGCGCAGAATCCCGCAGCCGGGCCTGGCCGGCTGTCACACTCCGGCCACATGGAGCCGATCAGCACGCAGGCGTTCGAGGAATTGGTCGGCCGCGGGCTTGATCTGGTTCCTGACCAGTTGTGGGCCATGTTGGACAATGTCGTGATCCTGGTCGCAGACCGACATGAGCAGGAACCCGACCTGTTGGGGCTATATGAGGGCATCCCCCTGACCGATCGCGATTTCTACTCAGGTGTGCTCCCCGACCGCATCACCATCTACCGCCTGCCGCTGTGTGAGATGTGCCACGACCACGACGAGCTGGTTGAGGAGGTGGCGGTCACCGTGGTGCATGAAATTGCCCACCACTTCGGCATCGCTGATGATCTGCTGCACCAGTGGGGGTGGGACTGACCTGGTAGCGCCGGTCGGACCGGGTCGCCCCCGGGTTCGGGCCGGTCAGCGCTTCTTCTTCTTGCGTTTGGGCACCTTCTTGTTGCGCCGCGGGCCCCCGCCGGCCCCCGGTCCGCCAGGACCGCCCATGCCCGCCATCGACATCGGGTCCCCAGAGTTCATGGCCGCCAACTGCTCCATCAGGTCGCCCTCGCCACCCATCGCCTTTTGCAGTTGGCGCGCCGCCTTCGCCTGGCTGAGCATCCCGCCGCCACCCCCACCCATGGCACCCATCAAGGGTCCGAGGTTCTTCATCATCTTGCGCATCTCCTCATAGGAGCGCAGCAGTTCGTTGATCTCCTGGGCCGAGCGGCCACAGCCTTTGGAGATGCGCTTCTTCCGTTTGCCATTGAGGATCTTCGGCTGGCGCCGTTCCTCCAGGGTCATGGACTGGATGATGCATTCGATGCGCTTCAGATCGTCCTCGCCGACCTCGGCCTGCGCGTCTTTCATGGCCTTGCCCATACCAGGGATCATCTCCATCAACTTGCCGATGGGTCCCATCTGGCGGACTGACTGAAGCTGGTTCAGGAAGTCCTCGAGGGTGAACTGGCCCGACAGCATCGCCTGGGCCATCTCCTCCTGCTGGCCCTCCTCATAGACCTCCTCGGCCCGTTCGATCAGCGTCAGGACATCGCCCATACCGAGGATTCGGCCGGCCATGCGGTCGGGGTGGAACGCCTCGAACTCGTCCAATTTCTCGCCGATGGAGGCGAACTTGATCGGGCGGCCGGTGACCTCCGCCACGCTGAGCGCCGCACCGCCGCGGGCGTCACCATCCAGTTTGGACAGGATCACGCCGGTGAAGTCGACCGCGTCCTGGAAGGCCTTGGCAACCGCGACCGCTTCCTGGCCGATCATCGCGTCGATGACGAACAGGGTCTCCACCGGATTGACCGCAGCTTTGATGTCAGCTGCCTGCTGCATCATCTCTGAGTCGATGTTGGTGCGACCGGCGGTGTCGACGATGACCACGCCCGCGCCCAGTCGCTTGGCCTCGGCGATGGCGTTGCGGGCGACCTCGACGGGATCCCCCTCAAGCATGGGGGCAAAGACCGGGACGCCGATCTTCTCACCCAGCACCTTCAACTGCTTCACCGCTGCCGGTCGTTGCAGGTCACAGGCCACCATCACGACTTGTCGTCCCTTGGCCTTCAGGTGCTTGGCCAGTTTGCCGGCGGCAGTCGTTTTGCCGGCGCCCTGCAGCCCGGCCAGCATGATGACAGCGGGCGAGGCCGACCCCAGGTCCAAGGGGGCAGACTGCTCACCCAGGATGCGGACCAGTTCCTCGTTGACGATCTTGATGATCTGCTGGCCGGGGTTCAGTGCCTCGCTGACCTCGACGCCCACCGCGCGATCCTTGATGCGGCCGGTGAAGGTCTTGACGACCTTGAAGTTGACGTCGGCTTCCAGCAGGGCCATGCGGATCTCACGCAGGCCCTCGCCGACTTGTTCCTCCGTCAGGCTCTTTGAGCCACGAAAGCGGTCGAAAACGGCGTCAAGTCGGTCTTGGAGGGCATCGAACATGGGATCAGGGAGTGTACCCGCAGCCCCTATGCTGGCCGGCGTGGTCACTCTCTACATCCCGCGTGCGATTTCACTGGTCACCGGATCGCTCGGGGTGCTGTGGCCACTGCCCACGGTGGCGATCCTGTTGGGGGGTGGGGCGGTCAACCCGGGCTTTGCCCTGAGCAACGTGGTGATCGCGGCGGGCCTGCTGTACTTCGCGGTTCGGACCTGGCGCATCCAAGTGGTTCTGGACATCGGTGGGATAGATGTGCGGTCCCGGGTGCGGACACGATCGGTGGAGTGGCATCAGGTGAAGGGGATCGCGTTGTTGCAGGACGGAGGGGCGCCAAAGCTCCGTGTGGTCGTGCGGGGCGGGGATCCGCTGGTCGTCCCAGCCTGGAGCCTTCGTGCACGTCACGAGGACGGTGAGACGGAGGGCGCGGCGGACGCCCTGTCCCGTTTTGGCAGCGCGCACGGGGTCAAGGTGCGGGTCCGTCAGCTGACCGGCCCCGTGGTCGACTAACGCTGCTCCCTCGGCCCAACCCACCCCACCCCACCCACCCCACCCCTCAGATCTGAGCTTTCGTCGGGGCCAGGCTAGACCTCAGATCTGAGCTTTCGTCGGCAAAATCCTGGCCAAAGCTCAGATCTGAGCTTTAGGCCGGGGTCGAGCCCGGCGGGGCGGGGAGCTTGAGCCATTCCCAGGCGGAGGCGACGGCAGTGAAGCCCAGTCGGGCATACCAGTCCCGCGGCCATTCCTCCGCGTCGGCCACCAGAAAGACGATGCTGGCGGAATCGCAGGCGGCCAGGGCCGCGGCCATCAGACCCAGGCCCAACCCCTGGCCCCGGGCATCGCTCAAAACATGGACCTGCTCGATCTGGGCGATCTGACCGTGCCGATAAATGTGGCAACCGGCGGAGAAGTCCTCTGACAGGATGAACCGACTATCGATTCGGGCGGCCAACCTACGATCCCTTGCCGCCATGTCGCGCTGCACCGGTTCGGTTCTACCCCACTCGTTGTCGGCCACGAAGGCGGTGGCGTGATCGGCCCAGGTGTCGATGTCGACCTCCCGGAATCCCAGCGGCGAGACCGCGGGTGCCGTGGCGCGGTCATGGGCCATGTACTCCAGTCGGGTCAGGGACCAGCCCTGGTCAAACAGGGCCGGCACCAGCGTCCACGCCACCTGCGCCACGCGCGTCTGGATCTCACGATGTGCCAGCCCGGCGTCGAGAAAGATCTCCTCCACCAGACCCAGCAGTTCAACGGCGGCGACGGGTCGGTCGACCATGAGGTGGTTCAGGTCGAACACGTGGGACAGGTCAGTGCTCAGACGAGCATGACCGAACCGCAACTGGCGGGTCGTGGTGACGATACGGTCATAGATCACGTCCTCGAACCGTTGGATCCGCTTGACGACGTCGGCCCGAGAGGGCGTATCCGCGTCGGTCTCCGCCGGCGTGGCAGTCATCAGGACAGGTCCCGGCGCTCAAAGGCGAGGATCCCGCCGACGACCAGGGCCACGGCCAAGGCCGCGAAGACGCTCACCGCCGTCACGTTGACACCGTCGGCCAGGACCGTGCTGCCGTCATACAGGTGAAAGGGGCTGAGGTCGGCAACGGGCGCCAATCCCTCGACCAGGACACCCAGGCCGCTCAGCACGAACAGAGCGGCGGCCAGACCTGCGGCCACACCGACGGCTGAGCCCCGGTTCCCGGTGGCGGCGCCCACCGCGAAGGACACCATGCCGAACATGCCGGCAAGGCAGTACAGGCCCGCCGAGGCGCCGATGACGTCCGCCACGGCGAAGTCAAGGCCCACCACCGGCATCATCGCCAGCAGCAAGCCCATCTGCGCCAGGACCAACAACGCCAGGGCCAGCAATGTGGACAGCACCTTGGCGACCGCGACGGCTGCTCGTGACAGCGGTTGTGTGACCAGCAGTTCCAAGGTGCCGTTTCCCTCCTCGCCGGCGACAGCCCGTGCGCCACGCGAGATGGCGAAACCGATCATCACCGCCATGCCGATGCTGCCGAACTGGCGCGAGCCGACCAGCCCGGCAGCCGAGAAATCGGTCAACCCCTCACCCAGGAATGCCGTCAGTGCCTGCGGCAGGTTCTGCAGTGCGGCTGAGAACTCCTCCCCGGCGTCCCTGACCGCGGGCCAGGTACCTGCCGTGATCACTCCGAGCAGGGCCAGACCCAGCACCCAGCCGACCATCGACCGGCGTTCGGTGGCCAGCGTTCGCCGCAGGATGACCGTCACGGCTGTCCCACGACGGGACCGGCATTGGTCTGGACGACTGGATCGGCGTAGTAGCGCAGGAACACCTGCTCCAGGTCGGCGTCATGCCCACGCAAACCAAGGACGGTGTGACTGGCACCCGGCCACACGGTCGGGGCGTCATGGGCGAAGGTGACCTCAAGAGTGTGGCTGGCCTTGGCGGTCAGATCGGCGACACCGACGATGTCGACCAGACGGCCGGCACGGATGATCCCGACCCGATCGGCGACATGCTCGACCTCGCTGAGGACATGGGAACTCAGCAGGACCGAGGTCCTCTGAGCCACCGCTTCTCGCAGCACCTTCTGGAACTCGATCTGCAGCAGTGGGTCAAGCCCACTGGTGGGCTCGTCCAGAATCAGCAGTTCACTGCGAGGGGCAAAGGCCGCCACCAGGCCGACCTTCTGCTTGTTGCCCTTCGACAGGTCGGCCACCACACGGTCCAGATCCAGCTGGAAACGCTGAGCCAACTCATCAACCCGCTCGGCCTCAAAGCCACCGTGCAACTGCCCCAGATAGGTGATGATGGTGCCTGCGGTCCACCCCTTCCACAGCGCCAGTTCGCCAGGGATGTAGCTCAGGCGTGCGCGGAGCCCCGGCCCGGCCGTGCGAGGGTTGTGGCCCAGCACCTCTGCCTGGCCCGAGGTTGGCCGGACCAGATCCAACAGCATCCGGATGGTGGTTGACTTGCCGGCCCCGTTGGGCCCCAGATATCCGAAGACCTCGCCCGCAGCGACCTCCAGATCCAGGTCGAACACACCACGGCCACCGCCATAGTCCTTGGTCAACCCGGTCGTGCGGATGGCAGCAGAGGTCATGGAGGCACTGCGACCTAGGTCAATTCCTGCGATATCCCGGTGCTGAGTAGCCGCGCCCGACCGATGCGGTCAACGGCGAAGGCCCGCTCGTCGTTACGCAGGTGGCAGTAGCCCCGCAGCAGATCGTCGGCAAACACCCACGGATCCACCACCCGCTCGGTGGCCTGGCCTCCCCGTGACGAGGCGAAGTACTCAAGGCGCAGTTGCCGTCCCTCATCCAGCGCACGCTGCACCAGCGCGCGGATGGCGCGGGGCCCCACGGCCTCTTCCTCCGCACCTGGCAGCGTCATCTCCCCGGCAGCGACGGTCACGCCATGAGCGGCGCTGACCACAGCACCGGCGGACTCAAGCGCCGCCTGGACCACGGCGGGAGGTCGCGAGCTGATCGCCACCGTGGCCGCGACGGTCCGCAACGCCGCGCCGGGGACGGCTGCCGCCCGGTCCAAGGCGGCCTGGCTGGGCGCGACGACGACCGTGCGGGCCTCCTCGATCAGCAGAGGGGCCACAGGCGGAGCATTGTCGTCCACCCCCGCGTCGTCCAGTCCCGCGTCGTCAGGCCGTTGCGGCTCGGGCAGGTCAAAGGTCAACGTGGCATATCCGTGCCTGGCCTCCTCGCTGGCGTGGATCAGTCCTTCGGGACCGACCATCACCAGACCGCGTCGCTGTAGCCAGTCCAGGGGTGCCGGCAACTGCCCTCGTCCTGCCCAACCCCGGCCGATCAGGTCCTCCACCGACGCGGCACCGTCGATAGCCACGATCCGAAAGGCATCGGCGGCACCCTGTGGCGCCCGGCTGATCAGATCGGCAACCAGGCCTGGCGCCGTCATCTGCTCGCGCAGGACCCGCCGTGATGCGTGTCCGGCAACCGCATCGTCTAGACCCAGCAGACGCAGGGCATCGCGGATCTCCTCGCTGGTCAACTCATCGATTGAAGGCATCCGACACGCCTGTTCTTCACGCGTTGTTGTCCATGATGTCGTCGAGTTCCCCATCCTGGACCAGCACGTCCTGGATCACTTCGGCGAACAACGCCTCGATGAAGGCGTCGGGGTCGAAGGCGGCCAGGTCATCGATGCCCTCACCCAGCCCGACCAACTTGACGGGTAGGTCAAGTGCCCGCTGGATCGCGATGACAATGCCGCCCTTGGCCGTGCCGTCGAGCTTGGTCAGCACCACCCCGGTGACGTCGACGGCCTCGGTGAACGCCTGGGCCTGGGTCAGCCCGTTTTGGCCGGTGGTGGCATCCAGCACCAATAACACCTCATCGATGGGTCCCGCCTCCCGTTCGACGACGCGTTTGACCTTGGACAGCTCGGCCATCAGCCCCGCCTTGTTCTGCAGGCGCCCGGCAGTGTCGATCATCAGCAGATCGGCGTTGGCGGCAGTGGCCGCCTTCCAGCCGTCATAGGCCACCGCTGCGGGATCGGCGCCCTCGTCCTGCCGCACGACCCGAGCACCGGCACGTTCACCCCAGATCTCCAACTGCTCACTGGCAGCAGCCCGGAAGGTGTCCGCGGCAGCCAGCACGACCTTGTCGCCAGCATCCACGTGGCGTTTGGCCAATTTGCCGATCGAGGTGGTCTTGCCCGTGCCGTTGACCCCGGTGAACAGCCACACGCTGGTTCCGTCCTTGCGACGACCCATCGACCGGTCGGCCATGCCCAATTCCAGGCGGAGGATCTCTTTCAGAAGGGCCAGGGCGGTGTCGCCGTCAGTGATCCCCTCGGCCCTGACGCGTTCGCGGAGGCCACCGACCAACTCCATGGTCGCTTCCACCCCGACATCAGCGGCGATCAGCGAATCCTCAAGCTCTTCCCAGGCCTCGTCGTTCAGGCCTTTGGCGAAGACGCCACGAAGGTTTGCGCCCAGGGCGCCCGACGCCTTGCCCAGCCGCAGCCGGAAGCGTTGCGCCAGGCTGAGGGGCTGATCTAAGTCCAGGCTGTCGTCGATCAGCAGATCCGGGCCGCCCGGATAGGGGTCGACGTCGGTGTCGGGAGCCGGCGTAGGTGTCTGGCTGTCGACGACGCTGGGGCGGTCGGTCGGTGCCTCCAGGACGTCGGTTCCTGCACCCTTGCCCCGGCCGCCAGGGCCGCTGCCGGGGCTGGAGGATTCGATCGGTGGTGAGGACCGCCCGCGGGAGCGACCCACGAACAGGCCGCCGAGGACAACAAGGACGACAACCGCGACAACGGCAACGATGATGAGTTCCATAACGCTGCCGCAGGCTACCCGTACCGTGGGACATTGATGG
>JBPCKA010000077.1:0-5825 GCA_051004735.1 Euzebya sp. | reverse complement strand
CCTCGCGCAGCGCTGTTTCGACGGCATCTGGCGATGAGGCTCGGGCGAACATGAACCCCAGGTAGCGATTGCCATGGGGCAGGGGCCAGACCTCTTCACCGGGACCGATGGTGATGATGACGTCGGTGACCGCATCCACGGCTCACGCACGGTCCACACCGTCGACCCGGTCGAGAACACCGTGTGTTGCTACGGGCAGCATGAGGACGCCGGTGGCACCGATGTGCTCCGCAGATGGAGTTGCCAGGCCCAGGGCGTGGCGGAGAACGAGTTCCTCGAGGCCGATTCCGCCCGGGCGGAGGCTTCGACTGCACAACCCGCCGATGGTTCGTGGGGCCAGTTCGATGAACCAAACGTGCTCATCTTCCACTTTGCATTCGACATGCACCGGCCCTTCGCGGAGGCCAATCGCCGCGCAGGCATTGCTGGCGAGGTCGACGACCGCTTCAACCGTGGCCGCATCGAGGCGGGCCGGACTGATGAGCAATGTCTCGGGGAACGTAGGGCCGGTCGGCGTTTCGGGTTTGTCGAACAACGCGAGCACCTCGAGTGAACCGTTGCGCAGTAGACCCTCGACAGCAACCTCCACGCCGGGGACGAACTCCTCGACGATCACCTCGCCGTCGGCACCAGCGATCCCCCGGACGGCCTCGATCGCACTGCGGAGTTCATCGGCGTTGTTGGCACGGAGCACGCCTTGACTTGCCGAACCGTCCACGGGTTTCACGACTGCCGGGAAGTGGCACCACTCATCATCAGCGGCGGTCGAGAACCGGGGTTGGCAGAGACCTGCCGACGCCAGCGCCCTACGTTGGGCGAGCTTGTCGTCGGCTGCGAACAACGCCACTTCCGAGTTGGCTGTGAGGCCGAGGAGGCGGGCGATCGACGCCGCCACAGCGATCGCGGAACCATCGGTGCCGACAACCGCGTCGACGCCTGTCGGGAGCTGTCCCACGATGACGTTCGCAGCGGCGACTGGGTCAAAAAGTGGCGCGACGATCGCAGAACCGGGGATGGCCACAGCACCGTCGGTCACCACCGTGACGCGACACCCGAACGCGGTCGCCGCGTCCAGATAATCAGAGGTCCGATATGAGTCGGCGGGCGTGACCAACAACAGATGTGGTGACGGCAAATCGAGTCCCTTCAAACGTAAGAGGCTATCCGGGCATGCAAACCTGTTGCCGGGGTCAGTGACGTGCCAGATGCTCGCCCAGGTTCTCGACGCGCGCCTCGTCCGATTCGCACCGCGAATAGAACGCCGGACTCATGGCGCCGTCTACAACGAGCTGGAACCCGAACCCGGCACCAGTACGTTCCGCTCCCCAAGGTCCAGCCTGCGGGGGCCACCGCCCTGGACCGTGCAGAGCTTGGCACCATCGTGTTCACCGCCGAACGATTCGATGACACCCACGCCGCCCACGAGGTCCTGCCCGGCCTGAACGGGTTGCGGTGGCCCACAGGCGTGCGCGACCGGGCGGGCGGATCAGGAAGAGCCACGGTGACGCCCTCGCTGGCGGTTCGACAGCACGGTACGGCCACACCCGGACTTTGGCAGCCAAAGGACCGCAGTCAACCCTTGATGCCCCCAGAAACCGTGAGTCACATCAACGTCCTCAGACGTCCTGGGTGCAAGCCGGTTGACAATACGAGCGGGATCGTTTCCGAGACCCACAACCAATGCGTTCCTTCGGGCAAGGTCCGGCCTTCCAGCCTTCACGTAGCCGGGGATCTCCGATGCTCGGCTGCCAGCGGTTCAATGGCGGACCGACCAGCAGCGATCTGACGGGATCAGGCTCCCCGTGATCGTCGCGCATCAGCTCTGTCCTTCAGCGGCGGGCGCGACTGAGTCCCTGCAACCTGTCGCCGCTATCGTCGCCTAGTGATGGATGTCCCCGTGGTGGTGCGGAACAAGGCCGCTGCTGCCGGCGCGCACGCGTGGCTCGACGACCTTCCCAGTCTAATTGCCCAGCTCGAGTCGGCGTGGGGGCTCACCGCTGGTCGTCCATACGATGGCGGGACCGAGGCGTACGTCGCCGAAGCGACTTGCGCAGACGGCAGACCGGCCGTGCTCAAGCTGGTGGTCCCAGGGGGCGGGTCGGAGACGCATGACGAGGTTGCGGTCCTACGGCTCGCGGGAGGATACGGTTGCGCCGAGCTGTACCGCGCCGACGTCACGCGCGGCGCACTTCTGATGGAACGCCTGGGCCCGTCGGTTTTCGATCTGAAGCTGCCGATCGCGCAGCGCCACCGAATCCTGTGCAACGTCGCGTCACGGATATGGCGGCCAGCGCCGGACTGCGGGCTGAAGACGGGCGCCCAGAAGGCGGCCTGGCTCATCGACCACATCGTCGTGACGTGGGAGCAGCTGGACCGGCCATGCTCGACTCGAGCCGTCGACCATGCCGTCGGGTCTGCGGAGCGCCGCGCCGCCGCCCACGACGACGAGCGCGCGGTCGTCGTGCACGGCGATGTCCAGCAGTGGAATGTGCTCCGATCGGAGGACGACTACAAGCTGATCGATCCCGATGCTCTGCTTGCAGAGGCGGAGTACGACCTTGGCGTCATGATGCGCGAGGACCCGCTTGACCTACTCGCCGGCGATCCCTGGCGGCGGGCGCGATGGCTCGCGCGGCGCTGTCAACTCGACGCGACCGCCATCTGGGAATGGGGTGTAGTCGAACGGGTGTCGACGGGTCTGCTAGCGACCAAGATTGGCCTGCAACCCGACGGTCACCAACTGTTAGCCGTCGCCGATCGCCTGGCCCCACGCTGAACGGACCAGTAGCCCCGGTTGGCATCCCGGCGCGGTGCAACAACGACGCGAGCTAGCTCTCTTGGTGCCCGCGGGACTCGTCCGAGATGAGCGCGTATGCCTCCAGCACCGCTGCAAGTCGCTGGCGGGCATCTCTTTGGCGGTCTCGGACCTTGATGACGGGCTGGAACCTACCGGGATCCGGGGATCCCAGAGGGTCACTCAGCCCGACCAGGGCGGTTCGCCATCGCGTCGCCGACCCTGCCCTGGTTGCCATCGACGGTAGAGCGCCGGCTTCATGCGTGAACTCCGGGGTGTTCGGCATTCCGATCGCGTAGGTCACGTGTCACCGTCTTGGTCAGTTCTCTCGGGTAGTGGCTGGTTGAATGCAGTTGCGAGAATCGCCACTTGCGGATGAGTGGCGGCGACTGCGAGCAGGTCGCCAAGCCATCGTGCTTCGTTGCGGCGGGACTCGACGGGCGTTGATGACGGCACGGGTCGCATCGTTCGGGTCGCCGCCGATCTGGGCGGCGATCGCGAGGTGGAGATAGGCGCTCGCGGCGACTTCCTGATCGGGGTCGGGCGATCAGTAGGAGTTGCGCGAGGCAGACCAGGCTGCCGAACGCTCGGAAGGCGTGGCCGTCGGGGTCGCGGAGCAGGTCGTAGGTGACGCCGGTCCTCTCGGCCAGGGCGTCGGCCAGACCGGCGTCATCGGAGGTGTTGATGCCGACGAACCGCACCTGCTCGCCGAGCTGCTGACTGACGGTCTGGAAGTCAGGCACCTCCGCGGCACACGGCGGGCACCACGACGCCCAGAAGTTGACCACCAGGGGGGTGCCGACGAAGCGGTGCAGATCCGTGGTCTCACCCTCGAAGGTCGAACAGTGACACATCGGGGATTTCCGGCCCGTCGGACGCCTCAGCTGCGGGGGCCCGACGGCGTCTGACGTCGACACCTCCTCCGCGGCGGGTGCCGCGCACGCTGCCGCCAGGATCGCGATCGCCATGCCCGGCGACACGGTGCCCCGCCCCCCGGCACCAAACGCCGCGGACCACCGGCGGACGGGACGGCCAGCCGTCGGGTGTGTGCGGTCGGTCAAGCGGTGGAGAGGTGCGCATGTACCGGCAACCCGCGACGCCGCCAACCCCCTCCACCCGCTCGGGCGGCGCCGCCGGTCCCACACCCTCCCATCCGGCCTCGGCCCCGGCGCGGCGGTCAGCGGAGGACGTCGAAGACCACGTCGAAGCCGCCCTCCTGGCGGCCAATGCCGAAGAACTCCTTGACCTTGGCTTCGGCGTAACCGAGGGCCTGTGCCAGCTCGATCTTGGGCGGGATGATCAGCTCGTCAGGATCCACGGTGACCGCCACCACCGCAGGTCGTGGCGATCGGAGCGCCGCGCTTAGGGCCTCGTCGAGCTCGGCCGGGGTCTGGGCCCTGTAGCCCTCCGCCCCGAAGGCCTCGGCGATGCGTGCCAGATCCCGACGGGGGATGCCGGTCTGCTGCTCGGCGAAGCCCTCCGACTCCTCCTCCACGGTTATCAACCCGAGCTTGCCGTTGTCAAAGACCACCACCGTGATCGGCAGGCCCAGCTCAGCGGCCGTCATGAGGTCGCTTGGCAGCATCGTGAACGACCCGTCACCGACCAGCGCCACCACCTGCCGGTCCGGGTGGGCGAGCTGCGCTCCGATCGCCGCGGGGATCCCGTAGCCCATGCTGGCCAGGTTCCCCGAGACTGTGAACTGCTGCCCGTCGCGTGCGGCCAGGTGCCTGGCGGTCCAGGCGGTGACGGTCCCGGTGTCGCACACGATGATGGCGTCGTCGTCGAGGTAGGCGCCGGTGACGGCTGCGACCCGCTCGGGCTTCAACGGCACCGCCTCGCTGGTCTCCAGCCGCCGCATCCACCGGCGCCATCGGCGCATGTCCTCCTGTGCGGCATCGAGGAAGCCGTGGCCGTGCCGGTGCGGCAGGCGCCCCAGCAGCGCCTCGAGGGCTGGCGCGGCATCGGCGACGACGGGTGCCGACACCGGGAACCGCCGACCGATCCGGCTTCGCTCACGGTCGATCTGGACGGCCGGCACGTCGTGGTCGGGGTAGAAGTCGGTGTAGGGGAAATCGGTGCCGACCATCAGCAGCGCGTCGCAGTCGGCGATGGCGTTGACGGCCGGGCGAGTGCCGAGGAGCCCCAGCCCTCCGACGGTCAGCAGGTGGTCGTCAGCGAGCAACGCCTTGGCCTGCAGCGTCTTGATGATCGGGGCCCCGAGCCGCTCAGCCACGGCGACCAGCGCAGGCACGGCACCACGACAGCCGATGCCGGCCAGGATCAGCGGCTTCCCGGCGGCGGCCATCACCTCCACGGCGGCCATGAGCGCCCCCTCATCAGGCGCCATAGGGCCGGGCGCGGGCACCGGCGCCGCCTGGGGCAGCGGGTCGGCGGCCGCCGTGGCCACGTCCGAGGACAGGGCCAGATGCGCGACGCCTGGAGCGCTGAGCGCCGCCTGGCAGGCCTGCCTCGCCAGGGTCGAGATCTGGCCGGGGTCAACGATGGTCTCGGAGAACACGGCCACGCCGGAGAACAGCGCGGATTGGTCGACCTCCTGGTGGGCGTGCGTGCCGAGCTTCGCGGTCTCCACCTGGCCGGTGACCGCGATGACCGGCGCATGATCCAAGGCCGCATCCATGAGGCCGTTCAGCAGGTGCACGGCGCCCGGCCCCGCGGTGCCCACGACGGCCGCGAGCTCCCCGGTCAACTTGGCCTGCGCGCTGGCCGCGAACGCCCCGGCCTCCTCGTGCCGCACGTGGACGAACGTGAGGTCCGGGTGACGCCGGATGCCGTCGATGACGGCATTGAGGGCATCACCGGGGATGCCGAAAATCTGGCGGACACCGGCGGTGGCCATGGCATCGAGCAGGACGTCGGTGACGGTGGAAGACATGGGGGTGAGCGTGTCCGACGGCTGCGCCCACGAAACGTGACCGTCCGATGCGTTGCGGTCTTGGGGCAGTCACGCGCCCCGCTCGGCCTGCCGTGGTCCCGCCGTGCTGCCGGAGGGGGGGAATCGACTCGGCAG
>JBPCKA010000076.1:0-25551 GCA_051004735.1 Euzebya sp. | reverse complement strand
CAGACGATGAGGTCCGGCGGTGGATCGAGAGGGCTCTGACTCACGTCGGATCACTTCCGCCCAAGGCGAAGAAGTGAGATGAAGGTCTCACCAACCACAGCCAGCACAACTCGACGCAGTCTGCCTCACCGCTGGTTCCCGGTCGGCCAGGAAACGCACTGCGTCCCGACCTGGATGACGTGCAGCCAGATCTGCTGGTGACCAAGCAGGTCAACTCGGCCTTCGTCGGCAAACCCGATCTTGATCAGTGGCTACGTAATCGCGGCTGTCAGACGATTGCGGTCTGCGGTGTCACGACCAACCACTGTGTCGAGACCACCGCACGCATGGGAGCCAATCTTGGCTATGAGGTGTTGTTCGCCATCGACGCTACCTACACCCACGATCGGACCGGGCCGGACGGGACGGTCATGACGGCCGACGAACTGGCTCGTGCCACCGCCACCAACCTGCACGGGGAGTTCGCGACGATCGTGCGGACTTCGGACCTGATCGGCTGACGGCGACGCAGCGGCCCATATCGAGGTAACGACCCGATCGCGCCCACTGCCCAGCTATTCGTCAGGCCCGCCCTCGAAGCACAGGCTTGGGTGCTGGCCACAGGCATGCCAGTCATGGGTGAAGGCCTGTTCGCTGCAGTCCATGGTGCCGTCCTCATAGGCGATGCAGTCACCCCAACCGTCAACGGCTGCCTCCCACACGATGGCACCGCGGGTCGGCGTCGGTGGGATCTCCTCAGCCGGCAGGGGGGTCGCTGTCAGCCCTGGGTCAGAAGCTGAATTCTCCTGCACGGTTGGAGGGTTCACGGTATCGGCGCTGGGTGCGGCGGGCCGGGTTGCCGGGGCCGGAATGGCCGAGGCGATCTCAGAGGCCTCTGGGTCAGGACTGGCGGAAGGGGACAGGTCAGTCTCCGATCCCTCAACGGTGGTGAGCTCATCAGAGGAGGTGCAAGCGACTGCCAGCACCATCGTTGCGGTCACCAGGACCATCATCAGGGTCTTGGTCATCGTTGTTCCTCGGGTCGGCGGGTCACGCGGAGATGAATGACAGGCGCAGCGTTCGGGTGGGGTTGTCGGCGTTGGTGTCAACGACCACGACCGATTGCCATGTACCCAGATACAGCTCACCGAAGTCCACCGGGATGCACAGCGACGGGGAGATGAAGGCCGGCAGGACGTGATCGGCCCCATGCCCGGGTGACCCGTGGCTGTGTGCCCAGCGGTCATCGCGCGGCAGCATCGAGTGGACCGCAGTCCGCAGATCCGCCTCGGATCCCGCGCCGATCTCGACAACGGCCAAGCCACAGGTCGCGTGAGGCAAGAAGGCGTGCAGCAGTCCATCCCCTCTGGCTTGGGCGGCGAAGTCGCGCAACGATCCGGTCACATCGGTGATCACATCTTGACGTGTGTCCAGTTCCACCGTGTGGGTGCGCATGGGCGTGGTCATGCTTACGGGTGCTCCTCCGGTTGGGGTGCTCCTGGCGTTGACCTATCTGTAGCACGAAGTCCGAGCAGGCAAACCTGGCAGGAAGTCACGGGTCGGGCGTCGAACCCACGCCGGCCAGGACTACATCGAGGCGGTCCACGCTCCGGGCCTGGCTACGCTCCGGGCCCGGTGACGCTGTCGGGGACGTCCAGGAACTCCGCGACCACTTTGGCCATCTCCTGGGCACGCGTGAACAGGAAGAGGTGGCCCCCGCCCTTGACGATGTGCAGTCGGGCGCCCGGCACCCGTCGGGCGATCATGCGACCGTTGATCAGGGGGATGATCGGGTCGTCGTCCCCGGCCATGACCAGGGTGGGCATCCTGAAGTTCCGCAGGTAGGGCAGGCTGCTCCAGCGACGTAGGGCACCCAGTTGCCAGGCGTAGCCGGCGAGGCTGGGGGGACGGGTCGCGCGGACCTGGCCGTGGCGCTTGAGCATGTCGGGGTGCTGTCGGATCGCCCCTCCATACAGCGTGGGCGCGACCCGCTCCAGATACGCGGGGGAGTAGTAGCGCGCAGGCGTCATCAGGATTGCCAGCGCCGAGGGACGACCGGGTACCGAGACCACCCCCGGGGTCGTTGCCACCAACACCAGACGACGGACCCGTTCGGGGTGACGGCGGGCCAACTCTTGCGCCAAGGCCCCGCCCCAGGAGATGCCCAGCACATCGACCTGGCCGTGACCCAACTCGGTGATCATGTCGGCCACCACCCGGGCGTACCAGCGAATCCGCCACGGCCACGGTGGTGCGGGGCTACCACCCACCCCCGGCGCGTCGAATGCGATCGTTTCGCGGTCGATCAGGTGGATCCGGAAGTCGTCGAACAGGTCGCCGGTGGCGCCGATGCCGTTGATCAGCAACAGCGGCCGTCCCAACCCCTCGCCCACCAGCGACACCCGCAGGCGTTGGGTTCCGACGTTGACCACGCCGGCACGTTTGTCCAGCAAGGTGTGGTTCAAGCGCGGACGTAGGTGCCGGGTGCGGGCAGGATCATCGGGTGGGTGTCGTTGCCGATGCCATCTGGCGCCGTGACCTCAGAACCCGATCGTTCGGCCAGCCAGCCCATCCAGCGTTCCCACCACGTTCCCTCGACCTTGGTCGCGCCCTCCCGCCACTGCTCGGGGTCCAGGCCGGCACCGTCGGGATTGACCAGGTAGGAGGACTTCTTTGAGCCGGGCGGGTTGACCATTGCCACGATGTGGCCGGCGTTGGACAGGACAAAGGTTGAGTCGCCTCCGAGCAGGCGGGTGGTCTCATAGCACCCCTGCCAGGGGGTGATGTGGTCATTGACGGCACCGATGACGAAGCTGTCGATGTCGACCTTGGCCAGGTTGACGGGGGTACCAAGCGCCTCCAGTCCACCATCGATCGTCATGGAGTTGGCCGACGCCATGTGCATGAAGTCTGCGTGAAGTCCTGCCGGAAGATTGGTCGAGTCCACGTTCCAGGCCAACACGTCGAAGGTTGGGGGGTTTTGGCCCATCAGGTAGTTGTTCACCCAGTAGTTCCAGACCAGGTCGTTGGGTCGCATCCAGGCGAACAGTCGCGCCAGTTGCTGACCGCTCAGCACGCCGTCCTGCTGGGATCGCTGGATCGAGGCCGCAACGACGGGACGAGAGATGAATGTCCCCATCGTCGAGGTGACCGACCAGTCAAGAACCGTCACCATGAACGTGGCCGAGTTCACCCGACGATCACCGTTGTGCGCCAGATGCCCCAGCAGGGCAGCGGTGGTGATACCGCCGGCGCAGACACCGACAAGGTTGACATCGGCAGATCCGGTGATGTCACGGGCGGCGTCGATGGCTTCGATCGTGGCGGCCAGATAGGTGTCCAGGTCCCAATCCCGCATGTCCTTGTCGGGATTTCGCCACGACACCATGAAGACCTGCTGGCCGTGACGCAGGGCGTACTCGACCAGGCTGCGGTCTGGAGCCAGGTCCAGGATGTAGTACTTGTTGATCTGCGGAGGGACGATGACCAGTGGACGCTGCCGCACCTGCTTGGTCTGCGGGGTGTAGTGGATCAACTCCAGGACGTCGTTACGGAACACGACACCACCCTTCGTGGCGGCAACAGTGTCGCCCAGGGCGAAGGGGCGCGTGTCGACCATCGACGGCATACCGCCGTTGTTGCGCAGGTCATACAACATGTGACGCAGCCCATGGCGAACACTGCGACCGCGGGTCTTCCAGGCCTTGCGAAGCGCCGCAGGATTGCCCAACAGAGAGTTGGTGGGCGCAACGGTCTCGGTCACCAGACCCAACAGGAACCGGGCCCGTTCGCGCGACTTCTCATCCAGGTTCAGGTCATCCAACAGGGCATAGACCTCCTGACTCCACGCCAGGTACGCCTTCTCCAGCCGCTCATACAGCGGGTTTGAGTCAAACCATTCGTCGGTGAACCGACGGTCGCCCGGGCCGGGCTCGACCTCGGAGGTACCGGCCACGACCTTGGCCTGCTCCCACCACAGCTTTGCGGTGTGCTTGACCACGGCTTGTGGCTGCCGGATTGCCACGCGTGTCAGCCGTGCCGCAGCGGCTGCAGTCTGTCGAGGGTTCAGCCCCAACGGCAGGGAGTCAAAGACCGCTTCGATGGTCGACTCGACCATGCCATCAGGGCTGGTGGAGGTGTCGTGTGTGGAACTGGTGGCCATGCCTCACGCTACCCCAGGAGCCCTGTCACTACTCGGTCCAACGAGCCACTTCTCAGGTAGCTTGACCACCAGCTGGGAACGGCGCTTCAACGTCGGATGGGGTCGTCAGCCTGGCGCTGCGTATCCTAGGCGACCATGCCCCCGTCTCCGCCGCCGATGGTCTATGACAAACACCGTCTTGCGGCGGTTCGCGCGACCGGTTTGCTGGACAGCGAACCGGAAGAGGCCTTTGACCGACTGGCACGGCTGGCTGGCATGGTGCTGCATGCCCCTCTGGCCTTCGTCACCATCGTGGATGAGTCCCGCTCCTACTGGAAGAGTTGCATCGGGGTTGACGAGGAAGCAGCAAAAATGCGTCAGAACCCTGTCGAGGATTCATTCTGTCAATACGTCATCGGCAGTGGTCAGCCGGTCATCACGGGGGACGCGGCCAGCGATCCACTCACCCGTGATAACCCCTCAATCGAAGCCATGGGTGTCGCCGCCTGGGCTGGTGTGCCCTTGCGAGCTCGTGACGGGCAGGTGCTGGGCACGTTCTGTGTGGTCGATACCTTGGTCCGGGAGTGGTCCCAAACCGACATCGAGGTGCTTGAGGCGCTGGCCGCTGCTGCGTCCGGTGAGATAGCCCTGCGGGCCTCGCTCGAATCTGCCTCACGTTTTGCCCACACCCTGCAGCGCAGCCTCCTGCCGCCGGTCATACCCACCATCGACGGGCTCGAGGTCACCGCCGCCTATCGCCCGGCCGGCGACGGATTCGGTGTCCTCGGCGACTTCTATGATGTGTTCGAAACGCAACCGAACCGTTGGTTCATCGCCATCGGGGACGTGAGGGGTCATGGTCCGACTGCTGCTGAAACGGTCATGACCGCCCGCTGGTCCATCCGCGCGACAGCAAACCGGACCCACCATCCCGCAGCCATTCTTGAAGCCCTCAACCGCCAACTCATGTACCGGACCGATGACGAACCCCCTCATCTGACCGGTGCATTGCTCACCTTCACTGACGATCCGCTTGAGTACAACCATGGGCAGCGTTGCCTTCGGGTCGGCGTGTCGACCGCCGGTCACCCCCCGCCGGTGATCCGACGGGCTGACGGCACCGTCGAAGTATTGACGCCGGCAGGCCGCCCGCTGGGCCTGTTTGAGGATGCGGACCTGACCACCTGCATGGTGGAGATCGCGGCGGGTGATGCCATCATGTTGGTGACCGATGGCATCACCGAAGCCAGAGACAGTGACGGCAGGATGCTGGAGGAATCCGGCCTGATCACGGCCCTGGAGAAACTGCCGACCACGGCTTCGGCAGCAGAACTGACTGATCACATCCTGACGGTGTCCAGCGAGCATCAGCACGGACCGCTGACCGATGACGTTGCGGTGGTCGTTCTGCGGATTCCGCTGGAGGGCGATTAGCCGACGCGATCTCGCCGCACCTTGCCCTTGTTCCCCCGGATCCGCGTGCGGCTGAGTGCGCTGATGACCTCCTCGACAGCAGCCTCGGGCACCTCAACCAGGGAAAAGCGCCCCGAGATCTGGATGGCCCCCACATCACCGCCGGTCAGACTGGTCTCGTTGGCGATGGCTCCCACCAGATCCTTGGGGCGAACTCCCGAATCACGCCCCAGGCTGATCCAGACCTTGGCAGCCTCACCGGACAGACGCCGTGCTCCCTTCGGCTTTCCGCCAGCCGTCTTGGAACCCTTTCCCTTGCCTCCCTGGCCGCTGCCTCCTCGACCATCGCCCTTGTCCAGCGTGGCGTCGGGAACGTCACGGTCATCACCGTCGCTGCTGGTTTCGTCATGAACCAGTTTGATCGCGGCAAGTGCGATCTGGACCAGGTCGAACTCATCCCCCAGGGATTCGACGACGGGGCGGAAGGTGTCCAGTTCCTCATCCAGCAACATCGCTTCGCGCATCGCGGCGCGGATCAACTCCAGACGCCTGGCGCGCAGGTCGGCAACGGTCGGGACGCTCTCGATTTCCATCTTGCGGCCGGTGTGACGCTCGATTGATCGCAGGGCACGGTGCTCACGGGGGGCCACCAGGGTGATGGCGACCCCCTCGCGCCCGGCCCGGCCCACCCGTCCGATCCGGTGGACATAGGATTCCGGCGCTGAGGGGACGGAGTGGTTGACCACATGGGTGAGGGTGTCGATGTCCAGTCCCCGCGCGGCGACGTCGGTGGCGATAAGCAGGTCTGTGCTGCCAGAGCGCACGTGACCCATGACACGGTCGCGCTGCTCCTGGGTCATGCCTCCATGCAGGGCTTCGGCGCGATAGCCCCGGCCGTTCATGGTCTGGGTCAACTCATCGACGTCGTTGCGGGTGCGGCAAAAGACGAGGGTCGCGTCCGGTCCCTCTACGTCCAGCACCCGGGCCAGAGCAGCCGGCTTGTGATGGCGGCTGACCACATAGGCCACCTCGCGGATCTGAGGGTCCTCTCCACCGGTGGGGCCATCATGCTCGATCGTGATCCGGACCGGATCGCTGAGATGTCGGCCAGCCAGGCCCGAAATCCGTCCGGGCATCGTGGCGCTGAACAGCAGGGTCTGCAGGTTGTCGGGCACCCGCTCGAGGATCGCCTCGATGTCCTCGGCGAAGCCCATGTCAAGCATCTCGTCGGCTTCGTCCAACACCACCATCTCAAGCTCGGCCAGCGACAACGAGCCACGGCTGAGGTGATCAAGGGCCCGTCCGGGGGTGGCGACCACCACGTCGACGCCGCGGGTGAGCTCCTTCAACTGGCGGACGATGGGCTGTCCGCCGTAGATCGGCAGGACCCGTGACCCGATGGTACGGCCATAGGTGTGCACGGCCTCCGATACCTGCATGGCCAGTTCCCGGGTGGGGACCAGCACCAGGGCCAGGGGTGCCTTGCCGCGCTCACCAGGGCCGGCCAGCCGTTGCAGGATGGGCAGGGCAAACGCGGCCGTCTTGCCCGTCCCGGTAGCGGCCTGGCCCAGCAGATCAGTGCCGCGCAGCGCCAAAGGAATGGCTTGCAGTTGGATCGGGGTGGGCTCCTCGTAGCCCAATTGGTCCAGGACAGCGACCAACTCGCTGCGCAACCCCAGATCGGCAAACGATGGGGTGGTGGGGTTGGTGGGGTCGTCTTGGCTCAACGATGCTTCGAGGTAGTCAAGGACCGGGTCGGTGGGAGCTGTCGAGGGGGGATCGGGGGGGTTGGTGCTGGACACGGGGTCACCTTTCGTGACACGCGAGTATGCCCGTCGATCGACTCAACCTCTGGGAGCGAACATGATCACGGCCATTCCGACCACACTGATCAGTCCGCCGGCCAGATCCCAGCGGTCGGGACGGAATCCCTCGAAGGCCATTCCCCACAGCAGTGAGCCCGCGATGAAGATGCCACCATAGGCGGCAAAGATCCGTCCGAAGTTTGCGGCTGGCTGCAACGTCGCGATCGCCCCGTAGCCGGTCAGGGCCAAGCCGCCAAGGATGATCCAGGGCCAGCCACGATCGCCGCGGATCCCCTGCCACACCAGGTAGGCTCCACCGATCTCGGCGACGGCGGCGACGGCGAAGAGGGCCAGGGAACGCGCGACGGTCATCCTCCCAGGGTGCCAGACGCACTGGCCGGTGGCCGAGGGTCACCCTTTCCAGTGTCAACCTGGCGTGGGCACGACCGACAACACCTGGGGCATGGCCTCAAGCGCCGCTCGGGTGTCGGGAGTGATCTGCCGGGACAACCGCAACGTGGCCACACCGGCATGGGCGCCCGCGAAGATGCGGTTGTCCATCTGCTCGACGTTGATGCCGTCCGCGCTCAGGCGACCCAGGACCTGCGACAACACACCCACCTCATCGAGGTGGCGGACCACCAGAGCGCAGTTTCCCAGCGGCTCGGTCTCCAGGTTCACCGCTGCCTCGACCTGCCCCCCGACGTAGGCGTCGATGATCTGCAGGACCCCGTCGGCGATCGCCGACTGCGCCTGCTCGGTTGAGGCACCGATGTGGTGGGTGCCGACCACTGAGGGGTGGGTGGCCAGTGGATGGTCGAAATCGCCGGCGGAGGAGGAGGGCTCGCCACAAAACACGTCAAGACCTGCTCGCATGCCTCGCTCGTCCAAGGCCGTGATCAACGCCGCCTCATCAACCAGTTCGCCTCGACTGGTGTTCAGCAGCCAGGCACCGTCAGTCATTGCGGCCAGGAACCCGGCATCAACCAGGTTCCGCGTCTCGCTGCTCAACGGCAGATGCAGGGTGACGACATCGGCTGACCCAAGCAGTTCGGTCAGGTCGTTGACCAGGTGCACCCCCAGGGACTCGACCTGCTGGGCTCGCTGGTCCGACCAGCCCGGACGTCGCAGGGTGGTGACCGTCATGCCGAAGGCGCAGGCCCGCGTGGCGACGTGGGTGCCGATGGCACCCAGACCGATCACGGCCATCCTTTTGCCCATGATCCCGTCGGCTTGTGCGTAGCGGGCCTTGTCCCAGCGTCCCGCACGAAGGTCTGCGGTGGCCTGGGGGATGTGGCGATCCAGCGCCAGGAGCAGACCCATGGTCAGTTCGGCGACAGCGACGGCGTTACGTCCCGGCACGTTGCAGACATAGATCGCGTGCCTGGCTGCAACGGTGGTGTCGATGGTGTTGGTCCCGGCCCCGGCACGGATGATGAGGCGCAGATCGGTCCCCGCCTCGATGGCGGCCTGCTCCACCCGGGTGCTGCGCACGATCAGGATCTCCGCTCCAGCGACTGCGTCGACAAGCGTGTCGGCGTCCACAGACGGTTGGGACACAACGTCGTGACCGCTGGACCGCAATTGCTCCAGATGGGGCTCGGGGAAGGCATCAGCAATAAGGATCCGCACCCCGGTGGGTTCTAGCAGACCTCGAGGGCGCTATTACATGGTGTAGTAACACACAGTTTAAGAGGACGCCCATCCAAAGGAACACGCGTCGCAACCGCACACATTGAACATGACCCTCAGCAAACATGATCACGCTACGCGAAATAGGCTGGTCAGCGTCGTGACTTGCCGCGATTCCGCACGGATTGAACAGACTGGTGTTGGGCTTGGCACTGCTCCCTGGTCAATGTGTGGGGTGGAGGGCGGCCAAGTGTTCACGGCCTGAGCGTCCCAGTAAGCGATGGGTCTCCGACCAGGCAGGGTCACCTTATAGACTGCGCGTGCGTCGGCCTCGCCGGGCTGACACCGCAAGTGACGAAGGGTATGCCATGCGTAACAAAACCCGCCTGACCACCCCACTGCTACGTCGTAACGGGGCATTGGAACCCGTGTCGTGGGAGCAGGCTTTGAGTGCGGCCGCCGCCGGCCTCGGAGGTGTCCGCGACACCCATGGAGGTCAGGCGATCGGCATGTTCTCCTGCTCCAAGGCGACGAACGAGACCAACTTCATGGCCCAGAAGTTCGCCAGGGTGGTCTTGGGCTCCAACAACATCGACAGCTGCAACCGAACTTGACACGCTCCTAGCGTCGTCGGTCTGGCGACAGCGTTCGGTGCCGGTGGTGGCACCAGCTCATATGAGGAGGCTGAACACGCCGACCTCATCATCTTGTGGGGCTCAAATGCCCGCAACGCCCACCCGATCTTCTTTCATCACGTACTGAAGGGCATACGGCGAGGGGCCCGGATGTTTTGCGTGGACCCGCGGCGCAGCGCATCCGCGGAGTGGGCCGATGTCTGGCTGGGCATCGACGTGGGCACCGACATCGCCTTGGCCAACGCCGTGGGTCGCGAGATCATCCACGCCGGCCTGGCCAACACCGAGTTCATCGCCCGCGCCACCGTGTCCTACGAGGCGTACGCGGCCACCGTCGAGCCCTACACCCTGGACAGGGCCGCCCGGATCACCGGCGTGGATGCCGAGGTCATCCGCGATCTGGCGCACAGCTACGCCCGTGCCGATCGGGCGCAACTGTGCTGGACGCTTGGAATCACCGAACACCACAACGCCTCGGACAATGTGTTTGCCCTGATCAATCTGGCGTTGCTGTGCGGGCATGTCGGTCGCTACGGGTCGGGGTTGGTGCCGATCCGGGGCCAGAACAACGTCCAGGGAGGCGGGGACATGGGCGCCCTGCCCGACAAACTGCCGGGGTTCCAGGACATCACCGATGACCACAGTCGGGGCAAGTTCGAGGCGTTGTGGGGCGCCAGTGTTCCCGCCACGCCGGGCCTGCATCTGACGCAGATGTTCGAAGCGATCGATGAGGGAACCATCCGGGCCCTGTACATCATCGGTGAGAACCCGGCGCAGGCCGAGGCCGATGTCGGGCGTGCCCGACGCCTGCTTGATGCGGTGGACTTCGTCGTGGTTCAAGACATCATGCTGACCCGGACTGCCGAGATGGCTGACGTGGTGTTTCCGGCCGCGGCGGACTGGTGTGAGGCCGAGGGCACCGTCACCTCAAGCGAACGACGGGTCCAGCGGGTGCGCAAGGCACTTGATCCCCCCGGCCAGGCCCGCAGTGACCGCCAGATCCTGGCGGCACTGGCCAAGGAGTTCGGCCATGACTGGGGCAACCCGACGGCAGAGGAGGTGTGGGACGAGCTGCGCAGCCTGTCGCCCATGCATGCGGGCATGAGCTATCAACGACTGGAGGACCACGGCGGCTTGCAGTGGCCCTGCTACGACGAGGACCACCCCGGCGAGCTGTTCCTGCATGCCCGGTTGTGGCAGGACCCGATCGCCGGCCCGCCGGCGCCGTTCACGCCGGTGGAGGACGCCCCGCCGGTCGATCGATTGACCGAGGACTTTCCCATCCGGCTGACCACCGGGCGGCATCTGGACTCCTACAACACCGGCGTGCAGACCGAGGGCTACCGCTCTCCACTTCGGACCGCCGGGCGGACCGGGGCGATGATCGACGTCTCGCCGGAGGATGCAGCGGACCTGCGCCTTGTCAGCGACGAGGTGGTGCGGGTCATCTCGCGCCGCGGGCAGCTTCAGGCCCAGGTCAACATCGATGAGGGGTTGCGGCAGGGACTGGTTTTCATGGCGCTGCACTATCCCGACGAAACCGACGTCAACCTGTTGACGATCGAGGCATGGGACCCCAAGAGCGGCACCGCCGAGTTCAAGGCGACCGCGGTCCGCCTGGAGAAGGTCAGCGCCGACTCTGCGATCTCTGAGGTGTCGGCCTGAATGGACCTGCGTTTCTCAGACGCCGAGCCCAGCCAGGAGGAGCGTGTCGCCGTCGACGCGGTGCTCGGCGCACCGGACTCAAGCAGAGATGGGGGCCTGCATCGGACCACAGCCGACACCAGAGTCGTGCGGACCGGTCGCGTCCACGAGCGACGTGACGAACTCCTGCCTGCCTTTGACGCGGTGCAGTCCGAGATCGGCTGGATCAGCGAAGGTGCCCTGATGTACATCTGCCGGCGCCTTGGGGTTCCGCCCGCTGAGGCGTATGGGGTGGCGACCTTCTACGCACTGCTCAGCGTGACCGAGCAGCCCTCACGGGTCCTGCACGTCTGTGACGACGTGGGCTGCCGCGGTTTCGGCGCGACGGAGTTGATCCAGGCGCTGGAGTCCCAGGTGGGCCCCGAGGACACCACGGTCGGCAACGCCAAATGGGTGCGGTCCCCGTGTGTCGGTCAGTGCGACCGGGCTCCCGCCTGTTACCTCCAACGTGCGGGGCAGGACGACGCAACCTTGGTCAACTGCACCCTTGAGCAGGCCACCATGGCCATGACCGACCCGCCGGTGACCGACCCGCCGGTGACCGTCCCGCAGGCGGGCAATCCGGACCTACGCCTGCTCCGTCGGGTCGGTGTTGTGGCACCCGATGACCTTGACGCCTACCGCGCCGACGGCGGTTACATGGCGTTGCGCAGGGCCATCGAGTTGGGACCGCGAGGAGTGCTGCGAGAAGTTGAAGAGGCCAACCTGCGCGGTAGGGGAGGGGCGGCGTTTCCGACCCACGTCAAGTGGCAGGCAGTGGCCGAGTCCCCCGATCATCCGCATTATCTGATCTGTAACGCCGATGAGTCCGAGCCAGGCACCTTCAAAGACCGCGTGCTGATGGAGGGTGATCCGTTCGCCATCATCGAGTCCATGACCATCGCGGGCTTGGCGGTCGACGCGCAAGAGGCCTACTTCTACATCCGGGGTGAGTATCCGCTGGCGACCCGGCGGATGCGTGATGCCATCCAGCAGGCTCGTCGTCGTGGCCTGTTGGGGTCTGACATTTTGGGCAGTGGATTGTCCTTCGACATCGACCTGCGTCGCGGACAGGGGGCCTACATCTGCGGTGAGGAAACCGCACTGATGAACTCGATCGAGGGCTTCCGCGGCGAACCACGCAACAAGCCGCCCTTCCCGACGGTGGCCGGGCTGTTCGGGAAACCGACCGTCATCAACAATGTCGAGACCCTGGCGAACCTGCCGCAGATCGTGTTGGAGGGAGGGCAGGCGTTTGCCAGGACCGGCACCCCCGACACGACAGGATCCCGGTTGTTCTGCCTGTCCGGGGCGGTGTCCGCCCCGGGTGTGTATGAGGTCCAGTCAGGTATGCAACTGGCTGACCTGATCGCGTTGGCCGGAGGCGATCAGGCTGACATCTCCGCGGTACTGCTGGGCGGGGCGGCCGGTGCCTTCATCACACCCGACCAGCTGGATCTGCGGCTGAGCTTTGAGGCTGCCAAGACTGCCGGGCTGGGTCTGGGGTCGGGCGTGGTCATGGTCTTTGGTCCCGGTGCCGACCTGGCCGATACCGCTCGCCGCATCGCCCGGTTCTTCCGTGATGAATCCTGCGGGCAGTGTGTCCCCTGCCGCATCGGCACCGTCCGGGTCGAGGAGGCCTTGGACCGCTATCTGTCAGACGGTCGCCAGGGCGATGAACTGGTCCTGATCAGCCAACTGGATCAGGTCATGAAAGACGCCTCCATCTGCGGGCTGGGTCACACCGCCGGCACCGCCATCCGCTCGGCCCTGGACCAGGGACTGCTGGGAGACACCCGATGACCACCCCACCCCGAACCGTGACCCTCACCGTGGACGGCGCCGACCTGGCCGTGGACGAGGGATCCACGATCCTGGATGTCTGCCGCGATCGCGAGATCGACACGCCGACGCTGTGCTTTTCCGACGTGCTGCACCCGGTCAACGCCTGTCGCGTGTGCGTGGTTGAGGTGGAGGGGTCACGTCCGTTGGTACCGGCGTGCTCCCGGGAGGTCAGTGACGGCATGATCGTGCACACCGACACCGAGCGGGTCCGTCACAGCCGCAGGATGGTGCTGGAGCTGTTGGACTCCGCGTCTGATCTGTCCTACGCCGATGACTCCGTGCAGGGGTGGATGGCGACCTATGGCGTGGACTCCGCCCGTTATGGCCCGGCTGCGCGGACAGTGTCCCAACCGGCCAAGGTGGACAACGCGCTGTACATGCGTGACTACAGCCGCTGCATCACCTGCTACAAGTGCGTGGAGGCGTGCGGCGAGGACGCGCAGAACACCTTTGCGCTGACCGTGTCCGGGCGAGGCTTCGACGCGGGGATCTCCACGGAATATGACGTCAGCCTGGGCGACTCGGCCTGTGTGTTCTGTGGCAACTGCATCAGCGTCTGCCCGACGGGCGCGATCATGTTCCGCTCCGAACACGAGCTACGTGAAGCGGGCCTGTGGGAACCGCAGGAGCAGGAGGTCACCCGCACCGTCTGTTCCTTCTGTGGAGTGGGGTGCAACCTGGACCTGCACGTCCAGGACAACCGCATCGTCAAGGTCACCTCACCACAGGATCACGAGGTCACCAGCGGTCATCTGTGCATCAAGGGACGATTTGGATACGACTACGTCCAGCAGTTGCCGGACCCCATGACCACCCCGATCGATGAGGTGTTGGCAGCAGCCAGGAAGTCCACCTGATCCCCCACTTGGAGGGCGGGGATAGCTCATCCAGGTACTCGATTACTCGGGCTGCTCGATACCAGCCAGTTCGCGGGCCAGCGCACGCTTGCCGTCCACGTCCATGGCCCTGGCGATCTCGATGCGTTGTGCCTGGGGACTGCCGGCACCATGCAGGGATTCGGTCAGGTAGCCCACCGCATTACGGCCGATGGTCATGTTCTCGATCAACCGCATGATGCGCATGCGGTCCTCGGTACTGACATCAGCCCGCCCGGCCAGCAGATGTTCCACCAGATCCCCGACCTCCTCACTGCGAAGATCGGCCTCCGACGGCATGGTCACCATCAGGCCGCCGGCGATGTCCTGCGCCAGACGGGCGATTTCGTAGGGGAAGCGGGTCACGTTGTGCTTGGCGACATTGGACAGCATCCGATCGTTGATCACCGCGCCGCTGGGCAACTCCTCGGCCTCGGTGGCTCCGGCCAGCCCCGCGGCCCAGATCGTCTCGTTCAGGTGGGTCATCTCGACCAACTTGTCCACAATGTGACCGGCGCCGGGCACGCCGTTGGCGTCAGCAACCTCCGCCGCCGCGCCGATCAGCACATCGCCCAGTCCGGTTTTGCACATGTAGGAGGACCGGTGGTACTGGGTGAACCTCTGGACCAGGGTGCGGGCGAAGTCAACCTCGCCGTCCATGAATATGTGCTCGTTCGGCACGAAGACGTCGTCGAAGTGGACCAGCACCTCCTGACCGGCGAAGCGGGCGTTGCCCTGATCCATGGTGCCGGGCTCAAGCGCCCTGGTGTCTGAGGCCTGGCGGCCATACACAAACGTGATGCCCGGCGCGGTGATGGGGACGGCGCAGACAATCGCGTAGTCGGTGTCCTCGGCTGTCAGATGCATCGTCGGCATCAGCATGACCCAGTGGGAGTTCCAGCCTCCGGTCATGTGAGCCTTTGCGCCCCTCACCCAGACCCCCTCGGAACTACGGCGCACGACCCGCAGGAACATCTGTGGGTCTGCCTGTTCATGAGGCCGCTTGGACCGATCGCCCTTGGGGTCGGTCATTCCCCCCGCCAGGACCAGATTGTGGGATTGCAAGCGCGTCAGGAAATCCAGGAATCGGTCGTGGTAGTTGGTCTGTTCCGCCTGGTCGATGTCATAGGTCACCGAATGCAGTGTCGAAACCGCATCCATACCCACGCAACGCTGGAAGCAGGTACCGGTTCGTTGTCCCAGGGTGCGTTGCATCCGGTGCTTGGCGATCAGTTCCTCACTGGAACTGGTGACGTGCAGGAAGCGGTTTACCGGCCCATCGATCAGCGGCGAGTGCACGGTTGCCAACTCCGGGTCAGACACCGCCAGGTCATAGGTGGCCCGCATGGCGTTGATGGACGGAATGATCATCGGGTGATCTGCGGGCTCATTGATCTGCTGGCCCATCAGGAACAGCCGCGTGTCGCGTCCACGAAGGCTGTCGACATAGTCCTGGCCGGTCTTGATCGTCGGCATCTGTGCCCACAGATCTGCGGCGCTGGTTGCAGTCATGGTCGTGCTCCTTCAGCTCGGCTGACGCTGCGGCACAGCTTAGGTGACCGGCTGATCCACCATCATTTCAGGGCGTGGTGTGGCCAACCACGAGGTTGCAGGGTGCGGGCCGCACCTACACTCGCCGCATGTCCGTCAGTACCGTTCCCACCTCGGTGTCCGATCCGATCAACCGGCAGATACTGGCCGTGTCCGAGGACCGCATCCAGGGTTTTCATCGTTATCCGCTTGACAGCATCGCCGATCAGTCGGGCGTTGAGACCGACGTGGTGATCCAGCGCATCGCCGCGATGGTCCAAGTCGGCACAATCCGTCGGGTGCGTCAGACTCTGATGGCCACCAGCCTGGCTCCCGGCGCCCTGGTGGCGTGGAAGGTGCCGCCTGATCGGCTGAAGGGGGCCTTCGACACCATGTTCAACGACGACCCGTTCAGCGGTCATGTGGTGCTCAGGTCGACCGACCGGGAGTCACGTGGAAGCGAGTACAAGCTGTGGACGACGCTGAAGGTGCCGCGCCCCTATGACATGGATGCGCACTGCCGACGGCTGATGGATATGACCGGTGCCACAGGCTACAAACTACTTCCGGCCAAGCGTCTGTTCGCTCTGGGGGTGGGCCACGTCAGGCGTCGCGATGTACAGCCGGGCGACAAGACCCCTGAACCCGGCCGTGTGATGGACACCAAGATCGTGGATCTGGATGACCGGCAATGGCGGGTTCTGGTCGCGTTGAAACGAGAGTTCGAGCCCGACGAATTGCAGCCGGATATCTGGCGACCCCGGGCGGCTGAAGCGGGTGAGACCATCGAGGACTTCTGCGCCGTTGCGGCAGACCTGAACCAGCAGCGTGTCATCGGGCGGTTCTCCACCTTCCTGGAACACGTGAAGAAACACAGCGACGGTACGCAGGTGACCCGCTACAACGCGTTGTTCCACTGGCGGGTCCCCGTCGGTGAGGAGTTGCGCGCCGGCCAGGAGGTCGGTCGTCACCACTGCATGACCCATGCCTACTGGCGCGAGGGTGGGCCCGAGTTCAGCGACGTCAACATCATGGGTGTGTCCCACGGGACCGACAAAGACCTGGTCCTTGCGCACAAGGAGGCAATCGACCAGCACCTGGAATCCGTCGGCATCCCGGTCAGCTACACCAACGTCTTCTGGGGCGGTCGCAGCGAGATCAAGCCCAGTGAGATCAGCCCGTTGAACTACCGCGAGTGGCTGGACCAGTTCGGGACGGTTTGAAACGCAGGGTTGTGGCAACGCTCGGGTGACTGGCGCAATGACTGCGCCCCCGCCCGGTCGCCCAATCGCGGACCCCTGGCGGCTTCGTCCTCACTGGAGGCATCTGAGACATGGCAGACATCACCCTGGGTGGAAACCCGGCCCACACCAACGGCGACCTTCCCCAGAAGGGAACCAAGGCTCCTGCGTTCACGCTGACCAAGAGCGATATGAGCCGATTGTCAAGCGATGAGTTCGCCGGCCACAACGTCGTGCTGAACATCTTCCCCAGCGTGGACACCGGCGTCTGCTCGGCTAGCGTCCGGGAGTTCAACAAGCGTGCTGCGGAACTGGACAACACGACTGTCGTGTGTGTGTCGGCCGACCTGCCATTCGCCCAGGCACGATTCTGCGGTGCGGAGGGCATCGAGAACGTGGTGATGGGTTCGGCATTTCGCAATCGGGAGTTCCTGAGCGATTATGGCGTTGAACTGGTCGACGGTGGTTTCAAGGGGTTGGCCGCACGAGCTGTCGTGGTTACCGATGGCGAGGGAACTGTGCTGCACACCCAACTGGTCCCCGAGATCGGCGAAGAACCCGACTACGATGCGGCCTTGTCCGTGCTGTAGCGGACAGTCGGGTCGGCGCAGAGTTGGCCCGTCAGGCATACTTTCATCCACCGGGTCAGGTGGTTGTGGGGAAGCGATCATCAGACTCGTCCACGAGGCCCGCCCTATCGGCGGGCCTCGCTGGCGCTCTGAGGCCCAGTGATCGCAGCGCAGGTCGCTGCTGGATGGGGGCGACAAAGTGCGTCAACAATGTCAAGATCAAACTCAGCAGCCGAGTATCAAGGAGGTCCGGACAATGGCGCAGACAGTCGAGGCGATTCTGAACCGCAAGGGTGCCGCGGTCGTGACGATCCAACCAGCGGCCACGCTGGGTAAGGCCGCGGCACTGTTAACCGAGCACAACATTGGCGCGGTGGTGGTCAGCTCGGATGGCACAACGGTTGAGGGAATCCTGAGCGAACGTGACATTGTCCGTCGCTTTGCCGCCGATGATGGTGTTGCCACCTCGTCGGTGTCGGTGTCGGCAACGATGACCAAGAACGTTCACGTGGTCGGACCCGGTGCGACGGTCGATGATCTGATGCAGAAGATGACCAGCAAGAGGATCCGGCATGTGCCGGTCGTGGACGGCGGCAAGTTGATCGGCATCATCAGCATCGGCGATGTGGTGAAGAACCGCATGGATGAGTTGGAGATTCAAACCGAGGCCATGAAGGAGTACGTCACCGGGACCAGCTATTGAGTCACCGGAAATACGTGTGAGGAGTTGTCGATGGCCCAGGTGAAGGTGGCGGTTACAGACCGCATCGACGTGGAGGAGTACCTGACCGTGATGGTCGGGTCAGGGCTGGTTGCCCGGCGGCCCTATGACGACGCAGATCGTGTCGGTGTCCTGCTGGCAAAGAGTGCCCCGTTGGTCAGCGCACGGACCGAGGCCGGCACGTTGATCGGTGTGGCTCGCTGCATCAGCGATGGTGGCTTCGCCACCTACCTATGCGATCTGGCCGTGGTCGAGGAGTATCAGGGCCGAGGTGTTGCCCGGGAGTTGATGGAGGCAACCCGCGACGCCTGCTCGCGGACCCTGCTGGTGGTCTCCGCCGCGCCCGACGTCGATGAGTTCTACGACCACCTGGGGCTGCGTCGCCACCATTCCACCTGGTATGGGTTGCCGGCTGATCTGTCAGGCTTTCCCGATCCGCCCTCGGCCACCTGAGACCGCTACCGTCCGGGTCATGCGTACCCGGTTCGTGGCTGTCCTGATCGGTCTGTGTCTTGTGGCCATGGCCTGTGGTGAAGAACCGGATGTGGTCCAGGCGGTCACCGATGACATGGACTGTGCCCAGGTAGCCCGGGTAATCGAGCAGGCCATCGAGCGTGGCACGACCTACGTCGGCTTGGAGCAATCGGACGCTGCGCTGGCTGATGACCTGGTGTTCGCCCTGTCCGGGGTTGAGGAACGCCCTGAATGTGTCCCGGAGTCGGTCCGCAGCAGGGCGAACGGACTGCGATTCACGATCACGGGCACCGGTGGATAGGCCGGCTGGGGGACGCAGGCTGGTGGCAACGCTTCTCGTGGCCCTCATCCTGTCGGGCGGGGCAGTCATGCTGGACATAGCCATGCAGACGGCGGCCGACAATGCCGCTCGTTCGGCTGGCGAAACGGTGGTGAATCAACTTGGCGGTGATGTCCAGGCAGCGTTCGACCCGGCAAGCCTGCGACCCTCACGCAATCCTGGTGGCAGCGAGTATCTGGTGTTTGGAGCCCAGGGCCAACCGGTCACGACCAGCGATCTGCCCCTTCGGGTGGATCCCGGTGATGTGATGCTTGCCGAAGATGGCGTCGTGCTGGGCGAATCCTTGGACGGCTACGTCGCGTCGTGGTTGACCGTCGCTGCGGCTGACGGGTCGTCCTATGTGGTGGTGGCATTGACGCCCACCGCGGTGGTAGACACGGTCATAGGCAAGCTGCGGACGGCGGTGATCGCGATGGTCCTGGTTGGCACCATCCTGATCGCTTCGGTGATCTACGGCGTTGTCCGCTGACGTCGGCTCAGGTTGAGGTGGGGGTTCACGGCAATGGTTGGCGGCGTAATCTCGAAGGACGCCGTCGAGCGCCGCGGGCACGTTCCTCGTCGGCATCCGCGGAACGTACCGTCGCGATGCGGCACCGACGGCAGGGATCAGGTCGGTCAATGCCACAAACACCGCCAACGCCGCCGCGTACGGCACTCCGATGATCCTCAGCCCCACGAACGTGATCGTCCCGGCGATCACGCTGACCAGCAGGTTCCCGGCGATGTAGTTCGCCATCAGGGAGGTGGACCGGTTCAGCAGGTGCAGGGCCTCCTCCCTGTCGCCCCTGGCCAGCAGTCGGACTACCCACCGTTTCGCCTTCGGCAGCGACAACGCAAAGTACGGCGTGAGGGTCAACACCAGCAGTAGGTCAAACAGTGTCTTGAAGGCGGTGCCAACAGCTGACAGAGCCCCCTTGGGCAGCTGTCCCATCGCTGCGCCGGCGTTGTTCAGCGGGTCAATCCGCTGTGTGATGTTGGCGATGATGGGGCTGTCCTGTGCCAGCCCGTCGATGTAGTCCGGAAGGGTCTGGACCAGGGTGGTCACCTGCTCGACCACGATGGGGATGATCAGGAATGCGGCGGCCGCTGCCACGGCCAGACCTGACAGCAGGATCGCACCGACGGCAACCACCCGAGGTGTGTTGTGGCGCTGGAACCAACCGATGGCCGGTTGAAGTCCGATGGCCAGCACCATTGATGCCGCCAGGACGATGAGCACGCCCTGGAGGATGGCCAGCAGTCGTAGGACACCGATGATGCCGATGATGACGCCCCCCACCTTCACCCAGTAGATGATCGGGGGGAACGCAATACGTAATCGGGGACGCGACCGTCCCCCAAGCCGCGCCTGATTGAGCTTTGTCCGTTCCTGCCGTAAGGGAAACCGGGTTCCAGACGTATTGGGGGGGGACGGGATGCTCTGGCCTTCAAGTAGTTTCCCGCAGCCTGTTGCGTTTCGTACTATCGCTAGCGGTCGAGCCGCCGCCGCCGTCATCACCCACCCAGGAGCAGTCACGTGCGTCCAACCTTCCGTCGTTCCAAGCGTGGGGCCGCAAGCCTTGCCGTACTCGCGGTGTTGGCCGCCGGCGTCTATGCCGTCACCGGTCTGGGCAGCGAAGCCATTGCTTGTCCACCTGGCACCGTGCCGGTGTCAGCGCAGGAGCCACGTATTGCCGCTCCGGATCAGCAGGATCAGATACCCGCGCAGTACCGCGGGCCGGGCGAAATCGAGTTCCCGGGGGACTGTCGGCCTGACGGGCTTGAATCCTTCAGCGAGATCGCGGCAAGGAACTCGCAGTTGGATGCGCGGACCACGGCGCCCTTCGCCCAGGTCGCCGAGGGGGCCCGCTATGCCGCTGCGATGCAGCGCCAGGCCATGCTCCAGGAAGGTGCCACGGTCAACGGAAGCAGCGGTGAGGGCTCCCTGTACGGCCAGGGACCGCTCAACTTCGATGAGGAGCCCTATGACTCCGGCCAGGGCATCGTCGATGCCACCGGCCGTATCGACGACTTCTTCTATGACCAGGCCACCAACCGGATGTTCGCCGCCATCGGCACCGGTGGGGTGTGGCTGAGTGAGGATCTGGGTGACAGTTGGGTCTCCATCGGCGACTCGCTGCCGACACAGATCACCTCGGCCGTCAGTTGGAGCCCCTCAGGCGGCACCGACGGCACCGTGGTTCTACTGACCGGTGAACACACCTTCGGTGGTGGCTCGTTCACCGGACTCGGAGCTTTTTGGTCCGATGACCTGGGCGCCACGTGGAACCGGGCGTCGGGCCCGCCGGATTCGACGTTGGGCTTTGCCATCGAAGTCGACCCGACCCAGCCCGACGTGGTGTACGCCGCCACTGGCAAGGGGTTGTGGCGCTCCGCTGATGCTGGCCATACCTACACCAACGTCAGCCTGCCGGTCGGCGCCTGTCAGGACGACTACAACATCGAGACCTGCAACTACGCCCACTTCGTCACCGACGTGGTCATCAAGGCTCCCGGAGGTGTCGGTGCGGACACCGAGGGTGGCACGGTCGTTGCCGCAGTCGGCTACCGCGCCGGAATGCTGGAAGACATCTCGGGTGGCTTCATCCACTCAGAGGGCAACGGCATCTACCGCTCGGCCAGCGGTGAGCCCGGCACCTTCGAGCGTCTGGACGGTCTGGATGGCGCTGTCGGCGGCCGGGACCGTCTGGGCCGGATCGAGTTCGGACCTGCGATCGGTGAGGAACAGGACCACGATTACCTGTACGCCATAATTGAGGACGCCGTGCTGTTCAACGGCGGTGTGCCCTTTGACCCGATTCCCGCCGGCGCACCCTTCGGTGCCAACCCCACGGTTCTCAATGGGGTCTACGTCAGCGACGACTTTGGCGATTCCTGGACCCAGTTGGCCGACGACCAGGAACTCAGCACCGCCTGCCTGGTCAACCAGTCCGTCTTCTGCATCCCCGGACTGATCGAGCCGGGCATCCAGGCTTGGTACAACCTGTTCATCGCCCCGGACCCGACCCGTCAGGTCGACGGTGCGCCGACACGGATCCTGATGGGCATGGAAGAGGTGTGGCAAAACCGTCTGACGCAGGTTCCGGCCACGACCCCTGCTACCAGCTTTGAGGTCATCGGTGCCTACTACGGCGGTGCAGACTGCCTGCTGGTGGCCACCAACTGCGCGGCGTCCGGCAACCTGGGCATCACCACGACCCACCCCGACCAGCACGACGGGATCTTCATCCCGACCCTGGGCGAGGACGGCGAGCCCGACGGTGGCGTCCGCCTGTTCGTCGGCAACGACGGTGGCCTGGCCAGCCAGGTTTCCACCGGTCCGACCAGCGAGTTCAGCCAGGAGACCTGGACCCTGGAGCAGGAGAACGGCTTAGCAACCCTGCTGCCCTACTCCGTTGCCGTGGCCAACGACGGCACCGCCCTGGCAGGACTGCAGGACAACGGCACCATGCGGATCATCCCCGAGCAGGACTTCCGCCAGTTCGAGGTCCAGGGCGCGGACGGCACCATCTCCGCCATCGATCCGGTGGACAGCGACTACGGCTATGCCAGCAGTCAGGGTCATGGGATCCTGACCGTCAGCGACGACGGGTTCCTGACCACCACTTCACTGACCCCCGTGCCGGCGGACAACATCCTGTTTGTTCCGCCCTTTGCAATGAACCCGTTGAACACCGATCACGTGCTGACCGGTGGGACGCAGGTCGTTGAGAACCTTGCCGGTCGTGCGGCGACATCCGGCACTTGGAACGTCGTCTTTGATCTGGGCACCAGCGAACGCGAGCCCAACTTCGAAACCGTTGACCCGGCCCCGGCGCGGCAGTCCAGCGCCACCGATGTGTACGGTGATGCCGCCTACGTCGGCTACTGCGCGCCCTGCCACATCCTGCAGACCGCCTATCCCTTTGACTCTGGAATTGCGACCAATATCGGATCGCCTGACTTGCCCGAGCCCGGCACCGACGCCGGTTGGCACATCGCCGCCGCGGAGGGCTTGCCGGAACGATACGTCACTTCAGTGTCAATTGACCCGTATGACCCCACGGCCAACACCGTCTACGCCACCCTGGGTGGCTACACCCGCAAGTGGGTGCCGCCGGGCACCGGCGCCGATGAAGCCATCGACGTCGGTGAGGGTCACGTGTTCGTGTCAAGCGACGCCGGTGAGACCTTCGATGACATCTCAGGCAACCTGCCGGACACGCCGGTGCTGTGGGTTGAGCAGCGCGGCGAGCAGTTGCTCGTCGGCACCGACTTGGGCCCATTCATCTCCGCTGACCTGGACGGCAGCTTCTGGGCCCCGCTGGGCGGCGACAGTTTCCCGGCCGTCCCGGTCTTTGGGATCCAGATGAAGGCCGACGATCCGGATGTGGCCTACCTGGCCGTGTACGGCCGCGGCATCATGAAATACGACTTCAGCGAGTCAGACCCGGCCGAGATCCGTCGTCTGGCCGGTGACCGTCGTGAACAGACGGCGGTGGCCATCAGCAACGATGTCTATGAGTCAGCCGACACCGTCGTCCTGGCCCGTTCCGACCTGTACGCCGACGCCTTGGCCGGGGCCACCCTGGCCTTTGACCGCGGCGCGCCACTGCTACTGACCCCCTCAGCCGCATTGAACCCCGACGCGGCGGCTGAGATCCAGCGACTGGGTGCCGAGACGGTGATCCTGCTGGGTGGCGAAAGTGCCCTGTCCCCCCAGATCGAGCAGTCCCTACGTGACCAGGGCATCACCGATGTCCAACGCTTCGGTGGAGCCAACCGGTTTGCCACCGCCGCGCTGATCGCTGAAGAACTCGACGGTGACACCCAGGCGTGGGTCGTCAAGGGCAACGATGCCGATCCGACCCGTGGCTGGCCCGACGCCATGAGCATCGCGCCGATCGCTGCACGCGCCGGACAGCCGATCCTGCTGACCGAGACCGACTTCGTGCCAGCCGAGACCATCCAGGCCATCAGCGACCGCGGCATCACCGATGCCCGGATCGTCGGTGGGACCGCGGCGGTCAGCCCCGCCGTGGAATCCACCCTGGCTGAACAGCTCACTTTGGGCGAGCGGGTCGCTGGTGACAACCGTTACGCCACATCCGTGGCTGCGGCCGAGGTTGGCCTGGCCAACGGTCATTCACTGGGCAACACCTGGCTTGCACGGGCCGGTGACTTCGCCGACGCCCTGTCCTCAGGTCCCTCGGTGGCAGCCACCGGCGGCACGCTGCTGCTGGTCGACACCGACAGCCTTGCGGCATCGCTTGACACCGGTGCGTTCCTGACCGACAACGCCTGCAAGATCCGTCTTGCCCGCGTCACCGGCGGCATCGTCGCCATCAGCGAAGGGGTGTTCAACGAGGTCGCCTCACTGCTGTCCGGCTGTCCGCCCATTGTTGTCGCTGATCCTCCCGCCCAGGCATTGGTGGCCGGCGACGTCGTTCCGGATGATGAAGAGCCCGTGGCGACCGAGACGATTGCCGGACCCTTCGACTTTGAGGCCGACGCGCAAGGATGGACCACCGCAGCCAGCGGCAACCCGACCTCGATGTGGACTCGCGGCGGGCCTGGGCACGACTCCGACACCTCATTCCAGGTTTCGCCCTACACCAACCTGGCCAACGCCACGTTGACCTCGCCCCAGTTCGAGGTCGATGGGACCCCCGTCGTGATCTCATGGTGGCAGGCCCTGGAGATGGAGGGCGGCGGCTTTGATGAGATGGCCGTGGAGTGGTCCGCCGACGGCAGCACCTGGACACCAATCCGGAACTTCAGCAACACCGAGGGCTTCCCCGAGTTCTCCGAGCAGAGCGTATCGTTCACGCCCGGCGCCGGCATGGTGCAGGTGCGCTTCCGGGTGTTCGCAGACGAGATTTGTGACTCGATCGTGTCGTGCGGGGCGACCTCGCTGGAGGGTGCCTTCGTCGACGACGTCTCGATCCTGAGCTGACAAAGTAGTGTCTACCCTGGGCTGACTTGTCTTGGACCCGTCGATCACGCCCAGGACGTCGGCCCCGGCCGCCCTCGACCGAAGGAGCTTGCAATGGCTGACGTCAACATGACCCACAACCAGACCGACCACCAGTATCAGGCCGACGTGGACGGAGGCAAGGCCGTCATCGACTACCAGGTCGATGACGACGTTGAACCCACCGTCATCACGATGACGCGGACGTTCGTTCCCGAGTCGGCCCGAGAGGATGGTGTCGGCGGTGAACTGGTCCGGCAGGCATTGGACGACCTTCGACAACGGGGGCAGCAGGTCGAGCCCCAATGCCCCTTCGTCGCATCCTGGATCGATGACCACCCCGACTATCAGGACTTGGTGGCCGCCCCAGGCGCGACACACTGATCATTCAGTGTCGCGTTCACCCCTGCCTTGGTGGAGCGATTTACAACGGTAGACCAGCCTTGGCTGATGGATCCCCCGGCGGCATTGCCGGGGGTGGTGGTCTGCCCGGTGGTGGCCGGCCCAGTGGGGGTGGGGCGTTCAGGCGTGGCCGAGTGGTGTAGGTGTGTCGACCGATGGTGGTGTACAGGGTCCCGTCAGGGTCCATGCGCATTCGCCAGCGTCCACGGGTGAGGGGGGTGTGGTCGGGACGGCAGATCAATGCCGTGTTGGTGATGTCGGTCGGACCGCCCTGTTCGCGTGGGATCACGTGGTGGACGTCACAGTGGGCCGC
>JBPCKA010000075.1:0-68902 GCA_051004735.1 Euzebya sp. | reverse complement strand
GACCTGGCCGAGAGGACCGGCGTCACCTACGACCTGCTCCGCGACCCCGACGGCCAGGCCTTCCGGGCGTTCGGCGGCTTCGGCATGCCGACCACGGTGTTCGTGGCCGCCGACGGCACGGTGCAGCAGACCCACACCGGGTTCCTCACCCGTGAGGCGCTCGTCGGCGAGATCGAGCGGTGGCTGGACGTGGCGGTGGCGTCGTGACCGACGGTGCGCTGATCCTTGCGTTCACCGCCGGGCTGGTGGCCATCGTCAACCCGTGCGGCTTCGCGATGCTGCCCGCCTACCTCGCCTACTTCCTGTCCGATGACGAGGACCAGACAGTCACGACCGGCATGCCGGCCGCGCTGCGCACGGGCGGCCTCGTCGCCGTCGGGTTCCTGGTCGTGTTCGGGATCGTCGGGGGCATCTCAACAGTGGCGTTGCGCGCCGTCGTGCAGGCGCTGCCGTGGGCGGCGATCGTCGTTGGCGTCCTGCTGGTCGCGTACGGCATCGCCGTGTTCGCCGGGCGGGCCCCGACCCTGCGACTGCCAGGCCCCACCCGAGCGGTCGAGGGGCGTGACGCGGTGTCGACGATGGCGTTCGGCGGCGCCTATGCCACCGCCTCGCTGTCGTGCACCCTGCCGGTGTTCCTGTCGGTGATCGGCAGCGCCACCGCGACGGCCAGCCTGCTGGGTGGGGTGGCGATCTTCCTGGCCTACGGGGCAGGGATGGCCCTGGTCCTGCTGGCCCTGGCCGTCGCGGTGGGGGCGGGCCGGGACGGCGTCGTGCGGGTCCTGCGGCAGGGGTCGGCGGTCGCGACCCGGGTGTCAGGAGCCGTGCTGGTCCTCGCCGGCGGCTACATCGTGTGGTTCTGGAGCACCAGCCTGCGCGATCCGCTGAGCGCCAGCGGTCCCGTGCAGTTGCTGGATCGGTGGTCCGCCGCGCTGACCGGACTGCTCGGCACCAACCCCCTGGCAGCGGCCGGCGTGCTGGTCGCAGTTCTGCTCGTCGGTGTTGCGTACCTGCGCCACCGCCAGCAGCGCAGCGGCTCCGCAGGATGACCGCGCGACCTGACGACGAGCGTCCACTACCAGGCTGGGGGTGGCTTGCCGCCCTGTTCGTCCTCGCCGCCGTGCTCGGCGAGGCCATCGCCGGCCAGTACGGCGCCGCCACACCATCACCCTCCTGGCAGTACGTCGTGGTGCCCGCGACCTGGCACCCATCCGCGCGGGCTGCGTGGTGGCTGCTGGTCGCCGGAGCGGCGGGTGCGTTCCGCCTGGCCGAGCGGCGCGCGGGGATACGCCGCAACCCGCTGATCGTGCTGGGCAGCACCGTGCCGTTCCTGGCGTTCGCGGTCGGGGCCGGCCTCAGCGCCGAGTGGGCCGCCTGGCACTGAGGACGTCCCGCAGCACCGTGGGGGTACAACACATCCAGAACATCGACCGGCGCGCACGCCCTGCAGGAGGATCCACGATGACCGACGCAGACACGATGGCAGGTGTCGTCGGTCGGCAGCGCGACCGATTCCAGCGAGCCCTTCGCCAGGGTCGGCACCGAGTCGCTCCATGTGCTGCTGGACGGCCGGTCGCTCAACCGCAAACGGGCCGACGCGGTGGCGCACATCATGGACGGCTTCGATGCGCTCACCGTGCACCCCGACGTCGACGCGGGAACGAAGGCGCTGGCCGACCTCGGCACCAGGCTGGTCACCCTCAGCGACGGATCCGCCGACGTGGACGAGGCACTGCTCCACCGTGCGGGGATCCGCGACCGCTTCGAGCTGCTGCTGTCGGTCGAGGACGCCGGCCTGTGGAAGCCCGCCGCGCCCGCCTACGCCTACGCCGTTGCAGCGATGCGATGTGGCACCGGCCGAGGCCATGCTGGTGGCCGTTCACCCGTGGGACGTCGACGGGGCAGCCCGTGCCGGCCTGGCCACGGCGTGGCTCAACCGCGGCGGCGACCGCTACCCCGCCTACTTCCGACCGGCGACCCTCGAGGCGACGTCGGTGACCCACCTCGCCGAACTGCTGGCCTGACCCGATGTTCGCAACGCACCTTGCCGAGTCGGGTGCGGATGGCGGGGGCGGGAAAGCTGGGGGTGACTGAAGGACAGGCCACCCTCGCCTCGCGCTCTCCCCATCGCCCTGCACCCCCGAGCTGTCGTGGGCAGTTACATGGGCAGTAAGTAAGCATACGCGGCCAGGCGACAACACGGAAGGAAATGGGTCTGACCTGCGATTTTGTGGTGGTCAGGGGCGGGGTCGAACCGCCGACCTTCCGAGTTTCAGTCCCTCGGGGGGCTCCTCTGGCGTCTCGTGTGATCCCGTGATCCCAGTCCAGGCCTTGCATCCGTGGCCGGCCATCACGTGGCTGCGTGTGGTGTTTCGTGGCCTACGTGGGCAGTGACGTGGGCAGTAGCCGGACCTGGCCATCCGGGGGCGGACACGCATGGTCCTGTGTCGCGTCATGCAGCGTGTCACAGGTACGTGGGACCCTTTCCCCTGCTGTGCGACCATGGGAGAGGTGAGCAACCTGGACACGCGACTGCTGGACCGCAGGGTCTATGACGTGGGCGAGGCGGCGACGTTCCTCCAACTGCCCCCGTCGACCTTGCGACGATGGCTGCTGGGTGACGTCCGCAAGGGCCGTCACTATCTGCCCGTCCTCCGCGAGGAGAACAACGACGACACCACGGTGCGATGGGGGGAGTTCATCGAGGCCGGCGTACTCAAGGCGCTGCGCGGTGAGCACAAGGTCGACCTGCAGGAGCTGCGAGTCTTCTGCCACACCCTCCGCCACAAAGAGCGGTTGCCCTACCCGTTGGCCATGAAGGAGGTCCTCCTCAACGGCTCACGCCTGCTGTACCCCCTACGGCTGGCCAACATCGAGACCCTCGTCGACGCCGACGGCCAGATCCTGACCGGTCCCGCGATCAAGCTCTTCGTCAGTAGCGTGCGGTGGGATGGCAACCAGCCTGTCGCCTTCCACCCATCGCGGGAGCACCCTCGAGTTGAGATCAATCCGCGGCTGCGGTTCGGTGAACCTCAGGTCGCCGGCGTGTCGACGTCTGCTGTCTATGAACTTCACGCGGCCGGCGAACCCGTGTCGTTGCTTGCTGAGACCTGGCACGTCGAGCCCAACGTCATACAGGCCGCCATCGAGTACGAGACCGATCTGCGCGGGGCAGCCAGGGCCGCATGACCGGACCGGGGGGCTGGTTCATCGATGAGGACCTGCTCGGCCTCGCCCACGTGTTGGCCGCTGCACGGCGCCACCTGGAGGACGTGCACTACCCAGGCGATGCCACGCTGACTGCCCGGCACCTGGCACCTACGACGAGGACTGGGCGGCCATGATCACAGACCGGGACTGGGCCGTCATCCGCAAGGACAACCGCTCCGCCAAACGGCGCAGGCCAGCGGAGTACGAGGTATTCACGCAAGCCCGGCTAGGAGTCTTCGTCCTGCGCGCCAAGAACGCCAACCGCTTTGATCAGGTCCGCATCGTCCTCGCCCGCTGGGACGAGCTGATTTCCTTCTGGGATCACCACCAACGGCCCTTCTTCGCCCGGTTCAGCAAGACGGTCAAGCCGTACGACGTCACCCTGGGTCCGTCGTAGCGTCGCTAGTCGTGTCGGACCGCAGGACCGCGCCGACCCGATCAGCAGTGGCATCCTGGTGTTGACCTCACTTGACGAGAGCAGTCGATACCCCATGGTGGCCAAGGGGGTTCAGGAGACAGCATCGCACCCGAGGATGCGTGTCCTCACACGGAGAGTCTCATGGTGTGTCAGCAGGACTTGGGCACTCTGTACCTGCAGAGGCGCGCAGGGCGGCCATAGCCGGGTAACCGCGATCCTTCGACGTTCGACCGGAGGCCGGGGTCGTATCAGCTTGCGGAACTCGGCGGTCCCTCGCATGACCAACATCTGGCGCCGACGCACCCGGTCCCTGTCCGGCGGCGTCTTCCGCACGGTCCAGGTCGCGTTGGTAGAGGTGGGCGAGTGGGCCGACCTCTTCGGCAGTCGTGGGGATGCCACCGGGGGTGGCCGAGCGGGCAACCTTCGTCCGATCCCTCAACGCCCGCTCCAATGCGGCGCGAACGGTGAGCAGGAACAGCCGGGGCTCGTGACCTTCCGAGTCGCCAACGCTGCGCCGGGCGCGCCATGTGACGCTGTCGGCTAGAGTGCCCCGAACTGGCAGGCGTGTGCTTCGCGCGGGGCTCATCGAGCCGGCTGCGACCTGCAGGAGGCCATGAGCAGTTCTCGAGCCGTTTCCCGTCGGACGGCCCTGGTGGCCTGGATGATGTTGTGGCCGTTGCTGGTCGCAGCGCCGGCTTCGGCACAGGTCACCTGTGCAGCCACGATGGAGGTCGATAGCGAGGCGGACCTCAACTCGGCCATCACCAAGGTGACAGTCGCCAAGGAGTGGTAGCGCGACCCGAAACAGATGCGCCGCGTCGGCTACTGACTCCGGCTTACAGGTCGGCTCCTCACTCTTACCCCGTCTGACCGAGGCTCACATGCCGCTGAGCAGAGCGGCGACCTGGCCCTCAACGGTCTCGGAGATCGCGAGCGGGCCACCCAGGATGCGAATCGTGACGATCTGGTCGGCGTTGGCCGCCAGCCAGTTCTGGCTGGCGGCCGAGTTGGCCAGGTCGGCGGGGTCGACCAGCAGCAGCGTGCCTCCCACCGTGGCGACGGCCGGGCCGGCCGCCAACGCGTCGGGAAAGTTGCGTCCGGTCGCCAGCCACGTCTGGGCCGGCGTCAACCCGTCCGCCATCGCCGCGTCGGCCACCATCGCCGCGGTTGCGTTGCGGTCCGGCCCCTGGATGCGGTCGACCACGACCCCCCGCGCCGCTAGCTCGTCCTGCACCGCCTCCGACACCGCAACGATGCCCCCGATGATCGTGGCGTGCGTCACCCCGAGATCGGCGAGCGCGTCGAGGGTTGCCGGCGGCAGGTCCGTGGCGTTGGTCAGCAGGATCGGTGTGCGCGTGTGCGCCGCCCACGGGCCCACGCCGAGCGCGTCCGGCCACCCTCGGCCGGGATCGGCGTTGGCACCCTCGGTGATCAGGACGCGCACGTCACCGTCGGATGCCGCCGCGGAGCTGCGTGAAGCAGCCAGCCCGCGCGAGGCGGGTGCGAGCACCGCCGCGGCGACCTGACCGGCGGTGTCGAACCGGTCGCTGCCGCCGAACCTGACGATGTCGCTGATCCCCAACGCGTTGAGGTCGTCGACCACGTGATCCGACAAGGCGCTGACGCCACCCAGCAGCACCGCCCGAGTCGCACCCAGCCGAGTGATCTCCTCGGCCACCACCGGGTCCAACCCGTCGCCACCGGTCAGCACGATCGGTGCGCTCAGCATGTGCGCCAACGGCGCCCCCGACAGCGCGTCGGGGTAGTTGGTCGACACCGCCAGCACCACCGTATCCGCCGCATCGAACACGGCCTGGGCTACGCGCACGGAGGTCTCCACCCGTGTGCCGCCCGCCAGGCGGGTTACGCCACCCGGCCCTGGGTCCGGGCTCGGATCGGGGTCGGGGCTCGGGTCGGGGTCGGGGCTCGGGTCGGGGTCGGGGCTCGGGTCGGGGTCGGGGCTCGGGTCGGGGTCGGGGTCGGGGCTCGGGTCGGGGCTCGGGTCGGGGTCGGGGCTCGGGTCGGGGCTCGGGTCGGGGCTCGGGTCGGTGTCCTCATCGACCATCACGACGGTGATCGTCAAGGTGTGCAACGGCGAGCTGTCCACCCCACCATTCGCGGTCCCGCCGGCATCGCGCAGCCGCACCTCGACGGTGGCCACACCGCTGCTCGTGCCTTGCGGAGTGAACGTGAGATCGCCGGTCGTGGCGTCAACCGTCGGGCCGGCCGAGAACAAGCCCGGGTCCGAGTTCGACACGATCTCGAACCAGAGGTCCTGGGCTGCCTCGTCTGCCGGACCGGGCGACATCCCCGAAGCCCATCCCGCCACGGTCTTGGGACCCGCGTTCTGAGGCGCCGACACGTCGGCTCCGGGCACGAAGAAGGGGGCATCGTTCAGCGGCGTCACGTCGACGGTGACGAGCGTCGGAGCCGAGGCGGCGCCCTCGTCGTCGGCAACCGTGTATGAGAAGTCGTCGACCCCGTTGGTGTCGGGGAATGGGGTGTAGGTGATCTCTCCGTCGAGCGGATTGACAGAAGTTGTTCCCGCCGCAGGGCCCGAGACGACCGTCACCGTGTCGGGGTCGAGTGAGCCGTCGGGGTCGGAGTCGTTGCCGAGGACGTCGGCCACAACCGCCTCGTCCTCGACCGTCGTCGCGTCATCGGGAAGCGTGAGCGGCGCGTCGTTCCTCGGCTCGACCACGATCGACACGACGGCAGAGTTCGAGACGTTGCCCGAGTCATCCTCGACCGTGTAGGAGAAGCCGTCGCTTCCCTCGAAGCCCGGGGCGGGGGCGTACTCGATCTCGCCCGTCGACGGATTGGGGGCCGCGCTCCCGTTGGTCGGTGGCGACGTCACCGTCACCGATCCCGGCACCAGGCTCCCGTCGTGGTCCACGTCGTTGTCGAGTACCGGGATCGCCACCGGGACACCCCCGAACGTCGCGGCTGCGTCGTCGTTGGCGATCGGAGGCTGATCGGCCGTGACGACCACTTCGACGCCGCGCGACAACTCAGAAGTGCTGCCGTCCGGCCCTGTCGCGGTTGCGGTCGCAACCGTGCCGGGTGTCAGCGCCGGCAGACTCAAGGTGAACAGGGCAGTCCCGCCGGCATCCGTTGTCACGTCGACGAACCCGAGGGGTTCTTCTCCCTCACCGAAGCCGGATGGGTCGGCAGCAGTGTTGACGAAGACCTCGATCCGGAAGGCCGCGTCCGACGTGCTCTCCAGCGTGCCGCTGACGAGGCCGTGGGTGGCGGTCGTGGATGCCGCTGTGATCACCGGGAAGTTCTGCCGGCGGTTCGGGCCCCCATCGACGTCACCCGGGTCGTTGGGCGTGACGCCGTCACGGTTCAAATCGATTCCAAGACCGCCATTGTCATGGATCTGATTGCCCAGGATCGAGTTTCCGCTGTCGGAGCTCCCGTTGAACCCGACGGCAATCCCATACTCGGTGTTCGATCCGATGTGATTGCCCTCCCCTGGTCCTGTGCCGCCTATCAAGTTGCCCGAGGAGAAGACCAGGATGCCGCGCTGGTTGCGAGAGACAGTCGAGGTCGACCCGTCGGGCATGAGTCCGACGATGTTGCCCTGGACCACGCTGTCATCGGCATCGATGAAGATGCCGATGCCGGAACTGGCGGCGATGACGTTGCCGGCGCCAGGTGCGGCGCCACCGACCAGTCCGGTGCCGCCTTCCAGGTCGACTCCCCACCGATGGTTGCCCTGACGGGCCGTCGCCGTCGCGTCGAGACCGACGATGTTGCCTTGGATCAGGTACCCGACACAGAGGCAGTCCATGATGATGCCTTCACCCCGGTTCGCCGACACCACGTTGCCAGCACCGGGAACCGTGCCCCCGATCAGCGGCGGATCGTCGGCGGAGGTTCCAGCCCTGATCCCATAGGCGTTGTTGACCGATACCCCGCGGCCGTTCCCCAAGGCGCCGGTCCCGGCGGCGTTGAGACCGACATAGTTGCCCTGAACCGTGCCACCTTCCGTCAGGATGCCACCGGTGAAGTTGCCCGACGCCACATTGCGGTCACCGGGGAGTGGGCCACCCACGACGGTGCCGCCGGTGGCGACGACGCCGAAGACGTTCTCGCGACGGAACCGGCCGGTGGGATCGGTGCCGAGATAGTTGCCGGCGATGACAGCACCCGAGACCTCCAGCACACGTCGATGAGACAGTTCACCGACGCGGACACCCGCGTAGAACTGGTTGATGACCAGCCCGCGGATCGTGGTGTCGTCCGCCAAGACCACGAGACCGGCATTCTCGTGGCTGCCGAACTGCCCGAACGGGTCGCTGAGCAGACCCTTCAGTTCGATGAGGAGCACGGCATCGGTGCCGACGGTCTGCGTGTTGGCACTCGCTCCCGGCTGGGTGTACCCATCGACGACGACCGGGTCGGTGATCGCGGGAAGGCCGAACAGCCCGAACGAGTGCGGCGACCGATCCTCGACCTGGATCTGGTGTGGACCCCCGCCGGGGATGGCGAAGTGGATCTCATCGCGGCCGGGATGGTTGTTGGCGGCGTGGAGCGCCTCTCGCAGGCTGCAGTGGTCCGGGGTGCAGAAGCCGTCGTCGACATCTCCGACAGCCGTGACGAGGAATGGCGAGGAGAGGACGTCGTCGATGCCGATTCGGGCGGAGAACTCCGATGTCAAGCCGGCCGCGTTCGTCACGGTCGCGGCGATCACCTGGCCGTCCGACGGATCGTGGGGAACGGTGAGCGCGAAGGCGATGTTGCCGTCGGGGCCCGTCGTCAACGAATCGGATCCGAGGTACACCGCACCTTCGCCATAGCCGCTCGGGTGCGGCAGTTGCGACGCGTAGAGGTCGATCGTGAACGTCTCGCCCGGCCGGCTGTTGAAGCGGCCGCTCAATTCGACCACCCCGGTCCCGCCGATCGCAGACTCGATGACGGGGTAGTTCTGATGAGCGTCGTTGTCTCCGGGATCGTTGAACGTCGGTGCACGAACGTCGAAGCCGATCCCGAAACCCGTGTTGTCGAAGATCTCGTTGCCCCGCACGGTGCTCGCCCGGTTGAAGACGCCCATCTCCGCGTTGTTGGCGATGACGTTGCCCTCACCCGGGAGCACACCGCCGATCGTGTTGACCGTGCTCCCAGCGCTGTCGACCCCGAAGAGGTCGTTGCCGATCGGCGTGGTGCCGTCTGCGCCCAACCCGATGAGATTGCCCTGCACCAGATGCCCGCCGACGAACAGGTCGATCCCGCTCCCCGGCAGTCCCCCGATGATGTTGCGCTGCGCCGGACCCGGCCCACCGATGCGGTTGCCCGCACCCGATCGAACCTCGATGCCGTCCCGGTCGCTCACGGCCAGCGTGGGACGCAGGGCGAACATCCCGGTGGGATCGGTACCGATGAAGTTGCCTTCGATGACGTTGCCGCCTCCGCTCGACAACTCGATCGTGGTGAAGACCCAGCGGTTCATCGCCAGGCCTCGCACCGTCGAGCCCCCTCCGGTGATCCGGAACCCCATCGCCGAGATCAGGGAGCCGTCGAGCTCGACCAAGATCTGCGCGTCGGAGCCGACCTCTGCCGTGTTGGAGCTCGCCCCCGGCTGGGTGTACCCGTCGATGATCACCGGGTCGGTGATGTTCGGGAGCTGTGACAGCGGACGGATGGTCTGCACCCCGGCGCCGGGGATGGCGAAGGTGATGACGTCGAGGCCGGAAAGCGCGTTGGCGTTCGTGATCGCGTCGCGCAACGACCCGGAGCCATCGTCGTCCGTGTTGGTGACGACGAACGTCGTCGCGTCGTCGTCGTGGATCTCCACGACCGCGGCAGGGCGGTGGCCGAGGCCGGCACCTCCGGTGGGGTTGCTGAGCGTGACGTTGATCGTCTCTGTTCCCTCGGGGACTGCGTCGTCGCGGATCGGGATCGTGAACGTGGCGACGTACTCGACATCGGCGAAGGTCAGGGTGCCGGAGACGGCCTCGAAGTCGTCGCCCGGCGTCGCCGTGCCGGCGGTCACGGTGTAGTCGACGGTGACCGTCCCTTCGGTGCCCGCCTCGCGGAGGACGCGCACGACGGCGGCGCCGCTGATCGATGCCTCGTCGACGAGGAAGAGCGGGTGGCTGAGGATGAGGTCGCCGGGCCCGTCCCCGATCGATTCGAGCAGTTCCTCGTCGTCGAGGGTGAGGTTGGTCTCGATCGCATCCGCATCGCTGCCCGCAGCCTCGTAGTTCGGTGACTCGCGGAAGTAGTAGACGAGCCGGCTCCAATCCTCTTGCCCCGTCAGGGTCTCGCCCGGGGACGCGTCGGCGGCGTCGATGACGCCGTCACCGTTGGAGTCGCTCATGAAGTTGAGATCGCCCGGGACGGTGTCGGTCTTGTCTCCGTCGTTGTTGACGTCGATGCCGCCTTCCTCGTCGACGAGACGGGCGGCGACTCGCGCCCCGCCCACGAAGATCGGTCCGATCGGGACCTCGTGACCGACGTGGCCGTCGAAGCCGGCGGCCTCCACGATCGAGGCTTCGACGATGTCGGGGAACGCCGAGTGCGAGTACCCGAGCACCCAGCTGCTGGCATACCCCGCCTTCGGTGTCTGCCACAAATAGTTCATGACGCTGTGGTAGTTGGGCTTGTACTGCGTGTGGTCGCCGCTGCCGCCATGGCCGAGGTTGAGGTTGTGTCCCAACTCGTGGACGAGGGTTCCGGCCTGTTCCTCACGGGTCCCGCCGAACGGGTTGGCACCTTCACCGGCCCACGTGCCGAGCGTCACGATGATGTTGGGGCCGCGGATGTCGGCGACCCCGCTGGATGACGTGGGTCCGTAGCTGTGGGCGAAGACCATGTAGTGGTAGACGAGTCGGCGGGCTTCACGGATCTGTGGCCAGTTCGCCGAGGCGCGTTCCGCCGGCGTCCCGAACGTGCCGTCACGATGGTCGCCGCCGGCGGCGCCGTTCTGCAGCGGTTCGAACGCTGCGGGCCACCCGTCGGCGTTCACGACCGGCCACGGGGCCTGGGGGATGCTCGCATCGCCCCCGTCGTCGAGGTGGAGAGCGATCCCCTTGGCACCGTCAGGGTTCTGCACGAGCGCATCGGCGACGTTGGCGAAGCTCTCGTTCTCGCCGGGTCGGCCGTTCGCCGCCCAGTCGAGGGCGTCGGGATGTGGGGCGAGCCCGATCATCGAGTCGTACTCGACAAAGATGTCCTTGTGCTCCGGGTTCGCCCCCAGCGCGGGCAGATCGAGGTCGACGACGCCGTCCTCGTCGACGTCGATGCCCTCGGTCTCCCACGCGTCGCCGATGGCGTCGCCGTCGGTGTCGATCATCGAGAACTCCGACGTGTTGCCATTCGGATCGGTGACGGTGGCGGAGACGAACCGGTCGGAGGCGAGGAAGTTGATGGACCGCTCCAGTTGACCCGTGGGTCCGGTGGTGAGTTGCTCGGTGAACACGTGGGTCTCGCCCTCACCGAAGCCTGATGCATCGGGTACGGTGTTGATGTAGTAGTCGAAGTCGTACGTGGTGTTCGCGGCAGCAAACAGGAACCAGGTGATCGTCCTGTTAGTCGACGTGAACTCGACGCCTGCGACCACGGGATGGTTCAGCCGGGTGTTGGCACCGGTGTCGACGACGCCGAGGTCGTTGACGTCCCAGGAGTCGTCACCGAGGTCGATGCCGCGGCCTGCGTTCGAGTGCATCGAGTTGAACCTGATCGTGTTGCGCTGGCCCTCGGCGACGAGCACACCGTGGCCCTGGAGCCCCAGAGCGCTGCCGTTGTGCGCGATCTCGTTCGGAGCTCTCGTCCCCAGGATGTCGACGCCCACGCGGTTTCCGTGCGAGGCGAGGATCGCGACGCCGCGCCCACCATTGCCCATCGGGGCACCCGCGGCGTCCACACCGATGCGGTTGTTCAGGATCTCGGTCTGGGCGCTGATGTTGCCGTCGAAAAACAGGCTCCCCGTCTGGTCGATGCGAATGCCGTCGCTCTCGTTGCCGGAGATGATGTTCCCCTGGTCGACGGAGGAACTGCCACCGATGTCGTTGGCGAGGACGTCACCGGAGATCGAGATGCCGATGCCGTTCGGGATCGGTGCCGTCCCGGCGGCATCGGTGCCGATCAGGTTGGCCTCGATCGTGCTCGCGGAGGCATCCTGCAACGAGATGCCGATCGGGTTCCCCGAGATCAGGTTCCCGATCGTCGGTCCGCCGGGGGGAGCGTCGCCGATGTCCGTGATGCCTGCGTGGTCGACGACGACACCGGCGGTGCCGTTGGGAAGGGCCATCGATCCGGCGATGTCGGTGCCGATGTAGCTCGAGGTCACCTTGTTGTTCTGAGCAGCGGCCCCGCTCACAAGGATCCCCACCTCGGCGTTGCCCGAGATCAGGCTGCGGCCGAGCGGTGCAGTGCCGTCGATCGTGTTGTCCGAAGCATCGATGATCGCGACACCGTGGCGGCCGTTGCCGACTGCGAAGGTCCCGGAGAAGTCGGTGCCGATGAGGTTGCCGAGGAGCTCGTTGGAGGAGGCGCCCGCCGAGATGTGCACCCCGTCGACGCCGTTTCCCGAGATGACGTTGTGAGAATCGACACCGCCGACCACGTTGGAGGACGCGCCGTCGTCGACGCCGTTTCCGGTGATGAGCACGCCGATCCCGCCGTTGGCGAGTGCCGACGTCCCGGTGAGGTCGGTGCCCACCAGGTTGCCCTCGACGCGGTTGAGGGTCGCCGTACGGCCGAAGACGACGACACCGTGCTCGACGTTGCCCGAGATCACGTTGCCGGCACCGATGACGCCGTCGACCGCACCATCCTCGAAGTCGAGTCCACCGATCTGGTTTTGCGTCGCGAGGCCGGGGGTGGAACTGTGCCCCGTCCTGATGACGACGCCGGATCCTCCGTTCGCGACCGGGACGGACCCGGTCGCATCCGTCCCGATGAGGTTGCCCTGCACCACGTTGACGGAGGCGTCTCCGGCGTCCGCCAGGATCTCGACACCTGCCTCGTCGTTTCCCGAGATCAGGTTGCCTTCCCCGGGCTCACTGCCGCCGATGGCGTTGGAGCTGACGTCACGGAGAAAGACGCCCGGACCGACGTTGGGGACCGCTGTCACCCCGTCCACGTCGGTGCCGACGCGGTTGCCCAACACGAGGTTGAGGGTCGAACCGGAGACGATCGACACACCGCGTCCGTTGTTGCCCGAGATCGTGTTGCCCGCCCCTGGTGCGGTGCCCCCGATCTCGTTGGCCTCAGCGCCCGAGCCTTCGGCACCCAGTTTGGCGGTCAGCAGGACACCCGCGCCCTGGTTCCCGAGCCCGGCATCGCCTGCCCTCGTCGTTCCGATGCGGTTGCCGTGGACCTGGTTCCCGGTGACGGTCGACCCGGCGAGAACGACCCCCACGCCGTCATTGCCGGAGATGATGTTGGCGGCGTCGACCACTCCGTCTGCAGCCCCGTCGGCCAGGTCGTCTCCGCCGATGAGGTTGCCGGAGACCGACCCGGAGCTGGTGGCGTTCCTGAGCTCCAGCGCGACACCGTCGAGGTTGCCCAGCGCCGTGTCCCCGGCGACCGATGTGCCGATGAAGTTTCCTTGCACGACGTTGCCGGTGGCCGCCTCGCCATCGGCGATGATCAGCACTCCGACAGTGTTCCCTGAGATCAGATTCCGTGCCCCGAGCCCTGTGCCTCCGATGACACTGTCGTCGGCTTCGTTGATCTCGACGCCGGCATTGCCGTTGGGTACCGCGATCGTCCCCGTGGCGTCGGTTCCGATGTGGTTGCCCGCGACAGAGTTCCGGGCACCCCTGAAAATCGAGACCCCGTGGCTGCCGTTGCCCGAGATCACGTTCCCGGCGCCCGCCGCCGCCCCTCCGATCGTGTTGTCGGAGGCGTAGTCGACCCGGCCGACCTCGGCGGTGATCAGCACACCCATGAGCGTCTGGCCGACGGCGAGGGTGCCCGTCTGGTCGGTTCCGATGTAGTTGCCCTCGATCCGGTTGCCGGTGGAGCCGCCGTTGAGAAGGTTTACACCGACGTTGTCGTTGCCGGAGATCACGTTTCGGGCGGGCGCCGTCACACCGCCGATGACGTTGTTGGCAGAGCCGAGGATGCCGATCCCGTCGTGGCCGTTCCCCCGGTCGAGCGTGCCGGTGACGTCGAGGCCGACGTAGTTGCCTTCGATGAGGTTGCCACCGCCGCCGCGCAGCACGATGCCGGTGTCGGAGAAGTCGTTGATCACCAGACCGCGCACGGTGCTGCCTCCCGAGACGATCTCGAGCCCGAACACGCCGAAGCCAGCCTCGACGCCGCTGATCTCGACGACCGGTGTGCCGGCCCATCCGGGCTGGGTGGTGCCGTCGATGACGACCGGATCGGTGATCGCCGGCAACGACGAGCCCGGCTGGATCGACAGAGGAACGCCGCCGGGGATGTCGAAACCGATCGTGTCGAAGCCGGCCGCGGCATTGGCGGCGTCGATCGCCTCGCGGAGACTGCAATGGCCTGCGTCGCAGGTCCCGTCATTGACATCGTCGGCTGAGGTGACCGTGAGTGTGGTCGCGGCCGCGACTTGGTCACCGACCACTGCAACCACGGCGATCACCGACAAGGCGATCACGAACGCCCTCAACCGAAAGCCCACCCTAATCGTGCCCCCCATTAGGGTCCCCTCGCTGCCCGACAACGACGAGTGCCCAAGGCACGGCAAGACGAACGCATGATGTGCTTCTCTGGTAGGGCGGACCCGGACGAGTCAGCTGCGAGTGCAGAAGGGAACGTCCGGTTTCGCCTTGGCTCGTCCGTCAACTCGGGCGACCAACGGATCGGTGACGGAGTCTGTGCCACACGCCCAACCACTCAGGGTTACCCCTGATGGCAGCATCATGGCACATCTCTCGCCGTTCCGTCGGAAAAGAGGGCGATGGGCGCCCCGAGCAGCGCACTCATCATCCTGCGACGATGTGCACCCGACCCGGGCAAGAAGGTCTGCACGTGGAAGTTGCGTCGTCGGGACGCCTGGCCGCTCACGACGTTCGTCGGGGAGGCCGAGGAACGTCTCGGCGCACCACTGCTCGTCTGCGAGGGGGGCTGGACACCCTCCTCACGTGGGATGCGGGGTCGTTTCTGGCGCACACGCGAACCGCCGGCAATGGGACTGCCATCCTCCTGGTCCGGCGTCCGGGTCAACAGCTCTTCCTTCGAGGCGGAGGGGTAGCGCCACGGCACATCCCGACACCGAGCGATAGGGGCCGTCACGAACTGCTTGTCCGCGTGCTGCTTGGGGAACCTAGCCTCCTGCTCACGTGATCAAGACGACGAGCCAACGTGACCGACAGCGGAGCCCAAACCCCGACCTTGGTATGATTTGGGGCAGACGCGAAGCACTGCGGCTTATGGGCGGCTGCGGCCACAGGGACGAACGCGCACAACCACGGTTCTGCGCATAATCCCTGACCTGTTGTATTCCCCCCCGGTATCACATCGACGGTCCCTGATGGACGCGTGACGGTGGACGCCGATCATGAGGCGCTGGGGCGAGGCGGCCCGCTTGCGATATGGCGAGTGCCTGTCGGGCGGCGCTGTCTGCCGCGACGGAGTCGGCTTGATAGGTCGACGAACGCCGATCCGCTGACCTGCAAAAACGGCGCCTGACCTGCGGAAATGTCCTTTCTCACAATCACAGGACGGACCGGTACAACCCCCGTTTGACCGTTGCTTATGGCCCGCTTATGGCCCGCCGGCCACCGCCGCAACGGGCACCGGGAGCGCCAGCTCCATGGGGTCCCGGCACGGGGCCGCGGTCACTCGGCCAGCAGGGCCTGACGGATCTCCTCGTGCACCGCGGCCGACAGGGCGTCGGTTCCTCCGAACACGAAGGACCTCTGCAGACTTCGCCGGATCGACTCCAGGTAGGTCCGAGTCACCGCTGTCAGGCTGGCGGGGTCGGTGAACAGCATCGGCCCCGGACCCACCCGAGGACTGCCGATGACGCTGGACCCGGTCAATGCGTCGGCGAAGTCCGCGTCGGTGGCCACCCCGACGGCGACGGGATCGGTGAAGAACCGTTCCGCGACCCGCACCGACAGTGCCGCCGGCGTCGGGCCGACCACATGCTCCACCGCGGGCAGCGCATCGGCGGCATCGCTGCCGATCGTCACGACGGTCGCCGCACCGCCGGCGGCGTCCAGCACCGCCTGGGTCTCCGCGGGGACCTGGTCGATGTCAGACAGCAGCACTGCGGCGACCTGACCAGGATCCGCGTCGGCGACGATGCTGGCAGCCCCGGCCACGATCGTGTCGTGGAAGCTGTTGCCGTCAGCGAGCAGATAGGTGTCGGGGGTGCCCAGGCCGTCCACGGCGACGAGGGCGGCGGTGTCGAACCGGTTGGCGCCGTCGAAGCGGACGACCACGAAGCCCAGTTCGGAGAGCCGCGACTGCACCGCCTCGCTGACAGCCTCGGTGCCACCGACGATGTACACGGTGTCGCCGGGGTCCAGCAGGCGCAGGATCTCGGCTTCGGTGGCTGGATGCAGCGTGCCCGGCTGGGTCAGCAGGATCGGGGCATCCTTCAGCACTGCGAACCCGGTGCCGATCTGGGCATCGGCGAACAGGTCGGCCCGACTCAGCACGACCGAGTCGGCCGACCCCCGCGCCTGGGAGCCCAAGACCGCGGTCTCCACCCTGCTCGGACCGCCGATCCGATCCGGCCCGCCCGATGGCTGCTCGGCCGGAGGGAGTGCTGGCTCGTCGGGGTCCGCGGGGCCCTGTCTGTCAGGCTGACGTGAGACACCTGCTGTAGCGAACCTTGACTGCAGGGCGAGAACGGATCACCGAAACCTGATGACCATGCCGACCCTGTCCGCTGCCCGCAATGATGGGCGTGTGGACGATCCTGACCCTGCTACCCGACCGACCCGCCGGTCCTTCACCGCTGAGTACAAGCACCGCATCGTCGCGGAGTACGACGAGATCCCGCAGGGCTCCCCGGAGCGTGGCGCGTTGCTGCGCCGCGAGGGCCTGTACACCTCCCACATCTCGGAGTGGCGCAAGCAGCGCGACGCCGCCGCCCTGGATGGGCTGTCGCCCAAGCCGAGGACGGCCAAGCGCACACCTGAGCAGATCGAGTTGGACAAGCTGCGTCGTCGCAACGCCAAGCTGGAAGAGGAGTTGACCAAGACCAAGCTGGCGTTGGAGATCACGGGAAAACTGCAAGCGCTCTTGGAGACCTTCTCCGAGAGCGCGGACACCGACAGACGATCCAACCCATGATCGACACCGCCTTCGACGAGCTGGTCGAGGTGACCTCCACCGCCACGGCGTGTCGGCTGCTGGGCATCCCGCGGGCCACCCACTACCGGCGGCAACGACCGCCGGTGCTGGGTCCTCCGGTCCCACGGCCGGCACCCCCCAACAAGCTCACTGAGGCCGAACGGCAGCACATCCTCACGGTGTTGCGCAGCGATGCCTACTGCGACCTGGCGCCCGCGCAGGTGTGGGCGCAGCTGCTGGATGACGGCATCTACCTGTGCTCGATCTCCACGATGTACCGGCTGCTGCGCGCCGCCGGGGAGACCCGCGAACGACGACGGCAGCGCACCCACCCGGCCAAGAAGAAGCCCGAGCTGATGGCCAAGACGCCCAATGCCGTTTGGTCGTGGGATATCACCAAGCTGCAGGGTCCCGAGCGCGGCGTGTACTACGAGCTGCTGGTCATCATCGACATCTACAGCCGCTACGTCATCGGCTGGATGATCGCGCCCGCCGAGACCGGTGAGCTGGCGAAGTCCTTCATCGAGTCCTGCCTCACCGCCCAGGGCGTGGCGCGGGATCAGCTGACCTTGCATGCCGACCGGGGCAGCTCGATGACGTCCAAGCCCGTCGCCCAACTCCTGGTCGATCTCGGCGTCGCCAGGTCGCACTCGCGGCCGCACACCAGCAACGACAACCCCTACAGCGAGGCCCAGTTCAAGACGCTGAAGTACTGCCCCGCCTTCCCCGGCCGATTCGGGTCCATCCAAGACGCCCGTGTCTTCTGCACTGCGTTCTTCGAGCACTACAACCACATCCACCGCCACGCCGGCATCGGCCTGCACACCCCCGCCTCGGTGCACTACGGCACCGCCGCCGAGGTCCGCGTCCACCGCGCCGCCACCCTCGATGCCGCCTACGCCGCCAACCCCGCACGGTTCCGCTACCGCCGGCCCCACCCGCCCGAACTGCCGTCGGTCGCCTGGATCAACGACCCCTCCCGAGAAGCACTCATTCAGAGCGAATAGGAAGTTGTCTGTCTCATCGGGCTTGACAGGTTCCGGGGTCCGCTCCTCCTGCTGATGGTGGGGACGGTGGCGGTGGCGGGGGGGACGACGGCGATGGCGGCGATGGCGGTGTGACGGGCGGGGGAAGGAACTCGACCGCGACCTCAACACCGTGGCCGCCGAACTCAACGGTCGCCCTCGCAAGACACTCGACTACATGACACCATCAGAGAAGTTCAACGAGGCTGTTGCGCTCACCCGTTGATTCCGCCCCCGATCTCATATGGACGAGCGGCTCCAATCTGGTGCGTACGGACGTTCCACTCCAGCCACTGGCGCACGGTGCCAGTCGGGGATCGCAGCTTGTTGCAGACGACGTATGGCGGTCAGGGCTGCGCGCGTGTCGGGCGCCTGCATGCCTTCGGTGCGGTGGCCGATGGGGGTGTCACTGGTGATGGTGTGGAGGTCGCGGTAGACCGCGATTATGGCGAGGTCGCGGATCCATGTTCGGCGCCCGTAGAGGTCGGTGGGGGCTGGACCGAGCGGCCGGGTCCATGCCTCGTTGTTGGTGTGGGCGGTGTGGGCGAGCTTGGTTGCGCGTCGTTCGATCAACTGCTGGCGTTCGTCCAGGGCAGTGCGCATCTCGTGGGTCATCGGTCCGGTGGCCTGGGGGATGAGACCGGCGATGAGGCGAGGCACCGGACGTGGGCGGCCTTTGGCGGTGGTGCGCTGCGTCGCAGGCTGGAGGCGGTGGTGCAGGACCGCCGCGATGTCCTCGGCGTCCTCAAGCGGCCGGGCAGCGATGAGTCGTGGAAGGAGCTGTTCGGGGTTGTGGTGGTGGGCGTCGGCACGCCGCAGGGCCGCGCAGAGGGGGCCGAAGGCCTCTGAGGTGATGGTCTGCTCGGCCTGGGTGGGGGTGAGCCCGCTGGTCCGGAGGAGTTGGACCCAGCGGCCGTGTTGGGCTGCAGCGGCGATGGTGTCGTACTCCGCAACCAGTTGAGCGATGCTGCCCCACCGGTCCTGCTCGACAGCAATCACTTCGTGTGCCGACGGTTCGGCACCGCTACGGGCCAGCACGCCGGTGAGCGCCTGCCTGCCGGTCACCGTCGGCGGGTGATCCTGGTGGGCTTCGGTGTCGGGGGCGTCGGTGATCGTGTAGGCGAGGTTGGACTGACGGCCGCGGGTCATCGCCACGTATAGGGTCTCCCGGGTCATCGCCGCGGTCACAAGGGCATGGGCGGTGTCCACGGTGGCGCCCTGGGCCCGGTGCACGGTGGTGGCGTAGCCCAGCTCCACATGTGCAGCGACGTAGGCGGCAGGCAACCGCATCGTTGCGTGCTGGCCATGCCGACGGACGTCGATGGTGCCGTCGGGGTGGGTGGCGGTGATGCGCCACCGGTCACCGTTGCGCACCCACCCGCCAGGGCCGTGCAACCGCCGATCGTTGCGTCGAGTCACGATCACGTCCCCGGCCCCGGCGGTGGTGCCGTCCCGCAACGCCACCATGACGTCTGTTTGGACGTGGCCGATGGTGATCCGGTCGGTCTGGGCACGCAGGTTGAGCAGCCGCACCTGGTCACGAGTCGGGGCGATCAGCAAGCTCTGCTTGCCGGTCTCCTGGTCGGTCTGCCATGCGGCGTAGGCACTGTCGAGCATCGTCTCGGTGTCGCCGTCGTGCAGCCGGCCGTGCTCGGCGTAGGTGCCCAGCACTGCAGGGTTGCCGTTGCGGAGTTGCAGGGTGGCGGTGGCTTCCCAGGGCTGGTGGAACCGGCGCACGTCGGTCAGTTCGACGATGTCGTCGCGGTCGCGGGCCAGCAGCCGTAGCGCCCCGCCGGCATCAACAGCGGTCAACTGGGCAGGGTCGCCCACCAGCAGCACCTTCGCCCCGACCTGTGCGGCATGATCGGCGATGGCGTGCAGGCTGCGGGTACCAGCAAGGGATGCCTCGTCGATGATGACCAGCTGCCCCGCAGTGAACCTTGTGGTTCCGTGCTGGTGGTCGTGGAGCCACTTAGCGAGCGTGTCGGCCTGCACCCCGGTGTCGTCTGCGAGGACTTGGGCTGCGGCGGCTGATGGGGCCAGGCCGATCACGGACTGTTGGCCGTACAGGCCGGTCCAGACGGCATGCAGGGTCCGCATGGCGGTGGTCTTGCCCGCCCCGGCCGGGCCGATCAGCACATCCACCACCCGCCCCGACGTGGCCACAGCGGTGACCGCAGCAGCCTGATCAGCCCCCAACATGCCAGCCGCGACAGTCTCGGCGACGGTCAACCGAGGCACCACCGGTCCGACGGTGGTGCGGCCCAGGTCGAGCAGCCGGTCCTCGGCAGCCAGCAGCTCCGCAGAGGTGAACACCGCCGCGTGACGGGGCCGCAGCACGCTGGTCCCATCGGCACGACGCAACTCCGCCGGCACCACCGCGAGATCGGGCGGGGTCAACCGCACCGACTGCTGCTCAGCAGCGGCCACGACACGACCCACCACCGCGTCGCGATCAGCTGTGGTGGCGAACCGGACACCAGCAAGCTGCCGGGAGGCTTCGGCATGCAGGTTCCACCGTCGCCACGTCGAGCGTCGCTCACCCACCACCTCCACCACCCGGCCCGCAACACCCGCCACCAACCGGTCGCCGAGCGCATCGGCAGTCAACAACTGCTGCACACGTCGGCCATCGCGCAACAGGCCGATGGCCCACCCGTCGGCAGGCCGGCCCAACACCACGGTGGCGCGGGTGCGCCAGTCCTCGGTCAGGTCGGCAAGGGACCGCTGCACCTTGTCCGGGCGGCTGGACAGGGTGGCCTGCTGACGCAGCCGGATGACCGTGCGTCGTGACGGCTGCCGGCCATGCTGCTGCCGGTACTCAGCGATCAGCCGGTCAGTCGCCACATCGATCGACCCGGCCCGGGAAGAGAACGCTGCCACCAACTCCGCGGGGACACCGGCGATCTCCCACACCGGATTACGATCGAGACCTCGCTCCCGCTGTTGCCACACCACGCCGAGATCGCGGGTGAGGTGGTCAGCCAGGACGGCGTTGTAGTGCTCCGACAGCGCCACCATCGCCGCATGCACCGGACGGCCATCCAAGCTGCGCCACTTGCCATCCGTCACGGTTCGGACCTTGGTGGCGATCACCACATGGGTGTGCAACTGCGGATCACCGGCACGGGAATCGAAGTGGTCAAACGCCACCGCCGCGACACCGACGACCGGGACCTGAGCGACCGCACCCTCCGGACCGTTCGCACCCATCCGTGTCGCCGCGACGTCACGTTCCAGCATGCCGATCACATCAGCGATCGCGGCATGATGCGCCGCGAGGATGCGGGCTTGGGTGTCAGGGTCGGCCAACGCCCACAGCACCGAGACGCTCTTGGGCACGCTGAACGTCACATCAAACCCCGCCACCGCCCGTCGCGTTGCCCGGCTGGCCTCCTCGGCCTCGATGCGGGCGACCGCCGCAGCCCGGTCCTCGCCGGTCAATGACCCATCGAGCTGCCCGATCCTGGCTGCGATCCGCTCGGCCCGAGTCGGATAGACCGGATAGGCCCGGCCCAGCGGCGCCCCGTTCACCGGGTCACACCCGGCACCCAGCAGCAACGCCAACTGGGTTTCGGTCACCACATCCCCGGTGTGCAGCTGTCCGTCGGCGAACTCTCCCAGGCCCGATCCGAGCCACCGGCCCGGCGGGCAGCCCGGCTGGGTGTAGTAGTCCGCCAACGCCCGACCAGGCTCTCGGCGGCCGTCGCCGACGGCGACGGAATGAAGCAGGTAGCGGTAGCCGGTGCCAGCCGACATCACCCGCATCGACACCGTCACCGCCCACACCCCGAGCACCGATCCACACCTCATAGGTGTGCACCCCCTGCCAGATACTGGCGGGCGTACGTTGTTCTCAGCGGGCTTTATCCGTTGCGTTGGGCGATGTAGGCGGACCAGTCGCGGGCGGCGAGGGCGGCCCATTTGGTGGCGGTCTTGTCGGCGATGCCGATGAGGTCGGCGAGGACGGGGGCAGGTATGGCGGCGGCGAGGCCGAAGAGTGCGATGTGGCGGGAGCGTCCGGGGCGGATGCCGTGTGCGACGAGCTGGGCGCGGAAGTTCTCGGTGACGAGGTGCCCTCCGGGGCTGCGGCCGGGGAACAACCAGCCGTGGTTTTGGCTGGTGATCGACGGCGTTGCGGGCCGGGTGAGGTGGGTGCGGATGAGGTCGTCGAGCCCGCCGGGCATCTGCACCGGGGTGTCGGTGAAGCTGACAGTGACTCGACCGTCCTCGCCGAGGGTGACCTGGTCGGTTCTCATGCGGGAGATGGCTGTCAGCGGCTGGGCAAACAGCAGCATGAACAGGCCGCCGATGCGGGCGTAGAGGCGGATCCTGTCGTCGTGGAGCAGGATGTCTACGTGTGCCCAGCGGTCGGCGTCTGTGAGGATGACTTCGGGCAACGTCGTCTCGTGGGCAGCGATGCGAACAGCGGTGTTCAGGCCGGTGCGGCGTAGCCAGGCCACGAAGCCGTGGAGGGTGTGCTGCCCGCCGGGGCGGTTGATCACGTAGCGCTCCAGGTCGGCCTGGGTCATCGCCGTCACCGAGCGTCCGCGCTCGGTGGCCCAGTTGCAGAGCCGGATGGCGGCGTTGATTTGGGTTCGGGCGACGTTGATCGACCCGTTTGTGAGCGTGCCTGCGTCAGCGGTGCGGCGCAGCCGGCGCAGGATGTGCCAGCGCGCGAACCGGTTGATCACGCTCGCATTCTCGGCTGTCAGCTCGGTGAGCTTGGCGTCGAGCCAGGGCAGCATGCGCTCGATCGCTGGCTGGTAGGGCGGCAGCACCCCGACTGAGGTCAGTAGCTCGCGCAGGTAGTTATGGGATCGGTCGGCTGGCAGTGCACGGAACGCGTCGTGGGTGATCGGCATCTCGCCTCGCGCCATCAGGCCCAGCAGCCCAGTCCCGGTCGCGGGTGGCCTTTGCAGCCAGCTGATCACGCTTTGGGGCCGGCCAGCGGCGGCCAGTTCGTCATAGATGGGCTGGAGCGTGTCGTGGATGCTCCCGGTGGCGGGGTCGGTCAGCAAGACGGTGAGCCGTTGGGTCAGGATGCAGCGGGCGCAACGGTCGGCGCCGTAGGGGTGGTCCTCGCGCCCGCAGCGGGTGCAGGCGAACACCGATGCCGTACCGGCGCAGGACGCGCAGACCAGCACCCCGTGGCTGCTGGTGGAGGGGTAGGCGATCGGGCGCAGCTGGGAGCATTCGGGACATACGCCAGGGTGATAGGCGATGTTGCGGCGACAGCGGGAGCAGATCGGTCCGGTCGGCAGCATCACCGTCTTGCCTGTGATGCCGCAGCGGGCGCACTCCCGCGTCGCGGCAGGGTTCACTCCTTGACGCCCTCGGGACGGCGGACGCGGGCGCGGATCGGGCGGAGGTCCCCGAGCTTGGGGCCGCCCTCCCCGATGGTGCCGGTACGGGCCTGCTTGTGCTCGACCACGACGGGGACGATCAGATCGGCCGGGGTGCACCCGAGCGCGTCGCACAGCGCGACGAGGACCTGGGTGTTGAGCCGTTGCGGGGTCTTGGTCACGAGCCGGTAGACGTGCTCACGGGTCAGTTGGATGCCGCGCTCGGCCAGCAGCGGCAGCAGCTCGCTGGTCTGGAACAGGCCCCGGTCAGCCATCACCTGCCGCAGGTTCCACTGCACTTGGATCGTCCTCATGATCGTTCCTTCTCACTCGTTGCATAGACCCTGGCCAGGGCCGCTTGCAGCGTCTTGTTCTTGAAGTCGTTGGACACCGACGTGTAGATCGCCGTGGTCGCGGCGAACGCGTGCCCGACCTGTTCGGTGACGAACCGCTCGGGGTAGCCGTGCTCGATCAGATGCGTCACGTAGGAGTGCCGCAGGCAGTGCAGGCTCAGATGCTCATCCAGCCCCACCTCGGTCCGGGCCGTGGCGAAGAACTCATCGATATGCCGGACGCCGACCCGGGTGCGCCGCTCGGTCAGCCACAGCGCGGGATGCCCGCCCGTCTCATACAACGGCAACGCCTCCTCCACCCACTGCCGCAGCCCCGCAACCGCCCAGTCAAACTCCGGGACCGCCAGCACCGTGCGACGACGTGGCAGCGACCCTTTCGTAGCCTTGCCGTAGCGCACGTGCACCGACCCGTAGGTCCCCCAGGTGCGCATGTGTGGGTTCGGGCGCAGGTCCGCAACATCCAGTCGTGCGAGCTCGTTGCGGCGCAACCCGAACGCGTACGCCGTCTTGATCATCGTGGCGTCCCGCAACGCCGCCAGCGCCCCCTTGCGGCCCGACCGGGCGATCACGTCCACCCGGTCATCCAGCCAGTCAAACAGCACCTCCAGCTCGCGATACGTCAACGGGCGACGCTGGGGGCGGCCCTCGTAGTCGTTCAGATGCGCGACGGTGTTCCACTCGTTGCAGACCTGCGACGGCACCTGCCCGAACCGGTCCTGGCACTGCGACGGCCACTCATACCGCGAGTCGGTGATGTAGTCGCAGAACATCCGTACCGTCAGGTGATAGCCCCGGATCGTCGACAACGCCAACCGCCCAGACCCCGAGGTCAGCGACACCGTGAAGTCCTCCACATCACCCGGCGTCCACTCCCACGGATGCGACTCAGCGAACCCGGCGAACCGCCGGATCAGTCGCTCCCGGTCTCGGACCGTGCCCTCCCCGAGCTGCCGGGACCGCTGCTGCCGGCACCACCCGGCCACCATCGCCTCAAACACCGCCGCCGGCTCGTTCAGATGCGCCACGCCCGGCACCAGCAACAACCCCGCCGAACCCGGAAACTCGCCCGCCATCCACCACCCAATCCGTTGCCTTAGACATCACGATGTGACTTCTACCGCAACAGCATAGACGGTTCCCCAACCGCCACAGGACATCTCGACGCCGGTCCCGAAGAACGTCGTGCCCAGCACCGGCGCAGGTTGTGACATCTGCTGCGATAAAGCTCGGTGCCACCCCATGTGCAAGAGGTGTGTCTGGGTCAGGGGCGTGGGGGGGTGGGGAGGGGCGGTTGCGTCATGGGGTGAGGCGCGAGGGGTGATCGGGGCGAAGCGTTGGGTGATGGGGTGAGAAGGCGGCGGCTAAGAACTGGCTGTGGAGCGTGAATGCGGGAATGCGCGTGCGTGCCTCAGAGATTTTCGAGGAGGTTGACACAGACGGTGTGGCTGGCACGTCCAATCACGCATGAGCATGTTCGCGCCTGGTCAAGGTCGGCCGCCCCATCAGGGCACCCCATCACCGCCTGTACGGACGCGATCACCGACGACGGTGCTGCGAAGTTGGCAGCACCGTCCGGCTCCAAAAATCACCGACTCCACCGACGCCGTGCACCACACGAGCACCGCCGTCCTCAGCCGTGCCTGCCCGACGTCCAACGCCGCCGGACGTGATGCCCTGTGAACACAAGCGTCCCGCGTCCTGGCAGGACCACGCCCGCAGACCCGACGTCGAGCACTGACCGGGTTGCGCTCCTGACCGAGCACCACCTGATACAGCTCCTCAACGATGCGGCGTGGATGGCGGCGACGCAGGTGCTGGAACTCTCGCGGCCCGAACGCGGCCTGAAGGTCGCAGAGGTCGCCGACCGGCTGTCGTGCGCGGAGTCCACGGTCTACGGGTTGGTCGAACGCGGCACCCTTCCGGCGGTGCGACTCGGGTCGGCGATACGGGTCCTTGAATCCGCGCTCAACGACTGGATACGGGCGCAGGCGCCGACGTCCGACACGCCGCACCCGTCCCGCGACGAACGGTCAGCCGCCGAGCAGCCCATCCATCCGATCAGCCGTCGCACGTCGTAGCTCTGGGGCCACGTGGGCGTAGCGCTGGGTTGTGACGATCTGTCGATGCCGCAGCAGCTCACGGATCTCGTCCAGGCTCGCCCCCGCCTGACGCAGCAGCGTCGCGGCCCCATGACGGCAGAACTCGTGCGTCGTCATCGGCGGGATGCCGGCATCCAGGCACAGCTGCCGGGTCCGGGCTGCGATCGTCGAGTTGTGGATCGGCCCACCTCCGGGGGTGGTGAACACCAGGTCGTCCAGTTCGATCCGGTCGGTCACCGTCCGACCTCGTCGACGCGGCCGCTCGAGCTGGGCGACCGCGGCCGTCCACAGCGGACCGGCGGCCAGCCGCTCCTCGGCCTGGATGCGCCGCTGCTCCCGGAGCGCACTGACGACCACCGCTGGAAGCGCCAACGTCACGTCGGCGTGCTGCTTGGTGTCGCCGTGGATCCACTGGCCGTGCACGCGGCCAAGGCTGTGCCGAATGCGGGCCGTGCCGGAGTCAAGATCGACGTCAGCCCATGACAGCGCCCCGGCCTCGCCGAAGCGCAAGCCCAGACCGAGCATCGTGATGTACAGCGGGCGGAGGCGGTCCCCCTTGAGCAGATCCAGGACCTGCTCCGCCATCATCGGGGTCAGGACCGGCACCTCGGAGGGGACGACCTGCACGGACTCCGAGAGGGAGACCGCGTCTGCCACCGACATGGGGACGAGACGCTTCGCCGCCGCGGCCCGCATGGCGATGCGCAGGACCGCGCGGGTGTACTGCACGGTGCGGGGAGAGAACGTCTCAGCGAGCAGGGCGAGGTGGCGGTCCACGACCGTGGCATCCAACGCGCTCAACCGCACCCCGCGCAGGCCTTGGAGGTGCGCGGCCTGTCCGACGTAGCTCGCGGCGGTGCGCCGGGTGATGGCCCCGGTGCTGACGCGCTGCTCCAGGTGCTCGCTCGTCCACCAGTCGAGGACATCACCGACGGTCTGGCGGGGGCGAGGCAGGTCGCCCGCCCGGAGCGCCTCGAGCTTGGCCGCCGCCTCGGCCTTGGACTTCGAGGACACATCCCGGCCTCGGTACCGCCCGACCCACACGCCCTTGCCGGCGTGCCAGGACAGGCCCCCCTCGCCTCGTGCTCGTCCCATTCAGAACTCCCCTCCGTACTGCTCGTGGGCAGTTACGTGGGCAGTGACGATACACGCGGCACCAACGCGTTGTCGCGAAACGCGTCTGACCTGCGCTTTTGTGGTGGTCAGGGGCGGGGTCGAACCGCCGACCTTCCGAGTTTCAGTCGGACGCTCGTACCAACTGAGCTACCTGACCATTGACCCCGGTGATCGGCCGGGGGGGTTCAAGGGGGGGCGGAGCCCCCCTTGTGTAGCGGACCTGACGGGATTTGAACCCGCGGCCTTCACCTTGACAGGGTGACGAGCACTCCTAACTGCTCCACAGGTCCTCGGTATGTATTCAGTTCTGGCCCCCAACTCGAGGGCCGTGCGGGACTCGAACCCGCTCCGCCGGATTAAAAGTCCGGAGCTCTACCCGGTGAGCTAACGGCCCGGCGGCAGCGTACCTGCTTGGGGACTCGTCGGCCGTTGGGAAACCTCCGGACGGCGGAGCGGAGAGTGTAGCGCATCCCACGACCCACCGCGCCGCCGTAGACGGCACCACGCATTGACGGGGGCGCAGCCCCGTTAACCTGTGCGGGGTGCCCCACCTCCACCTGCGCCACGATCTGGACCCCGCCAGCCTGGCCGAGATCACCCGACTGTTGGATGACACCACCGTCATCGAGGGACACGCCCCGATCGGCGAGCACAAGATGGCCCACCTCGCCGTGGGGGCCAAGGACTGGGACGGCATCCTGGCCTACGACGACCAGCACGGCCTGATCGGTTACGCCCACCTGCGTTGGAACCCCGCCGGCAGTGACCCGCGACTGGCCGTCGAACTGGTCGTGCATCCCGACCACCGGGATGAGGGAGTGCAGGCCCAGTTGCTGGACGCCACCAGAACCACGGTCGCCCGGGCCGGCGGCGGGCGGCTATTCATGTGGGTCCATCGTGTCGAGGAGGCAACCGACACGATGGCCTACCGGATGGGGTTCGGGGTCCAACGACAGTTGGCCTACATGCGCCGACCCGCGTTGTCGGCACCTCCGGAGGAACCCGTCCCCGACGGCGTCATCGTCCGCTCCTACGACGGCGCGGCCGACGACTCGGCATTCCTTGAGATCAACAACGCTGCCTTCACCGACCACCCCGAGAACGGCGGTTGGGACCAGGAGGAGTTCACCGAGCGGCGCACCATGCCCTGGTTTGACCCGTCCGGATTGTTCATGGCCTTCCGCTCGACCGACAGCGGGGAAGGCGAGCCGTTGGGATTGCACTGGACCAAATGGCACACCCATGAAGACAACCATCACGCGCCACACGGTCCCCTGGGAGAGGTCTACGTCCTGGCCGTCCACCCCCGCGCACAAGGGCTGGGGCTTGGCCGCCACTTGCTGCGCACTGGAATGCGCCACCTTGCCAGCCGGTCCGAAGCCATCGTGTTGTACGTCGATTGCGCCAGCGTCGGGGCCATGGCCCTGTATCAGTCCGAGGGCTTTGACACGGTCTATCGGGAGGTCTGTTTCGTCGATGACGTCCAGTCCTCACAGGTCACGCGCCGGGCACTCCTGCGCCCGGCCGGCTGACACGACGGCTGACACGACGGCTGACACGACGATGGTCGCTGCCCGGCTCCAGTGGCACCAGCGTGGCAACTGCGGTGGTCGACTCCTCAAGCGCCAGTCCGTGGCTGGCCACGACGACGTTGCCGTTGTCGAATATCCACGACCCCGTCGTCGGCCTCCATCGCGGTGGCCGGCTCGGCACTCAAAGACATTCACGACATCTCCAAGAGGAATAGTCCGCAGAGGCATGTCCCGCCCCGGTATGTCGTCTAGGTATCGGTAGGACTGTTGGCGCCTTGAGGGTCCAGTTTGTAGCCCACTCCGCGCACGGTGCCGATCATGGCGTGGTATTCGGACCCCAACTTGGCGCGAAGTCGCCGAACGTGGACATCGACGGTCCGTGTGCCGCCGTAGTAGTCATAGCCCCACACCTCACTGAGGAGTTGTGACCGGGTGAACACCCTCCCCGGATTGGCCGCGAGGTATTTCAACAACTCGAATTCCCGGAAGGTCAGGTCCAGCGGTTCACCCCGGAGCCTGACGACATAGGTGTTTTCGTCAATGGCCAGGTCGCCAACGTGGGACACACTGCCGGACCCCGCGGCTTCAAAGCGTTCGGCCAACAGGCGGATTCGGGTCTCAAGCTCGGCGGGGCCGGCCCGCGGCAGCACCAGATCATCAAATCCCCAGGTCGTCTTGACGGCCGCCAGACCACCCTCGTCCACCACCACAAGGATCGGGCGCATGATCTCTGTCGTGGCTGCGGCCCGACAGGTCTGGGAGGCTGCTGACAGATTGGTCGTCGCATCCAGAATCACGATTTGGGCATCCCCGGCCGAATCCAGGGACTCGGGAACCAACGCCGCTGCCGTCACCTTGTGATCAAGAAACTCAAGGGCCGGCAACAATGCGTGCAACCCGTCCGAACTGCCCAGCAGGACAAGAAGATGCATGCCGAACTCCAGGTTGTTCTGGACAATGGGACGAGGGGTACGGTGCACGACGCTAGCAAACGTGGCGACGCCGATGAATTCGGCCCGAAGGCGCAGGACTCAAGTGACCGGTGAGACAACCTCGACAGTCAGGCTGTTCGCAGCCCTGCGTGACGCGGCAGGAACCGCAGAGGTGACTGTGGCTGCCCCGGTCAGGCTTGCGGACTTGCTGAGCGACCTCAGACGGCAGTTCGGCCAGCGTTTCGCGGCAAGACTCGACATCGCCGCAGTCATGGTCGATGGCACCCCTGTCTCCAGGGCCGATGATGTCACCGTGCCAGCGGGCGTGGAGGTGGCCTTGTTACCGCCCTTCGCGGGCGGCGCTGGCTAACTTCTCACGGTTACCCAGTTGCCATTGAGGCAATTAGCACTATATTCCTCCCTCACTCGACCCAACCACTGGGTACAACAGGCGCATGACTGGACAGGTCAGCATCAGCCGAGCCCTGGGCTCTTCGACGCGTGCGGGAATCTATGACCACCTGCGACACGTCGATAGCGCACTGACCGTGCGGGACGTCGCTGACACCTTCGACCTGCACCCAAACGTCGCACGCACCCATCTGGGGTTGTTGGCCGACGCGGGACTGCTCACGGTCAGCCAGCGCAAGCATCCCGGCGGAGGTCGGCCTGCACGGGTGTATCGGGCCCGCCCCGAACTGGACGTCGAACACGCGGCCATGGACGGCGCGGCCCAACCCGCAGGCGGCGCGGCCGCCGCATTGGTCGTACGTCTGCTGGTCACCCTGCTGGACCGACCCGGCAACCCGCCACTGGTCAGCCGCGCCCATGACGGAGCCCGCGACGAGGGACGCCACCTGGTCAACGCACTGCCGCCCGAGCCCGCAGGCAGCAGGACGACGTTGGGCCAGGCGGTGAATCGGGCCACACATGCACTTCGCGTGTATGCCCCCGATGTGAAGGTCAGCAGGGCCGGAAGCGACTGGGCGGAGATCGTGGGACTGTCCCCCGCGGTCGCGCTGGTGGAACGTGTCGACCCGGCCCTGGCCGAGGCGCTGGAACGCGGCCTGCTGGCCGGCGCGTGCGAGGCAGCAGGTGTGATGGCCGACCTGATCGAGACGTCCAGCGGCACCCGCCACGGACGGGTGTGGCGGTTGAAGGCGACCGGGGGGCGTGCTCCTCGTTCGTCAATCGTTGCGGCCGCGACGCTTGATGCCCGCGGGAAGTCACGAGACAGCGGCGTCGTCGAGGCCATGCGGGCCATCACTGACTTGCGAGCCGGCGACGTGCTTGAGGTCCTGGCCGAGGGACCCGGCTCGCCGGCCGCCTTCGCCCGCTGGGCAGACCGGGCGGGCCATGCACTGGTGGCCGTTGAGCGTGCGCAGGATGCCAGCGGGCGTCCCGCCATCCGACTGCTGATCGAGAAGGCGGCATGAGGACGACGTCGACAACCATGCTGTTGTCCGCCGGCGACTGCTGGCCGCTGGAGCTTGCGCGCGCCCTGGCCGCCACAGGCAACGTGACCGTGGTGTTGCTGGACCGCGCGGCGGATCTGGCCCGGCCGACCCATCCCTCACAGCCCCGTGTCCAGGCCGCCCTCGGCGCAGGCGCCACGGTCATGGTTGACAGCGCGGCGCTGCAGCGCCGAGGCATCCACCCCACTGCGGTGGCCACCGGGATCAAGCCCAGCGACATCGCAGCCGTTGGTGACCTGCTGGTCGACGCAACGGACAAGGTGGTGTGGCTGTGATCCGCACTGCAGCCCTGATCCTGAACCAGGCGGGTGCCACCGAGCAGACCACCACCGCGCTGGCACTGGTGGAACGTCTGGTCGAACGCGGCGTCACCGTCCGCGTCTTCGCCCATGACGAGGCATCGGTCCTGTCAGCCGGAACCCATCCGGTGGCCCAGGCCATCAGCGGATTGATTCGCCAGGGCATTCACGGTGGTCCGGTCGCCTGGATCACCGAAGCCGATGCGGCCCAGGCACTGGGAGTCGCCGCGGACCAGGTCCCTGGCGTGCTCGAGGGCGACCATGCCGACCTGTGGGGCATCGTGCGTGAGGCCGACTTGGTCCTGAGTGTCGGGGTGGGCAGCTGATGCCGCGTCGACTTGTCAGCCTGATCAGGCACGCACCGGGGGCGCCACGTGGCAGCGAGCCGGCGCTTGAGGCCAATGCCTACGCGGTGACCCAGGATCTGGATCTGACCGTGGTCCTGCTGAGCGACTCGGTGCGGTTGGCCGTCCAGGCGGCTGAGACACCGCCGTTCTCCATCGCCGGAGCAGCCTTTCCTCCTGCCGCCCCCTCACACGATCTTCGTGCGCTGCTGGAGAGCGGGATCGCGGTCCTGGCCCACGACGCGGGACTACGCGATCAGGGAATCCTGGCGCAGGATCTTCTGGCTGGCGTTCAGATCACCGATGACGTGGGTATCGCCACGGTCATCGCAGAGGCCGAGGCGGTCCTGACATGGTGAGGCTGTCACCGTGAGCAGCGTGGCCGTCGCCGCCCGCCTGGATCTGGACGCCGCCACGGCGGATCTGGACGGGGCACCCGCCACCGACATCCTGCGCTGGGCCCAGGCATGCATCCCGCGCTTTTGCGTCACCTCAAGCTTTGGTGCGGACAGCGCGGTTCTGCTGAGCCTGGTGGCTGAGGTCGACCCCGACCTGCCGGTGCTGTTCCTGGACACCGGCTTTCACTTCCCGGAGTCCCTGGCGTACCGCCAGCTGCTGGCCGCCCAACTGGGACTGCGCAACGTCATCGACATTCGCCCCACACAATCGGTCGAGGAACAAGCACACCGCCACGGCCCCGCGTTGTACCTGCGGAATCCCGACAGTTGTTGTGCGATACGCAAGGTCGCGCCCCTTGACCACGCACTGGCCGACTACGACGGGTGGGGGTCAGGTGTGCGCCGAGGACAGACCTCGGAGCGTGCCATCACCCCGGTGGTATCCCGCGCCCTCCAGGGGGGCCGGGACCTGGTCAAGGTGGCCCCACTGGCGGCCTGGACCAACGCGGACGTCGCCGGTCACCGGCTCCTGCATTCCCTGCCACCCCACCCGTTGACGCAACACGGGTTCAACTCCATCGGCTGCGCGCCGTGCACCAGACCGACCCTGCCCGGCGAGGACGATCGGGCCGGACGCTGGGCTGGCCAGGCAAAAACGGAGTGTGGCATCCACATCCAGCTCGACTCTCCTCAGTGAAAGCCCTGATCAAATGACCTCTGAAGTGCGCTCCGACATGACCTCCCCCGAGTTGGCCCCCCGCCGTATCGACGTCCGTGGACCGCGGTTCTCCGCCGCCCTCACCTTCGCGGTGTTGGCCACTGCGTTCCTGCTGCAGACTCCCGTGCTGGTCGGTATTCAGGTCATCGTGTTCGCGATCGCCTCGATCGCCGGTTTGAAGTACTCCCCGTACGGCAACGTCTTCAGGGTCGTGCGGAAACGTTACAACCTGGGTCCGGCCACCCAGACCGAACCCGAGGCCGGCCCGCGGTTCAGCCAAACGATGGGACTCATCTTCTCCGGCGCCGGCCTGATTGCCCTGCTGAGCGGTGCCACGGCCCTGGGATGGGGCCTGGTGCTGGTCGTTGTCGCATTGTCGGCACTGCTGGCCCTCACCGGGATCTGCGTCGGTTGTGAGGTCCACGCCCTGGGCCAGCGCCTGCGTGGAGGTGCCTGAGACGTGGAACGTCTGCTCATCCTCCTTGCCGTGGTGGCACTGGTCAGCGTGGTCAGCCTGTGGTGGCGCCGGCGGGACGGTCGTGTCCTCAGCGCCTCGCCTGCCCGGCCCAACGAGCTCCGTCAGGCTGGCGCTTTGAGACCCGCTCCAGCGACGTCGCGCTGGTCGGGTCTACCCATCGAAGCTGCAGATGTTGCTGACGCCCTGTCCCCGGCCACGCCACTGTGCCTGGTGGAGTTCACCGCGCCCGACTGCACTGCCTGCGTGCAGACTCTGGCGATGCTCCACGAGCTCAGTGCCGAAAGAACTGATGTCAGCGTCCGTTCCCTCCAGGTCGCCGACTCCCTTGACCTGGTCCGGGCTCACCGGATCATGCGCGCACCCACCACGCTGTTGATCACCTCCGAAGGGCATCTGCTGGGCAGGGTCAGCGGAGTGCCCCGCCGCCAGGAACTGGCCGACCTGCTGGACAGCACGCGGCAGCCGCAGACCGTCTGAGGTTCCAGGGGAGCCACCCTCGACTGATCGGTCGGTGCCCACGAGACCGGTCGGTATATTTTCCTTGCGCGCAACGCCTTCGCGGTACAGAGTGTCTCCACCTCGCATCGAACGTCGCGATGCAGGTTGGGCCTGACCCCTGCCCCCCACGACGGACGGCCACAACGGCCAGACGACCCAGGGGTGCCCACATGCCACGGAGCGTGCTTGATCCGACATCCACGGATGAGCGTGGATCCGCGCAGATTGAACGATTGCTCGGGGTGCTGCCCGGCCCCGCACCGGTGGTCTGGGGCCCCGCCGGCAGAGTCCTGGTCGTGGGCGCTCATCCGGGAGATGCGCTGGCTGCATTCGGTGTGGGCTTGCGCGCCCTGCTGGATGAGGGGTGGGAGCTGACGGTGATGACGCTATGGGGCATGCCGTCGCCGCAGCAGTCATCGGTCACAGCCGCGCAAGAAGCGTGGGATGCCAACCACCGTCTGCTCAGCGAAACCGTTGGTCTACACGACCACCGCACCAGGTCGCTTGGGTGGCAACACCGCCCCGCGCAAGAGCACCTGGTCCAGTTCCTCAGCGATACCGCCCACGACTATGAGTTGGTGATAGGCCCGCTGGACCGCTCGGCCGATCCGCATCCCGACCACGGGTTCCTGGCTCGCGCACTTGACTGCCTCACCACCGTTCCGGTGCATCGGTTCCTGATCCCGGGGCAGTCCCTGCCCCCTGCGGCAGTAGACAGGATCCGCCGGGTCTGCGCGCCAGACTGCACAGGGACGTTGCGGAAGGCACGGCAAGCCCTGCGCTCGGCAATGGCCTGCATGCCACCGGCCGCGCCAACAGACGGCGCAGCCACTGGGATCACGACCGCCACCGACCTGATGTTGTTGGGGGCACGGTCCGGCTCAGTACACCAGCACCGTGGCGTCCAACCGGCTGGCCAGTTCCACGAACCCTGCGGAGCCACCCATGATGGTGGCCTCTCGGAAGTCTTCAGCTGATAAATCACGCCGGGCCGCACAGGGGGCGCAGACCGTCACGGTGCCAAGGGCATAGACCGAGTCCAACAGTTGGCTGATGGGCGGCGCGTGAGGCACCGTCAACCCCTCGCCCACATCTGGCAGCGCCAACCGCACTCCCTCCACGGCAAGAAACAGGTGCACGGTCAGTCCACTGGCCACCCCCACCGCGGCAATGTTGCAGGCCAGGTTCGCCCGCTCGGGATCGTCCAGGCAATGGGTCGCTTTGACGACCAACAACTCACGGCGGCCCACGTCCGGCAGTGTCATTGTCCCCGAGCCTAGATCGCTGAGCCGGTCATTGCGTCATCGTCTGCGACCACCCACACGTCGGGCTCACGGCGGATCAACCCCGCCGGGATGTCCCCGCTGCCGGCCAACAGGTCGCGCAGGGCGTCGTGTTTCAAGCTCCCGACGATCTGCCAGACGATCGTGCGGGCGGTGTTGATCAGCGGTGCGGTCAGGGTCATACGCCGATGGCCCTGATACGAGGCGGTCACGGCCACGCCGCCGGCAGCCTGCAGCGCGGGGTCGCCCGGCACCAGCGAGGCAGTGTGTCCGTCCTGGCCCAGTCCCAGATGGACCACGTCGATGATCCCCTCACACAAGCCATCCAGGGCAGCGGCGTACCCGGCGGTCAACTCCTGCACCGGGGCGTCCTCCGCGACCGGCATCGGGTGACCCACCACTGCCGTGGGGCCAATCAGGTCAGCCTTGAGGGAGGTGTAATTGCGGGCCTCATCTCCCAGCGGGGCAAACCGTTCGTCGACCTGGACCAGATGCACGGACGACCAGTCCAGCGGTGCGCGGGCCAGCAGCCGGTACAACGGCTTGGGTGTCGAGCCGCCGCTGAGCGCCAGCACCGCGCGTGAACGTAGGGCCAGCGCCTGCTCCAGCCGTTGGATGATCAGTTCGGCGACGCGCCGGGTCACCGCTTCGGGGTCGGGCAAGGTGTCGATGTGCATGGCGGCCCTGTGCCGGCCCTAGTGGTCGTGATCCTCGGGAAGGTGCCACCGTCGAGGAGCAATCAGCTCTGTCGCTTCCGGCGGACCCCAGGAGCCATCCGGATAGCGGTGAACCTTGGGTGGGGAATCGAGGATTGGCTTGACCAAGTCCCAGGTCCGACCGATCCCGTCAGCTCTGGTGAACAGGGTTCGGTCGCCCATCAGCGCGTCGTGCAACAGCCGCTCGTAGGCCTCCAGGCGCGATGCCTCGTTGGCATCGGGACCGCTGAAGAAGGACTGTTCGTAGCTGAAGCGCATCGAGGCTTCCTGCAACTCCAGGCGAGGGCCTGGCTTCTTGGCCAGAAAGGAGATCGAGAAACCCGGATCCCCGGACATGTCCAAGGTCAGGTGGTCCTGTCCGTCCTCCTTCAGGCCCCGGTCGGCGAACATCTGCCGTGGCGGCCGGTTGAACGCCAGCGTGACCGTCTGACGCTTTTCGGCCATCTGCTTGCCGGTGCGCAGATATATCGGGACTCCGGCCCAGCGCCAGTTGTCGATCTCCACCTTCGCCGCCGCAAAGGTCTCGGTCTGCGAATCCTTATCGACCCCCTCGGCCTTGGTGTAGCTCTCGTACTGGCCATACACCACATCCTGCGGCTGCAGCAGAGCCATGGACTCAAACACCTTGGCCTTCTCATCCATCAGGGGCTTGGGCTCAAGCGACACCGGCGGTTCCAGCGCAATGACGCTCAGCACCTGGAACAGGTGGGTGACGATCATGTCGCGCATCGCACCGGTTTGTTCGTAGAAGCCGGCGCGTGTGCCGATGCCGATTGATTCAGGCACGTCGATTTGGATGTGGTCGATGTGCTGCCGGTTCCACACCGGTTCGAACATGCCGTTGGCGAACCGCAGGGCCAGGACGTTCTGCAGCGCCTCTTTTCCCAGGAAGTGATCGATGCGATAGATCTGCTCTTCCTCAAGCACCGAGTGCACCGTCTGATCCAGTTCGGCAAACGACTGTGGATCGGTCCCGAATGGCTTCTCGAACACCACCCGGGCGCGTTCGTTCAGCCCGCAGGCACCCAGTCCTTCGGTGATGGTCCCGAAGGCAACGGGAGGCACCGACAGGTAGAACAGGCGCAGCGGTTCCCCTCCGATCTCGGCCTCGGCTTCCGCCACCGCGTCACTGACCCGACCGGTGTCCTGCGCGTCGAACGTGCCACCGCGGTAGCGCAGATGGTCGGCGAAGTCGGAGAACGCGACGTCATCAGACACCCCTCGCCCAAACTCCTCAATGCTCTCGCGGACGAGGTCCACGAAGTCGCTGTCGGGCATCTCCGAACGAGAGGTCCCGATCAGCCGCCAGCGTTGCGGCATCAATCCCGTCTGGAACAGATCCCAGAAGGCCGGCAACAACTTTCGCTTGGAGAGGTCACCGTTACCGCCGAAAACCACGATGACCGCATCCTCGGGCACGACCTGGGAGTTCATGACAGCAACCTTCCCTACAACGAGTCCCGTTGCAACCCTGGAACACAACACCGCCCGGACCAGTGGCCCGGGCGGTGTCGATTTCTGGCATCCACGCTCGTCGGTTCCGTACTGACGGCCTGGCATTGCCGGGCCGTACTGGCGGGTGTGACCAGATCCCACAAACCTCAGGCGGGTGATCCATTGAGTTGGACCACCTCCTTTCGTCGTGGGTCGCAGTGTAGCTGGACGGCAGCCGTCCGAGGACACCACTGGACCGCAAGGACGGCGTCTCGGCCGTCCAGCCAGACATATCAGCCCTCCCCGCATAGCCTCGTGGTGGATGTCGCTGCTCACAGACGAAACCGCTGTCCATGTCCGGCCCGATGGGGTCGTGAAGGTGGCCGGTCACGACCGGCTCGGCTACCTGCACTCACTGTTGAGTCAGGACTTTGAGTCCGTGACGCCCGGAACGGTCGCGGACTTCCTCTACCTGGACGCCAAGGGCAACCACCTGGCGGCGGGCACCGCGGTGATCCACGCCGAGGCGGTCTTCCTGATCATGCCGCTCTCGGTGGCGGGTCAGACCGCAGAGCGCCTGGATCGCTTCCGGTTCATGATGCAGGTCGACGTCAGCGACCAGACTGGGGCCTGGCTGGTCGCCAGCATTCGCGGGCCTGGCACGGTGGATGCCCCCGGGGCGCGCACCGCGCCGATGACGGCAGCACCGCACGGCCCGGGCATGGTGATCCGTGATCGTGACGGCGGCGTTGATCTGTTGGGTCCGGCCGACTGGGTCACCGAGCGGGTCGCTGAACTCGGCCTGCCCGCAGCCCAAGCAGATGATTGGGAACGGTGGCGCATCCAGTCCGGACGACCCGCCTGGGATCAGGAGATCAGCCAGGGTCGAACCCAGGAACTGGGTCTGCTGCCGACCCATGTCCACCTGCGCAAAGGCTGCTACCCGGGGCAGGAATCCATCGCGAAGATCTACAACCTGGGTCGGCCCCGCCGTGCCCTTGCGGTCGTGTCGAGCTCGGGCTCACTGACCCCCGGTGCATCGCTTGGCGAAGGCCGTCGGCCGGGCCAGGTCACCAGTGCGGCCAGCCTGCCACAAGGTGGCTGGGTCGGACTGGCCATGATCCCACTGTCAGATGGCGACCTGCCTGCCACGATCATGGCCGACGACGGCTCCACCGTGACCGTCGGGTCGAGGGTTGGCTCAGGGGTGGAGCAGCCCGGGGCCTGACCCGGCCGAGCCGGGTCATGCATCGCAACCGGGCCCATCCCAACGGTGACATGGAGGTGCAATGACGGTAGAGGTCTTCGTGGAAATCCCCAACGGCTCTCGAAACAAATACGAGTGGGACCACCACAGCGGCGGATTTCGGCTTGACCGGATGTTGTTCTCCTCGGTGCATTATCCCGGCGACTACGGGTTCATCCCGAATACCTGGTCAGGTGACAACGATCCGCTTGACGCATTGGTGCTGTTGGGCGAGCCCACGTTTCCCGGCTGCACGATCACCGGACGGGTGGTGGGCGTCTTCGATATGACCGATGACAAGGGGCGGGATGCCAAGATCATCACGGTCGCCGATGCGGACCCGCGGTGGGCGCAGGTTGGTGACCTGAAGGATCTGCCGCCGCACGTCCTGGACGAGGTGCAGCACTTCTTCAGCGTCTACAAGGATCTGGAACGCAAGCGGGTGACTGTCGAAGGTTTCCGCGACCGCGCGGCGGCTTTGGCCCAGATCGAGGAGGACATCCAGAGGTTCGCCAGCCTTGACCGCCGACCGCTGATGCCAGGCGATGCCGGGATCACCCGCGCCTGAAGCGGTCCCGCAGGCACTTCTTGCCACCGTCCTGATCCGTGGACTCAAGCTTTGGCAGTTCCACCCCGCCGACGGCGACCCGGTGAACCCCTATCCCGTCGCAGCCGCGTTATGTCGGTAGAGTAACGACGGGCCATGACCGATTCAGAACCGTTCCGCCGGCGCATCGACCGCGTGATCAGCGATGACTTCTTGGATTCGCTTGCCTCACGGACCCCTGCGGAGGTTCGGTCCATGCGTGATGACTGTCGCGAGGAGGAAGCCAGGCTGTCCTACGCCCGACGGCTGCTCCACGGACAGTTGGACATCGCTAAGGCAGAACTACACCGCCGGGGCTCCGGCACGGAATCGTCGCTTGTCACGACCTTGAGCCAGATCCTTGCCGACCAACCCTCAGGCGGCCCGGTTCGCTCGGTCGGAAACGCGGAGATCTATTCACCGTCGGGGCCTCTGGGCCGTCGGCGTGGGGATCGAGTGCTTGATGAGGTTCCACTCAGTCGCCTGCCCGATCTGACCGACGACGAGTTGGTCACGGTGGTCACCAGACTGGCGCAGGAGGAAGAGGCGATCTCGGCCATGAGGCGAACGGTTCTGGATCACCTGGACCGCCTGCAGTCAGAACTCATCGCACGGTACCGAGACGGCGCGGCATCAGTCCACGAGGTCGTACCCCGACCCTCCCCCTGACCGTCGATGTCCCAACAGGCCGATCAGCCGGCCGTCGTCGTCACCCGCGGCGGGGTCGTGGAGTCCGTCCATCACGCCACGGTGGTCGTGTGCCCCCCGCACGGCGACCCCATCACCGTCAGTGGGGCACCCGATGCACGGATCTACCCTCGATCGTCCTTGAAGCCGCTGCAGGCCGTTGCCATTCGGGAACAGCTGGCTCAGGCAGGGGTCGACATGAACCCAGTCCAACTGGCCATGGCCAGCGCCAGCCACAGCGGCAGCGACACCCACCAAGTCGAGGCCGCGGCGCTACTGGCTGATGCGAACCTGGATGAGAGCGCGTTACGGTGCCCGCCCAGTTGGCCGCTGGATGAGGAGGTTCGGGCCAGTCTCCAGGCGAAGACCACGTTGTCGCACAACTGCTCGGGGAAGCACGCCGCGATGCTGTGGGCGCACACCACCGGTGGGGATGCCGCCAGCTATCTGGATCCGGACTCACCGTTGCAGTCACGTATCCAACGCGTCCTGCAGGAGGTACTGGGCGAGCCACCGGAAGGACCGGGCATCGATGGGTGCGGCGCACCAGCGTGGAGGTGCTCAAGCACTGCCCTGGCCCGGGGATTCGCGCGCCTTCATGCCGGGAAAGAACCCGGACTCGCGGCCGTCCGCGATGCCATGCTGACCTATCCTGAACTGATCGGGGGGCCCGGCCTGTCCGACACCGATCTGATGTTCAACGACGCCCGGGTGGTGGCCAAACGCGGTGCGGATGGGGTCATGGCGTGCGGTTTCTCGCATCCCACCCACGGCCCCCTGGGTGTGTCGGTGAAGGTCCTGGACGGCGGCGACCGAGCGGCGGGACCGCTGGCAGCTGCCGTCCTTCACGCGCTTGGGGCGGTCGTCCCGACCGACCTACTTCGTACGCCAGTCTTTGGCGGCGATCAGCTTCAGGGACACATCACGGCCACCCCCGGTATCGCCTCCTTTGTCACCGCGGAGTTTGGCCTGAGCTGAGTGCGTCGGGGCGCCGGGTGTTCTGCGGCAACTGTGTTATCGCCGGCAGGTCGCCTGGCCCGGCGCTGTCAGAGCGGCTCAAATGGGTCAGGACCCTTCGGCCCAGAACCTGTTGAGCCTTTCTACCGCCTGGTCCTTGCTCATCTCGGCGATCTCGGATTCGGCGAGTCCGACACGGGTACGGAGCATCCATGCGATCTCCGCCGGGAGCCTTCCCCCACCATCTGGCTCCTCGCTCGAACGATCCGACGGGACCCCGTCGTTGACCGTAGCCCAGAACTGCGCGTCGGTCACCTGGAGTTGGTCGCGCAGGATCCGGGTCCACAGGCCCCTGCTGTAGTCGGTGCGGTCCGGGGGGTGGGAGACACGGGTGGCCAACATCTCGCCATCGTGGAGGGCCAGCTCGAGCGTGATGTGGTGCGACCCGGTGCTGCCCTTGGCGTTGCGGACCTCCGTCCAACCCTCGACCTCACAGAAGCGCAGGTGGTCCTTGCGGGTCGCGGTGGTCCAGTTGGTCATCCGGTCCTGGTCACCCAGTTCTTGAGCTGTTCGTCGGTGCTGAACGACACCATCTGCACGAGTGCCCACCAGCGGGCGTGGTTCGGGGCGGTGTGCAGCCGGGCGGACCAGTCATCGGCGAACTCACGCAGTGCCTCGACCAGCTCGTCGATGGCTGCCTCCATGTCACCAGCCTCCGCCGCCACGGGCGCATCGGGGATCGAGGCGACCCACACCCCCTCCTCGCAGAAGAGCTCTGGACGCGGCACCAGCGTGGAGGAACGCAGTGCCTCTGCGAGCCGCCCGGCGGGCAGCAGCGCGATCACCCCTAGGCGCCGGTCGATACCGACGGGGAGCCCCCGGCCGGCGCGGTCCAAGGTGTCCGCGAACGAGTCGCGGACCTGCGTCGTGGTCAACAGCGTGCTCATACGCCCATCCTAGCCGTAAAACGTACGATGTGTACATCCTGTACGGCATTGCACGCAGTGCTTGCAGCTGCTAACGTTATTTATAGTACAGCAAGCACAGCAACCGAACACCAGGAGGTGACGGAGATGATGGTCGATCCTAAGAAGGCCCTCAACGCAGCCAGGGAGACCGTCAGCGACGTCACCGAAGCCGCTGAGCAGACGGTGCGTGAGGCCACCAGCGAGGCCGACCGTCGGGTTCGTGAGTTGGGGTCGTTCATTCGAGAACAACGTGAGCACGCGAAACTGTCGGGCCGCAACCTGGCAAAGCGTGCCGGCGTCAGCAACCCCTACCTGTCTCAGATCGAGCGTGGACTGCGCAAGCCGTCCGCCGAGATCCTGCAGGCCCTGGCCAAGGCCCTGCGAATCAGTGCCGAAACCCTGTATGTGAAGGCCGGCATCCTCGAAGAACGCGAGGGTGACCTTCCCGCAGCCATCATGGCCGACCCGACCCTCAACGAGACCCAGCGCCATGCGCTGTTGGAGGTCTACCGGTCCTTCGCGGGTGCAAAGACCGCGCCACCTGGCAAGACCCAGGGCGACGAGGAACCGCACGCCACAGGCTGAATCCCAGCCATCCAATCTGACCCGAAATATCCCCCTGTCCCGTCAAGGGATAGTTCCACCCAAGGAGAAAATGCTATGGCCACGGCCAAGAAGACCGCCAAGAAGGTTCCCGCCTCCACCCGCATCACCAAGGCTGCGACCACCAAGACCAGCGCCACCAAGACCAGCGCCACCAAGACCAGCACGGCCAAGAAGTCCGACGCCGGCCTGACCCTCGGGTCCCTGGACGTCAAGGCTGTCGTCACCGACTCGGCCTACGCCACCCTGGGCGCCGGCGACTATGCCGTCGAGATCGCGCGGGTTCTGCCGCAGCGTCTTGAGACTGCGCGCAAGCAGCGTGCGGAGAAGACTGCGGAACTGGTCAAGGTCGCCCCGGCCAAGGCCCAGACCTTCGTGAAGGAAGCCCCCGCGAAGTTGCAGGCGGAGCTGAACAGCAGCTTCGAGACTGTCCGCAAGGAGTTCGACTCCTACGCCACACGCGGCCGCAAGGTCGTCAAATCGATCACCCAGGCACCCGCCACCAAAAGGGCGATGTCGCAGACCGACAACGCTCGCAGTCAGGTCAAGGGTGCGGTCACCAGCATCCGCAAGGCCGTCGAACTGGGCCAAAACGCCATCGAAGGCGCCACCGGTCGCATCGGCAACCGCCGCTCCGCCTAAGGCTAGTCACGAAGCCACCTCCCGGCCGCCACATTCCCATCGGCCGATCACCACGCACGACCCCGATGCCCTCCAGGGACGTGCAGCGTGATCGGACTCACCGTCGTGGTGGGCCACGAACCACACATCGCCAAACCCCACCGCTACCCGCCGCGGTGGGGTTCGGCGTGTGTAGGGCGTAAGGAGGTCAGGCGGCGTCTGCCTGCGCGGACTCCGCGCTGCTTGCTGCGGCGCGACGACTACGCTGGTGCAGCCGTGCTGCCGCACCAACAACGGGTCGGCAGACTTGCCAGCCCAAGCCGTCACTCACATAGCGGACCCTTCACCACGTATGACCACCTCCTTTGGGACGATTCAGCGGGTAGGACTGATCGCAGTCCATACCTCGCCGTTAGCCCAGGCCGGCAGCGGTGACGCGGGCGGGCTGAATGTCTATGTCGACAACGTCGCGCGAGGGCTGGCCGCCAGGGGCATCCAGGTCGATGTCTTCACCCGCCGTCCCTCGGCAGACATCCCCGCAACCGTGCCGGTCATGCCCGGACTTTCCGTGCACCACATCGAGGCGGGCCCACTGGATGCCCGCAAGTCGGAGTTGGCGACCCACCTGTGCGCGTTTTATCTGGGTCTGGCCGCGCACCCGGCCGCGGACCAGATCCAGGTGTTCCATGGCCACTACTGGATGGGTGGATGGGTCGGCGCACGCGCACGCCGACGTCTGGGCACGCCGCTGATTCAGACGTTTCACACGCTGGCGCGACAGAAAAACGCCACGCTGGCTCCGGGCGACACACCCGAGTCACCGCTGCGACTGGCGGCAGAGAGCCGGATCGCGGTGGACGCGGATGCGATCATCGCCCCCAGTCCACAGGAGAGCACGTTTCTGCGCCGCCAGATGGGAGCCAGCCAGGTCCACGTGGTCGAGCCCGGCGTTGACCTGGAGGTTTTCAACCCGCGGGCCGACCGAGCGTGGACAGCTGACCTGCTGAACCCTCGCGGTGACTGCAAGATCATCTTGTTCGTGGGGCGGCTCCAGCCGCTGAAGGCCCCCGACACCGCGGTGCGGACACTGGCAGAGTTGAAACGGACCAGCCGCCCGGGGGAGCCCCGCGTCCGGCTGGTACTGGTTGGGGGACCCAGCGGAAACGGTCCGGGAGTTGTCGATCAGCCAGGTCTCATGGCGCTGGCCGCCGAACTGGGTGTGGCAGAGGACGTCGGCTTCCTGGCTCCCCGAGCGCACGAGGAACTGGCTGCGCTGTACCGCGCGGCTGACGTGGTCCTGATGCCCAGTCACAGCGAGAGCTTCGGTCTGGTGGCCTTGGAGGCCCAAGCGTGCGGGACCCCTGTGGTGGCCACCGACGTCGGTGGGCTGCGGCATGCCTTGGGTGTGCAGGCAGGCGAGGAGGGAGGCGGAACCCTGGTGTCAGTCCATGACCCAGGGACATTCGCCGCTGCGGTCAGGCCCTACCTCACCGATCCCGATGTTGCTGCCGCGGCCTCTGTCCGCGGGCTGCGTCGTGCCTCGGCTTTCTCATGGGAGGCCACGGTCACCAAGACGATCGAGGTATACGCACACGTCGCCGGCTCACGCCATCTGGTCGCAAAGGGAGCATGATCGGGGCCATGCCACGCCCTGATGAGCAGTCCGTACGTCAGGACGCGATCGCGGCGATCCAGGCCTGGGTTGACAGTCAGAAAGATCTGGACGTGCGGCAGGAGACAGACGCGGCGTGGTCCACCGTCCTAACCGGTGAGAACAAGCGGACCATCGGCATGGTCCTCGGAGTCGGGGACCAGACGCTGATCGTTGAATCCCATTTCATGCGGGCGCCTGATGAAAACGCCGACCTGCTGTATCGACTGTTGCTGACCCGCAACCAGCGCACCTACCTACTGCGGTTCTGCGTGTATGACTCGGGTGACATCATGATCGTTGGTGTGGTGCCTCTGAGGGCAGTCACCGCCGGAGAGATGGACCGCATCGCAGGTGCTCTGCTGAACATTGCCGATGAGACCTACAACGCGGCGCTTCGACTGGGCTTCGCGGGATACATCGAACGTGAGCAGGCCTGGCGCCACAGCGCAGGCCTGGGTCGCAATCCGATCAGTTGACAAGGACTCGATATGACCATTCAAGGCCAGGACAACGCCGCACCTACCCCGATTCAGGGGCGCGTCGGCATCCTGGGCGCGGGACGGCTTGGCGAAGCCTTGCTGTCCGGCCTGCTTCGCAGCGGTGCCGTCACCACTGATCAGGTTCGGGCCACCGTCCGGCACGAGACCCGTGCGGCGTTGCTGACCCAGGGACACGGCATCGAGGTGTCCACCGACTCTGCCGCCGTGGCGGACTGGGCCGACATCGTGGTCATCGCCGTCAAGCCGCAGAGCCTGGACGGGCTGTTCGATCAGATCGCCGGTCACATCCATGCCGGGGAACCTGTGATCTCGGTTGTCGCGGGCGCGCCGACCAAACGCTTTGAGAAGGCGTTGGGTGAAGTCCCTGTCGTCCGGGTCATGTCCAACGTCCCGGTGTTGGTGGATGAGGCCATGAGTGCCATCAGTCCGGGCGCCCATGCCGAGGAGTCCCATCTGCTGTTGGCCGAGAACTTCCTGAGTCAGGTCGGACGGGTGGTTCGCCTGCCGGAGGGGGACCTGGACGCGGTGACGGCCCTGTCAGGGTCCGGGCCCGCCTACTTCTTCCTGCTGGCCGAAGCCATGATCGACGCCGGCATTCTGCTGGGACTGCCACGGGACGTGTCGACCGAGTTGATCGTGCAGACCATGATGGGCAGCGCGATGATGCTGCGCGACACCGGTCGTCATCCCGTGGAACTGCGGGAGTCTGTCACCTCACCGGGCGGGACCACCATCGCAGCGATCCGGGTTCTTGAGGAGCAACGGGTCCGCGCGGCCTTCCTCAACGCCATCGAGGCCGCCATGCTGCGCTCCAAGGAACTGGGCGCGGAGTAACGCATGAATGACGATCCGCTGGGCGCGACCGGGCAGGTCCCCCGGGTGTATGACTTCGGCCGATTCCCCAGCGCTACTACGAGGTCACCTACGCCCCTGCCCACCGTCTGCTGAATGCTGACTGCAGCCATCCCGCCCTCCAGTTGGACCGCCCCCTCAGACGGGCCAATTGGTCGGGCGGGAGGATGCAGCAGCATGTGGGGCTCAACCCATGGACGCCGCGGAATCCTCCCGTGATACGGCCGGGTAGTCGTTCTGTAAGAGTCGTGTGTGCACGTGCTGGGCGATGCGGGCAGCGTCACGCCCAACCCCATGGATCATTTCCGAGGACAACGAGTCCAAGAAACAAATAGCCCTAACGCCCAACCAGTCGCGCGCGCGTCAACCCGGATTCGCAGGCGACTACCTGCCAGGAGCAGTCAAGTCAAGGTATTTGCATTACAGATTGCCAACTGCCTGAGTGTCATGGGGATGGAAGCGTTGCCCCTGCACGTTCCACAGGTACCTTTGCAAACCAGACGATCTGGACAGGAAGCCCGATGACCACCAACGCACCAGTCCGCGACTCATTACTAGCCGAATTCGATCAGGCGTGGCGCGACGGCAGCCCAGTGTTCGCGTGCTGCCGTCGTTCGGTTGCTATCGCATTGGATGACGTGGACACGGTGGGTCTGCTGGGACAGGACGCCACCACGCGGGTCATCTCCTTGCGGGCCGCTGTCGAGCAGGAACTCCCCGGCCACCTGGACGGCCACCGCTGCTGCGTCGGCCACCTGGCAGACCTGGCCTTTGACCTTCCTGACAGCCTGGCGCCGACCGCATAAACAGCCGCGAGCAGCGCACGGTCGTCAATCCTCGGCGGCGATGGGCTCATGGTGATTCCTGGGATCGTGACGGGATTCCGCGGATTGCTGTCAAGAGGTGGTGGCCGCTACTGGCTCGCGCCTGCATGGCGAAGTCGTAGCGGTCGATGATCTGGGCAAAAGGAAGGTCGGCTACCGGCAGATCGGGGTTGTCGTCGGCCAGGAACAAAGCTGCCGCAGTCGATCGGGTGACGCGACCCAGATAGGGGGAGGGGTCGACCGGTCCGTCCTGTTTCAGCAGTGCCGCGATGTAGTCCCCACACGCCCGGTCCTCCTCACCGTCACGCCCGCTGTGGGCACCGGTGACGCAGAAGCTGACCCGGGATTCACCCGCGATCGCCGCAGCCGTGGCGCGGGCGACCGCGAAGCTGGTGGTCAGCACGCGATTGGCCGAGGTGGCTCGAGCCACACCTTGTGTTCCTGCCGAGGAACGGTGGGCAACCTCCACGCCCGTGAAGTCGACGCCAGAGATCGCCGTGGGGGAATTGCCGTAATCAAAGCCCTCGGCGGTGATCCCGTCCACCTCGCCCAGCAGCCGTATCGCCGGGTCGGCGCGCCGTAACGCGTAGGCCTGATCCAACGTGGCCACCAGGTGGTAGGGGTCGGCCCCGGCCGCCAGCACCACGGCGGAGGTGGTGAAGGCTCGTAGGACGTCGATGACCACCACACAGCCGTGCTGCTGGTCCACGTCCTCAAGGGTACAGAAACTGATGTCCATGGTTGATCACAGTACTCAGTAGGCTCCGCGGTGAACATGGCTGCAGTCACGACATGGGGGCACGCGGGGAAAGCCGTTGCGATCATCACCGTGCTGGTGGTGTCGGGGACCTTCACCACCCAGGGCACAACACACGACCGCGTCACACCGCTGGCTCGCATGGGCCCGGCCGGCGAACCGGGGGAGGGATTGTGGGCCGCCCGCGAATCGGCGTCTGACCCACAGGTCTATTCAGCTGCCCTGAGCCAGGCGGCCTCGGTCGCAACCTCGCCGTTGGCCTCCCTGCACCCGTGGCAGGAGCGAGGGCCCCGCAACATCGGCGGACGGCTGACCGACCTGGCCCTGGCCCCCGACGGCACGGTCTATGCCGCAGCCGCATCAGGGGGACTGTGGGCCTCAACCGATGAGGGCGCCACCCTGCAGCCGGCGTGGCCACCCGATCTGACACCGGCAATCGGAGCCGTGGCAGTGACGGCCGAGGGGATCGTGTTGGTCGGCACCGGCGAGGCCAACGGGGGTGGTGGGTCGTTGACCTATGGGGGCAACGGCGTGTACCGCTCCACCGATGAGGGCGCGACGTGGACCCACGTCGGGCTGGCCAACTCCGGTGCGGTGGCCCGGATCGAACCCCATCCGGTGAACCCCGACGTGGTGTTTCTCGCCGCTGGCGGGGACCTGTTCGCCGGAGGAGGACAACGTGGCATCTTCCGCAGCCTGGACGCCGGCCGTAGCTGGCGGCTGATCCTTGGCCCGGCCACACCGACCGCGGGTGGGGCCGACCTGGCCATCGACCCCGCCGACCCCGACCATCTGCTGGCCGCGATGTGGGATCGCACCCGCACACCCGGTCAACGGCTGTACGGCGGACCGGGGTCGGGGTTGTACTCCTCCCGCGACAGTGGGGACACCTGGCAACCGGTCGGCGGAGAACTGCCCGGCTTTGCCGCCGACTCGGGACGGATTGCGGTCGCGTTCTCACCGGCCGACCCGGCCCGGGTCTATGCCGTGGTCACCCGCGGCGACGGCCGAGCCGGCGGGTTGTGGCGCAGCGATGACGGGGGTGTGAACTGGACACGGGTGGATGACTCGCCGATCTATGCCCCGACCCAGTTCATCTTCGCGTGGTGGTACGGCAAGGTGTTCCCTGCTCCCGATGATCCTGATCGGGTGCTGGTCCCCGGGTTGGCCCTGTTGGAGTCAACCGACGGCGGTGTCACATTTTCAACCGACGCCGCCGTTCACGCCGACCATCATGACCTGCTCTGGGATCCCGAGGATCCACAGCGTGCCTATCTGGCCACCGACGGCGGCATGTATGTCTCTGATCAGGGCGGTCGCTCGCTGACCTGGCGGGCCACCGACAACCAACCCTTCACCCAGCTGTACAGCGTCGCAACCAGCGTCCTTGAGACCGGGGCCGCAGCGGCTGAGGGGTCCCCGCCGCCGGCCGCGCTGGTCGGTGGGTTCCAGGACGTCGGCTGCCTGCTAACCCGCGGAGCACCGCAGGAGTGGGGGCCGTCCTCAAACTGCGGTGACGGCACCCGCGTGCTGACCCATCCGGACCGCACCCAGGAGGTCATCCTGTGCGGCCAGTACGGCCGTTGCCAGATCTCCGACAACTTTGGCAACTCCACCCGGTTGCTCCGGACACCGTCGACCCGACGACAGGCCTGGCACGCCCCGCTGATCCGGCTTCCGGACCAGCCCGATTCGCTGCTGTACGCGGGTGAGACCGTTCACCGTTCCGATGACGACGGCAGCACCTGGCAGCAGGTCTCCCCCGACCTCACCCGGGGCTCATCTCCCGACCCCGACTATCCCTTCGGCACGATCACCACCCTTGCGGCCATGGCTCTGCAGACCGGGGACACCGAGGCCGACCGTTCACTGGCCGTCGGAACCGATGACGGTCTGGTATGGCGTAGCGACGACAACGGCGTTACCTGGGACCGACTGGTGGATGGGCAGAGGTGGGTGACCTCCCTCACATTCGTGCGCGATGGTCGACTGTTGATCGGGACCTCCGGCTACCGGTCCGGTGATGACGCACCGCAGGTGCTGGTGGCCGACGGGCCCAACGTGACCACAATCGGTGAGGGATTGCCCCAGGCACCGGTCAATGATCTGGTCCTGGTCGATGATGAACCGGGGTCGGCCACGTTGGTGGCCGCCACCGACGTCGGCGTCTTCGTGGCCTTCGATCTGGTCACCCCGGTCTGGCGACGGGTTGGCTCTGACCTGCCTCAGGCACCGGTGATGGACCTGGACTGGCGCCCCTCGACCCGGCAGTTGACCATCGCAACCTATGGACGAGGTGCCTGGACCATCCCACTTCCCGCCCTGACCCGGCACGCCGGGCCAGAGCGGTATGCCACCGCAGCCGCCATCAGCACCACGGTGCCAACAGCGTTGGCCGACCAGACATCGGGCACCACCGTGGTCCTGGCCTCGGGCGAGGACTTCCCCGACGCGCTGACGGCCGCGGCGATGGTGGCCGCCGACCCCTCCGCCAGGCTGGTGTTGACCCGACCCGAGGCTCTTCCCTCGACCAGCCAGATACAGATCGAAGCGTTGTCGCCCACCACACTCCTCGTCGTGGGCGGGCCAACCGCGGTCAGTCAGACAGCGGTCGACCAGGCGGTCCAGAGCTCCGGCGGTCGCCCGAGCGTCACCCGTGTGCAGGGGTCCAGTCGCTATGGCACCGCTGCCGCCATCGCCGGTAGCGGCACCGTGTCCACCGTGGTCCTGGCAACGGCCGGATCCCCCTTTGATGCGCTGGCCGGGGCGTCGTACGCCGCCAGTCTGGGCGCTCCGATCCTGCTGGTCGATCCCCAGCGAGTGCCGCTGGAAACCGCTGAGGCGCTGTCAGGCCTTGATCCCTCGACCATCGTTGCGTTGGGCGGTGAGACGGCGATCAGCACACAGACCCTGGTCGAGGCTGCCGCCATCAGCGGTGCAACCACGCAACGACTGGCCGGCTCAACGCGGATCGACACCGCGATCGCCATCATGCAGGCAGCGGGTCCGGACGATGAACTATGGCTGGTCACGGCCCGGGACTTCCCCGACTCGTTGGCAGCCGCGGCAACGGGAGCCGCGGTGTTGCTGACGCCGCCGGAGGGGCTGACCCCGGAGCTAGAGCAGGCCATCTCATCCCGGGCCCCGCTGCGCCTCAGGGTGGCAGGCGGGTCGGCGGTCATCGACGACCAGATCCTGACCGGGCTGCGGCTGGGGCCGGGCTGAGGGCCACGCCGCCACAGACTTGTGGTTAGGGTGGTCGGCCATGGCTGAACACGTGCCGACTCCACCCACGACGCCGGTGACGGCCAGCACAACACAGACCGCGCTGATCTGGAACGACGATGGACTGCACTATGACTTCGGCCCTGACCATCCGCTGAAGCCGATCAGGGTTCAACTCACCGTCGATCTGATCCGCGCCTGCGGTCTGGATCGGGGGGAGGGCGTCCTGACCCTGCCCCGCCAGCCGTTCACCGTCGATGACGTGCTGACCCTGCACACCCCCGACTACGTGGATGCGGTGATGCGCCTGTCCGCCAACCCTGTACCGGGTGGGGATATGCGCTTCGGACTTGGTCCCGGCGACACCCCCGTGTTTGCCGGCATGCACCAGGCGTCCCTGGAGGTGTGCGGTGCGTCGGTGGCTGCCGCCAAGGCCGTGTGGGAGGGGCAGGTCAGCCATGCGTTCAACCCCGCCGGGGGACTGCACCACGCCATGCCCAACCGGGCCGCCGGGTTCTGCGTCTATGACGATCCGGCGGCGGCCATCGCCTGGCTGTTGGCCAACGGGGTCAACCGCATCGCCTATGTCGATGTCGACACCCACCACGGCGACGGGGTGCAGACCTTCTTCTATGACGATCCGCGGGTGCTGACGATCTCGTTGCACGAGTCGGGTCAGACACTGTTCCCCGGCACCGGGTTCGCTCATGAGATCGGTACCGGGGATGCCCGAGGGACCTCGCTGAACGTCGCCTTGCCCATGGCCACCACCGGCGAGGTATACCTCGATGCGTTCGACAGCGTCGTGCCGGTGGCCCTGGATGCGTTCGACCCAGAGGTGCTGGTGACCCAACTGGGCTGCGACACCCACATGACCGACCCGCTGGCCCATCTGGCGCTGACCACCGACGACTACCTCTCGCTGGCCAAACGGCTACACGGCCTGGCGCACCGGCACGCCGGGGGGAAATGGGTTGCCCTGGGCGGGGGTGGCTATCAGATCGCGACCGTCGTGCCCCGCGCGTGGACCATCTACTTCGCAGAACTCACGGGTCAGGACGTCCCCTACGAACTGCCCTATGACTATCTGCGCAGAGTGGAGGAGGCCACCGGCCAATCCAGCCCCCGGGAGTTCCTGGAGGGGCAGGCCCGCGTCTCACCCGAACGTGAGGCGTTGATCCGCCGCGCCACACTCACCGCGGTTGAGGACCTGAAACGCGAGGCCTTTGATCTGCTGGAACGACTGGTCTGACGGGGTGGGCTGGCACCCCTGGGCTCAGGCGTTGACGTCCAGGGTCACCTTGCCGGTGGTCAGTCGTTCGCGCATGTCGCGATGTGCCTGCTCCGCCTCCTCCAGTGGGTAGGCGGGGCCGGTGATGGTTCCTGGCGGCTGGCCATTCCGAAGAAGGCCAGACGGCCGAATGGTGCCAACGCGGCAAGGCTCTGGTCGGTGACCGATCCGCCGGTCATCTCCAACACGACATCAACCTTCGAACCGGCGTTGGCCGCTTCGATGTCGGCCTTGAGTGGCCCGGGGCACCCGGTCGCACACCCAAACACGCCCCATCGCACAGGTTAGGCATTCGTTGTTCTGCACTCCGCAGCGCTAGCCTCCGAACCTTGGACGATCCAACCGGTTGAGGCGGCACCAGGTGAACGAGCACGGGCAGGAGGGCAATGGGGGCTCTCCTCGGCGCGTGCTCATCACCGGCATTGCCGGGTGCCTGGCCGGTCGACTGGCCATGCAACTTGAGGCCGATGAGCAGGTCGAGTACATCGGAGGTGTCGATCTGACGCAGCCGTCCCACGAGTTGAAACGCACCGAGTTCGTCCGGGCCGATCTACGCAACCCACTGGTCGCAAAGGTCATCGAATCCACTCGTGTCGACACGATCGTGCACATGGCGATCACCTCCGAGCCCGGCTCGGTCGGTGGCCGAAATCGGATGAAGGAACTGAACGTCATCGGCACCATGCAGATGCTGGGTGCCGCGCAGAACGCACCTCGGGTCCGCAATCTGGTTCTTCGCTCGACCACCGCCGTGTATGGCAGCCATTACCGTGACCCCGCGTTGTTTCGTGAGGACAACCAACCGCGGACGGTCCCACGAAGTGGGTACACCCGCGACATCATCGAGGTCGAGGCCTACGCCAGGGGCTTCGGGCGGCGACGTCCCGATGTGGATGTCAGCATCCTCAGGTTCGCCAACCTGATCGGTCCCGAGATCGAGACCACGATCACCAAGTATCTCGAGTTGCCCGTGATCCCCACGGTGCTGGGCCACGACCCGCGACTGCAACTGCTGCACACCGATGATGCGTTGCAGGTGTTGCTGCGGGCGACCATGGGCGGGCACCCCGGCATCTTCAACGTCGCCGGCCCCGGCATCGTCTACCTGTCCCAGGCGGCACGGATGGCGGGACGGCCAACCGTGCCGGTCCCCGTCCAGTTGGGCGGTGTCTTGTCCAGCCTGCTGCGGCCCTTGGCAGGCGTCGACATCACCGGCGAGCAGTTGCCCCTGCTGCAGTTCGGCCGTGTGGCCGACATCAGCCGGATGCGGCAGGAGTTCGGCTATCAGCCGCAATTCTCGACCAGGGGTGCCCTGCAACAGTTCATCGACGTCGGCAGGATCAGCCCGTTGATCGGACGCGAGCGACTGGCGGGTCTGGAGCGTCAGATCGGTGACCGCCTGATGTCCGCAGTTGGAAGGCTGCCGTTGTGAACGAGTCACCCCGGGCACAGGCAGACGTCATCCCCATCGATTCACGACGCCGGGGCATCTCGGCCGCAGAGTCAGAACTGCGCCAACGCTGCCATGAACTGCGCGGTGATGGGTCGCCCTGTCGGCTGTACCTGGACGCAGACGGATTGTGCCGGGTCTGCCAACACGAACGAGCGACCCCCGCTGCGCCGCAACCGCTGCGCCCGACCCTGCCAAGCTTTGATCAGGCCACAGTGGATGACCTGGAGCGGGCCATCCGCGGGATGCTTGCCTTTGCGCGTCGACGCCTGACCGGCGACTACGAGATCGATGACTACGGCTTCGACCGTGACCTGACCGAGCAGGTCATCATGCCGTTGGCCCGGCCGTTGTATCAGCAATGGTGGCGGGTTCGAGCGGCGGGCATCGGCCACATCCCCGATCAGGGGGGCGCACTGCTGGTGGCCAACCACGCGGGCACGCTGCCCTTCGATGCCATCATGACCAAGCTCGCGGTCTACGACGAGCATCCCCAGCGCCGTCACGTTCGGGAACTGGCGGCCGACCTGGCCCTGAAGGTGCCGATCTTCGGACCGTTGGCGCGTAAGACCGGAAACACCCTGGCCCACACCGAGGACGCCATCAACCTGCTTGACTCAGGCGAACTGGTCGGCGTGTGGCCGGAGGGGTTCAAGGGCATCGGCAAGAACTACCGTGACCGGTACAAATTGCAGCGGTTCGGACGCGGAGGCTTCGTCGAGGTGGCCATCCGCGCGGGCGTGCCGATCATCCCTGTGGCCACCATCGGCTCGGAGGAGATCTTTCCGATCGTGGCCGACATCAAGCCGGTGGCCCGCTTGCTGGGCCTGCCCTACTTCCCGGTGACCTGGCAGTTCCCGTTGCTTGGTCCGCTGGGTGTGATCCCCCTACCCTCCAAGTGGGTCATCGAGTTCGGCGAACCGATCCATACCGAGGAGTACGGTCGCGACGCCGCCGACGACCCGATGCTGGTGTTTGAGATCACCGCGCGTGTGCGCGACACGATCCAGCAGATGATCTATCGCAACCTGATGGGCAGGCGTTCGATCTTCTTCTGAGAAGCGCCTGTGCGAGGGTTGGATCATGAGTCAACGCACCTGGACTCCCTCTGAGATCGGGGCCCGCATCGATCAGGTTGTCAGCCAGAGAATGGCGGCATCGTTCTGGGTTCGTGGCGAAATCGCTGACCTGGGTCGAACCTCTCGGGGGATGGCGTTCCTGTCACTGGTGGAGACCGCTGCGGACGGCCGCATCCTGGCGACACTGCCGGCGACGATGAGTCCGGGGAAAGCGCGGTTGGTCGACCGGAGAATGGCCAGGGTGGGTCAGCCACTGACCGAGGGCATCGAGATCCGTCTGCGGGGCCATCTGTCCTACTTCGTCCCAGGCGGACGACTGTCCTTCGCAGTGGACGACGTCGATCCGGCACATACGGCCGGTGCGATGGCCCTGGCCCGACGGGACCTGCTGCGGGCGTTGCAGCAGGAGGGCCTGATGGATGCCAACGCAGCGCGCCCCGTGCCGGTACTGCCGCTGCGGTTGGGCCTGGTGACCCGTGGTGGCAGTCAGGCCTACCACGACCTGATCGAGGAACTTGGTGCTTCGGGTCTGCCATTTGCCGTCACGATGGTCTCTGCCCACGTCCAGGGAGTGCATGCACCCACGGAGTTGGCGGGGGCGCTGGTCGCACTGGGACAACAAGACCTTGATCTGATCCTGTTGACCCGAGGTGGAGGGGCGGACCTGGAACTGGCCGCCTTCGACGATGCCCGCGTGGCCAGGGCGGTGGCCGGTTGCCGGCTCCCGGTGTGGACCGGCATCGGTCATCATCTGGACCAGCCGATCTGCGAGCAGGTCGCGGGCCGCGCTTTCAAGACACCCACGGCGCTGGCGCAGGGGGTGGTGGCGCAGGTCCGTCAGGCTATCGCCCGGACTGAGGCGCAGTGGCTGGGTGTGGCCCGGACTGCGACCAGTCGGCTTATGCAGGCACGCACGGGACTGGACACTGCTGGCCGACGCATTCAGGGGGCCAGGGTGGTGTTGCGGGGGGCGGAAGGACGGCTGAGCAACGCCACCCACCGGCTGCGGGCCGGGGCGGCGGCCACGACCTCAGGCGCCCAGCGACGACTTGCCACCTCACACAGCCTGATCGACGCCTATGATCCCAGGCGCCTGTTGGCGCGGGGGTGGTCGGTCACGACGACCAGTGCGGGAGTCCTGGTGACAGCACCTGTGCCTGCTGGCACCCGGCTGGTTACCACCACCCAAGCCGGACCGATCACCTCGGAGGTCATCGACGATGAGTGAACCCACCAGCTACGCGGCGGCGGAGGCCGAACTGGAGCAGATCCTGCAGGCCCTGGAGTCAGAAAGCGTGAATGTCGATCAACTCAGCGATCATGTGCAGCGGGCACGCTCGCTGATCATGTGGTGCCGTCAGCAGGTTGCCGCGGCGGAGATCACGGTCAGCGAGCTCCTGGTCGACACTGAGGAGTGAACGGTTGTGGCTGCCCACTCCGGTGGAGCCAGGATCGCGCCCCAAGCCGGCTAGAGCAGGTTTAGGCCCCGATCGCGCCCGTTCAGCCCTGGTCAGCCAGGGTTGCTGCCGCCTGACCGGCAACGGTGTCGCTGAGGGCCGCGACTCCACCGAAGAAGGTGATGGACTGCCACGGTTCAGCCTGACGGAGGAAGTCCAGCACCGAGGTGTCCATGGCGTCGCGTGAGCTGAGCAGCAGCGGGATTCGCAGACGCGCGGCGTAGGCTCCCCCTGACAGACCGTCGGGAAAGGTCTCCGCGCTGGCCATGGTGACGTCCTGACCATCGGGGTACAGCCGGGCGATGGCTACCGACACCGCCGCAGGCGTCCCCCCAGGGACCGATCCGTCCAGCCGGGGCGCTGCGGCAATCGCACGATCGCCCACCGGGAACTTGTCGGCCTGCGGATGGGCGTCCAGATACTCCTGGACCACCGGTGGGATCCCACCCGAGTCGATCAGGACCACGGTCCCGTCAAACAGCGGCGCCGACGCGCCTGACACCAACGCGGAAGCATAATCACCCCCGAAGGCCAACAGGATCGTCCGTGGGCCGGGATTGGCCGCCTCGGCGGCCTGGACCGCCGTCTCGAAGCGGTTCATCCCCGCCACGCGTTGCACCAGATGGCCAGCCTGGACCAGCTCCTGCTCAACCTGTGGCGAGACCGCGGCTGTCCCTCCCATCACATAGACCGCGACCCCGTCCCCCGCCGCTCGGGCGATCTCGCTCAGAACTGCCTCAGGCAAGGCTGCGGCAGGTGTCAACAGCACCGGGCCTGCCACCGCGACCGCCAGGGGCGCGGCCACCACCGCATCGGGAAAGCTTTCCGAACTGGCCAGCACGATGGCGTCCGCCGCCCCGTCCTCAAAGGAGGCCTGGGACACGGCGATAGCTGTTCCCACGCGCTCCGACCCCGCCAATCGGGTGATCCGGTCAGAGCCGCTGAGCCGACCCTGAGGAATCGTGATCAACCCCAGGTCGGGGGCGTAGTCGCGTGCCGAGGTCTCAAACGTGCCCTGTTGATCCCTGCCATAGAAGGCCGAGACCTGGACCGCCACCTCAACGGGTGAGGACACACATGACTGGGGAACGACGGCGGTATAGAGGTCCATGTCGAAGCTGGCCGGTCCGCGACAGAGGGGAACATCTGAGGACCCCTCGAACACGTAGTACTCAAAGGTGTCGTTGGTGGTGCCCTTGGCCAGTTGCAACGTCCGTTGATCGCCCCGGCGGTCTTCGTAGAACACCACAATCGCCGCGCCGTAGTCATCCCAGGTTGCATCCGTCAAAGGATCGGTCGGCTGCTGGACCCGCACAGAGATGCTGAGGTCAGCCGGCGCGTGACTGATGCACCATTGCACGACATCGGAGGGCGGCAGGTCGATGCCAGGCCCTGAAACCCCTTCCGTCACGTCACCTGAGCCGTCTGAAAAGCATCCAGACGCCGCATAGGACGCTGTGGCCTGATCGGTTCCACGACCACCACCCGGGACCCGGTCACCCGGCCCAGCCGCCACCGGGGTGGCCGTCATCAGCAGCGTCACCACGACCACGGTCGCTCCGAGAACAGACCTCCCTCTGCTCATGGACATACACCCTTCGTCGCGGCGGAGCCTGGATGGCACACAGTGCCACTGGTCGGCCTGGCGTCAGGCCCAGATCATGCCGCACCAAGAGGTCAGATCACAGGCCCGGATCCATTGGCGTGGTCGCTAACTGTTCCAGCACGTCCTCAACAGCCTCCCGCGCCGGGTCGGGCAGTGGTACAGGCAATGGTCCTGCACCACCACCCCCCCGAGCCGTCACCCGGCGTGGTGACAGCGGGGTCGGGTGCAGTGGAGGGGAACGTGGGCTCGGTGACCGCGGTGGTGGGAATGGGAACGGCTTGGCCGGGACCCACTGACAGTCATCCCACCCCCGCACGTTCCGCCTCTGCGCCGGGCTCCGGACGGTCATCGGTGAGGTTTGAGATTCTCATGACGTGAGAGGGTTCCTGGGGTGTGTCAGGACGTCACGCGGTGGCGCTCGACAACTGGATGACGAGAGCCACGATGATCGCGATCAACAACGCCGCGATGACAATCATGGTTGCAGGGCGCATGGTCCTACCGCTCCTTTCGACGTCTGGGTCAAAACACCTGCTGCCCTACAGTGCCTCACGACATGTCACCCACACCAACGCCGACCACTCGCGCAGCCCACGGATGGGGCTTCCAGACTGACGCAGCGACTCCCCAGGAGGCCGACGGTGTCATCCGACTCCTGGCCGTGCGTTTCGGTGCCGATGCGGTCTGGTCGGCCCCGCTGCCCCCGCCGGCGCCGGCTGGGGACCACCCGGTGTCGATCCCGGTGGCGTTGCAGGCAATCCTCACCGATGACGTCGAGACCCGCCGACATCACGCCGTCGGAAGATCGTTCACGGATCTGGTAGCCCTGCGAGAAACAGGTGTGACACAGATTCCCGACCTGGTGGCCTGCCCCTCAAGCCCGCAGGAGGTCGCCGACGTCCTGGGCTGGTGTACCGACATAGGGCTGACCTGTATCCCCTTCGGGGGCGGCACGTCGGTGGTGGGTGGCGTCACCCCGCCCGCGGGCGATCAGCCGGTGCTGAGCATGCAGTTACGGGCGATGGACCGGGTGGTGGAGGTGGACCAGGTCAGCCGTGCAGCGTTGATCCAGGCCGGTGCCACGGGGCCGGTGCTGGAGCAGCAGTTGCGCCGCCACGATCTGACCATGCGGTTCTTCCCTCAATCATTTGAGATGTCGACGCTGGGAGGATGGATCGCGACCCGTGCGGGCGGGCACTACGCGACTGGGCCTGTCCACATCGATGATCTGGTCCAGGCAATCGATGCCCAGACCCCAGCGGGGCGGTGGGAGTCCCGTCGGCTTCCGGGCTCGGGTGCGGGGCCCAGCCCCGACCGGCTGCTGCTGGGCTCGGAGGGGACGTTGGGGGTCATCACCTCGGCGTGGGTCCGCCTGCAGGACCGCCCCCGGTTCAAGGCGTCCACCGCTATTCGCTTCGCCACCTTCGCCGCGGCGCTGCAGGCGCTGCGCCCCCTGGTGCAGTCAGGACTGCGCCCCAGCAACTGCCGCATCCTGGATCCGACCGAGGCCGCGCTGAGCGGTGCAGGTGACGGCAGCCTAGCGGTGATGATGGTGGCAGCCGAGTCCGCAACGGTCGACGTGCAGCACGACATGGCCGCGATGGTCCAGTTGCTGGCAGATCATGGGGGCAAGGCGGCCGCTGCGGCTTCGGGCGAGTCGCCGAACAGGCCTGCGGTGGAGCAGACCCGGCCCGACCAGACCCGACCCGACCAGATCTGGCGCGCATCCTTCCTGCGTGCTCCCTACCTGCGCGACGCGATGGTCGATGCCGGCATGATCATCGAGACCTTCGAGACCGCGACCACGTTTGACCGCCTTGACACACTGGTCCACGACGTCATGCGCGTCACCACCCAAGCGGTCACCGAGATCTGCGGCGATGGCATCGTGACCTGCCGGATCACCCATGCCTACCCTGACGGGGCGGCTCCCTACTTCACCGTCATCGCGCCTGGCCGTCGTGGCGCGCGGGTCGAGCAGTGGCGCCAGATCAAGTCCGCGGCATCCCAGGCCCTGATCGATGCGGGCGGAACCATCACCCATCATCACGCTGTCGGTCGTGATCATCGGCCCTGGTATGACCAACAGCGACCCGACCTGTTCGCTCAGGCCCTGGGCGCGGTGAAGCAGCATCTGGACCCCGCCGGGATCCTCAACCCCGGGGTGCTGCTGGGCTGACCTCTGGGCCGGTCACAACCAGCTCACCGGCCAGCCCGGCTTCGACCTTGGCGCGTTCACACGACAGAAACTGCACCAGCGAGGCGCGTGTGTCCAGATACGCCCGGCAGTCCAGTTCCAGGGTGATCGTTCCGTTCCAGCCGGAACTGCCGACCTCGGCCAGGAAGTCCCCCAACGGCAGGATCCCGCTGCCGATCGATCCGTGGGAGTCCTTGCCATTGCCGAAGTTGTCGGCGACGTGCAGGTGGACGATCTTGTGTGACAGCGCCCGCCACATGTCGAACAGGTCGATCTCGGCCACCGCGCAGTGACTGGTGTCCATGACGAGGTGGTCATAGGCGTCCATCTCCGCAATCGAGATCACGCTGGAGAACGCCCGGCCGGCGACGGGGAACAGGTTCTCCATGCCGAACATCACCCCGGTCTGCTGCTGAAGTTCCTCCACCTCCTCCTCGATCCAGCGTCGGCCCTTGCGTTCCCACCTGAACGGGGCGTGGGCCACCATGATCGAGGCCCCCACTTCGGCGGCCAGTTCCATTGACGCGGTTGCCTTGCTGGCAAACGAGGTACCCATGACGTTGCGCAACAACACCAGGAACGGTCCGTGAACCGCCGGGACGTCCAGTCCGGCCTGCGCGGCGGCGGCGTTGATGCGCCCGGGGTTCTGGGTGTCGGCGTTCTGGCCGATCATCACTTCAGCGGCGGCGAAGCCCGCCTCGGCGATCGCGTCCATGACGTAGTCAAGGGGCGTCATGAACAAGGGCCCGGTCGCGGCGAGGATCCGGGGTCTGCTGCTGGATTTGCCGGTGGCCATCACCCGCTTGAGGATATCGGTGTGCCCGGGTGGTTACCCTCCCACGATGAACCTTGGACAGACCCTGCGCGACAGTGCGGCTGCCACGCCCGGCCGGATCGCTGTTGCCCTTGGTGATCAAACCGTCACCTATGGTGACCTGGATGGGCGGGTTGATGCCGCCGCGTGGGCGCTGCAGCAGGTCGGAGTGGGCCCGGGCGACCGGGTCGCAGTGATGATGGGCAACCGCGTGCCCTTCGTCGTGGCCTTTTACGCCACTCTGCGGGCGGGGGGCACGGTCGTGCCCGTCAACACGTCGTTGACCGCAGGGGAGGTTGGCGACCAGCTGAGCGACTCGGGGGCTGCGGTGATGATCGTCGGTCGCGCCTATGCCGCGGTGGTCGCAGAGCTTCGCGGGACCCTGCCCCACCTGGCCCACGTGTTCGTGACCGATTCGGTCCCCACGGTGGACCCGGGTGAGGGGATGGCTTCGTGGCCCCAGAGGATCGCCGACGCGGCGGGTCGGCATCCTGACGAACCCACGATGGACGAGGGTCACCTGGCCGTGCTGGCCTATACCAGTGGAACATCGGGTCAGCCGAAGGGGGCGATGCTGACCCATGGGCAACTGCTGGCCAATCACGCGCAGTTGACCGCTTCGGGTGCCGGCGTCGCAGACGGTGACATCGTGCTGTGCGCCCTACCCCTGTTCCACATCTACGGCCTGAACGTCGCGATGGCCATGACACTGGCGAACGGAGGCACGCTGGAACTGGTCGAGCGCTTCGACCCCGTCAGCACCTTGCAGCTGATCCAGCGCCGAGCCGTCACGGTCATCGTCGGCGCCCCACCGATGTATGTGGCCTGGCTGAACACACCGGGGTCGGAGGAGATCGACCTGGGATCGGTACGCCTGGCGACCTCGGGCGCAGCCCCGCTTCCCGGCAAGATCCTGACCAGGTGCGCACAGGACCTGGGCCTGGACATCCGCCAGGGCTACGGCCTGACCGAAGCCGCACCGGTGGTCACCACCTCTGCTGGTCTGCCACAGGCTCGACCCGGCAGCGTCGGACGGGCCCTTGAGGGGGTGATGATCAAAATCATGGATGAGGACATCCAAGCAGAACCCGGAGACCCCGGGCGGGTGCTGGTCAAAGGCGCCAACGTCTTCAGCGGATACTTCCAGAAACCTGAGGACACCGCCGAGGTGCTGCGCGACGGCTGGCTTGAGACCGGTGACATCGGCTACCTGGATGATGACGAGCTATACCTGATCGACAGGTTGAGCGACCTGATCATCGTCAGCGGCTTCAACGTCTACCCCGTGGAGGTCGAGGCGGCCCTGATGTCGCATCCCGCAGTCATGGCCGCAGCGGTGATCGGCGTGCCCCATCCCTACACCGGCGAAGCGGTGAAGGCCGTGGTGGTCGCGGCACCCGGGGCCGAACTGACGGCCGACGAACTGATCGGCTACAGCGCGTCCAGGCTGGCACGGTTCAAACGTCCCGAGACGGTGGAGTTCGTCAGTGAACTGCCGACCTTGCCGACGGGCAAGCTGCGCCGCCGTCTGCTTCGCGACGGGTAGGCGCCCGCCCGTGGCGATACGCTCTTTCACGTAGCCATGAACCCGATCTTTCCTTTGCTCGCCATCGCCATCGCCTGGACCTTCTCGGCACAACTGGGCCGTCAGTGGGTCCAGCGACGCCGCGACCACGCGCTGGCATGGGCCATCTCGCTGTTCCTGTTCGGGCTTGGCCACGTGGCGGTCCTGATCGGCATCACCGCAGGCTGGACCCCCCCGGTATTCGGCGTCTATTGGCTGGCCGGCGCGTTGCTGAACGTCCCGTTCCTGGCCATTGGTCAACTGCATCTGCTGGACCGCCGCCGCTCGGTGGTGTGGTGGACCCTGGCCGCGCTGGCGGTGGTGTGGAACGTCACTTTCACCCTGACGGCCCGCTATGACACCGCGGTGCTGTCCGCCGCGCAGGGTGTACCCGGCGGGCAGGAGGTTATCGGCGGGTCCACCGCCTATGCGCTGCTTCGCCCGATGACCTACACCTTCGCCATCGTCGTCATCGGCTGCGCCTGGTCGGCCTGGAAGATGCGAAACGGCGCGCTGCTGCTGATCGCCCTGGGAACCACGATCGCCGCAGCCGGTTCAAGCGTGATCGGCAGCTCGGTGGACTATCTGTTCCCGGTGCTGTCCGCCCTTGGTGTCGGGGTGATGTACCTGGGATTTCGCACGGTGTCGGCCCCGGCTAAACAGAGGACGGATGCGCCGGTGGCCACCACCGCGTGAGTCGCGTCACCGTGTACTCGCGGGTGGGCTGCCACCTGTGTGAGGAGGCCGAGCGGATCGTTCGAGCCGTTGCCGTACCCCCTCACGTCATCGATGTGGTCGACATCGACACCGACACCGAACTAATCGACGCCTACACCGTTCGTGTCCCGGTCGTCGCTGTCGACGGGGTCGAGATCGCCCAGTTCGTGCTGGACGAGCACACCTTGCGCCGGGCCTTGCCAGGCTCGTGAGTCACCCCGGCCCGTGATTGCCGGATGCGCAGCCCCAGACGATACAGTCCGTGCCGTGACGTCCCAACAGATTCCAGAGGCGTCGGTCGCGCGGCTGCCCATCTACCTGCGGGCATTGATCGACAAGGCCGAGGCCGGCACCAGCACCGTCTCCAGCGAGGACCTGGCAGGCGCCACGGGGGTGAACTCAGCCAAGATCCGTAAGGATTTGTCCTACCTGGGTTCCTACGGGACCCGCGGCGTCGGCTATGACGTCGACTACCTGATCGCCCAGATCTCCCGGGAACTGGGCCTGACACAGGACTGGGCCACCGTGCTGGTGGGTGCCGGCAACCTGGGCCAGGCCCTGGCCAACTACGGCGGGTTCGCCGACCGGGGCTTCCGGATGGCTGCGATTGTCGACTCCGACGACGCCAAGCTGGGGCTGACCGTCGCCGGCATGACCGTGCAGCACATGGACGATGTGGAACGGATCGTCAAGGAGTCCGAGATCGCCATCGCCATCCTGGCGATCCCGGGGTCGGTCGCCCAGGACGTGACCGATCGGCTGATCGCGGCGGGGGTGACCTCGATCCTGAATTTCGCCCCGGCGGTGATCACCGTGCCCGAGGGGGTATCGATCCGCAAGGTCGATCTATCCATCGAACTGCAGATCCTGGCCTACTATGAGCAGCGCCGTCAGGTGACCGAGACAGTCCGCAAAGGCATCCGGGGACAGCACGCCGAGGCGCTGTCCGACGAGTTGCACTGAGCCTGACAGATGTACCTGCCGCTGATGCTTGAGTTGGACGGCCAACGGATTGTGTGTGTCGGGGCCGGCCCGGCGGCCCGCCGCAAGGTCGTGCCACTGCACGACTGCGGGGCTCACCTGATCATCATCGCCCCTCAGGTTGACCCGGCGGTGGCTGAGGTCGCCAGGACGGTCCATCAGCGCCCCTACCGGGCGGGCGACCTAGACGGTGGGCGGCCCATCCGCCTGGTCGTTGCCGCCACTGGACGGCCCCAGGTTGATCAGCAGGTTCATGACGACGCCGCCGAGCGCGGTATCTGGTGTCTGCGGGTGGACGGCAAGGGCGATGCTGCCGTGCCCGCGATCATTCGACGTTCGGGGATCGTGGCGGCAATGACCACGGGCGTCCCGGTCCTGACGCAGCGACTGCGCCAGGCTCTGGAACTGGTGATCGACCACAGATGGGAGGACGCCTCGCAGCATCTGACCAGCCTTCGCCGTGATCCCGCGGTGCGCACCGCGTTGGCCGCCGTCGACGCGGACGAACGCCGTGCCCGCTGGCACCGCGCCGTCGACCTGATGCTGGCCGACGACGCGTTCGGTGACGGCACAACGCCCGCACAGATCCTGATGGGCGAGGTGTGACACGCCGGTCTGACTCTTCAGTCAACGAAGGCTGATACCCCGATCAGGACAGCGTGCCGTCATCCGCGTCGGTGCCGCGCAGGTCTGACATGGCTTTCTCGATCCCCGCGCCATACTCGGGGTCGGCCTTGCGGAAGTGCTCGATGGAACGGTCGACGATCTCCTGCTTCGTCACCCCCAGCAGCGAGGCCCCGATGTTTTTGACCAGGCGTTGCTGCGCGTCGGCGTCCATCAGGCGGTACAGGTCCCCGGGCTGCTCGAAGTCGTCGCACTGGCGCTGGTCACGGTCGTAATGGCCGGACAGACCACCGACCTCCATGCCGTTGTACAACTCCTCGCCCGTCTCGATCGGGCCACCGAAGCTGTTGGGCTCGTAGTTGACGCTGCGGCCGCCATTGTCGCCAAGTGTCATGAACCCGTCGCGGCCGTAGTTGTTCGCGTCGCCGGCCATGCCCTTTGGCAGGTTGATCGGCAGCCGGGTGTGGTTGATCCCCAGGCGGTACCGGTGGGCATCGCCATAGGCGAACAACCGTCCCTGAAGCATTTTGTCCGGGGAGGGCCCGACACCCGGGACCATGTGGCCGGGGTCAAAGGCGGCCTGTTCGGTCTCGGCGAAATAGTTGTCCGGGACTCGGTTCAGCGTCATGGTGCCGACGTCCATGACCGGGTAGTCGGCGTGGGGCCACACCTTGGTCACGTCAAACGGGTTGATGCGGTAGGTCTTGGCATCCTCTTCGGGCATCAACTGCACCTGCATGGTCCAGGACGGGAAGTCGCCGGCCTCGATGGCGGCGTACATGTCCTTCTGGTGATGCTCGGCGTCGCCCAGGGCCTGTGACTCCTCGCTCGTGAGGTTCTTGATGCCCTGGTCGGTCTTGAAGTGGAACTTGACCCAGTGACGCTCACCCGCGGCGTTGACCCACTGGAAGGTGTGTGAGCCGTAGCCGTTCATGTGACGGTGGCTCGCGGGGATGCCCCGGTCGCTGAACAGGATGGTGAACTGGTGGGTCGCCTCGGGAGACAGGCTGAAGAAGTCCCAGACATTGTCGGCTTCCTGGGCGTTGGTGTAGGGGTCGTACTTCTGGGAGTGGATGAAGTCGGGGAACTTGATGGTGTCCTTGATGAAGAACACGGGGGTGTTGTTGCCCGTCAGGTCCCAGTTGCCGTCCTCGGTGTAGAACTTGATGGCGAATCCGCGCGGGTCCCGCACGCTGTCGGGGGCACCCTTTGACCCCGCAACCGTTGAGAAGCGGATGAACATGTCGGTCTTCTTGCCGGCCTGGCTCATCATCTTCGTGCGGGTGTAGCGGGCCAGGTCTGGATTGGTGACCTCGAACTCGCCATGGACACCGGTACCGACGGCGTGGACCACCCGTTCCGGGATGCGCTCACGGTTGAAGCGGGCCAACTTTTCGATCAGGTACTGGTCCTGCAGCAGCAACGGGCCGTCAGGGCCGGCGGATTGGGAGTTCTGGTTGTCGACGACTGGGGCGCCGGACTCCTTGGTGAGTCTGGTCATGGCAATTGCTCCTCAAAGGACATGGTGGGCAGGTGGTGCACTGCAGGCGAGTGGCGATTCTTCCCTCGACAGTACAGAGGGTTGGGTCGCGGATCAGCGCTTTAGCCAGCAGGGTCGGTGCTGGCTGTTGCTGATGAGCCGGGGCGACGTGAGCTGTCGATGTCCACCGCCGTGACCTGGTGACCGAGTTCTGCGAACAGCAAGCTGTGACGGCCACCGCCGGCAGCGATGTCAAGCACCCGACCCCCGCTGGGTACCTCCAGAGGGCTGCGAAGTCACGGGACCGCCCACGCTACCCATGCGGACGCTATGGGTGGTGTGCCAACGGCCGCTGAACGGCCTCGGCGCGCCCCACGTCCTGAGCCCGCCGGGCACGCCACCCGGTAGCGGACCATGCGAAGAACAGCGGCAGGATGCCGAAGCTGTTGTGGCCGAGCACGACGCTGCCGAGGATCCAGAGGGGGAAGGCCCCGGCGAGCAACCAGGAGGCCAGCCGTGGCCGATGTCCCGACCGTAGGAATACGATCCCGATGACCGTGGACCCGATCAGGCTGAGGAGCAGCCCTGGCAGCATCATCGCGAGGAACACACCGTTGGCGGCGGCGTCGAGCCGTGCACCGCCGAACAGCAGGGGGGCGATGGTCAGTACACCGACCCCGAACAAGCCGTACCCGGTGAGCGTGATCCGCCAGCCGATGCGCTCGGGCCGCGTTCGTGGGTGCGGTCGCCTGGCCCGGGTGGCGAGGGCGGTGAGGAAGACGGCGGGGAACAGCAGCGCCATCACCAGTGTGTACATGGCGTAGACCCGCTCGGCACTCGTCCAGGTCAGCAGGCCGCCGGCGAACGCCCGACCAGGATTGGCCCAGGCCGCGACGGTGGCGACCTCCAGCGCCTCCCTCCCGCCAGCGGTCTGGAACCACGCCAGTGCGAGGAGTGGCGCGAGGACAGTGGCGGTCGCGGTGGCGACAAGGGCTGCCGACGAGACCGAGGTCCTGATGCCGCAGCCGAGCCTTGCGAACCTCGACGAGCTCCTCGATGCCGTCCGACGTTCGGGGCTGGACGTGCGGTGCACGGTCGACGGGACCCCACGATCGCTGCCCGCCGCGGTGGATCTCTCGGCGTTCCGGGTGGTGCAGGAGGCGCTGACGAACACCCTGCGGCACGCCCGCGCGACGGTGGCATCGGTCGACGTCCGGTACGGCAACGACGCCATCGATATCGAGGTGACCGACGACGGGACCAGCTGCGTGGAGGCCTCCGGCCAGCTCGTCGGCGGCGGCGGACACGGCCTGGTCGGGATGCGTGAGCGCGTCGCGCTGTACGGGGGCGACCTGGACTTCGGACACGCTCCCGCTGGCGGGTTCCGGGTGCACGCCTGGCTTCCGCTCAAGGGGGTGTCGGTTTGATCCGCGTCGTGCTCGCCGACGACCAGGCGCTCGTCCGAGGCGGATTCCGCATGATCCTCGAGGCACAGCCCGACATCGAGGTGATCGGCGAGGCGGACAACGGCCTCCGCGCTGTCCAGCAGTGCCGCGAGCTGGCCGCTGACGTCGTGCTCATGGACATCCGGATGCCGACGATGAACGGCATCGACGCCGCCGCCGAAATCGCCCGCCGGCTCCTGGAGCAGTTCGTCGCCCGACCCAAGCCTGGCGACCGGGTCCCCGAAGCCCTAGGTGGCTGGTGTCTTTCGCGGGGGTAGCTGACCGCGTTTCGCTGGCCGGTGGGGGAGAATCACAGCCATGTGCTTCTTGATGGTGTTGGTGAACTGGTGACGGTTGGGGTGGCGCCGTGTCAGGCTGATCTGATGAAGGGCACCGGGTTTGTTGGCGATCGGATCGGGGACCGGTCGATCTTTGCGGTGTTGCACCGCGAGGGCCACCGGCTGTTCCCCGATGAGATGTTTGCTGACCTGTTTCAAGCCACGGGCCGCCGCTCGGTGCCACCCCAGATCGTTGCTGTGGTGATGGTGTTGCAACGCTGGCACGGCCTGTCTGACCGTGACGCGGTGGAAGCCTTTGAGTTTGATGCCCGCTGGAAGTACGCCTGTGGCGGTCTGGACTTTGACTATCCGGGGTTTGCCCACACGGTGCTGGTCTCCATGCGGGCCCGGCTCGCCAGATCCGACCAGCCACGCCGGATCTTTGATGTGACCCTGGAGGCGGCCCGGGCGGCGGGGGTGGTGTCGGCCAAGCGGGTGCTGGACTCAACCCCGGTGTATGACGCGGTGGCGACCCAGGACACCGTCACGATGATCCGTTCGGCGATCCGGCGGTTGTTGGCTGCTGCTGACCGCGACCTGGAAGGGCAGCTGCGGGCGGTGCTGGTCCGTGATGATGACTACCTCAGTGGCGGCAAGCCGACGTGTGACTGGCATGACCGGGCCGCCCGCGAGCAGCTGGTCGCTGATCTGGCCGCTGACGCCCATGCCTGCCTGGCCGTCCTTGAGGGCCACAACCTGAACGCCGAGCTGGCAGGGATCGGCGAGTTGTTGGCCACCGTGGTCGGCCAGGACCTTGAGGCCGACGAGGAGGGACGGTTTCGGATTGCCCGTCGGGTCGCGGTCGATCGGGTGATCTCAACCGTTGACCCTGATGCCCGGCATGGGCACAAGACCGCTGCCCGCAGCTTTGATGGTTACAAGGGCCACATCGCTGAGGATCCCGATTCAGAGATCATCACCGACACGACGGTGACGGCGGGCAACGCCGGAGACGCCTCAGTCGCCGCCGACCTCATCGCTGACCTCCTCAACGACGACGAAGCCGGTGACGGCGATCACAGCGAGGCCGGTGACGGCGGGTCCGGTACGCCGACGGTGTATGGCGATGCCGCCTACGGCACCGGTGAGTTCCAGCAGCGCCTTGATGACCACAACATCGATTCGGGATGCCGGACCCAGCCGGCCTCGGCTCCCGGCGGCCGGTTCAGCAAGGACCGGTTTGACATCGATCTGGACGCCGACACCATCACCTGCCCAAACCAGGTGACCGCGCCCATCCGACGAGGTGCTGACGGGTCGGGGACCGCCTCCTTCGGCAAGGTCTGCGCCACCTGCCCGTTGCGTGAGCAGTGCACCACCGCGGCGGCCGGCCGGAACGTCCGGGTTGGCGTGCACGAACCGGCGCTTGCCCGGGCCCGAACCCGCCAGCAGGCCCCCGGCTGGCAAGCCGACTACCGGGCCACCCGACCCAAGGTCGAACGCAAGCTGGGACACATGATGCGCAGGCGGCAT
>JBPCKA010000074.1:0-2977 GCA_051004735.1 Euzebya sp. | reverse complement strand
GCTGCTGCCCTTGTCGGTGCCTTGGGGAAGGTCCGCTTTGGGATCTGCCATGTGTCGAGTCCTCCTTTGCAACCTCAACCCAGCATCGCGCCGGGCGTTCCCGCCTGCCTGCGGCGGAATTTGCGCGCGCACCGGCGCCGTCTATACGCCCGCCGGGAGCGCCGCCGTTACGCCTAGGTAAGAAGGAATTCCATGACTGCAATCGCTGCGATCCGCGGGCGCCAGATCCTCGACAGCCGCGGCAACCCGACAGTCGAGGTCGACGTCGCCCTCGAAGACGGCAGCCTGGGGCGGGCGGCGGTGCCCTCGGGCGCTTCCACTGGAGCCCATGAGGCGGTCGAGCTTCGCGACGGCGACAAGTCGCGCTGGGGCGGCAAGGGCGTCGAAAAAGCGGTGCAGTCGGTGTGCGGGCCGATCGCCGAGGCGCTGATCGGCCACGACGCCGAGGACCAAAGCGAAATCGACGCCTCGATGATCGCTCTCGACGGCACCGAGAACAAGGCGCGGCTGGGCGCCAATGCGATTCTCGGGGTGAGCCTGGCCACGGCCAAGGCGGCCGCCAACGCCGCCGGGCTCCCGCTCTACCGCTACCTCGGCGACAGCAGCGCGACGATGCTGCCGGTGCCGATGATGAATATCTTGAACGGCGGCGCTCATGCCGACAACGGCATCGACTTCCAGGAATTCATGGTGATGCCGGTCGGCGCTTCGAGCTTCTCGGAAGCGCTTCGCTGCGGAACCGAGATTTTCCATTCATTGAAGAGCGCGCTCCACCAGGCGGGGATGTCGACCGCGGTCGGCGACGAGGGCGGGTTCGCGCCGAACCTCGCCTCGTCGCGGGCAGCGCTCGACTTCATCCTCGGCGCGGTCGGCAGCGCCGGCTACACTCCGGGCAGCGACGTGCTGATCGCGCTCGACTGCGCGGCGAGCGAATATTTCCGGGGCGGCGCCTACGTCATGGCCGGCGAGGGGCTGACGCTCAGCGCCGGGCAGATGGTCGATTATCTCGCCGACCTCGCCCGCGACTATCCGATCGCCTCGATCGAGGACGGGATGAGCGAAGACGACCTCGACGGCTGGCAAGCGCTTGCCGAGCAGCTCCGCGACCGCGTGCAGCTGGTCGGCGACGATTTGTTCGTGACCGACGTCAAGCGCCTGTCGATGGGGATCGAGCGCGGGCTCGCCAATTCGATCCTGGTCAAGGTCAACCAGATCGGCACCTTGACCGAGACCATCTCGGCGGTGCGGATGGCGCATGGGGCGGGGTTCACCGCGGTGATGTCGCACCGCTCGGGCGAGACCGAGGATTCGACCATCGCCGACCTCGCGGTGGCGCTCGGCACCGGCCAGATCAAGACCGGCAGCCTGGCGCGTTCCGACCGCACCGCCAAGTACAACCAGCTGCTGAGGATCGAGGAGGACCTGGGTGAGCGGGCGAATTATCCGGGGCGCGGTGCGGTGAAAGCTTATCGCGGCGCCTGATCCGCGCACAGCTTTGTCGCGAATTGGGACGTTTTTTGCTTGCGTTAGTGACGCCTTCGTGATTCTTCTCAAGGGGCGATGGGGGAAAAGCACAACATCAGCTTGATCCGGCGGGCTTTCTGGCCCGCGATGGCGCTTCTCGTGGTCGGTAATTTCGCCGGCTATGCGGTCGCCGGGCCCAACGGTCTGTTCGCCTGGGGCGGCTACAATCGCGACTTGGGTGAGCGGAAGGCCGAGCTTGCCCAGCTGGAGGCCGAGCGCGAGCAGCTCCGCCACCGCTCGGCGCTGCTGGACCCCAGGAAGGCCGACCCCGACATCGCCGACGAACTCGTGCGCCGCGACCTCGGCCTGGTCCGTCCCGACGAGGTCATCGTCTCGCTCAAGTAGCGCGGCGGAACCTACAGCCGATGCACCGGTTGAGAAACAACCGGGAGATACACACCACATGAAGATCATCCTCTACATATTGGGTTTCCTCGCGCTGATCGGTTTTCTGGTCATCGCCGGCTGCTTCAAGGCCATCTTCTAAGGGCTCTGCAGGCCCGGCCCCACTGTTGCCGCTTAACGGCGCCGCACCTATAGACGCGCTCGCTTCATCCGCTGTTTCAAGAAGAGATGCCCGTGGCGCGTTCCGCCAAGCCTGTCCCCAACGCAAAAGGCTCGTTCGAGCGGCCACCCGAGCCGCAGCGCTTCGCGGCGAGCCGCGAGCAACTGCTGGATTTCTACCGCGAGATGCTGCTGATCCGCCGCTTCGAGGAGCGCGCCGGGCAGCTTTACGGCCTGGGGCTGATCGGCGGCTTCTGCCATCTCTATATCGGCCAGGAAGCAGTCGCGGTCGGGCTCCAGTCGGCACTGGAGATCGGCAAGGACAGCGTCATCACCGGCTATCGCGATCATGGCCACATGCTGGCCTACGGCATCGACCCCAAGGTGATCATGGCGGAGCTGACCGGCCGCGCCGCCGGAATCTCGAAGGGCAAGGGCGGATCGATGCACATGTTCAGCGTCGAGCACCGCTTCTATGGCGGCCATGGCATCGTCGGCGCGCAGGTGAGCCTCGGCACGGGCCTTGCCTTCAAGCACAAATATAGCGGCGACGGCGGCGTCTGCCTTGCCTATTTCGGCGATGGCGCGGCCAATCAGGGCCAGGTTTATGAGAGCTTCAACATGGCCCAGCTGTGGGGCCTGCCGATCATCTACGTGATCGAGAATAATCAATATGCGATGGGCACCAGCGTCAACCGCTCCAGCGCCGAGGATCAGCTCTACAAGCGCGGCGAAAGCTTCCGGATTCCGGTGCTGCAGATCGACGGCATGGACGTGCTCGCGGTGCGCGGCGCGGCGACGACTGCGCTCGAATGGGTGCGCGCGGGCAAGGGTCCGATCCTGCTTGAGCTGAAAACCTATCGCTATCGCGGCCATTCGATGTCGGATCCCGCCAAATATCGCTCGCGCGACGAGGTGCAGGCGGTGCGCGACAAGTCCGATCCCATCG
>JBPCKA010000073.1:0-5525 GCA_051004735.1 Euzebya sp. | reverse complement strand
TGGCCCGACGGGCGGCCGAGGCGAATCTGAGCGTTCCCGAGTTGTTGCGACGGGAGATGGTGCGGCTGTCACGTCAGCCGACAGTGACGGAGTGGCTCGCTCGCACGCGAAGGCGCCCATCATCTGTCACCCAGACCGAGATACTGGATGCCCTAGACGACGTTCGTGGCGAGTGGCCCGATGCTGGTAATTGACGCCAGCGCATTGTTTGAGGTGGTTGCCGACACTCCGGGTGCTGAGACGGTCCGCGATCAACTCCATGAAGACGATGACCACTCAGCCCCCCACCTGATCGACGCTGAGGTGCTCTCGGTCATCCAGACCCAACACCGGCGGGGACGTCTGGACGACACCAGTGCCAGCCAGGCAGTCGAGGATCTGCGACTGTGGCCGGGCAGGCGCTGGCCCCATCGGGCACTGCTTCGGCGGGCGTGGGAACTGCGTGACAACGTTCGAGGCTACGACGCGCTGTACGTGGCATCGGCCGAAGCGCTCGACGCCCCACTGTTGACGCTGGACCGACGGCTGGCCTCAGCAACCGGGCCACGCTGCCGTGTCATCGTTGTAGACCCGCAGGATTAACCGGCACACTGGCGGCATGGCCACCTATGCCATCATCGAAGCTCCGTCCGTGCTCGGGCTATTTCCACGGGGTGTCGAACTGCTGCCAGAAGCCTTGCTTGAGAGCGGTCTGGCCGGCTCGCTCGGTGCCCGCCACGCGGGTCGCGTCCCCTCACCTGCCTATGACTCGCAGCGTGACGAGGCGACCGGGCTGCTGAACCCGCGTTCGTTGCGCGACTACTCGCGAGCTCTGGCCGATGCCACCGGCGTCGTGCTCGACGCAGGCGATGTGCCAGTGGTCCTGGGCGGGGACTGCTCGATCCTGCTTGACACCATGCTGGCGTTGCGCCGGCGTGGACGGTACGGGCTGCTGTTCCTGGACGGGCACGCCGATTTCTACCAACCGGAAGCCGAGCCAGGCGGCGAGGCCGCGTCGATGGACCTGGCCCTGGTGACGGGTCGCGGTCCTGAGATCGAGCGAGCGAAGGAGTTCTGGGCTGTGCTCGGGTACCAGTGGACCCCGAGGCATCCCAGGGCGGCCCTGCTCACTTTCGCCAACGGTATGAATCTCGTTTTGCACGAGCCAGGCTTCGCGCGGCTCTGGGACCCGGCGTATTCCGGGCCGTCGGCCGGCTCGACAGTGATCGACGTCAACCTGTCGAGCCGGGAGGACGTCGATGACGCACACGGCCGGGTCGTCGCAGCCGGGTACCCCAGTAGCGTCGAACCGTGGGACACCTTCTTCGGTGCCCGCTACGCCATCGTGTGCGACGCGGACGGACACCGGATCGGCTTGAAGATCCCGCAGGACCCCTCACGCGCCGACCCGCTCGACGAGTAGGCCCCGCCGCTGGCGCCCGACAGCGGTGTCGAGACGTCTGGCGCAGAGGTCCTGCAAGAGCCGACGGATCAACCGTGGGGCTCCGCGACTGTGCCTTTCGTGGCCCGGTCGGCAACAGGTTCGGATCATGCAAGCCGAGTCCTGAGCCAAGCGCGTAAGCTGGGAGGCTCGCAGTCGACAAGTAAGGACCTCCCGTGCAGTCATCACGCGTCCTCGCGTTCCTCGTGGCAGCCCTGACGCTGCCCGTCTTGCTCCTAGGCGCCCCACCCGCGGCGACCCAGGAAACCCAGGGTGCCGGTGAGGCGTCCTCGCCGATCACGACCGCCGCCCAGCTGCCTGATGCCGTCTTGATTCAGTTGCCGAGGAACGCCGCGGAGGCGGGTCTAGCCTACGCCCCACGTCTGGTGCAGGTGCAGGTCCCCACGCGCGAGGACCGTTCCGCACTGGTGGCCTCAGGGCTGGACGTGACCGAGCACGCGGGAGATGACTTCTTGGAGGTCGTCCTGACCGCACCTGCCCACGAGCAGGTCATCCGCGATCTGGGACTGTCCTTCCGCGTGGTCACCGCCGATCTCATCGCCCAGGAGCGCGACCGCATCCTGGCCGATGCGGCGTACTACCGCGCCAATGCGGTCAGTGACCTGCCCAGCGGTCGCACCACCTACCGGGTTCTGGCTGACTTCGGTGAGGAAATCGACCAGTTGGCCGCCGACAATCCCGATCTGGTCAAGCGGATCTCGGTCGGTGAGTCCGTCGAAGCCCGCGACCTGACCGGTATCGAGATCGGTGTCGGCGTGCAGGATCCCGAGGACGGCCGTCCGGTCCTGCTGATGTTCGGTACCCATCACGCCCGGGAGTGGCCGTCGGCTGAGGCACCGATGGAGTTCGCCTACGACCTGGTCAACGACTTCAACGCTGGCGATGCCCGGACGGTTGACCTGCTGCAGCGGTCGCGGGTCATCATCGTGCCGGTGTCAAACCCCGATGGCTTCGACGCCTCCCGGACCTCCGGTGACCTGATCGACCTCAACACCGTCGACGGTGGTGGGATCGTCTCGATCCTGGCGACCCCCGGCAACGCCTACAAGCGTAAGAACTGCCGCGCAATCGACGGTCAGAGCCAGCCCGCCGGTGGCTGTGTGGCGGTTCCCTCCCCAGGCGGGTTCGGCATCGGGGTCGACCTCAACCGCAACTACGGCGGCCTGTGGGGCGGGCCGGGAGCCGACGCCGAGGGTCCCTCACCGATCTACCGCGGACCCGCGCCGTTCTCCGAACCGGAGACCCAGGCCATCCGGACGCTGATCTCCACACGCCAGGTGACCACGCTCATCTCCAACCACACCTTCAGCAACCTGCTGCTTCGTCCTGTCGGGGTCGAGCCCTCGACCATCGGTCCGGACGGACTTCCGGTCGGCTTCGCCCCCGATGAGTGCTTCGCCACCGCCGACGGTCGCGACAACGGCATGCAGGCCCTGGGTGAGCGGATGGCCGCACAGACCGGCTACTCCAACCAGTTCGGCTGGGAGTTGTACGACACCACCGGAACAACCGAGGACTACAGTTACAACGCCACCGGCGGCTACGGCTACACCTTCGAGATCGGCCCCGACCAGTTCCACCCGCCGTACGAGGAGTACGTAGCGGAGTACGAGGGCACGACCGAGTCCGCGCAGGCGGTCACGTCTGAGACCGCCTCGGACCTGACCAGCGTGGCCGGACGGCAGTGCGGGGACGGCGTGGATGCCGACAGCGTCGGCGGTGGGCTGCGTGAGGCCTATTACTTGGCGTTGTCCAACGCGGCGGACGCCGGCACCCACTCGATCCTTCGGGGCACTGCCCCTGACGGCGCCCAGATCGGCGTCACCCGCAGCGGCACCTTCCCGCTGTGGGACGGCACCCCCTTCGAGGACACCGTCACCACCTCGATGGTGGCCGAGGGTGGACAGTTCAGCTACCACCTGAACCCCTCGACCCGACCCTTCTCTGATTCCCGCGCCTACTTCGACGGCGTGCCGCCGTCGCGTGAGGTGACGGTAACCAGCGAGGAACAGCGGACGGGCAACACCCAACCGCCGGCCAGCGGGACCGAGGACGTGCCGATAGAGGTGCCCGAGGGAACCGACTCGCTGGTCGTCACACTGACGGCCCAAGCCCCCAACGACTACGACATCGAGTTGTTGAGCCCGGACCTGGTGGTCCTTGACTCCTCCGCGAACGGCGACACCGACGAGCGGGTGGAGCACAGTCGGCCGGACGGCATCCAGCCGGGTCAGTACGTGCTGCGCGTCATCAACTTCGCGGCCGTCACTGATTGGACGATGGACATCACCCAGGGAACCCTGCCCGACACCGACAACTCCGAGGAGGAGTTGGCCTTCTCGCCACGGACCGAGGAGGCATGGACTGTCACCTGCACCGTCGATGAGGAGGTCGTGGCCACACGTGACGTGGTGGTGAACCGTGGCCAGTCCCGCAACCTGGGTGCCTTCTGTGGAGGTGCCGGCGTGATCAGGCTGGCTGGTCCCGACCGGTTCGGGACCGCGATCAGTGTCTCTGGCGATCGCTTCCCCCAGGACGACTCCGCCTCGGCGGTGGTCCTTGCCCGGGGCGATGACCCCAACGGGTTCGCCGACGCGTTGGCTGGTGGACCGCTGGCCGTGGACCAGAACGGGCCGTTGTTGATCACCAACCCCGATGGCCTGCGCGACGATGTGGCCGTCGAGATCGACCGGGTCCTGCCCGATGGTGGAACGGTGTATCTGTTGGGTGGTACCGCGGCGTTGGCCCCGGCTGTCCAGCAGACCCTGGATCAGTCGGGTTATGAGACCGTCCGGCTTGCCGGCCCGGACCGCTATGACACCGCAGTGGCGATCGCCGATGAGTTGGGCAACCCCGACCTTGTGCTGATCGCCACCGGCGAGACGTTCCCCGATGCCCTGACGGGCAGCGCGGCCGCGGCAGCAAACGCCGGGGCGGTACTGCTGACGACGGACGATGCGCCCCATCCGGTCACCGCGGCCTACCTGGAGCAGCACTCGCCCGGGCAGGTCATCGCCGTCGGCGGACCTGCGGCGCGGGCCTTCCCCGACGCCACCCCGGTGGCGGGGGCCGACCGGTTTGCCACGGCCCTTGAGCTGGCGGACCTGCTGTTCGACCAGCCCAGCGTCGCCGGCGTGGCCCGGGGCGACGCCTTCCCCGACGCCCTGTCGGGCGGCGCCCACATCGGCGACCTGGGCGGGCCCATGTTGCTGACCCCAACCGACAGCCTGGATGAGGGGGTTGCCACCTACCTGTGCGCAGGCTCGGGCTTCCTCAGCCAGCTCTACATCTACGGCGGGACGGCTGCGGTGGCCGCCGACGTGGAGGGTGTGCTGGGCAATATCCTCACCGGCACCGGTTGCGCGACCTGAGGCGGCGCTTACTCGCGGGCGGTGAACTGCCGGGCGACGAAGGGTGAGGTCATGGCTCGGACCAGGGCGCCGTACCCAAGCCCGAAGGATACCTCGCTGCCGATCGCCAGTGGCCGGGCTGTGCGCACCAGCAGGTGGTCGCTGCTGCAACCGATGATCGTCATCCCCTCCGGCGGTGTAAGGCCGTCCGGGTCGGTGTCCTGGCGTCCGATCGCCAGGATCGACTGGGCGATCGGGCCACAATCGATGGGATCCTCGCCAGGGCCGTGCGCGGTCTGGCCACGCTGGCCCCACGGGGCAGACGGTTTGACGCCCGACTCGATGACCTCGACAACCAGCGTGAAGGCGTCCTGGTGAAGGCCGGCAATCGGCGTGCGGTCCAACGGATCGCACCCCAGCATGATCGCCTCGCCCACGCGCAGGTCGTTGACCCGTCCGACATCGGCGGCATGCAGAGCCCAGGACAGGTTGGCGGAGTTGCCGCCTGACACCACCTCAAGCGGCCTGCCAAGGATGGTCTCGCACTGCGCGACGGCACGGTCCAGCACCGCCATGTTCACCACGTCCGGAACCACGCCACTGCGGCAGGCGAGGTTGGCACCCAGTCCCCGAACCTGGATGTTCGGCAGCGATATCGCACAGGCCAGCACTGCGGGAAGGTCCTCAAGCATGATCCCCTCCCGCAGGTCCCCGAGCTCGACCATGAGGATCAC
>JBPCKA010000072.1:0-3358 GCA_051004735.1 Euzebya sp. | reverse complement strand
TATCGCCAGGCGCGGCGGGAAGCCCCCGGAGAAGTCCAGCGGGTTGGCGACGTCGACCAGCACCTTGCCGACCAGGTCGGCGGGGTCGCAGGCGGCCAGGGCGGCAAGGCTGACCATGCCGCCGGTGTGCCCGGCGGCCGCCAACGCGCTGCCCAGTCCCTGTCCGACGTTGCCCGTGCCGAGGATCCCGATGTGCATGCCCACAGGCTATCCCTGTGGCATACCCCCAGCGCAGGCAGCGGCGTCCTACCTCGCTGCGCTGACCCGTTCGTCAGGCGCACGGCCACCCTTCCCTTCGCATTGGTATCGCGTGACGGGAAAGAACCTACGCGAGGTGTGGGTGCGTGGGAAGGGCCGCCTTGTCAGTACAAGAACATCGGCTTGCCGGCGACGTGTCGGACCTTGGGCCGGTACTCGGTCACGTCGTAAAGCTCGTCCACGTCGACCCGCTTTGCGCCCTCACCGGTCACCGACACCGGCACGTTGGTGTAGGTCCCGTTGCGCAGCGCCACCATACGGCCCGAGGCACCCTCCAGCGCCAGGTCGACGGCCATCACCGCGTAGTTGGTCGCCACCATGAGATCCAGCGAATCCGGGCGACCGGAGCGCATCAGGTAGGCCAACTCCTGCAGCACGATGCCGTGGCCGGTCTTGTCCTTCAGCAGCGCCCCGGTCTGGCGGCCGATGCCACCCAACTTGCGATGCCCGTAGGCGTCGGCGTCGCCCGACAGGTGCAGGTCCCCGCCCTCGATGGTGGCGCCTTCGGACACCGTGATCATGGCGTAGTTGGACGGGTTGGCCGCCTTGTCGGCCATGACCTTGTCGGCCAGCACGTCGATGTCGAAGGGCACTTCGCTGATGAGCGCCCGGTCGGCCCCGGCGAGGTACGCCGTGATCAGCGAGGTCTCGCCGGAGTAGCGGCCGAACAGTTCCACCACCGCGATGCGCTCGTGGGAGCCGGTCGAGGTTCGCAGGTTGTGGATGAACTCCACGCCGCGGGAGATCGCGGTGGAGAACCCGATGCAGTAGTCGGTGCCGTGGACGTCGTTGTCCATGGTCTTGGGGACGGCGATGACGGGCACACCCTCTTCATGCATCCGCAACCCGTAGGACAGAGTGTCGTCCCCGCCGATCGGGATCAGGACGTCGACCTGCAGCGCCTCAAGGGCCCGCAACACCGATGGCGTGAAGTCCTGAAGGCCATCGCCTTGGATCTGGTCGGCCAGGAAGTCTGGCGTCTCCGACGGTTTGACCCGACCCGGATTGGTGCGCGAGGTGTGTAAGAACGTGCCACCGCTGCGGTCCACGGTGCGCACGACACCCCGGTCCAGGGACACGGTGTTGGTTGTCAGGGACTCGGGGTCGTCGGGGTTGCAGTTGAGCAATCCGCCCCACCCGCGGCGGACGCCGATGATCTCCCCGCCCCCCTCGATGATCCGGTTGACCGCCGCCTTGATACAGGGGTTCAGTCCAGGGACGTCGCCGCCTCCGGTCAGGATCGCTGCTCGCATTCCTCGCCTCCTCAGGTCTCGGGTCCCAATGATGGCAGATGACCACGGCCCGGCTTCCCTATCGTCCCATCAGGGGTCAGCTGGGCGTCTGATTCGTCATTGGCTGGTGATGGTGTCGAGCTTGAGGTCGGTGTTGTAGATGTCGAGGTAGGTCTCGATGACGCTGATGAGGTCGGGGCGCCAGCCCCGGTGAAGTGCTCTTAGGTTAGGGAAGCTCCACGTATTGGCCCAGGAACGCGCGGGCAGCTTGGGTGTCCAGCCGGTAGGTGACGTTGGTCGAGCGGCAGACGGCGTCACCGGTGATGGTGATGGCAGCCAGCGTGCTGGTGTCTCCCAGGAAGTTCGGGCCTCCGGAGTCGCCGTAGCAGGTCCCGCCGTCTCCCCGCGAGGCGTTCATGGACAGCCGCAGCCACGTCTTGGTCGTGGCGTTCAGCCTGCTGGTCGCCACCATCCGCACGTCGTTGTACAGGTACTGGTGGCCACCTGGCTGGTTGGTGACCTCATAGGCGCCGTAGCCGACGGCAACAAACGACTGGTCTTTCGGGAGGTGTTCAAGGGAGCCGGACTGCGGCAGGGTCGCGGGTTGGATGCCCTCGACCGGCTGGTCCAATACCACGACGGCCAGGTCGTGAGGGTCATTCTGGCGCTGGGAGAACGCGGGATCGGCCTGGAAGATGCCGCTGTACACCGGATCGCCATCCTCATAGGCGCTGTGAAATGTCACACGCACCCGCGCCTCATCATCCGCACAATGTGCCGCCGTCACCACCACCGTGGGGGAAACCAACGTGCCACTGCAATACAGCCAGGTGCCGTCGGAGTACGCCTGGTCGGCGACCAACCCCGCAACGGCAGGATGCTGGTCGCCATCTTTTTCCCCGTTGGTGATGGCGGCGGCCGGCCACGCCGTGGCGACAATCAGCAGGGCGATGAGCGATGGCAGCAGGCGATGCATGTGGCGTTCCTCAGGATCGTGACCGGGACAGTGCATCTGGGCATGATACCGATGCAGCGATACTGGGCGGTGTGGCCTCCATCAGTCTGCACGGGCTCCGTCGGGTTCATCCGGACGGCACGGTCGCCCTGAGCGGTGTCGACCTGACCGTCGGCGATGGCGAACTGGTCGGCATCATCGGCCCATCTGGTAGCGGGAAGTCCACCCTGCTGCGGGTGGTCGCCGGTGTCGAACCGATCACCGACGGCCTGGTTCGAATCGGCGGGAGGGACATGACGGGGGTCCGCCCTCGTGACCGCAACATCGCTCTGGTGTCCCAGTCGCGCAACCTGTACACCTTCCTGGACGTCGCCGAGCAGTTGGCCCTGCCGCTGGAATTACGCCGGACGCGTTCCGCTGAGATCACGCGCCGAGTCGATGCCGAGGGTCGCGCCTTCGGCCTGGGTCATATCTGGCACCGACGTCCACGCCAGTTGTCCGCCGGCGATGTCCAACGAACCGCACTGGCGCGGGCGATGATCCGCCTACCCCAGGCCCTGCTGGCCGACGAACCCATGCAGCTCCTGGACCCGCCGACCCAGACCCGTGTGCGGGCCGAATTGCACCGCCTGCATATCGCCAGTGCCATGACCGTGCTGTACACCACGAATGACCACAATCAGATCATGGGAATCGCCGACCGGGTGGCGGTCTTAAACGACGGTCGGATCGTGCAGACGGACCCACCCCAGCAACTGCTGTCGCGTCCACGCAACCGTTTCGTCGCAGGGTTTGTCGGCGAGCCAGCGATGACCTTCATGGCGGCCACCGTCGTCGCTGATGCTGGCCTTGGCTGGCTGCAGGTGGGTAGCCAACGGCTTCGCGTTCCCGGTGGCCTACCGGGTCCGCTGCG
>JBPCKA010000071.1:0-17268 GCA_051004735.1 Euzebya sp. | reverse complement strand
GGGGGACGTGGGTCGGCCACCCATTGCACTGCCGATCACCAGGTCGACGTCGCTGGTCGAGCCTGACTCGTGACCGACCAGGACATCCCCACCCGGGTCCACTCTGACCGAGGCGCCGACAGCCCAGGCCCCGTGGGCGATGACCGGCACCATCCAGTGCAACGGCAGGTCCAGGCGGACCTCACTGCCCAGTCCCAGATCGAACGCCTCAACAAGCAGGTTGGCGGTCTTTGACACCCAGTTGTGCAGGGTGGCAAAGCCCAGTTCGGTGCGCTCGCCTGTGCTGGCGTCGGTGAAGACCACCGCGGGACGGTCGCCCAGTCGTGTGGTCTGGCCCGTCAGTGCCTGGAAGATGGTGGTCATGGGTCGCGCAACCTAGCCTCTTCAGCCACCCGCCCGCACGGACAACGACCCAATCAGGTGGGCCGACTATAGGCTTGCCGTCCTCGGCATGGCTGCGCTCTGCGCCTGCGCGCCAATGCTTCCGCTCGTCCTCGTTGGTTGGAGATCCGCACACGCATGGCTGTGTCCACGTCGCACCCGCACATGGGAGGTTTGACACCGGGTGTATTCGGGCCTGTGGAATCCTTCGGCAAGCCGCGGCACGGCGGCCCCGACTGGGCCAAGATCGCACTGTCGTTCTTCAGCGTTGTGGTGCTGTTCGCGGTGGTCACCAGCGCGGGGTATGCCGGACTGTTGTGGTGGGAACTTCGTCAGGTCGAGGCCAACGCCGTCGACATCCAGGCGTTGCCGGACGGCGGCTTTGAGCCGGCGACCGAGGGCGGTGAGGCACTGGTTGTGCCCGAGGTCGACTCCATCGAGGACCGCACGACGATCCTGCTGGTCGGGTCTGACTCACGCGATGGCTTGACACCCGAGCAACTGCAGCGGATCGGTACCGAGGAAACCGGGACGGACCTGACCGACACCATCATCCTGCTGCAGATCGACCCGGCGACTGATGCGGCGGCGATGCTGTCGTTCCCCCGGGACATGGTCGTCAGCAGGTGCGATGGGTCGCGCGGACGGATCAACGAAGCCTTCTATGTCGGCGAGCAGCAGGGCGAGGGGTTGGGACCACGCTGTCTGGTGGACACGGTCACGGCACTGACCCGCATCGAGATCGACCACTACGTCAGGGTGAACTTCGCCGGGTTCGTCCAGGCCGTCGATGCGCTTGGCGGTGTGACGTTCTATCTGGACGCACCGATCAGGGACGCCTACGCGGGCCTGGACGTACCAGAGGGATGCGTGGACTTCGATGGGGTGAAGGCGCTGCAGTTCGTCCGGGCACGTCGGGTCGACAGCGACTTCGGTCGGATCGCCCGCCAACAACGATTCGCCCGGGAGATGCTCAACAAGGCCCGGAGTGTGGGGACCTTGGTCAATCCTGCCCGGGTCGCTGGCCTGATCGGCTCGATCTCGGAGGTACTTGAGACTGATGCCGACTTCGGCGCGCGTGAGATGGTTGACCTGATTTCCAGCGTGCAGAACATCTCCTCGGGTGCGGTGGACGCGCGGACGGTGCCCGCCGTCGTTGGTCGACTGGGGGAGGCATCGGTGGTCTATGCCATCGAGGACGAGGCCGAGGCACTGTTCACGGCGTTTCGTGATGGCGATTTGTTACCGGAGGGCCTGGGAACACAGGAGGGACCGGTCGAACTCGGCCCCGCAACCGTGATCCCGGTCCGGGTCCGCAACGGCTCGGACGTCGCCGACCTGGCCGAACAGACCGCCGAGGTGGTACAGGCACTGGGGTTCACGGTCTCAGAAACCGGCACGGCCGACAACTACGGTTTCGACTCCTCATTGGTGCTGTATCCGCCTGACCGTCAGGACCACGCCGAGGTCTTGGCCGAGGCACTGGGCGGCGTCGCTGTCAACGCCGGCATCGGTGATGTTGATGAGCTGACCTTGATCCTGGGCAGTAACTTTGACCCCCGCCGATTCGCCCCGGAAGAGCCTGACGAACAGCCCAGCCAGCCCACCTCGCCGGCACCTGTCCCCACCGACTCCGAGGGTGAAGCATTCACCGGTGCAACCCTCAGCACGGTGCAGTGCTGAGCGGGCTCAGGAACCTGGCGACCATGACCGATGAAGGAAACCCGTGAAGGCACTCGTACTCGCCGGCGGCTCAGGCACGCGTCTGCGCCCCATCACCCATACCTCCGCCAAGCAATTGATCCCGGTCGGCAACAAGCCCGTGATCGATTTCGGTTTGGAAGCCATTGCCGCTGCCGGCATCACCGACGTGGGCATCATCGTCGGTCACACCGGTCCGGAGATCCAGGCCTACGTCGGTGACGGGTCGAAGTATGGCATCTCGGTCACCTATGTGGCCCAACCCAATCCACTGGGTCTGGCCCACGCGGTGCTGACGGCAGAGGACTTCCTGGGGCGCGACGATTTCGTCATGTATCTGGGTGACAACCTGATCGCCGGCGGGATCACCGAGTTCGTCCAACAGTTCGAGGCCAATCGGCCGCAGGCACAGATCCTGCTGGCCAAGGTGCGCGATCCCGAGCGTTTCGGTGTCGCCGAACTGGGTCCCGACGGGCACGTCGCCCAACTGGTCGAAAAGCCGGCGCACCCCAAAAGCGATCTGGCGCTGGTCGGGGTGTACCTGTTCAGCGGATCGATCATGGATGCCTGCCACGCCATCAAGCCGTCCGACCGGGGTGAGCTTGAGATCACCGACGCGATCCAGTGGCTGATCGATGATGGGCAGACCGTCGCCGAGCGCACCATCACCGGGTGGTGGAAGGACACGGGGAAGCTGTATGACATGCTTGAGGCCAACCGGATCGTGCTTGACACCTACGAGCCTCGGGTTGCTGGTCTGATCGATGCCGCCAGTGAGATCCAGGGTCGCGTGGTGATCGAGGAGGGGGCGGAACTGATCAACAGCGTGGTCCGTGGGCCGGCCATCATCGGCAAACGGACCCGGCTGGAGAACACCTTCATCGGTCCCTACACCTCGATCTATCACGACTGCTCGGTGACCAATTCCGAGATCGAGCACTCCATCGTTCTGGAACAGACCACGATCGCCGACGTGGGTCGCCTGGAGGACTCCCTGATCGGCAAGCAGGTCGAAGTGGGACGGTCCAATCGCAAACCCTCGGCGATGCGCCTGATGCTGGGCGACCATTCTCGGGTGGGACTGACCTGAACCTGCCAAGCTGATGTGGCAGCACCATGGCACCCGTACACGTCCATGCTCCCAAGGTGGCGGGTACCGTCTGACTGTTCCCGCGACCTCGAACTGTATCTGAGACCATGCGTATCTTCGTGACCGGTGGTGCCGGCTTCATCGGCTCAAACTTCATCCGCTTCGTGCTGTCGGAAACCGACGACGTGCGGATCACCAACTTCGACAAGCTGACCTATGCCGGCAACCCGGCCAATCTCAGCGACATCGCCGAGGACTCGCGCACGCGCGAGCGGTACGATTTCGTGCACGGCGACATCTGTGACGGCGAGCATCTGCGGGAGGTGATCGGCGGCCACGATGCCGTGGTGAACTTCGCGGCGGAGTCCCATGTGGACCGTTCGATCACCGGTGGTGCCGAGTTCATGGTCGCAAACGTGGTCGGGGCCCAGACCATCTTCGACGTGGCACGCAAGGCGGGGATAGAGCGGTTCCTCCACATCTCCACCGATGAGGTCTATGGATCCGTGGCCGAGCCCGAGTCCTTCGTGGAGGGCGACGCACTTGAGCCGAACTCGCCGTACTCGGTGTCAAAGGCGTCGGCAGACCTGCTGGCACGTGCCTACCGGGTCACCTACGACTATCCGATCACCGTCACCAGAACAGCCAACAACTTCGGGCCCTACCATTACCCCGAAAAGGTCATCCCGCTGTTCGTCACCAACCTGATCGACGGTGAGAAGGTGCCGCTGTTCGGCCAGGGCGCCAACGTCAGGGACTGGACCTACGTCATCGACAATGCCGCTGCCCAGTGGCTGGTCCTGACCAAGGGCGAACCCGGTGGTGTCTACAACGTCGGGGCCGGCAACGAGATCACCAACAAGACCCTGACCTACGCCATCCTCGAACGATTCGGTCTGACAGGGGAGGCGGCCGATGAGATGGTGGAGTTCGTACCGGATCGTCCCGGCCACGACCTGCGCTACAGCGTCGACACCACCCGGATCCGTGAGTTGGGCTGGTCCCCGGACCATGACTTCACCCAGGCGCTTGATGCCACCGTGCAGTGGTACCGCGACAACGAGGCGTGGTGGCGGCCATTGAAGGACTCCGGCGCCGGCCAGCGTCGCGGGCTGATGGCTGCGTCCGCGCCGGCCTCCCATCAGGGGGAGTAAGGGGGTGCGCGTTCTCATCACAGGTTCAGGCGGTCAGCTGGGCCACGATCTTCAGCAGTGTTTCACCGATGCCGGAGACGATACGGTCGGACTGGATCGCGCGTCCCTGGATATCACGGACGCTGCGGCGGTCGGCCAGGCGATGCTCAGCCACAAGCCCGACGTGGTGGTGCACAGCGCGGCATTCACCCAGGTGGATGCCTGTGAGAGGGAGACCGACCGGGCCTGGGCGGTCAACGCCGTCGGCTCCTGGCTGGTGGCCCGAGCGTGCGCCGAGGTCGGGTCCGCAATGGTCTACGTTTCCACGGACTACGTCTTTGACGGCACGCTGGGGCGCCCCTACACCGAGTTCGACGCGGTCAATCCCCAGTCGATGTACGGCCGTTCGAAGCACGCCGGTGAGCGCAAGGTGCGAGAGGTCCTGTCACAGCACTACATCGTGCGAACCTCGTGGGTGCACGGTAGCCACGGCGGCAACTTCGCCAAGACCATGCTGCGGCTGGGACGAGAGCGGGGTGAGGTCAGCGTGGTCGATGATCAGACCGGCACGCCCACGTTCTCCATCGACCTTGCTGCCCAGATCAACCATCTGGTCAGCACCCGGATGTATGGCACCTACCACCTGACCAACAGCGGCCACTGCACCTGGTTTGAGTTCGCGGCGGCCATTTTCGCCGCTGCCGGAGTGAACGTGCGGTTGACCCCGACAGACACCGCGTCCTTCGGCGCTCCCGCCCACCGGCCGGCCTACTCCGTGCTGGACAATCTGTTGGCCCGTCAGATCGGCCTTCCGGCGATGCCAGCCTGGCAGGATTCCCTGCCGCGGCTGCTGGCCGACCTCACCTAAGTGGCTGACGCCGGGCCTGTGGGGTTGGTGGTGGTCAACCACAACACCAAAGAGGATCTGCTGACCTGTCTGTCCAGCGCCGAGGATGCGGGTGCTGACCGGATCGTGGTGGTCGACAGCGGGTCGAGCGACGGGTCATTGGCGGCGGTGGCTCAGGCCTTTCCCACCGTTTGGCGGGTCGCGTTGCCAAACCTCGGCTTCGGCAGGGGGGTCAATGCGGGGGTCGCCCGACTGCACGACTCGGTCGAGGGCCCCTGCCATTCGATCATCGTGGCCAACGCCGACACGCGCTTCACCCCCGGAGCCATCGCCCTGTTGGGTGCCTTCCTGCAGGACAATCCCGACGTCGGGGCGGTAGGGCCGAAGGTGATCTTTCCCGATGGGCGACTGCAGTTGTCCGCGCGGTCATTTCCCGACATCCCGACCGCTATCGGTCATGCCCTGTTCGGCCTGGTGCGGCCCGACAACCGCTGGACCCGTCGGTATCGCCTGACCGATTGGGATCATGAGAGCGCCCGAGATGTGGACTGGCTCTCGGGGTGCTGCGTGGCGTTCAACGCCGAGGCATTTGCACAGGTGGGAGGGTTTGACCCGGCCTACTTCATGTTCGTTGAGGACGTCGACCTGTGCTGGCGGATGGGCCAGATGGGGTGGCGGGTGTGCTTTTCACCCGTGGCCGAGGTCACCCACGCCATCGGCGCGTCGGTGGGCCGACATCGCACACGAATGGTCTGGGAGCACGCCCGCAGCCTGGATCGGTTCTTCACCCGCCGCTATCACAGCGGCTTGCTGGTGCGATGGCTGATCCGCCTGGGGTTGCTGGGATGGGCCCTGTCGGTCATCGCCTGGTCCGAGGCACAAAACCGCACTCACGCTCAGGCGGCCTGACCCACCCACCGACACACCTGGGCGGGGTGGGCCGTGCGGGCGGAAATGCCGTACTGGGCGGGTGGCCAGGGGCGTCGTAGCTACAGAACCCGCACTCTGGGTCGATAACTGTGCCACCATGGGCTACAACAGTTATCAGCAGTAACACTCACGCATGCCTTTTTCCTCCGACACTTCCACTGCAGTCCGCGTCTGGGTCGTCCTGACCGCGGTCGTTGTGGTGTTGGCCGGATCTGTCCCTGCCGCCCGGGCGGGCCAAGGCGCCCCGCCGACAACCGATCTGACCGGTTACACCGATCAGGCTTCGAGTCAGTCGCCGACAGGGTTCGCGCAGGGCTGCCTGCCCGCCGGGGGCAGCCCGATCCCCGATCCCGAGGTGCCCGCCGGCGACTTCGTCTTCGTCGGCGGAGGTTGGGGGCATGGCGCCGGCATGAGCCAGTACGGCGCCCAGGGCGCCGGTCGTCTGGGCTGCAGCGCCGAGCAGATCCTGACGACCTACTTCACCGGGACCAGCGTGCAGCAGGCAGCTATGCCGGCCCAGATCATCATCGGTCTGGCCACTGCCGCTACTAGCACCCGGGTGACCGCCGACGCCGAAACGCTGCCGTGGGAACTGTGTCACTACCAGACGGGCACTTGCACCGACCTGCCGGTGACACAGGCCTCCGGTGAGGTGTGGACGATCGACATTCTGGCCGATGCGACCTACCGGATCACCGATTCCTCCGGCGCCGTCGTCTTCCAGGGGAGCGATCGGGAGCACAACTTGCGAGCCCGCCTGAGCACAACCGAGCAGGAGAACCGACGCGCCAGCGTGTCCAGCACCGGACATGTCTACCGTTGGGGCGTGCTGCAGATCGACTCGGTGCAGTCCGCCCTGTCCGATGCCTACATCACGCTGGAGATCCCCAGCATGGAACTGTACCTGCGAGGGTTGTCCGAGGTTCCCGCTTCATGGCCAGCGGCCACTCTGCAGGCACAGGCGATCGCTGGCCGTTCCTACGCGGTGAACCGGATCAACCGCTTGGGAGTGCGTGAGTCGTGCCGCTGCAACCTTCTGGCCACACCGGCGGATCAGAACTATGAGGGCTATGACTACGAACTGGCAGACGCCAGGCTCAGCGGGAGTTGGCGGACGGCGGTTGACGCCACCTCCAGCAAGGTCCTGACCTACGGGGGTGCCATCGCCGAGACGTTCTACTCCTCCAGCCACGGTGGCCACAGCGAATCGTCACGGTTCGTGTTCGGCGGTGATTTGCCCTACGTGCAACCGACTGATGATTCTCGTTGGGATCTGGCCAGTTCCAACCCACTGCGTCGTTGGACCATGGCCATCAGCGCCGAGGATCTGGGACGGGTTGCCGGGGTTGGGACCGCCACCGATCTGAACTTGCTTGAGCCCCGCGGTGCCGCGGGCAGGGTGGGTTCACCTGAACGTGGCTATGGAGGAGTTCAGGTCACCGGGACCTCTGGCACGGTCGTGCTGTCAGGCGACGATGTACGCCGGGGGCTGGGTCTGCGCTCTACGTTGTTCAACGTCAGAGTGGCAAACCCCGGTCCCGGACCGCAACCGCAACCGGAGCCGGAGCCGGAGCCGGAGGCGCCCGACCTGCTGCAGCGTGCCGCCGGTGATGACCGGATCGCCACCGCCATCCAGGTGTCGGAGTTGGGCTGGACATCCTCCCAAGACGCGATCATCGCCGGCGCCGACCGGTTCGCCGACGCGCTGGCCGGGGTGAAACTGGCGGCATCACTTGAGGCCCCCCTGCTGTTGACCGACTCCGGCTCACTGCCTCAAACGGTGGTGTCAGAACTCAGCCGGCTGAATGTGCAGACCGTGTGGCTTTTGGGTGGCCAGGAGGCCATCTCCAGCGATGTCCGCGGTGACCTGGCCGATCTCGGAATCACCACCAGGCGTCTGTCGGGCGCCACCCGCTATGAGACCGCCGGTGCCATCGCGACCGCATCCACCTCAGCCGCCGACGAGGTCACGGTTGCACTCGGGGAGGACTGGCCTGATGCGGTGTCGGCCTCCTCCTTGGCCGCACTGGTCGACGGACCCCCCACATTGCTGGTCCAGCGTGACCGCGTACCTGATGCGACCGTCCAGGCCATCCGCGACCTTGGCGTCACCCGGGTCAATGTGATCGGCGGAACCGCCGTGATCACCGATCAGGTTGTGCAAGCTCTGCAGGATCTGGGTTTGTCGGTCAGCCGACTTGCCGGCGTGAACCGGTTTGACACCTCGACCATCGTTGCCACCCAGGCACTTGATCGCCGGCCGGGCCAGGTGGCGTTGGTGGCTGCCTCGGGCAGTGGCTTCCCGGATGCCCTGGCGGCCGGGGCGCTGGCAGCCAGGTTGGGTGGGGTATTGGTGTTGACCCCGACGGCGAGCCTGTCTGAGTCCCCGTCCCTGCGAGACTTTGTGTCGGCCCAGTCAACCCGCCTGGATGGTGGGGTGGTGGTCGGCGGGGTCAATGTCATTTCAACAACTGTCGAGAACCAGTTGGAGTCCCTCCTGGCCGGCGGGTGAGCCGGGCCGCAGTTGGGGTCATCATGGCGGCACGGGGCGCCGAGACGACCCTGAGCGATGCCCTGCAACCGCTGTCTGACGCCAGTCGAATCGTCATCGCCTGCGACCCCGCCGACCAACAGACCTGGCAGACTGCCCGGCACCTGGCCGTAGATGACGCTCGCGTGGTGGTGGTACCCAACCCGGGCGCACGGACAGCCGTCGGCTTGAACCTGGCCATCGCCCAGGTGTCCGAACCGGTCATCGCCCGCATCGACGCACATACCATAGTGGGGCGTGACTACCTGGCGCGGGCCGTGGAGGTCCTGACCCATACCGGCGCGGCGGTGGTGGGCGGACGGCAGATGCCTGTGGGCTCTCAGCCGGTGCAGCGGGGGATCGCTGCCGCCATGGACACCTGGGCCGGCTCCGGTGGTGCGCGGCACCGCCGAGGCGGCACTGCGGGGCCCAGCGAGACCGCATACCTCGGCGTCTTTCAACGGTCCTGGCTTGACATCGTGAATGGCTATGACCCCAGGTTGGACCGCAATCAGGACTACGAGATCTGTCACCGGATCGCCCGGGCCGGAGGTCTGGTCTGGTTTGATCCCGCGCTCAAGGTGCGCTACCTACCTCGAGAATCGTGGCCGGGGCTGTTCCGCCAGTACCACGAGTTCGGTCGGTGGAAGCGGCATGTCATGACCACCTCGCCGCTTTCGGTCCGTTCCCGTCAGATCGTTGCGCCGGCCCTGGTCGTGGCGTTGGCCGCAAGCGCAGTCATGGTGTTCACACGATGGCGGCGCTTCGCCGCCATCGTCCCTGGGCTGTACGTCATTGCCACCATCGGGTCGATCCTGCCCGCGCGACCTCTGGCTGAGGGCGGTCCCGTCTCATCCGGCGACCAGCTGCGTGCCGCCCTTGCCCTGCTGATCATGCATGTGGCATGGGGCACCGGATTCTTCCGTGGAGGTAGGCCCTGAGCCTAGTCCCTCAAGCGGCCCGATAAGCGCCTGCTCACATCTTGTTGGTGCGGACCCACTCGATGGTCCGGGTCAACCCGTCAGAGATGTCGACCTGTGGATCCCAGTCCAGTTCCTTGCGAGCGATGGTGGTGTCGGGCTGGCGCACCTTGGGATCATCCACCGGTGCTGGCTGGTGCTGGATGATTGAGGGGGATCCGGTCAACCGGATGATCGTTTCGGCCAACTGATAGACGGTCATCTCATGGGGATTGCCGACGTTGACCGGCCCTTCGCCGTAGTCGCTGGCCAACAACCGAAGCAACCCCTCGACCAGGTCGTCCACATAGCACAGTGAGCGGGTCTGCTGTCCGTCTCCGAACACACTCAGCGGTTCACCGTTCAGGGCTTGGGCGATGAAGGTTGGTACTGCACGGCCGTCGTTCATCCGCATCGAGGGTCCGTAGGTGTTGAAGATGCGTGGGACTCGGACCTCAAGATCATGCGCCCGGTGGTAGGCAAAGGTCAGTGCCTCGGCATACCGCTTGGCCTCGTCATACACCCCCCGGGGACCGATCGGGTTGACGTTGCCCCAGTAGGTCTCGGGCTGGGGGTGGATCTCGGGGTCGCCGTACACCTCACTGGTGGAGGCCAGCATGAACCGTGCCTCTTTGTTACGGGCCAGGCCCAACGCCTTGTGCGTTCCCAACCCACCCACCTTGAGCGTCTGGATGGGCAACTGCAAGTAGTCGATGGGCGAGGCAGGTGAGGCCCAGTGCAGGACGAAGTCGACGTTGCCGGTCACGTGCAGGTACTCGGTGACGTCGTAGTGGAGGAAGGAGAACCGGTCGTGCCCGTACAGGTCTTCCAGGTTGTAGGCCCGGCCGGTCGACAGGTTGTCCAGCACGATCACCCGGGCACCCAGTCCGATCAGCCGGCGAGAGAGGTGTGAGCCGAGGAACCCGGCACCCCCGGTGATGACGGTGATGGAATCCGCGAGAATGCTCAGGTCATAGGACATGTGCATCGCAGGATATCCAACGTGCCCGGGCATCGGTTGCGCAGGTGTTACGCCTTCCTGCGCGGGAGCGGCATGTGGCCATAGGATTCTTGAGCAGGCCAGACAGCAGATCATCGGTGGGCATCGCCGACAGCGTCGAGGAGGAGATCAGCGATGAGTGATCAGACACCAGGATGGGGCTCGCCCCCGCCTCAGGGCCAGCCGCCTCAGGGCCAGCCGCCTCAGGGCCAGCAGGGGTATGGCGGACAACCGGGCCAGGGCTACCCGCCGCAAGGGCAACCGGGGTATCCACCGCAACCGGGCCAGCCCGGGTATGGCCAGCCTGGCTACGGTCAGCCTGGCTACGGTCAGCCTGCGGGTGGTCAGGGATATGGGCAACCTGGATACGGCCAGCCCGCCGGTGGGCCGGGCTATGGCGGTCAACCGGGGTATGGCGGTCAACCGGGGTATGGCGCGCCTCCTCCGAAAAAGGGGAAGGGACTGCTCATCGGCCTGAGCATCCTGGCCGCCGTTCTCATCCTCGTCGTCGCGGTCCCTGCAGTGATTCTTCTTAGCCGGGATTCTGATCCCTCGACCCCCGTCGCCACCGAGGATGTCGCTCCGCCGACCGATCCGGGCCAACCGGTGATCCCGCCACCGCCCTCCACCGCCGAACCATTCGAGACGCCCGCGACCACCGCGAACCCAGAGGACCAGTCCGTCTTTGAGCTGGCGGTCGGTACCTGCTTCAACGACCCGGGCAGTGCCGATGAGATCCAGTCGGTCGGCTCGATCCCGTGTGAGGGTGCGCACGACAACGAGGTGTTCGGGCTGGTCGACTTCCCGGGCGACGATGCGGCTCCCTACCCGGGGAGGGAAATCCTGAGCGACTTCGGCGTCGAGCAGTGCCAGGGCCAGTTGTTCCTGGACTATGTCGGGGTTGATTATCGCGAGTCCCGGTTCTTCGCCAGCCAGTTGACGCCAACGGACGGGTCCTGGTCGCAGGGAGACCGCGAAGTGGTCTGCGTGCTGTTCAACGACACCAACCAGCCCGAGATGGGGAGCGCGCGGGGTTCGGGAGAATGAGGACCGCGTAGCGTCACAGGTCATGTCCGACCAATTGTTTGCCACGTCCGGGGATGATTCTGGTCATCACGGGGCCGCTGCTGACGGCGGCTCGGGGGTCGGGCGCGTCAACCCCGCCGCGCCACTGGCTGCCCGGCTTCGTCCCGCAACGCTTGATGAACTTGTCGGCCAGGACCATCTGATTGGACCCGACGGCCCCATCAGGCGGGCGCTTGCCAGCGGCCGCCTGCCCTCGATGATCCTGTGGGGCCCTCCTGGAACAGGCAAGACCACGCTGGCTGGGGTGATCGCGGGTGACGCGGGAACCGCGATGACGGTGCTGTCGGCGGTCACGGCCGGGGTCAAGGACGTCCGCCAGGCGGTGGGCGAGGCCAAAGAACGCCGTCGTCGGACCAGCCGCGGGACGGTGCTGTTCATCGATGAAATCCACCGCTTCAACAAATCGCAGCAGGATGCGCTTTTGCCGTCGGTCGAGGCCGGTGACGTCGTGCTGATCGGGGCGACGACGGAGAATCCGTCCTTCGAGGTGAACGCCGCCCTGCTCAGCCGCAGCATCCTGTACCGGCTGGAACCGCTGTCGGATGCCGACCTCTCCGTGCTGATCGACCGCGGACTGGCCGACCCGGAGTTGGTTGGCGTCACCCTGACCGAGGAGGGCAGGCAGACCCTTCTGCACGCTGCCGATGGGGATGCCCGTGTCGTGCTGACAGGTCTGGAGACGGCGGCCGGTGTTGCCCGGGGAGTTGACGCCGCGGCTCCCGAGATCACGCCGCAGATCGTCACCAGCGCCCTGGCCCAGCCGCATCTGCGCTATGACAAGACAGGAGACAACCACTACGACCAGGTCAGCGCCTTCATCAAATCCATGCGTGGGTCTGACCCGGACGCGGCCCTGTACTGGCTGGTGCGGATGCTGACTCAGGGTGAGGACCCACGATTCCTTGCACGCCGAATGGTGATCTGTGCCTCTGAGGACATCGGCCTGGCCGACCCGCAGGCCCTCAACATCGCCGTCAGTGCCTTCCAGGCACTGGACCGTGTCGGCTTGCCCGAGGCCAGATTCGCCTTGGCCCAGGCCTGCCTGTACCTGTCACTGACACCGAAGTCCAACAGTGTGACAAGGGCCTTGGGGCTGGCCGACCAGGCCGTGCAGCGGTTGGGTAACGCCCCGGTCCCCGCGGCTTTGCGCGATGCGCACTACAAGGGCGCCGAGCGTCTTGGACACGGGTCGGGGTATCGCTATCCCCACGACGACCCCTCAGGCTGGGTGGACCAGCAGTACGGTCCCGACGACCTGGGACGAATCTATGAACCGGGCGAGCACGGCCACGAACCCCGCATCAACACCTGGCGCGATTCTCGCTGAGGCGGGAGCACACCCCGCGCTCCACGCACGCCCGCCACCCCCTCACACATTGAACAGGGACCGCTATGGAGCCCGCGGGCGGCGTGGTCAATCCGTGCACCAGTGCCGCGCTGAGCCGGACATATGACGCAGAGTGCACTGAATCACGCAGGGTTGTGTTCAATCCGTGCGGGGGAGGGGACCCTACGGTGAGGGTCACCCGATGGGCGAAGGGGCCAACGGATGGGAGAGGGGCCAAGGGATGGACGAGGGGTGAGTGGCGCCGGGTAGCCTGTTCGGCCAATGAGCGACTCCAGCACGCCTGTGGGCACCACAGTGATCGTCAGTGGCTACTTCAATCCGTTGCACATCGGCCACCTGCGGATGTTGCAGGCGGCCGCCGGGGCCGGGGACAAGCTGATCGTCATCGTCAACAACGACGTTCAGCAACGGCTGAAGAAGGGGCGGGTCATCATGGCCGAGGACGACCGCCGACAGATCCTCGCCGCGATCGGGATTGTCGATGAGGCCATGATCGCCATCGACGATGATCCCACTGTCATCGCCTCGATCCAGGCAATCGCGCAGCGCGAACAGGGCAGAAGGCTGATCTTCGCCAACGGCGGCGACCGTGACTCGGCCGCCGCTGTTCCCGAGCAGGAGATCTGTGACCGCTACGGCGTGGAGATGGTGTTTGACATGGGCGGCACCGACAAAGCCGACTCATCCACGCGGATCAACGCCGAGCTGGACGACTGACGCCCGCCAGAGCAGGTCACGGCGGCGGCGGACAACCTCCCTCAACCAGTTGGCGGACCTGCTGCGCATAGGCATCTGACAACACATCGGTGTCGGTCACCAGCACGAGATTTTCGACCTGCTCCACGAAGCGTTCCGAGCCGGGCGTGTTGCACAGGGCGTTGATGATGTCATCGCTGAGCGTGTCGTTCTCCGTCGGGATGAACACGGCGCCACCGAACCGGCCCGAGACCGTCGCTGCTGCCAGGGCATAGGTGAAGTTCGGCCCGTCGGCGCCAAGAAACACGCCGGCGGCGTACTGCTGGGGGTTGTCGGGCACGAAGCTGGTCAACGGTGCGAACCGATTGACCATGTCACGGTTCAGCTGGCCGACCGCCCCGCCGGTCTGGATCCGGTTGCTGCCGCCCCAACGGCACACGAAGCTGCCGCAGAAGGACCCCCACGTCGGGCCGGTCAGGTCCTCACCGGCCCGACCCATGGCGTAGCCGTTGTCGCGGGCGTGCTGGCCGATCTCCCCGCCGGCAGCGCTTGAGATCACTCCCGACCCGCCGATCACGTGGATGTAATCGGGTCGCAGTTCATCCAAGGCGGCCAAGGTCTCGGGATGAACTGGCGGGTCGACGTTGACCAGCAGGACCGGCATGCCCCAGAACGCGCCGACCGACCCGGCCACGACCGCATCCGGCCAGTTCCCCCGGGTGGCGATCAGCACCATGTTGGTGTCGATGAAATCGGTGTCGGCGACGAACTCATCCAGGATCCGTGCGACCTCGCGGCTGACCAGGTGGGCGGTGCCCTCCCTGCTCTCACCAGCGAACCGCACGACCTCATAGCCCAGTTCGGTCAGTTCCTGATCGATGCCGGGATGAAGGGCGGCGGTCCCTCCCAGCAGGTAGACCGTCCCGCCGCGTCGCAGCGAGCGCAGCAGTTCAGCTCGGGTCGTGGTGGCCAGCCTGGTCGGGTCCGCCCCGGCGGGTGCCGACACGGGCGAATAGGTGAACAGCAGCGGTCCCTGGCCAAAGCTCAACGAGGATCCCGCCAGGGCATCGGCGAAGTCGTCGTCCCGCGCAATCACCACCCAATCCGCCTGATAGGGGTCGATCACGGGTGTGTCGGGGTCGTCGAAGACGTACTGTGCGGTGGCCACCGCCTGGCTGATGGGCTCGCTGCCGCCAATCCCGCAGGCAAGCCTGAAGATGCTGAGGCTGGTCCCCGTCTCCACGGTGGCGTTGGCGCACACGGGTGCCTCGGGCGGGTCGTCGGGCAGGGGAGCGGTCAACGCGTCGTCGGGGGTCTGATCCACTGCGACTGCGGTGCCCGCGGTTGGCTGATACATCATCGTCGTCATGGTCTGGATCGGCGAGGCGCCCGCCAGGCAGGACGGTGGGAAGCGCGCGGCCAGGGTGCCTGAGAGCACCAGCGTCTCGGGATCACAGACCTCTGAGTCGTCGGCCAGATCGATCAGGTCCGATTCCAGCATGTCGCCCTCACGGAAAATGCTGAGTGACAACTCGAAATCGGGGTCGGCATCGGTGGAGATCCCGACGACGGCTCGCGTCTCCTGGTTCAGCCAAGCGTCATCGGTGGTGGGTGCCTGGCTTGCCACGGTGTCGATCAGCACCACGACAAAGTCCCGGTCACGCTCATAAAAAACACAGACCTCGTTGATGTCGGCATGGGGGTCAGCTGCGTCGCCTACAGGGTCTCGGTAGCACCCCTGGGACTGGAACTGCGCGCCGGCCGAGGCGCTGGAGCCCACGGGCAGCAGGCTGATGAGTAGGACCAGAGGCAGAATTCGACGCACCATGATTCCCTTTGACGAGCGATTGACCCAAGACGGTGTGGTTACATCACGATATTGTCATAGCAGGTTCTTGTAGCCTGAATGAATGAGCGAGGCGAGGGGCAGCGACCACGATGCCTGAACCAGCAGAACAGGTTTTGGACCCGGACTGGGTCCGCTTTGCCATGCCGGAGGAATTTGCCGACCCCGTCAGGATCGGGCGCGGCGGGTTCGGCTACGTGTTCAAGGCCCGCGAGTTGTCGCTCAGCCGCACTGTGGCCATCAAGGTGCTCAGCCAACCGCAGGTCGATGAACGAGCGGATCACCGCTTCACCGCCGAACTGCAGGCCATGGGCACGTTGGCCGGCCATCCCCACATCGTCACGGTCTACACCTGGGGCAAGACCGACGGGCAGTATCCCTACATCGTCATGGCCTACATGCCCAACGGATCCCTCAAGGACGTGGTGACGCGCGACGCGTTCATCAACTGGGATCAGGTCATCCAGATTGGCATCAGGGTGGCCGGGGCGCTTGAGACGGCCCACCGCTCGGGCATCCTCCACCGGGACGTCAAGCCTGAGAACATCCTGCTGAACGGCTTCGGTGAACCAGCGCTGGGCGACTTCGGCATCGCCCGTATCACCGGAGGGACCGAGACGGCGACCGGATCCATCACCGGGTCTTTGAGTCATGTGGCCCCCGAGGTGCTGGAGGGCCGCAAGCCGTTCGCGACGTCAGATGTCTACTCGTTGGCCTCGACCCTGTTCGCCTTGCTGGAGGGTAAGGCCGCCTTCGCCGGTGAGGCAGACGAAACGCTGACTCCGATGCTTGCCAGAATTCTGATGAACCCGGTGCCGCCGGTCACCAAGCAGGAGATTCCCGAGTCCTTGATGGCGGTCATCATCAGGGGATTGTCCAAATCGCCCGAGGAGCGGCATCAGACGATCGAGGAGTTCGGCCGCGATCTCCAGGCGGTACAGGCGATCGAGGGTCTGTCACAGACCACCATGCTGATCCGCGGACAGACTGCGGACGAGGCCACCCCCACAGGGGCTCGGACAGGCGAGGTTTCGGCCACCAACATCGGTTTGGGCGCTGTCGATCTGCCCACCGTCGATCGTGAATCCCCGCCCCGGGTCACCACTACGGGTCGGCAGAACACCGGCGGGCAGCCGCTCGTCGCCTCGTCGACCCCGGCTGCGGGAACGGCCCTGCCGACCCACGTGGTGCAATCCCCTGGTGACGTCCTCGATTCGCCGACGGCACCGGCGCCACGCGCACGACGTGGTCTGGCAGTGGGCGTGGCGGCCGCAGTGGTGCTGCTGGTCGCGGGAGCCGTGGGTGCATTCGCGCTGTCGGGGTCCGGCGATGATCAGCCCACCGAGGAACCGCAGACGCAAAGCGAGTCGCCAAGTCCCGCGGCCACAGGCGACCTGGGCGACCCGGACAAGGACGGGATACCCGGCCTGAGCGTTCCCAGTCAGACGCCGACCCCGACGCCCACCCCGACGCCCACCCCGACGGTCAGCGAGACACCGACCGAAGACCCCAGCGACATCCAGGATCCCCCCACCGAACCGGTGGTCCCCCCGCCGCCCCCGCCGCCCCCGCCTCCACCCCCGCCGCCACCGCCTCCACCTCCGCCACCACCGCCACCACCCCCACCACCGCCACCGCCACCACCCCCACCCCCACCCCCACCCCCACCACCGCCACCACCACCGCCACCCCCACCACCCCCACCCACGGCTTAACCCCCT
>JBPCKA010000070.1:0-57096 GCA_051004735.1 Euzebya sp. | reverse complement strand
CAGTGGCGTAGCTGGCCGGGTCGGCAACGGTTGGATCGTGATCACATCCCACACCCGGGGGCAGCCCCTGCGACCGTCGTCGGGCTGCGGCCAGAAGCAGAACGACACCCAGGGTGGCCGGCAGAACAGCCAGTGCGGCAAGCAATGTCTCGGGTCGGTAGTGCCCCAGCAACCAGCCGGCACCGAACTGTCCGGACCCGGCGCCGATCAGGATCATGGCCGGATACACACTGAAGCCCTCGGCCTGTCGTTCCTCGGCGAGGATGCGTTGCAGGCCCATGTTCGCCAATGCGTTGAGTGGCGCGATGGGTGCGCCCAGAATCAGCAGCGCCACCCCCAACAGCACCACGGTGGGGGCCGCCGCAGCAGGGAGATAGACGACCGCAAACGCCAGGATCAGCACGCCACCGACCACACGTCCCCGCCGTAACTGGTTGGGGTTGTTTGCCGCCACCACCCCTGCCACGCCGCTTCCCACCGCGGTCAACGCCAACAGAGGTCCCGCGGCCTCGGGCGAAAACCCGAAGGTTTCCAGGCGGGCCGGGATCAGCGCCTCGAACCCTCCCAACGCGAACCCCATACCACCGGCCAACAGCTAGATCGGAAGCGCACCGTGGGTTTGCAGGGGAGCGGGGCCGGCGGGGACGACACCGAATGCTGCGGGCTCGCGGTGCGGCAGTCCTGCCGTCAGCACGACGGCGAGCACCAGCAGCACGGTCATCACCAGCAGGATTCCGCTGGGGGGCAGGAACAGCCCGATGGCCCCCGCCAGCGCCGGGCCCACCACGAACGCCACCTCGACGAACACCGCGTCGATGGCGTTGGCTGTCTCAAGATCCTCCCCGGACACTGCGCGGACCAGCAGGCTGCGATAGCCACCCAGGATCGCCGCGTAGGACACGCCAAGCCCCACGGCCAGGACCAGGAGCACCGCCACGGGGGCACGGAAGTAGGTGGCCGCTCCCACCACCGCCACGGCGACGCAGGCTCCGGCAGCAAAGGTCGAGACACCCGCCAGGATGGCCCCGGTTGCCACAGACCCGGTAACCGCCTTGCCGACCAACACCAGCACCAGCAGGTTCATGGTCAGGGGCAGACGGGCGAACAGGTTGGCCACCGCCCAGCGGCGAAAGGTGGGCTGTGCGGCCAGACGGCGAATCGGGGTCACGATTTGTGTCATGGGAAAGAGGTTGGACGCTACGGTTGAGAGCCGATGAGTCCCAGAGGTCAACTTGAATTCCGACTGGCCCTGACGGGCATCGTCGTGGTGTTGGTCCTGGCATTGTCGCTGCTGTTCGGACGCAGCGCCCAGGTCGGGAGCCGACTGGCTGACATCGACCCTGCCGACCCCGCCACCTCCACGCTACCGCCCGCGTCCACCCGGTCAGTGACCACGCCTCAGCCAGTGGCGGTCGCGGAGGGGCAGACCGGTCTGGCCATCCCGGTGGCCGAGCAGTCCGTTTCCGCGACCCCCCCCTCCGACACCGAACCATTCACCAACGTATCGACGTATCGGGCATCGGTCGTCGTGATGGTCACCCCGCAGACGGAGGCCCAGGCCCGCCAGGTGTTGGCCACGCAGTCCGGAGTCCTGCACGTGGCGGGCATCACCGTGACCACGACCTCACTGGGAGGCGTATCCGCCAGGATCGCCGAGGTCGACCCCGACTCATACCGGCCCTTCACCCCGCCGGCGACCGCGAACTACCAGCCGCTGTGGCAACGCATCCAGGCTGGTGACGTTGCGGTGACTCATGAGTTCGGGACCACCCACGACGTGCCCCTGGGCTCGCGACTGGCCACCGGGTTGGTGCTGGCCACCGGCGACCCGCAATCCTTTCGGGTCGGGGCATTCGCGACCAACGGCACACCTCCTGTGGCGGATGCGATCCTGGCGGAGGGGCGATTGGCCGGGGATTCCGCCGGTGTGAGCGGGACCCGCGAGTTGTTGGTCGCACTTGATCCGCTGGCCTCCCCAACCGCCACCGCCGAACTACTCCTGGCCGCAGGGTTTGAGGCCCGGGAGATCCCCGACCCCCGGTTGCCACCCTCCGATACTGTCCTCCCCTCTGGTGGGATCACCCCTGACAACGTGTGGGACTTCCTGGCCCAGTGCGAGTCAAGCGGGGACTGGCACATCAACACGGGTAACGGCTACTACGGCGGGGTGCAGTTCCTGCCCGAGTCCTGGGCCGCCGTGGGTGGCCAGGGACTGCCGCACGAAAACTCCCGTGAGGAACAGATCTATCGAGCAACGCTGTTGTGGCAGATCCAGGGGTGGGAGGCCTGGCCGCAGTGTGCCCGCAGACTGGGACTGATCGTGGATCCCCCGCCGGAGCCCAGTGAACAGCCAACCGGATCGGTGCGGACCGAGTCGCCGGAGTAGTCCTGGCCTGTTTGCAGCGCGTAACCTGGGACGATGCCCACCACTGAACTGACCGCTGACGCGATCAACCTGCTTCGCGTCATGGCGGAACTCGACCGTCGCCATCAGGTGATGACGGTCCAGGCCGGGGCGATCGGCGCAGGGATGTCCTATCTGGACGCCTTCGACCTGGTCAACCGCCTGTTCGGTCAAGGTCTGCTGAGCCACGACCTCAGCCTGACGGACGCGGGACGAAAAGCCATCGGATGAGGTGTCCAGGTGCACACCGCACAGCCACTGCAGGATCAGGAGGTTTCCCCGCACTCAACCCTGCGGGTGGTGATGTTGGGTGTGTTGATGGTGGCGGCCGTCGCACTCGTCGGGCTGTTCGTGTCCAGCACCAGCCCGCCTGCGCAACCGCCGGATGATCTCACCGTTGCCACCGAGGCCGTCCTGCCTACGCTGCAGGTGGCCGAACGGGTGACGTTCCTGGGAACGGTCCTGGACGTCACCTATGACCAGCCCGATGACGACCTGCGCTATCAGGCGGTGCAGTTGCCGACAGGGATCTACGGTCTGGCGGTTGACCCCTTCCCCCGCATGGCGTTTACCTGCAACGGCCGACTGACCCGCCTCGGCGCTGCGAACGTGCCGCAGCAACTGGTTATCGCGGCGGCCGAGCAGTTCACCGGCGATCGCGGCTGCCTGCCCAGAGCACCCGAGTCAGCACAGAGCGCCCCAACCCCGGCGGTGTGGGCCGTACCGTTGCTTCGCTCCCTGCACCGGGTCGGGTTTGCCGCCACGTTTCCACCATCACCGCAGGACAACCGAATTGAGCTGCAGGTGGGCGGTCCGGGATTGGCCCCGGTGGAGTTGGTGCTGGGGCCGACGGACGGTTCGGCTGATCAGCCCCCTCCTGACGCCCGACTGATCGACCTTGCGGATGGTCAGGCCGCGGCAGCGGGCCAGCAGGTGTACTTGCAGTGTCAGGCCGACTCCATCATCCGGGCCCCGGCCGCCGACCCAGGCCTTGCGGCGGTGCTCCAGTTGCTGTCGTGCCGACCACAGGCTCCGGCGATCCCGATCGACGTGGTTCAGCGGACCCTGGAGTCCGTGCAGTCCCTCTTGGCGCGTCTGACCGCGAACGGGGTGGACACCGGGCAGCTCAACCGCACTGATGAGGTTGTCAGCTTCCAATTGCAGGGACCGGAAGGTGCGGTGCGGATCCTGGTTGTCTCCGTGGTTGCAGCCTCCCGGCCAGGCGATGCGCCCGTGGAGTTGGCAGGCGGGGAGATCCTCAGCCGAGACGACGGCAGTTACGCGCTGGAGTGCGATGATCTCACGCTGACCACCGACCCCGAGGCACAGCCGATCGCCGTGTCGGCGCTGGCCCGACTGGTGCTGGCCGAGGGCTGCATCCCTCGATCTCCGCACGACAACTCAGCAGAGTGACAGCGGGGCCGCCCTCACGGACGACCGCGGTTGTTGTCGCCGAAACCTTGAGGCCAATATCAGCCGCGCTGTCACACCGCTCAGAACCGCGCCAGGTCGATGATGTCGTAGGTGTAGCCCTGCTCGGTCAGGAACCGTTGTCGGTTCGTGGCGAAGGTCGCGTCGATCGTTTCTCGCGCCACGACGGTGTAGAAGTGGGCCTGCCCGCCATCGGCCTTGGGACGGATGATGCGCCCCAGTCGTTGGGCCTCTTCCTGGCGTGACCCGAATGCCCCTGAGAGTTGAATCGCCACGTTCGCCTGCGGCAGATCGATGGAGAAGTTTGCGATCTTCGATACGACCAACACCTCGATCTGGCCGGCACGGAACTGCTCAAACCGTTCCTCCCGGACGGTTTGGGAGGTCTGCCCGGTGATCATCGGTGCGCCCAGGTGGGTGGCCACCTGTCGCAACTGGTCCAGGTACTGCCCGATGACCAACACCCTGTCGCTGCGGTGCCGGTCCATGATCCGATCGACTGCCTTCAGCTTCGCCGGAGCGGTCGCAGCCAACCGGTAGCGGCTCTGTCGCGGTGCCTCCGCATAGCGCATCCGCAGATCATCGCCCAGGTCCACCCTGATCTCGGTACAGACCGCGGGCGCGATCCATCCCTGGGCCTCAAGTTCCTTCCACGGTGCGTCATACCGCTTGGGACCGATGAGGCTGAATACATCCTCCTCCCTGTTGTCCTCCCGGACCAGCGTGGCGGTCAGGCCCAACCGCCTGATGGCCTGGATCCGGGCGGTGGCCCTGAACACGGGCGCCGGCAGCAGGTGCACCTCGTCATAGATGATCAGCCCCCACGGTTCACGGTTCAGCAATGACAGATGGGGGTGTGCCAGTTCCACATCGGCATCCTCGGCGACTCCCGGCTGTTTCCAGGTCAGGATTTGGTAGGTCGCGACGGTGACGGGACGGGCCTGCTTGCGATGGCCCGAGTACTCACCGATGTCTCCGGGCGTCAGGTCGGTCTTGTCCAAAGCCTCGGTAATCCACTGCCGTGCCGCCGACACCGACGTGGCGATGACCAGCGTCCTGGTGCCTGCCTGAGCCATTGCGGCCAGCCCGATCACGGTCTTGCCCGCACCACAGGGCAGCACCAGCACCCCGTTGCCCCCTGCGGCCGAACCGTCCGCCCACCACGCCTGGACCGCATCGCCCTGATAAGGGCGCGGAGTGCAGGTCAGATCAAACTGAAGTGCCGCCCCCTCCTCATAGCCTGCTTCGTCGGCGGGGGGCCAGCCCATCGCGACCAACCGTCGCTTCAGCACCCCTCGATCAGCGATCCGAACCGCGAAGCGGTTGCCATCCAACCGGTCGCCGAGCAGCCCTGACAGGGTGGCGTCGCCGACCAGTTGGTCCAGGAGTTGCGGTTGGTCGGTGGTCAGCGCCAGCCCACCTGAGTCGAAGTCACGTACCAGGCGTAGCCGCCCGTAGCGTCGGATCTGTTCGGCCACCTCCGCGATGACCGCCGGTGGAGGCGGGTACTTCGACAGGCTCGTGAGGGTCTGCGTGGCCTGCTCGGCTGACAGGCCGGCCGCGGCGGCATTCCACAATGACAGCGGACTGATCCGATACGTGTGAATGTGCTCGGGGGCGGTGACCAGCTCGGCGAAGCGCGACAGTTCTGCACGGGCGTCGGATGCTTTGGGCGAGGATGTTTCCAACAGCACCGTCATGTCCGCCTGAACGATCAGCGGGTTCAGGGGGTCGCTCAACCGACGTCCGCCTGGGCGTCCTGCAGTTCACGGGCAAGCTGCAGTGGATCAACCGATACCACGTCGGGGATATGGGGAAACCCTGCATCCGGAATGGGAACGCCCCTCGCGCGGCGAGGCGGGATGATCCCACCGTCCGCGTCCTCGGCCACCACCATCTGCCCCTTGCCACGCAGGGCGGCGATCAGGCGGTCGCGAGCCAGCGGGCTGACGGCGACGGTGGGACTGAGAATCCTTAGCTTGGCGGCCGACACCGCCGCCGCCCCTGCCAGGTCGGCGGGGTCCTCACTGCGCAGATAGGACCCGACCGTCCCCGCCCGTAGGCGTCCATGGCGGGCGGCCACGTCATCGATGGTGACCAGGACGTTGGTTGGGACAGGCACGCTGGACACCCGGGTCAGGAAGCCGACGATCTCATCCTGTGTGCGACCGTCGACCAGTGCCAGCCCGATCTTAGAGGCGGTGATCCGCCACACCTGGGCACCGGCTGTGGACTCGAGTTGCGCCACAGCAGCCAGTTCCTGGGCGACGGTCGGCGCCAGCCCGGGCGGGGCGATGACGGAGTGGTCGGCCTGCACCACCACGCTGTCGGCCACCACCCCCATGACCTGCTCGGCCTGTGACACGCCGCCCTGCAGCAGTGCCCTGGACATCATCGACAAGCCGACGGGGCCGTCGGGCGGGATCAGATCCAGCACCCGCAGGGCCTGGATGATCGATCCGGCGCCCTCGGGTCCCAACGCTTCGGGGTAGCGCCAACCGCAGAGCCGGGTCAGGGTGTCCTCATCGACCCCGGTGTGGCCCTCCAGGGTCAACAGCACCTCAAGGATCGCGTTGCGATGGACCGACTGGGGTGGCCAGATCAGCTCGCCGGACCATCGGTTGGGCAGCCCCACCCGCTCCTCCAGGGTGGAGGCATTCCGCCATGTCGTCACCAGCGCGGCCCACTGCCACGCGGGCGGCATGACCGCGAGCTCCTCAAGGAGTGGCGTGGGCGCCCAGTGGCCGTCATCGGTGGGCCCCAGCAAGCCCAGGTCGATCGCCAGGTGGGTCAGCAGTCCCATGTCCCCATCCGGGACTCCAAACCCCTTGGCAGCCGCCCGAATGGGTCGCACACCGATTCCCCCCGAGGCCAGTGCGGGTACCGCCTGACGACTCCAGTGGTCAAGCAGCATGTGCAGGCGCCGAATCACCCGCGGCGTGCCGGGGACGGGCTCGTTCAGGGGGCGGGGATCGACCGCCGGCGGTTGCAGCGGCCAGTCCGCGAACAGACGCCCCCGCAAACCCATCCGCAGGTCAAGCCAGGTGGACACCGTTTGCGTGTGCAGGTCCACACCGGTCAGGCCCTGCTGCACCAGGTCATGCAGGGGGCCACCCCGCCGATCCCACGGGTCGAATGGTTTCACGCCCAGGTCGGCAACACGTTGCTCGCCGTGATCCACCAGCAGATCCAGGATCCGGCGAGATTCGGGGGCCAGCCGGCCATACAGCGTCCGGGCCACGTCAGGGTGTCGCAGCATCCTGCCCACCAAACGTCGGCGATCCTCGTGGCGATAGGGAACATTCTCGGCCCCAAGTCGTTGCAGCAACAGGTCCAGGTCCGTCGCCGACAGACTGGCCAATGCCGAATAGATCGTTGTTCCGGGGAGGGGAACATGGCGGAGCACACCGGGTCGCAGGACCAGCCAGGCATGCTCATCGACACTGGGGTAGGCCAGCAACAGCGAGGCCAGCGCGGCGGCCGACTGATCCACTTCCCGGCCATCACCAGCTTCGGCAATCGCAACGCCGCGGGGCAGATCACCGTCATGCATCGCTGCCAAGGACAGCAGTTGACGCTCGAGCCTGTTCAACGACTCGATGATCGCCACGATTCCGCGCGGGGATGCCATCAGGATTCCCAGATGGGTCAGGGTGCGGTCGTGCCGGGAAACCAGATCCCGACTGTCGACGGAGACCGGGGCCAGTGGCCCTTTTCCGTCAAGGGATTCGGCCAGTGCCGGGACGCGTTGCAGCAGTGCTGCCAGGCCCGTCACCGGCATCCGGCGGAGTGCCGAAATCCGGTCTGTGGAGGCCCGCATACGACCGTCGCATCCTACCGGTCCCCCTCCGACTTCTCACGAGCAACCTTCGCGGAGCGGCGATGGGGACCGACAATAAAGTTACGGTGGCCTACCCTGACCCTCCGATTCCGGTAATGATGTGCAGTAGTGAAAATTGAAGCCTATGGGCGCACAGATGTGGGCAAGGTGCGCGAACGCAACGAAGACCAGGCCCTGGTCGGTGAGCGGCTGTTCGTGGTCGCCGATGGGGTGGGCGGCCACAACGCCGGGGACGTGGCCTCATCGATGGTGGTCGCCCAACTGGACGATCTCGACGTCAAGACCTTCGACTCGGCCGAGTCAGCCCTGGCGGCGCTGATTGCCGGAATCGTCGACGCCAACGACCGCATCCATCATCGTGCGACCCAGGAGGCCGAACGTGAGGGCATGGCTTCGACCGTCACCGCCGGGCTGATCCACGACAAGACGATGGTGTTCGCTCAGGTCGGTGATACCCGGGCGTATCTCAAGCGCGGCGACGCAGAGCCGCTGCGACGATTGACCCCCGACCACTCCTTCGTCGGTGCGCTGGTCGATGCCGGCTACATCACCGCCGAGGAAGCCCGGGTGCACCCCAAGCGGTCGGTGATTCTGAAGGCGGTCGGTCTGGAGTCACACGTCGAGCCCGAGGCTGGCGAGGTGGTCGAACTGCAACCGAATGATGAGATCATCCTGGTGTCTGACGGTGTCCATGGCGTGATCACTGACCAGCAGTTGGACCAACTGATCCACGGTCGCCCACTGGCGCAGGCCGTCGACGACGTGATCTCGGCCGCCCGTGAGGCTGGCGGACCCGACAACATCACGATCATCGTCGTCCGGGTGACCGATGGCTGATCCAGCCGGTCGCACGCGGACATGACGTGCCACCTCCCAACTGGTTCATGACCTCTGCTGCCCTTCCAGGCCGGGGCATCCCCCAGGCTCCGCAGAACGTGCAGGCGCGTCAGGCCAGGCGCGTGCTGCTGTTGTCGTTGTCCGTGACCGCATTGCTGTATGTCATCCCTGGCGGAGGCCTGATCGGCTATCCCCTGGTCCTGCTGTCAACCTTCGTCCATGAGGTGGCCCACGGCCTGACCGCGGTACTGGTTGGTGGTCGGTTCCTGGACTTGCGGGTCTTCGCCGACGGCTCGGGGGCGGCACTGACCGCAACCAACGGGGGAGCTCTGCAACGCGCCGCCGTGGCCGCCGGCGGGTTGATCGGCCCCGCCATCGCAGCCGGAGTGGGGTTCACCTTGGGGCGCAGGCCTCGGACTGCCCGGGTGACCTTGCTGGTCGGCTCGCTGCTGCTGATGGTCATGGCCGTGCTGTGGGTGAGGTCGTTGGTGGGCTGGTTCGTCGTGATCGGGCTGATTGCCGTCTCACTGGGCGTCGGGTTGGCGATACGTCAGGACCACTGGTCACAACTGTGGCTGATCTTTTTGTCGGTGCAGTTGGGCCTGTCGGTGTTCAGCCGTGGCGAGTATCTGTTCGCGAGCAGCGCCACGACCGGCGCCGGATTCGGACCATCGGATTCGTCGGCCATCTCCGACGCGTTGTTCCTGCCGTACTGGTTCTGGGGTGGCGTGTGCGGGCTATTCAGCCTGGCCGTGCTGGCCTACGGGGCCTGGCTTTTCCTGCGCACGGCGCTGAGCAGCCAGGATGGGTGAGGAGCCAGCGCTGGAGCAGATCCAGCGGCAGGTGGTCCAGTGTCGTCGGTGCCCGCGTCTGGTCGCCTGGCGGGAGGAGGTGGCGCACGTCAAACGCCGCGCCTATGCCGAGGAGGAGTACTGGGGGCGGGGTGTCCCAGCATTCGGTGACCCCTCGGCCAAGCTGGTTGTGCTGGGTCTGGCACCCGCCGCCCACGGCGCCAACCGTACGGGACGGATGTTCACCGGGGACCGGTCAGGAGACTTCCTGTACGCGGCGCTTCACCGGGCGGGCCTGGCCAACCAGCCGCAGTCGGTCTCGCGTGAGGACGGTCTTGAGCTGAACAGGGTCTGGATCACTGCCCCGGTGCGGTGCGCACCGCCGCAGAACAAGCCCACCGCCGAGGAGCGCGACAACTGTGCCAGCTACCTGCGGGCCGAACTGGACCTGTTGGCGCCGCGAGTGATCCTGTGTCTGGGGCGTTTCGCGTGGGAGGGGGCCGTGGCATTCCTGGGTAGGCCTTCGCCCAAGCCGGCCTTCGGGCACGGGGCCACAGCCGAGGTGGCCGGCATAACCCTGGTCGGCAGCTACCACGTCAGTCAGCAAAACACCTTCACCGGCCGGTTGACACCCCAGATGTTCGACCAGGTCCTCACCGCCGCCATCACCCTCGCCTACGGCTGACCCGGGCAGCCCGGACCGCCCACAAACCGGGTGCCCTAGCCCAACACAGACCGGGTGCCCGGGTCTGCCGTTGCCCAACGCCCGATAACCCGGGCACCCCCGCCCTCCACAGACCTGCCCCAACGGACCGGCCCAGTCAGGTTCGGGCTATTCCGTCGCGGCGCGCCTACCCTGCCGTTGCATGCGTACCCGACTGTTGCGGCTGACCCTGCGTTCCCCTCTGCATCCGACCGTGTCACGCCGGTTCATGCTCCTCACCGGCTTGGCAGGGGCCGCCGTCATACCGGCGGTTCCGCTGCGGTATGCCACCCATGAGGACAGCCACATCGTCCTTGGGTCGACCAATGCCACATGGTGGAGGGGTGTTACGCCTTCCAGCCCCTCCACCCCTTCACCCCAAGGGGCCACACACGCGACCGTTCGGTTCAAGGGCCACCTGACCGAGATGACGGCCCAGCTGGCCCGGGGGGAGGAGCTTGACCAGGCCATCCTGCGCTATTTGCAGAAGTATCCGGGTGAGTGGAAGGCCTTGGGCGTTGAGGCCGCCGCCACCGAGGACGACCTGCAGCAAGCCGCCCGCGGTTCAGCCGTTGTGCTGTTCCAGCCTGTCTGAGGTGTCAATGGGAGGGGTCCCTACCAGGACCGACTGCGCCGCCGGGCCCACCTGCAGCCGCTCGGGCAGGGCGGATGCGCGGGCTACCTGGCGCGAGACGGCGTCGGTCAGCGCCTGGGGCGTACCGACGATGGTCACGGCCGTCCTGGCCCGGGTGACGGCGGTGTAGAGCAACTCGCGGGTGAGCACCGGCGAGCGCTCGCTCGGCAGCACCACGATCACCCTGTCGAACTGGGAGCCCTGGCTCTTGTGCACCGTCATGGCATGGACGGTCTGCACCGCACCCAGACGTCGGAAGGAGATCGGCGCCCCAGACCGACCATCAATGACGACCCGCAGGTGGGTATCCTCCCCCTGGATGACCACCCCGATGTCGCCGTTGTAGACGTCCAGGTCATAGTCATTTCCAGTGATGATCACCGGTCGTCCGGCATACCACTCCGGGCGGCGCCATGACGGGACATCGTGCACCCATCCCTCGATGGCAGCGTTCCACACCTGGACGCCCTCAGGCCCGCGCCGGTGGGCGCACAACACCTTGACGCGCAAGGTCATCGCCAGTGCCATCTCGGCGTCTGCGGCGCGTGCCAGGGCAACGGTCTGTCGTGCTGCGTCGGTCACCAGTTCTCGCACCCTCGCCAGGGCTCCGAGGCCAGTGGGCCACTCCCCCGGCCGATCGGGGACCACCAGTGCCAGTTTGCACGCGGCCAGGTCGTCTGGATCAACGGTCAGACACTCCAGCGCCACCTCGGCATCCCCGTCGCGGACGGCAGCGGCAAACCGTTTGATCTGCTCATCGAACCGGTAGTTCTGCGTCAGCGTGACGACCTGTTCTCCGCCGCTCCAGCCCTGCGCTCCTGTGATCAGGTCGCCAAGAACCGTCCCGGCCTCGACGGCAGCCAACTGATCGGGGTCACCGACCAACACCAGGTGGGTGTCCGGGCCGACCGCGTCCAGTAACCGTGACAGCATGCCCAATGCGACCATCGACACCTCATCCACGATGACGATGTCGAACGGCAGTTGGTTTGACGCATCATGGCGGAATCTGGTGCGGTTCGGTGTCCACCCCAGCAGACGGTGCAGCGTGGTGGGGTTGACGGTGGCCAGCACCGCTGGGTTGACCAGTTCCGCGGGCATTGTCTTCGCCGTGTCGCGCATGGCCTCGCCCAATCGCGCGGCCGCCTTGCCGGTGGGGGCCGCCACGGCGACGCGGACCCCCCGGCCATCGGGTCGACTTGCATGACTGAGTGCCACCGCGACGATGCTTGCGATGGTCGCGGTCTTGCCTGTTCCCGGACCGCCGGCGATGACCGACAGCCTGGTCGACAGCGCCATCTTCGCCCCGGCGTGTTGCTGTGGATTGTCGGGGAACATCTGGTCAAGCGCAGTCCACCCGACATCGGTGACCGTGAGAGCCGTGCCCCCTTCCCTGCTCTCCTCCGCTGAAGCTGAGCCACTCGCCGCCAGACGACGCCGCAGTGCCCGGGCCACGTCATGCTCATAGCGCCAGTAGCGGTCCAGATACAGGCGTGCCCCATCCAGATGCAATGGACTGTGCTCCTGATCCCCGCCACCGGTGAGGGGAGAGTCCGCCACCGCCGCGATCCAGGCGTCGATGTCCGGCGGCCACACGTCCGGATCCAACTCGGCGATTCGTCCGTCCTCATCGGTGACGGTCTCCGCCAACTGGTCCAGTTGGGCATACACGTGGCCATACCGAGGGGCGCGGACTGCGAAGGCTGCCGCCAGGATCGCCAAGTCGTCCTGGCAGCCACTCAGCCGGCCCAACATCCTGGCGGTGTGGAGATCCGCCGCGTGCAGGACCCCGGCGTCATTGAACGCACGGCTGCGCCAGTCCAGATCTCCGACGACAGCGTCGCCACGTAGCGGGTCCAGATCGGCCGTCATCACCCCTCCCCTCGAGTGATCCCGTCGGCCAACAGCCGGTCCAACGCCAGGATCAACTCCGTCGGTGGATGCCAGACGAACACCCCGCATCTCATGTCATCGCGGATAGGTGTCTCGGGGCCGATCATGCCCCGTACGAACAGGTAGGCCACCCCGGCAAGATGCCGGCCGGGATCGTAATCAGCGACCCGCCAGCGAAGGTACCGGTGGACGGCGACGACATAGATCAGCGCCTGCAGGGGGTAGTGATGCGTCATCATCTCCGCTGCCATCGATGCCGGCGTGAACGACCCGACGGTCAGTGGGTCGGTCCCGGCCGGGGCCAGCCGGTTGGTCTTGTAGTCGGCCACCAGATAGGCCCCGTCCGGCATCCGGGCCACCAGGTCGATAAACCCGGCAAGGAAGCCGCGCACCTCAAGGCCACCCAGGTGATGTCGCAGCACAGCGGCGTAGGGAGCCAGCAGGTCCTCGGCCGACAGATGCACGTCCAGCAGGTCTGCGACGTCGCTCAACAGGACCCATCCGGTCTGGTCCGGGGTCGGTGTTCCGGGCCTGCCGTTGTGTCGGGCGGGACTCGCCAGGACGGGCAGTTCGAATGCCATCTCATCCAGCCGGTCGGATCGGCTCAGCTCCTTCAGCGACATTGCCCCACCCGGTCCCAGCGGTGTGCGCACCGCCGCGGTCAGCCCCTGCACCACGGTGGTCTCCGCCTGCTCATCCCCCAGGTCCACAGCATGGCGTTGGGCCTGAAGCTGGATCTGATGGGCAAGTTCTGCAGGCAGATCGGGGGACGCGAAATCGACGTGTTCCAGCACCGCATGGATCATCGTGCCGATGTCCGCGCCACCCCGCAGGTCTGAGAGCAGGACTGCGGTGGGAAGATCAGGGTCGGCGGGGATCGGCGGAGGGCTCACCCGTTCGTCAGCCAGGTCGTCTGTCCCTGACTGCGTCGCAGAGGAGCTGTCGGCGTCGTTGCTGCCGGAGCTGACCGCATCGGCAGCGGCGTCGGCGTCCCCCACCAGGCGGCTGTAGGAAGCACGCCGCCAGCCCCGGTCGATGACACGGGTGAACTCAGCCAACTCCAGTCCGGGCGGGTCTGCTGTCTGTCCAAACGACACGGACACCGCCTGATCGGGGTTGGTCTGCGCCACACCGAACAGGTCGGGGTTTGCCTGGGCCAGTTGGTCGATCGATGCCGTAGCCGCAGCGGTCGAATCGATGCGCCCGGACCGTGCCAGGAGAGTTCCCAGCGGAGAACCGGCCGCCTGTGGCGCCGGAGCCCACCACACCCGCAGATGATGTTTTGCCCGGGTTGCCGCGACATAGGCCAGGCGACGCTCTTCCTCTTCCGCCTGTTGGGCGTGCAGGTCACGGTAATGCTGAAAGTCCGGGGAGCGGGGGTTGGACCCGACATACAAGCGTGTCCGCTCGACCGTGTGGTCATGAAACCGCAGAGCGACAGGTAACCGGTTGTTGCTGTCCCACAGGTAGGGGGCGAAGACGATGGGAAACTGCAGCCCCTTGGCACCGTGGACAGTCATGATCTGCACCGCGTCACCCGCACGTTCCAGCCGTGAGGCCAGATTGTCCGGCGGTGTCGGATTGGCCGTGTCCAACGCCTGAGCCATCTCCTGCTGCAGCCATGCCATCAACCCGGCGGTGCTGGTGACGTGCCCGCCGGAGTGGGTGTGCAGCAACTCGGCCACATGGGTCAGGTCGGTCAGTCGCCTGTCTCCATCCGGTTGCGCCAACAGCCGCTCGGACACCCTGGTGTCGGCGCTGAGGTGGCGCGTGGCGGCCGCCACCCCCTCACCCAGCAGAATCTGACGCCACCGGTGCAGGTTGATGTGCACGCGGTCCCAGTCCGACTCCGCTGCCGTGGCCACCTGGGCCGGTGTCCAGCCGATCAGATCGGTCATCGCGGCCAGACGGGCCAAGCCCGAGGACGCGGGTCGGTCCAGTGCCCGCAGCAGATGCCCCCACTGGCGTGCCGCCGAGGAAGCCAACACATTGCCGACCCCGTTCAGCACCGACGGAACACCAACATCAACAAGGTGGCGTTGCACCAGTGCGGCCTGTCGGCGGGTGCGGACCAGGATGGCCAGATCGGCGGGCCCGACCTGGCGGCCCACCGCCCTGCCCTGGGGCGCACCATCAGACCCGCCAGCCGGCGTGGTACCGCCCAGGATTCGCGCGGCGCCCGACAGCAGCGTTGCCGCCTGCACCGCCACATCTGCGGCCACATGGTCGCGCAGGCTGGTCAACTGCATACCGCCCGTGTCCGTGCGGCGAATCGGCGCGTCGTCGGCGACCAGACGGAACGTGACCGGCGCCGCATCCAAGCCCTGCACCCGCGAGGGATACGCCGCCGTCACGGACGGGACGGTGATCTGGCGACCCAGTGGGCGATCCGAGAACAAGGCCAGTACCGCCGTGACCAGTGGCTGGTCTGACCGGAAGTTGGTTGGCAGCAGGTACGTCGCCTGCTGCCCACGGGCCAGGACGTAGGCGTTCACGTCCGCGCCACGGAAGGAGTAGATGGCCTGCTTGGGATCTCCCACCAGCACCAGGCAGCGGCCATCCTGGCCGGTGACGTCGGGAAACAGTCGCGAAAAGATCTGCCACTGGACCGGGTCGGTGTCCTGGAACTCATCGACCAGTCCCACCCGGAAACCGCCACCGACCTGACGGACCACGCCGGGGCCGTGCGTCGGATCGCTCAACCGATCAGCCAGACGGCGCAGCAGATCGTCATAGGTGTGCTGCCGCCTGCGCGTCTTGCGTCGGGTGGCCTCGACGCTGGCGTTCACGGCGAGCCAGGCACGTGCGCCATCCCAACTCTTCAGTGACGCGTCCGGCAGGATGTCAGCCGGTGCCATGTCCATGCCCGCGGAGACAAGTTCCGCCCCGTACATGTCGAAGTAGGGCAGTTGTCTGGCTGCACCAGGATCCTCCTGGACTGCCCGCAGGTACAGGTCGGCGGCGATCTCGTTGCACAGCGGCCCCCGATCCTCCAACAGCTCACCCAAACCCACGTCACCAAGGCGAGTCAGCGTGTCGGCGCAGAACCCGTGGATGGTGCTGATCGTGGCCTGGTCGATGTCAGCCAACGCATCGGCCAGGCGGTCACGTCGAGCCAGCAGTTGCGCAGGATCTCGGGTATCCAGCAGCGCCTGGTCGACGGGATCCTCGGGCTTCCCTTCGATCGTGCGGTGCTGAACCGCTTGTGTCAGCAGATCCAGGCCGTCGGCCAGACGTCCCAGCAGTCGAGCCCGCAGTTCGCGAGTGGCGGACCTGGCGAAGGTGACCACCAGCAATTCCCGGGCGGTGCAACGACCCTCGGCCAGAAAGCGGGTTGCCAGCCCGACAATGGTGAAGGTCTTGCCGGTGCCGGCCGAGGCTTCAAGAGTGGCCCGGCCGGTCGGCAGCGCGGCCGTGATGTCAAACGGGGTGGTCATGTGGCCGCCTTGCAGCGGGTCAGCAAGGGCGCCCACACCCGCATGGCCAGGCCGCCGAACTGATGGGGTTCGGGGTCGTGTCCCAGTCGGGTGTCCTGCGGACGGGCCGGCTGGCGTCGCAACACCTCGTAGGGGACACTGTCGCCGAACAACAGCAGATGCGCCGGAAGGTCTGCGTCGAACCCGAACCCGAAATCGTTGTGATCCCACCGTTCGGCAGCCAAGTCATCGGCCTCCGCCGGGCCGTGGCGCAACACCACCCGTTGAATCGCGTACACCGCCGCGGTGTTCGCCGGCGCGGCAAGCGGTTGGCGCAACACGTCGTCGTGCAGATCAAGCAGGTCGGCCAGCAACGTCTGGGCAATCCGCTGACGCCCGGCTGCATCGGCCCCCAACGGTGGAAAATGCACGGCGTGGGGGGGGTAGACCCTGGCTTTCTTCTTCTCGTGACGGCCGACCACGAAGGCCTCCCACGGACGGGTCGGGTCGTGGAGGGTCAGGGCCAGCAGGCGGACCCACGCTGCGACGATGTGCTTGCCCTTGATCTTTGAGAACGTCACCTCGACATGTCGGTCACCGTGTACTCCCCCCACCTCCCCGGACATCCGCCGACCCGCCACGTCGACATCGATCTCTTGTCCCCCACCTGACTGCACCCCCAGATCCAATCGCTGCAGCAGAGCAACCACGTCGGCAGCGCTGGCAGTGACGTTCTGGATCTGTGTCTGACCCCAAGGGTCGGCAGGTAATGCACCTCGCCCACGGCCGGCCGCGATCACCTGTTCCAACAGATCCGGGTCATTGACGCGGCCGTCGGCCAGCAGGTCCTCGCCCAGTTTCCACTGGGCCAGGCCACCAACGGTCAGGGGAACCTGCTGGTCGGGTTCCTCGGGATCACCCGGTACATAGGCGCCGACGGTGTGCCTGTAGAAGTAGTGCGCGGGGTTCTGCAGGCACGCGACCAAACGGTCAACATCCACGACAGCCGGAACCCCTAGACCCTGGACGGCTCCGCTCATCGGCCAGGTGCGTCCCGGTGTCAACGACGCCTTTGCCGCAGCGAAGGCCTGCGGGTCAAATCCCGGACGAGCAGGTGTGAAGGCCGCGGGGTCGTGCGGGTGCAGAGGATGACTGGTGGTGAAGGTCGCGCTGCCACTGGCCGCCAACCTGTCGATCACTCGGATCAGTTCGGCGATCGGCACACACGGCGAGCGTTTCTGGCCCGACCGTTCATCGATGCCGCTGTAGGTCACCACGACGGCGTCCTCGGCGGCCATGATGGCGTCCAGCAGCAACTGGCGGTCTTCGGTGCGGGTGTCGCGGTCCCCGACGCGGGGGTGTCGGGCGATCAGGTCGTCGGTCGCCGCGTGGCTGCGACGGGGGAACACCTCGTCGTCCATCCCCAGCAGGCAGATCACGCGGTGGGGCACCGAGCGCATGGGGACCAATGTGCAGACCGTCAGGTCGCCGGTGCGGTGGTTGGCCCGGCTCGGCTGTCCCTTCAGCCTGTCATCCAGTAGTGCCCGGATCTCCGAGAGTTCCAAATCGATCTCGTCGCCGCTGACGGCGGCGGTCTGTGCCACCTCCTCAAGAACCTCCAGCGCCTGTGTGCGTTGCCAGGGGTCCTTGGCGGGCTCGCGCAACAACTGCCCGCAGGCACGCGCCAGGGTGGCCATCCACTCCGACACCGGCATCGGTGTGCGCAGCGCGACGAGGGTGCTGCCCAGTCGGGCCACGAGTTCGGCCAGCCGTCCTGCCAGCGCGACATCACCGCCCTCCACCTCATCCAGCGGGGTGACACCGTTCAATGTCCGGTCGTCTTCGTCGGCCATCGCGACGCCGAGTAGCAGCCGGGACAACCCGAACTCGATGCTGCCAGCCACCGCACTCACCCCGTCACGCCGCCGGTCTGCCACATCCAGTCCCCACCGCATTCCCGAGTTGGTGATCCACTCCTCCAGCTGTTCCAGGTCGTCGTCGCTGAAGCCGAAGCGGCGGCGTACCGGCTCGCTGCCCGCCAGGTCCAGCAGCCGGGTGGCGCTGACCCTGCCCGCGGCAAGACCCAACAGGTCATCGATGACCTTCAGCAGCGGGTTTGATTGCCTGAGCGAGCGGTCCGCCAGCCGGACCCGCAGGTCGGGGCGACCGTCTGGATCCTGCTCGGGCACGGCCAGATGCGCCTTGATCAACGGTGCATAGGTCTCGACGTCGGGGCACATCACCACGATGTCGCGTGGTTCCAGGGTCGGGTCGTGCTGCAGCAAACGCAGGATCTCGTCACGCAGCACCTGCACCTGCCGGGTGCGACCGTGGCAGGAGTGGATCTGGATGGACCGATCGTCCTGGCCTGTCACGACGTCGGGTTCCCCGTCGGCGTCGGCACGTATGCCAGCCTGCAGATGCTCTAGCAGCGTGCGCGGTGGGGAGGATGCCGCGGTGCCGACCGACTCGGTCGCGGTCGCCCCCGCGACGGTTGCCACCACCAACTGCATCTCACGCGAGTCACGCCCCCACGACCGCAGCAACCGGTTGTGCGGGGGCACCAGGTCCAGCTCGGCCCGGGCTGGCAGGACCGGCAGGCCGCGGTCGTCCAGTTGTCCGGTGAAATCGGCCCAGCGCCCCCACAGACCGGGTGAGGGATGCAGCAGATACAGGTCGACATCGATCACTGTTGCCAACGCCACCAGGATCGCCAGGTGCGAGGAGGGCAAGGCGGTGAACCCGAACACGCTGATGCGACCGGGCAGGTCTGGAGGCGGTTTGACGTTGGACACGGTCGCGACCACCGACTCGGCCAAGGTCGGTTGTGCGGTGGTCACCCGCAGGAGGCGCAGGAGTTCGGGCTGCCACCTCGCCGCTGCATCCAAGGGCCTGCCCGCCGCATCGACATCCTGGCCGTCCAACCAGCGCAGCACCAGGTCCGGGCGGTGGACGGAGTAGCGGTCCAGCAAATCCGCAACCCCCCGCAGGATCGAGAAACGCTGGTCCGGGTTGTCACCGATCCGGTCGAGCAGCGGCGCTGCCCAGCGTCCCAGTCCGGACTGCACCTGGGCCAGCAGGGGCCACACCAACCGCTCGGGACTCCACACGCTGTGGGAGGGATTCGGGCCACCCGCGGCGCGGATGGTCCGCCCGATGATCTCGCCCGGGAACGGAAATGCCATGTTGGCGCAGATTCCGTCACCCGTGGCGTCACCGGACTGTCCCAGATGGCGCGACAGGCATTGGCTGAGCCAGCGCTCCATGCCGCGGCTGTTCACCACGATCTGTTCAGCCGCCAGCGGGTCCGCCAGGGGTGTGCGCAGCCGCCCGGCCAGCGCACCGGCCAAATCGTCACCGCGACCCGCACGGACGATGCTCAGCACGCTCCCACCCCCTGTCTTGTCATCATGAGTCCAAGTATGGGGGCGGGTGTGACAACGCCCGGACTGGATGCCTCACCGGGCTGTCGGCACCCACACCAGTGTGACGTGGGTGACCTCGACGTCGTTCCTCTCAAGCCCCACCTCAACGGGGGCGATCGTCTGTGAGGCCTGCATCCAGCGCACGTCGATGTCAAGCAACTCCTCGGCCAATTCCTGTTCCAATTGCCGAAGATCGTCCATGGAGTCCACCAGGTTTCCCTCAGCGGTCTCAAGCCGCTGGGCGGTCCGGCTGGTCTGGCCCCGCTTGTCGGCGGCCCGGCGCAGGTCGGCGGCCACCCCTCGGGCGGACTTCCTGCCGCCCAGGAACCCGCCCAGGATCGAGGAGCCGATATTGATCAGCTCGCCCGATTTACGTGCGGAGGTATCGGCCTGCAGCTGGGACACCCGGTCCTGCGCGGTGTCGATGGCCTTGCGCAGTCGGTCGGCCTTGGACTCAAACCGGGCACGAAGCTTCTCCGCTTCCTCGTCCTCGCGTTCGTCGGCGACCACACGACAACGTGCCGCGAATGCCTCCTCGGTCTCGGTCGGGCGCGACCACACCTTCAACTCGGCGTTGGCCAGCACGGTCATGGTGCGGTTGCCGTACAGCTCGTCGCGAACCGCTCGGGCGACGGTGCTCCAGTAGGTCTTGGTGGAGATCTTGGCGTCGGGAATGACGTAGACGGCACCTTCCGGCACGTCGGTGCGCAAGTCCCGGTCGTCGTAGTCGACCGCTTCCATCCCCGAGACGTCGGTGGGTTCGCCGGGCAGAGGCAGCACCGCCTCAAACTCCTCGGAGTGATCCAGTTCGGCCTTGGTCTCATCGAAGGTCAGGCGGACGCGCACCGCGATGTAGGGCTCCAGGCGGGTGCCGCCCGACACCCCCCCGACGGCGGCAGCCCATGACGCGGCCGGGTCAAGAACCCGTTGGATCACGTCATCGGGCACGGTTGGGGCCACGGTGCTCTCATCGGCGGCGTACTCCGATTCGGCGGCAGGCCCGAGAGCGCCTGATTCGACCGCTGGGGCATCATCGCCCTGGACTGAAGCGGCGACCTCCTCCACCGCCAGTTTCTGATCTGCCATCAGCCGGCTGATTTGTGGACCGGTCATGGGTCCGCTGAGGTAGCTCATCGCCCACCGGGTCGAAAAGACCACCGGCGCCGTCCCGCGGGTGGAGTGCAGCACGAACTGGCGTGTGTCCAGGCCGCTGATCTGCTGGCTCAGCGCGGCGACGTCGACGGTGCCCGAGGAGGTGCGCATCCCCTCGAGCAGCCGGTCTTTGTCGGTTTGGGTCTGGAGCCGACCGATCATCCAGGTCCCCGCGTTGGAGATGGCCTTGTAGTCCAGGTCCACCGGGTTCTGGGTCGACAGGATCATCCCCACGCCAAAGGCTCTGGCCTGCTTGAGAATGGTCAGGATCGGCTGTTTTGACGGCGGGGCCTTGACGGGCGGGACGAACCCGAACACCTCATCCATGTAGATCAGGGCCCGCAGCGACGAGGTGCCGCTCTGCTGCCTCATCCAGGTGATCATCCGGCTCAGCAGCAACGTGACAACGAACTGTCGTTCCTCATCACCCAGGTGTGCCAGGCTGACGATGGCGCAGCGGGCCGTACCCTGCTCGGTGAACAGCATCGCGTCGATGTCAAGCGGCTGGCCCTGGCTCCATGCTGCGAAGGTCGGCGAGGCCAGCAGGCCGTTCAATCGCAGCGCCAGCCCCATACGGTCCTTGCCGGGGAAGAAGGTTTCGAGGTCCATGACCCCGAGTTTTCGCAGCGGCGGTTGCTGCACCTGGCTGATCAACTGGGGTACGTCCAGCGGTGTCTGCTGGGTCCAGGCATGAGTGATCAGGTTGCTGAGCAGGATGTGTTCCCGACCGGTCAGGGGATCTGATTCCAGACCGACCAACGCAAGCAGCCCGCTGACCAGATCACCGATCTCGGCCTGGGCGGTCGTGACGTCCGCGCCGGCGGGCGCGTTCAGCGAGCCGACCAGGTCAAGACCCACGCCGGAGGTCGAACCGGGTGTGTACACGGTGGCCGGAACCGCGGCGAAGCGCCGCAGCTGCTCAGCGCTGACACCCGCTGCGGTCACACCCCGCTGCCACAACGTCGCGGTGTCGGCAGCCACCTGGTCGGGGGTCTTGCCGTCGCGCTGGGCCTGTGCCTCATCGATCCACGGGCGGAAATCGGCCGGGGCGAAGTCGGGGAACCGCAGACACAGGTTGGCCATGTCGCCCTTGGGATCGATGACCAGAGCGGGAATTCCCGCCAGCAACGCCTCCTCGATTGCGATGACGCCCAGACCCGTCTTCCCCGAGCCCGTCATGCCCACGATCACTCCGTGGGTGGTCAGGTCGGCCGGGTCAAGGTTGATCTGCTGGTCGGCGCCCTCCGCTGCGGGGACCCTGGTCCCCAGAAACATCTGCGGTGCATTGCTCATGGTGTTGCCTGTAGGTCCCATCGGGCCGGTCCGTTGGCGGCGGAGCCTAGCCGCCAACCCTTCTAGGCTCTAACTGAACAGCGACAGGCCTGAATCACCGCCTGGACGGACCTGCCCACGGCGGCTGCCACGGCGCACGACGGTTACGCTGCTGACCGTATGCTCATCCTCCTCAGGGGACATCTAGGTTACATCGGTGCTGTCATGGCCCCCTTCCTGCAGCGGGCCGGGCACGAGGTGACCGATCTTGACACCGGCTACTTCGTCGAGTCGGTCATGGGCGCCCAGCCCGAACCGATCCCCGAGATCCGCAAGGACCTGCGCGACGTCACTCCCGAGGATGTCTATGGCAAGTCCGGGACTGCGGGTCCGCTTGACGAGACCGCAGTTCGCCCCCGTCACGCCCTACGCCGAAAGCAAGGTCCGCGTAGAACACGACCTGTTCGAGTTGGCCGCCGACGATTTCGTGTGCGTCAGCATGCGCAATGCCACCGCCTATGGTTGGCCCCCCGGTTGCGCACCGACATCGTGTTGAACGACCTGGTGGCCTGGGCCTTCCTGACCGGTGAGGTCAAGGTCCTGAGCGACGGCACCCCCGTGGCGGCCAATCGTGCATATCGCGTATGAGTCGATGGGATTGACGATGGAGGAGTTCCAGAGCCGCTACAAACGGCTGCCCGTTCTGACCAGCCACCGGGAAGCCGGGCACCTGGACGACATGCTGCGGTGGACATGAGCGCCGCCGGCGAGTTGCAGACCGTCGATCTGGCCGGGCCGGTCCACTACGTCGACTACGGCGGTCCGGACGGCGCGCCCACCCTGGTGCTGGTCCACGGTTTGGGTGCCTCGCTGCTGTCCTGGAGGTCGCTTGCGGAGCGACTGGTCGGCACCCATCGGGTGCTCGCACTGGACCTGGTCGGATTCGGGCACACCGAACCGCTGGGTCGAGGGGTCACGGTCGCTGACAACGCCAACCTGCTGGCACGGTTCATCCGCCGTGTGGTCGGTCACCCGGTTGGCCTGGTCGGCAACTCCATGGGCGGCATGATCTCGGTGCTGACGGCCCAGGCCCACCCGGGATTGGTGGATTCGGTGGTGTTGGTCGATCCAGCACTACCGGGCGGGTTGAAGCGGCAGGGGCTGCGCAGCATCGATCCACAGTTGGCGTTGTTCTTCGCGCTGTACAACACGCCACTGCTGGGCGAGAGATTCCTGCGGCTGCGCCGCCGCCGGTTGACGCCACGGCGTCAGGTCGACCTGCTGCTGGCCAGCATTTGCGTCGACGCCTCACGGGTGGAGTCGGATCTTGTGAATCAGTTAGTCGCGCACGCGACAGCCCGTCGGGCCTACGCCTGGTCCGACCAGGCCTTTCTGGGGGCGGAACGATCGATCATGCGGATGCTCACCACGGGTCGCAAGCGGTATCTGGCGGCGTTGCAGCAGCTGTCGCTGCCATGCCTGTTGGTCCACGGCGAGCAGGACCGCCTGGTCGGGGTCTCGGCAGCCAGGGCCGCGGCGGCACTGAATCCGCTGATTGAGTTGGTGACGCTGCCCGACGTCGGCCACGCCCCACAACTTGAGGTCCCCGAGGAGCTGGCCACGATCATCCTGCGCTGGCACGCCGGGGTCGTGCAGGGCGCCGTGTAGGGCCAGATGAACAGCCACGCAGCCGGTTGGGTTGCGGCCCACAGTCCCGACACCGCCCGGGCGGGGGTCGGTGTACTGGCCGCAGGAGGTAACGCGGCCGACGCAGCCGCCGCGATGACGTTGGCTGCCTGCGTGGCCGAGCCCCTGGTGGTCTCGTTGCTCTCAGGCATGCATGCGATCTACGTCTCGCCCGCAGGGCAGGTGCACGGCATCGACGGGTTCGTTGATATCCCGTCCCTCACCAGTGGCGGACGCACGGCCGACACCGCCATCGTGTTCGCCGCCGAGCAGGTGCCCTACACCATCGGCGGCGCCACCTTCGGCGTTCCCGGCCTGGTTGCGGGGTGCGCGGCCCTGAGCCGCGATCATGGCCGGCTGGCGTGGAGCGAGGTGGTGGCACCCGCCGCCGACCTGGCACCGATCGGCGTGGTGCTCAGTGCCAAGGACGACTCACTTCTGGAGATGCTCGAACCGGTCATGCGCCTGGGCGTGGGCACCGAGGTCTACTGCCGAGAGGATGGCAGCCTGAAGGGTGAGGGCGACCGTGTCGTGCTGCCGGGAATCGGTCAGGTGCTGGACCAACTGGCCGAGGAGGGGCCCGCCTCGCTGTACACCGGGGCACTGGCCCAGGAATTGGCCGCGTTCTGTGCCGAGGTCGGGTCGCTGGTCGACGCCGACGATCTGGCGGCGATGAGCGCCAGGCGCCACACCCCACCAGGAGTGCGACGGGGGCGGCATGTGGTGCGAACACGGCGGGGGATGTCACCGCTGTCTGACTGGGTGGCGCATCTGGACAGCCGCGGGTCCTCCGAGCCGACGGTGCAACGTCTGGTCGCCGTCCAGCAGCAGTGGGTGCAGCAGGCAACTGGGACCACCACCCTGGCGGTCGTTGACGCCGAGGGCGGGGCCTGCGCGGTGACCGCCAGCCTGGGTCTGGGAACCGGCGACTGGTTTCATGGTTCGCAGTTGAACTCGATGTTGGGCGAGGTCGACCTACAGCAGGGACCGCTGAAGGCACGGACGCGGATGGGCAGCATGATGGCGCCGACGGCGGTGACGGACGGTCGGGACGTGGTGGCCGTCCTGGGGGCTGCCGGCGGCAGTCGCATCCCCAGTTCGATGCTGCGGGTCATCGAGGGGATGGTGGGACAGGACCTGTCGGCCGCAGAGGCTGTCGAGTTGCCCCGGATCCATCGCATCGGCCAGACGGTTCACGTCGAGCCACACCTGCCCGATGCCGACCAGGACCTGCTTGAACAGGCCGGCTGGGAGGTCCGCCGCTGGCACACGCGGCATCACTTCTTCGGCGGAGTGTCGGTGGCATCGCCGTCTGGAGCCGAAGGCGACCCCCGGCGAGGTGGTGCGGCACTGCGGCTGTGATGGACCCGGCGGCGGTGCAGGGCTTCAGCGGCCTGGGAGTGGTGCCCGGGTTAACCGGCGCCAGACCCCACCAAACCCGGGCACCACCACGCCGCCCCACCCCGACCATCTTCCAAGTACGGATCCGTACTACTGGTGGGGTACGATGCCGTTCAGGAGGAGCATGCCGGACACCGAGCCCGTGTGGTTGAGCGAGGAGGAGCAGACGCATTGGCGTGCCCTCATCACCGGGATCACACTGCTGGGGCGCCGACTGAACGCCGACATTCTGGCTGCCCAGGACATTTCGCTGGACGACTACGCCATCCTGGCGATGTTGTCAGAGGCCGACGACGACCGCCTGCGTTTCGGTGAACTGGCCGAGATCCTACGGGTCCCCAAGGCCCACATCACCTACCGGTTCCGCCGCCTGGAACGGCAGGGACTGGTCGTGCGAGAGGCGTGTGAGACCGACGCCCGTGGGGCTTTCGCGGTGCTGACCAAGCAGGGACGCAAGCGCATCGAGGCCGCCGCCCCGGATCACGTGGTCTCGGTCCGTCGCCACGTCATCGACCACCTCACACCCGAGCAACTCCGGGGACTGGGCGAAGCGATGCGAGCCATAGTGGATGCCGATCGCTCTGATACCCCCGACCGCCACTGAGTCGTGTCAGGACGTCAGCGCGCCGTTGCGCCGACCGATCAAGTTAAAGCAGACGGGCCCGGTCGCGTGTGCGGCCGGGCCCGACTTGGGGGAACGAAACTAGCTGGGCGTACCGGTGATGGTGATGCGGTTGCCGGCTGCGGTCTCTGGATAGTCAGCAGCTGAGATCAACCCGGCCAGGCCGCCCTGGTCAGCGGGCGCCTGAATGAAGCCGCTCAGCGACTGCTGATATGAGGTACCGACAACGGTGAATCCGTCATCGCCCAGGTTGAACGGGTAGTTGTCTCCGTTGCGCAAGCTGAAGTCGATCGACGCCAGCGTGAACGTGGGAGCATCGGCAACGACCTCGCCGTCGGTGATCAGTGGGGTGCCATCGGCCAGGGTGACCGAACGCACTCGCTCGCCCGGCGTGGTGATGGTGACCTCGTCGGAATCGCCGCTGCCCGCGACCTGGGCGGTCTGGGACAGATCCACCTCGATAATCAGGTTGGACACGTGGGCAAAGGCGCCACTGGCGTTCTCCACGCCGGCGTACGCCTGCTCCAGGACGTCCTTCAACTGCGCGGCCGTGAAGTCGGGCACCGCCGCGATGAAGTTGGAGAACGGCAGGATGTCGAAGGTGGTCAACTCCGTGATGTCCCCGGCGGGGATCACACTGTTGTTGCGGATGCCGCCACCGTTCTGCAGACCGACGATCGGCGCGGAGGTGTCGATGCCGAACTCTTCACCGCGGGTGGCCACGGTGAAGGCATGGGCGTCGGCGACCAGGTCACCCAGGTTGGTCTCCATCTGGCGGATGTTGGGGCGGGCGCCGTCGAGGTCGACCTCAGAGGTGCCGATGACGTCTGAGGCCAGGTCGGCCACGAAGTCGTTGACTGGCCCCTCGACCTGCTCGACAACGCGGCTGTCGCGTGCGACACCGCCTGGCAGGCTTTCATCAGCCAGACGAAGCTGTCGGGAGGTTCCTTCGTCAAACGGGGTGTCGCCCAGCAGTTCGCCGTCCGCACCGAAGTACAGGGTCAGACGACCCAGGTACTTGTAGTCCCCGGCGGTGGTCACGGTCGGGACGGTCCGCCCGTCGGCGTCGGTCAGCAGAAGTGGATACGAGGCTTCCACCGCCGAAAGGTCACCGGGGACCAAGGGGTCGCCAGGATCAGCCAGAACCTCGTCACCACCGCCTGCCACGACGGCGTCGACGCCAGACAGTTGTCCGATCAGGTCCACGTCGGCGGGGAGACCCTGGAGGTGACTGATCAGGATGACCTGCTCAACACCTTCGGCGGCCAGTGCATCGATCTGATCCTGCACAATTGACACGATCTGCTGCTGGACCACGATGTCCCCAGGCGAGGAGATCGAGCGCAGGGTCGGCGTGGTCAGGCCGATGATGCCCACGTCGGAGCCACCCGCATCGATGGTGATGCGAGGAGCGATCAGACCCTGGTCGGCAAGTGCCTGCAAAGACGGCACTGCGGACACATCGAGGTTGGCCGACAGGAACGGCACCGGCGGGTCGAATGATCCTATGAAGCGCGCCAGGAAGTCCGGGCCGAAGTCCACGTCGTGGTTGCCGATGGCCACCGCGTCATAGTCCATCAGGGACAAGCCGATGGCATCCAGAACGGGACCGGTTCCACCCTGGGGGTCCGAGGCTGACAGTTCAGGTCCGGCCAAGAAGTTGTCGCCAGACGTCACCGTGACAGGCGTGCACCCGTTGGCCGACGCTGCGGCTTGCTCCTGCTCGGTCAAGGTCACCAGCCGTGCCAGCGAACCAAACGCGTCGTCGGCACCGCTGCCCAGCAACTGTGATTCACCGTCATTGTGGTGCAGCAGGGTCAGGCAGGTGGCCGCGTCAGGTGCGGTCTGCGCTACGGCTGCGGCCACGGCGTCAGCGACGGCGGAACTGATGGCGGATTCGCCACCGACCAGGACATAGGACTCCAGCAGGTCAACAGCCGAGCCCACCAGTGCGATTGAGTCAGGTGAGTTCGCCGGGTCGACGGAATCAACCATGATCGTGGGGTTGCCTTGCGCCCCCGCGACCGCACCGGCAGCAAGTCCCTCGACGAATGATCCGCCGGGGATGACGTAGCGCTGGGCGGGATCCATCAATGCTTCGGAGATCGAGTAGTCATAGACCTCAACTGAGGTGGCGAACCGGGTGCCGCCGGCCAGACGTGACAGCGAGTCGTTGGGCTCTCCGTCCTCATCAAGTCCAGCCAGAGCGGCATCGACGGCCTCACCGACCGCGGCGGTACCTCCCACGATGAAGCCTTCGGCACCCTCGGCCGCCCAGGCATCCCACTGGGCCTGAATGGCCGGCGGGACGAATTCGGCGTTCACGGGAAGGATCGGCTGGCCCAGGTGGGCTGCGGTTGCGGCGATGGTGATGGCGTCGGGCCATCCCCGGGAGGGGTCGGCGTTCTCACCCTCGACGAAGAACACCGTGTCAGGCGTGGCCTCGCCCAGTACTCGGGCGGCGACCGCCAGCGCCGTGCCGAACCGGTTGTCCCCGGCGACACGACTGGTCGTCAGGCCGGCACCGGTCAGCGAATCCTCGACGCCCTGGCTGACGGCGGCGACCCCGCCCAGGATCACCACTGCGGTGGCGCCGCGGGCCTGGATGGCCTCGAGCACCCCCTCAGACAGTGCATCGGTGGCGGTGAACAGGATTGGCGCACCCAACTGCGCGGCCAGCACCGAACCGGTCAGTGCGTCGGCATAGTCATCGACTCTGGCGAGAACCACGGTGTCAGAGGCCGCGGCGGTCTGCGACAGGGCGATCGCGGTGGCGATGGCGTCCTCGCCCCCGATTCTGGTGCCCTCGGCTTGGGCGAAGGTGGAGTGTGCGGCGGCGTCGGCGCGGCTGGCCAACGGTGTTGCGGCTACCAACGCCGCGATCAGCGATACCAGGATCGCGATCACGGCAGGGCGCATTCGTGCAGTCATACGAGTTGCCTCATCATTTGTTGGGTGTAGTTGGTGGAATGGAACCTAGGGAGGCCTGCCCGAGCCTGCAAGACTGTCCCCATGCACCCGTTTCGACGTTTGTGGCGCCACGCGACCGCTCACCGCGGCTACATCGTCTACGCCTCGATCATGAGCGTGTTGAACAAGTTGATGGATATTGCACCGCCGCTGTTGATCGGGGTGGCCGTGGATGTGGTGGTCCGGCGCGGAGATTCCTTCATGGCGTCGTTTGGGCTGCAGACCCCGCGTAGCCAGGTATTTGCGCTGGCCGGACTGACCGCCGTGGTGTGGATCCTTGAGAGCCTTTTTGAGTACCTGTTCAGGGTCAGTTGGCGCAAACTGGCCCAGCGCATCCAGCACGACCTGCGGGTCGATGCGTTCGCACATGTGATGACGTTGGACCAGGCCGTGTTCGCCGAGTCATCCACCGGCGGACTGATGGCGATCCTCAACGACGACATCAACCAACTGGAGCGGTTCCTGGACACCGGGGCCAACCAGATCCTGCAGGTTGCCGTGACCGTGCTGGCCATCGGCGGCGGCATGTTCGTGGTGGCACCCTCCATCGCCTGGTATGCGGTTGCGCCGATCCCGTTGATCCTGTTCGGCAGCTTCAGGTTCCAACGCGTCCTGCAACCCCTGTATGCGACGGTTCGCAGCCGTGTCGGGGATCTGAACAGCGTCCTGGCAGGGGCGTTGGGAGGGGTCGCCACCATCAAGGCATTCACCGCCGAGGATCGCGAGATCGAGCGGGTCCGTGGCGAGTCGCTGGACTATGTGGCGGCCAACGACGCAGCCATCCGTCCCTCATCGGCATTCATCCCCCTGATCCGCATCGCGATCCTGTTCAGCTTCACCGCCATCCTCATCCTGGGCGCCTTCCAGACCCTGGACGGTCTGTTGGAAGTGGGGGTGTATTCGACCCTGATCTTCATCACCCAACGGCTTCTGTGGCCGCTGACCGGCCTGGGTGAGGTGTTTGATCAGTACCAGCGCGCGATGGCGTCGACTCGCCGGGTGCTGGACCTGTTGGAGGACGACCCGGCGATCAGCGACGGATCGTCTGCGTTGGCCACACCGGTGAGGGGTGAGGTCGACCTCCGCGCCGTCACCTTCGCCTACCCCGACGGCGCCCCGGTGCTTGAGAGCCTGGACCTGCATGTCCCCGCCGGAGCGTTGCATGCCATCGTGGGTGCCACTGGCGCGGGCAAGTCGACCATCATCCGCCTGCTGCTGCGCCTGTATGACGTGACCGACGGGGTGGTGACGCTTGACGGCACCGACATCCGGACACTTCGTATCCGCGACCTGCGTTCCCAGTTCGGCCTGGTCAGCCAGGATGTGTTCCTGTTCCACGGCACCGTGGAGGACAACATCCGCTACGGCGATCCGGCCGCGGCCCTTGAGGATGTCCACCGTGCCGCCAAGCTTGCCGAGGCCGAGGAGTTCATCGCTCAGTTGCCCCAGGGCTATGACACCATCGTCGGTGAGCGTGGCCAGAAGTTGTCCGGCGGCCAACGGCAGCGACTGGCGATCGCCCGCGCGATCCTGCGTGATCCCACCGTTTTGCTGCTGGATGAGGCCACATCGGCAGTGGACAACGAGACCGAGGCCGCGATCCAACGATCGTTGGCACATGTGGCGCAAGGCCGGACCACGATCGTCATCGCCCACCGCTTGTCCACCATCGTCACGGCCGACCGGATCCACGTGATGGATGCCGGCCGGGTGGTCGAATCCGGCGATCATCACAGTCTGGTCCACGCCGGCGGACGGTATGCCGCGCTGTGGACCGTCCAAACCGGTGGTGCGGTCTCGGCCTGAAAGACCTGATGGGGGTCAGCCCGCCGGGTGCAGCAGGGGGTGGTTGCGGACGCGCCAGGCCTGCTCCGCGCTCAGCCCCGTTCCCCCGACAGCCCAGAACATCAGGTTGTCCCCGTCCTCCGAACCGCATTCCACGCGGTTGACCTGCAGGTCGTGATCGCTGTCGAACTCCCTCAAGGGGCACTGCGGCGTGTCGTCGAACAGGTCGAAGTCCCGTCCCTCACGTTCGGTGGTATGCCGCGAGAGTCCGGCCTGGTGCAGGATCTCATGCAGCGCGATCTGCCCTCGCTCCTGTGGATTGTCGCCCGCGCGAACGGCCACGCAGCCATGCGATGCGGGCCCGATGACCGGGGTTCCCGGAGTCGCCACGGCAAAGCCGTCGATGGTGCCGTCCGGGCGGCGATAGGCCACCCCCTGCCCCGCCTGGACGAAAGCGTCTGCGGTCAGGACCCCCTCACCGATGTGCTCGCTGAGGATCACCAGTGCCGCTCGCGGTGGCGCCCCGGTGGCCTGCGACGCAGCGGTGCAGGCGTCGTGGACCTCACTGGCCAACCCGTCCACGCCCAGCCTGACATACGGCGCGCCCGCATCGGCGGCGACGATCAGGTCCAACCGACCGATCTGCATGCCGTGGGGTCCAAGGATGGCGTCCATCTGCTGACGCCAGCCCGCCTCCACGATCCCAAGGTCGGCAATGTCAGCGGTGACCCAACCCACGATGTCCAACTGCTGCATGGCCGTGGTCTCACCGGAGCGGATCAGCACCTGGACGTGGGGTTGTCCGGCGTTGCTGACCACGTCGACGCTCCACGTTCCACTGGCCAGGTCCTCGGTCGGTGAGGAGGTCACGTACAGCCCCACCGCCCCGGCGTCGGCCAGCACCTTGGGATGCAGGTCATCGACCAACAACACCTCGTCGCGCAGATCGGCCAAATACCGCGTGTCACCCGCGGGATTGCTGACACGTCGGATGCCCACCAGGTCCTCGGGTCCCGCGCCGGTCACGCTGATCGACCACGACACGTCTGTCGGCACAATCTCAAACGCGACGGACTGGTCAGGACCGAAGCTCAGCAGGCGCAGGTCTGCTCCCAGTGGTGAGGGAGCAGGGGTCGGCGAAGGTGTGGGCGCCCGGGCCGCCGGCAGCGCCGTCGCGCGAGCAAAAGCCGGGATTTCGGGTTGCGCACTGCAGGCCGTGGCCATGATCGCTGCCATCAGCATCGCGACAGGCCACCGACAACGGACGCTGATCACACCGTTGCGCCGCGACAGGCGCCGTGACCGATGGATTGACAACGCCCCCGCCGAATCAGCGGGGGCGTTGTGAGGTGAATACCGGTAAGTATGCCTCATCTCACTACAGAAGTAGAAGACCGGCCGTCATCAGCTCAGGACGGCGGTGGCAAACACCACTCTGAACGGCTCGCAGTAGATGATGACCCCCAGGTCCTGGTCGACATCGAAATCGTCGCCGACATCATAGTTCTGGTTGCCGACGTTGCCTTTGAGGGTGCCCAACTGGACTGCCTGGGAGGTGATGATCGCGGTTCCGGTCGGTCCCACAGGTCCGATGTACACGCGCAGGTCGGGGCCGTTGGTGACGGAGAAATCCTCAAACCGCAGGACCCGACTGCCGTCGCCCAACTCATACAACGTCGCCGTTCCCTCACCCATGTGGAAGTTGTCGGCCCCCTCAAACGAGCCGGTGACCAACGCGGTGGGTTGGTCGTCGGGCATGTCCTCGACCTGCTCCACCGGCGGTTCGGCTGCGGCGGTGGCCATCTCGGCCTCGACCTCCTCCTGGGTCATGTCATCGGGAACCTCGGCTTCCGCAGACAGCGGGAACGCGTCGTCTCCCTCGCTGGCAGCCGACGCCGGGAAGGCCTCGTCTACCTCGGTGTCCACGAACAGGGGACGGATCAGCCACACCGCGACCGCCACCACGGCGACCGCGACAACGACAAGGACGGTTTTGACGGCACTACTCATCGGATTCCCTCTCACAGCGAACAGGTGGCGGGTGGTAACACCATCAGCGGTCGGATCCTTTCGGATGACCGCTAGCATCTGGCCCAAGTAAGGAGACCGTCACCAATGAATCAGATCAAACAGCTCTTCGCGACTTTCAAGGTCGTCCGTTCGGCTGACCCCTCACTCGTCCCGACCACAGCCGTGGGGGTCGCGATCGTCCTGGCGTTGTTCACGCTGTTGGGATTCCTGGTCGGCCCTATCTGGCTGTTCACCCCGTTGGGCGTCCTCAGCGCTCTCGCGGTGGCTGCCGTCATCCTTGGCCGCAAGGCGCAGGCCTACCAGCTGTCATCGATCGAAGGGCAGCCAGGCGCGGCGGCTGCGGTGTTGCAGAACATGCGCGGCGCCTGGGAGGTCGCCCCGGCGGTGGCGTTCAACCGCCGCCAGGACATGATCCACATGGTCGTCGGGCGACCTGGCGTGGTGCTGGTGGCCGAGGGCAGCTCCCCGGTCCGATTGAAGCAGTTGATGGCGAAGGAACGACGCCGGTTCGACCGGACCAGCGGTGAGGTCAGCGTGTCGGAGGTCTTCGTCGGCGAGGGGGAGGATCAGGTGTCCCTTCAGAAACTCGCTCTTCACATGACGCGGCTGCCACGCGAACTCAAGGCCAAGGACGTCGGCCCGTTGTTCCGCAAGATGGACGCGTTGAAGGCCTCCGCCCCACCGATGCCCAAGGGCCCGCAGATGCGGCGGGCCCCAAAGAAGTATCGCTAGCCGGGCTTCGCCCCAGCCCAATGCGTGGTGCCGCCTACGCTCCCGTATCGCAGAGGCGGCCGTGGAACAGTTGTCGGTCGGTGGGCAGGAGGGCCCAGGCAATGATGTAGGCCAGCGCCTGGGGTCCTGGTAGCAGGATCGAGAGGACGGCAACCAGACGAACAACGGTGGGGTCCCAACCCATGACCTGGGCGATGCCGCCGCAGACGCCGGCAACCCTCTTGTCCTGAGTCGAGCGGTACAGCCGGCGGGGTTCGGTGGAGGTGGTCGCGGTCATGTCGGTGCTTTCCGTGAGATGGGTGGGTCGCTAGGCAACCCGTTGACCTCACGAACGCTAGGCAGGATCCACGCCGATGTCTGTCGGGGGACACCCGTAGAAGACCCCATCAGGGTTGTACCCAGTTGATCAGGGTTTGACCAGGGTTCCGAAGACGCCGTCGACGCGAACCTCGCTGCCGAACCGTAGTCGCAACAGTGATCCGTGAGCGGTGCGAATCAGTGCCCCGTCATCACTGATCGTCTCGACGGTCCCCGACAGCCCTCCGGACCCTTTGACCTGCAACCCGACCGCGGCTCTGAAGCGGACCGCAGCGCTCCCCCCGGAGCGTCGAGCGGTGGTGCCACGCTTTTTCCGTGCGGTCGGAGTTGGTGCTGTAGTGCCTGCGCCGGGTCGTGGTGCCTGGGTCGGCGCCACCAGTGAGGGTTGGCCCTGCATCTCCGCGACGAATCGTGAGGTCCCCGTCTGCGGGGCGATGACGGTCAAGGATGTGGTGGCCCGCGTCATGGCGACGTGAAAGACCCGTCGTTCCTCCTCCATCAGGGCGGTGGCGGTGGCCAGGCGGTGGGGCATCACCCCCTCGGCTGCACCGACGATGAGGACGTGTGGCCACTCCAGACCCTTCACGCTGTGGATGCTCGACAGGGTCACCGCCGGGCCGTCTGTGGCGGGTTGGGTCACCACCTGTGTCAGAAAGTCTTGAAACAGGGCTGGGTCGGGACAGTGGTCGGCGACCTGCAGCAATGCGTCCAGATCATCGATGTGGCTGGCCGTGATCTGTTCGCCGGCGCTTGAGTCAAGCGATGAGGCCACGTCGGCCAGTCCGATGACGTCGGCGATGTAGCGCAGGACCTCGGTCGTCGGCTGTCGCACCGCCCGTGCCCTGAGGCCGTGGATATCCCTGACGAAGCGTTGCAGCGGCTTGCGTGCCCGACCGCCTGCGGCCGAGTCGATGAGTCCGTCCAACTCCTCGGCAGTCCACCGTCGTGCGCGCAGGACATCGCGCACGGTGCCCGGTATCGGGCGCAGCGGCCGATGCAGGATCTGAGCCAGATCCTCTCCATCCAGATGATGCGCTGTCGCCAGGCGCAGGTAGGCAAGCGCCGCGGAGACCGTCGTGCGTGCCAACAACCATTCACCGATCGGGCTGCGCGTCGGGATCCCCTGTTGCGCCAGATCCGCCTGCGTGCCCAGGAGCGCGACGCGGATGCGGGCAAGGACCACGATGTCGGTGGGTGTAGCCCCCGCACCCAGCGCCTTGCTGACGGCAGCACCGGCGGCGTGAGCCTGCTGGGTGGTGTGGACCCGCTGCACCTCCAGTGGTGTCGCTGTGGCATCTGGGCCGGGCAGGATCGTCTTGGCCAGACGGGTGGCGTTGTTGCCCAACAGATCCACGGCCGCGCTGACCACGGCGGCTGGGCAGCGGTAGTTGATGGTCAGCGGGTGGTCCTCGGCCCCTGGGAACAGCCGGTCGAAGTCCAGCAGGTACTGCGGTGTTGCTCCGGCATGCCCGTAGATGACCTGGTCGTCATCACCTACTCCGAAACACTGCAGTTGTGGGCTTGCCAACAGCCTGATGAACAGCAGGTAGGCGGGGGTCAGGTCCTGGAACTCATCGACCAACACCTGACCGACCCGGATCTGCTCCTGTCGGCGGATGTCGGGGTCGCCCAGCAGCAGTTCGATTGCCCGGTAGACCATCTCGGGAAAGTCGACGGCGTTGGCGCGGCGCAGGTGGTCGCGGAACGCGGTGAAGACCCGTGGCAGGTCCTCGACATCGTCGCGTTCGGTGTCGATGGTCTGCGGGTCGACTAAGGCGTTGCGGACCTGTTCCAGACTGTCGATGTAGGGCTGCAGAGGATCGACGTTGGCCAGTCGAGGTGGTTGGACCAGCCCAGACAGCACCGTTCTGACGTCATGCTCGTCCAGTACGGCAAGCTGGCCCAGATGTCGGCGGAGAAGTCGTAAGGCGTAGGAGTGGACTGTTGCCGACCGGCCACCAAGTCCAGGCGTGCGACGGCGTAGTTCGGCCGCGGCCTTGGTGTTGTAGGCCAGTGCCAGGACGGCGTCAGACGGTGTCCCCCGACCCGCCAACACCTCCTGCAGCCGGGCGGTCAGGACGCGCGTCTTGCCCGATCCGGCGGGCGCAGCGACGCGTACCGCCCCACGCCGAGCAGTCACTGCGGCCGCCTGGTCGGGGGCAAGGTCGGCGATGTCAGCGGCCGGTCGGCGCCGGCCTTGCGGCGCAAGGATGCCACGTTCGGTGTCCTCTCGATGCAAGACGGGATCAGGCAGGTCAATCGGTTCGCGGGGACCGCCGTCGACCCATGCCGGGGTGCCGTCCGGCAGTGTCACGTCAGCCGGTCCGCCCGCAGTCACACCGGTGGTGGCGCGCTCTGCCTTGACGGCATGCCACCAGACACCCTGGCCGCTGCGGTGGTCGATGTTGTTGGCCCACACCAGATGGCTCAGCCGCTCCAACGGGAACAGGAACCGCGGATCATGCCGGTGAACCGGTTCCGCTGAGCGTTCGGCTGTTTGCAGTGCTGCCGGGTCGATGCCCAGTTCGATCACCACCGGTGTCCGTGACACCCACAGCCGGTGCAGGCGATGGATCACCGTGTCCGGCCGGGCCACCACGGCCGCGTCGATCAGGACCCTGTCCGCGTGCTCCAGCCCGGATGGGCTGGGGTCGCCAGGCAGCACGATGGCACCGCGACCGAGCACCCCGGTGACGTGGGCTGCGGGGTTGCTGGCCACGGTTGAACCAACCGGGGCGGGCGTGCCATCGCGGGTCACGCGGAGTGGCTGCGCGCCGCCTGGGAGGCCAATAGCGGCCGGATGATGGAGGGCCGACCAAGTCGTCGGCGAAGCTCCTGTTCAAGGCTGCGGATGGGCATCAGGTTCTGTGGGGCGCGCGGATCGACGTGGGGTTCCGAAGCGTAGCGTGGAAGTGTCACCGCCACGCGATCGGCGAACGCCGTAACTCCTCCGATCGTGGTGTCGGGTCCGATCAACAACTCGATGCGCGCCACGCATGATCCGGGTTCGGCCACCGCCGGAGGCAGGGGATCGGACAGTGCCAGATAGAACGAGAGTTTGCGTCGCTGCGGATCGGTCCCGAACAGCGGCGTCCGTTCACCTCGACCCAGGCTGCGCTGCAGTGGCCGTAGTGCCTCGGGCAGATAGATGCGGTGCGCCCGTTTGGCAAGTCCGACGGCCGTCAACGGTCGTGAGGAGGCATGCAGCAGGCCGTCGAACACGACCAGGCTGTCCTCCGGGTCACGGCTGGTGGCACCGATCTGGCCGACGGCATCCTCCAGTCGTCGGCGTGCCGCCCCCAGCCGTTCTCGCAACGCCATCGGGGCACTGGCCCCGGCGGGTGCCGCGGACTCACCGTCATCATCAATGACACTGTCGGGGGGTCGGGGCCGCCACGTCAGGTTGCCGGCCATGATCGGTCCCAGGCTGCGGGCTTCGCTGAACACACCCCGCTCGATCACGATGCGTTCCAGCTCCGCCCCATCGGGCCGTGAGGTGATCACCCCAGCGCCCCACGAGGCGACCAGACCCGGGTAGGGCTCCTCACGACCACGGTCGTGAATCCAGATGATCGCGTCGGAGGCCTGAACTCCATCGACGAACCGAACCACCTCAAATGGTGGGGTGTCGCGATGCGGACGGATGGCTGCCCACTCGTGAGCCGGCGCCTCAACCGTGACGTCCACGGTGTCGGGGTTCAGCTCTGCGGCCTCCGTTCCCTCGGCCACCTCATAGGGGAAGGCGTAGTCCGATTGCCAGCTGTCCAGACGGAAATCCATCAGCCCAATCCCATCAGATGTCCACCCGCTCGACCCGGCTGCCACCGACGGTGCGCTTGACCACGAACTGTGTCGGCATCCGGTCGGCCATGTCAGCGACGTGGGTGATCACCCCAACGGTGCGCTCTCCGGCGCCCAACTGCTCGATCGCACCAGCAGCGATGTCGAGGGTCTCGGGGTCAAGCGCACCAAAGCCCTCGTCGATGAACAGCGACTCCAGTGCGACCGGGCCGGTTGCGCTCTCAGCTATCTGCTCGGCCAGGCTGAGCGCCAATGCCAACGACGCAAGAAACGTCTCGCCGCCGGACAGGGTACGGACGCTGCGTGTCATCCCCGCACTTGACAGGTCGGCCACCTGGATGGCGCCGCGAGCGTCCAGGGTTAGTTCATAGCGTCCACTGGACAGTTGGTTCAGCTGGGTGGATGCGCCGGCCACCAGGGCGCGGGTGGCCTCGTCAAGCAGCCACTTCTGGAACTGGTCGGCGCGGAGCAGCCGTGCCAATTCCGCGCCGATCACCGCCTGCTCGCGCGCGTCGACCTCCTCGGCACGCAAGCTGGTCACCATCGTGGCGACCTTTTGCATGCGCGCGACTTCCGCTGCCGCATCGGAGCGGGCCTGGACTGCTCGGTCGCGCGGGTCCGCGGTCCCCGCCTCCACACCGGCCTGCAGGCACGCCTGCTCCATGGCGCTGCGCAGCGTCGTCCCCTCGGCCTTCACGGTCTCAACACCCCGGTCGGCCTGCGCGGCGGCCAAGGATGCACCGGCCAACTGCTCGCCGGCCCATTCGTGTAGGGCAGCCCAGTCCGCCACGGTCTGTCCGCTCAGCGACGGTGGGTCCAACTCGGCCACTGCGAGCCGTAGACGATCCAATCGCTGGCCCAATCCAGCGGCCTGGTCTGACAGACGCTGACGGACCCGTGTGGCCTTCGCGACGTCGTCACGGGCCTGCCGCGCCACCGTCCGCAGGCCAGCCAACCGCTGCTGTTGCTCGCGGACGTGAGCCAGTTGCGTCTGGGCGGTCTTGAGGGTTGCCTTGCCCTCCAACGCTGCCAGGTGTGTGCTCAGTTGCCCGGCTGCCTGGTCCCGTGCGAGTGTGGCCTGCTTCAGGTCGCTCTCGGCCCGGGTCAGCAGGGTTTGGGTCGAGGCCGACCGTTGCAGGGCCTGCTTGAGATCACTGGCTGCCTGGGCCACCGCGGCAGTGCCGGCCGAGGCGTCCGCCTGCAGAGCGGGGGCCGACTGGGTCAGGGTGGCGGCACAGACCGGGCAGTCATCCCCCGGTGCAAGTCCGTGACTGGCCTGGACCGCGGCGTGCTCGCGGTGAATCCGGGACTGGTGCAGGGTGGCCTGTTCGGCCGCTTCGGCGGCGGTCTGGAACTGGCTGGTGAGTTGCTCGATCTGCTGACGAAGGTCGGGCAGGGCGGCGTCGGCCCGGGTCAGGTCCGCGGTCAGTTCGGTGGTGCGCTGGTGCCCGGTGATGATCGCGCTGAGTTCCTCGGCCAGTGTCGGATCGCCGGCGGCCTCCTCAGCGGCAGTGAGTTGGGTGTCGGCGTCGTGCTGTGCGCCGGTCAACTTCTCCACCGCCTGATCGGCCGTCGCGATGGCATCGGCCAGGTCAAGCACCTCCTTGGGCGGCTGCTCGATCGCGGTCAGTCGTTCCACGCGGTCGCGGGCCACGGCCGCCGCCTTCTGGGCCTCCGTGTAACTCTCGCGGATGTCCAGTAACTGCGCGGTGTCGGTGGTCAGCTGCGAGACCAGTTCATCCAGCTCGGCAACCCGGTGCTGCAGCGCCTGGACCTGGTCCTGATCGACCGCACCCAGCTGAGCGATCTGATGGGCGGTCTGCTCCGCGCGCTGCTGCGCGGAGCGTCCATGGGCCCCGGCGCGCTGTTTGACACGGTCATAGATGCCGGTGCCCAACAGACGCGCCAGCAGGTTCTGCCGGTCCGATGTCTTGGCCTTGAGCACCCGTGCGAACTCGCCCTGCGGCAGGACCACGGCGCGGGTGAACTCATCGAAGGACAGGCCGAGAAGTGCTTCGATCTCGGTGGTGACATCCTCGGCCGTGCCCGCCAGGGTCGACACGACATTGCCGTCATCGTCCAGCTGATCCAGCGCCGCCTCGAGCGTCGAGGCGCCGGTCTTGGTCCGCCGCACCGTGCGAACAGCGCGATAGGGCTGGTGCCTGACCGTGAACGTCAGTCCGACGGTGCATTCCGAGGCGTTGGTCGAGATGGCCGGTGCAATCTCGTTGGCGTGCAGCCGAGGGATGCGCCCGTACAAAGCCAGGGTCATCGCGTCGACGACGGAGGATTTGCCGGCGCCGGTCGGGCCAACCAGGGCGAACAACGTGGCATCGGTGAAGTCCAGCGTGACCCGCTCGCTGAACGAGGTCAGACCGGAGATGGTCAGCTCACGTGGCTGCACCGCTGACCTCCTCCACGCCGCCCGGGTCGGGAAGGTCCTCGGACCCCTCATCCATGCTGTCCTCAGACGTGCCACCCCGCGACAACTCCTCTTCCAGCAGATCGGCGAACAGGGCGGGGACCCGCGGGTCGGCCAGTTGACGTTCGGCCAGGAATGCGGCGAACAACTCCTGGGGCGGGCGGCCGATTCGGTCCATCGCGGGGCGGTCGGTGCGGTCATCCCGGTTGTCCAGCCGCACGTCGACGACCCCCTCGCCCAGGTGGTCGCGCACCGTCTGTGCGACCCCGGCGGGAACGGTGCCGGTCAGCAGCACCCGCAACCACGGGTCATCCGCTGGAGGTTCGGTCGCCATCACCTGCTCCAGTGAGGCCCTGATGGTGCGCAGCGGCCGCCCGGCGTCAACGGCAACGGTGTCGATGCCGGCCGGCTTGCCCGGTTCCAGGTCGACCAACGTGACCGCGCATGGCTTGTCGCTCTCACCGAAGTCCATCATCAGCGGGGCACCGCTGTAGCACACCGGCGGGGCGGAGGAGACCTGCTGCTGGACATGCAGGTGACCCAGCGCCACATAGTCGAGTTGCGCCGGGAAGGCCCGCCCATCCACGCAGTAGCGTTCAATGCTGTGGGCCTCACGCTCGCCACCGCCGCGCATCCCGCCGAAGCAGGTGACGTGGCCCACCAGCACGTTGATCTCGTCATCGTGCATGTCCGCGCACAGGCCAGCGGCAAAACGCGCATACAACCCGGCATAGGCGGCCCCGTACTCACCATCGCCACGCTCGGGATCCAGCAGGTCGACAGCCTTGACCGCCGCACGATGGTGGACGAACGGCAGCAGTGCCACCGATGTCGGTGCTCCGCCGGTGTCGAGGCGCACCACGCCGCCGTCCTCCGGGCGAGCGACCTGACCGACCGCGTGGATCGCGTTGGCGCTGAGCAGCGTCCGCACCGCCTCAAGACGCCGTGGATTGTCGTGATTGCCGGCGATGGCCACCACGGGCGCCACCTGCGCCAGGTCCTGCAGAGCCGCCCATACGATCTGCTCGGCCTCGGGGGAAGGTGCCTGCACGTCGAACTGGTCCCCCGCGACGATGACCAGGTCGACGTCGTGCTGACGGGCGATCTGGCCGATCTGGGTCAGGGCGGCGCGATGTTCATCGGCGCGGGAGCGCCCGCGGATGGTACGCCCGACATGCCAGTCGGCGGTGTGGAGAACCTTCATTGACCCCAACCGTAGACAGTGGGTGTGACAGCCATGGTCATATGCGCTACTCACCCCTGCATTAGGATCGCCGGTGTTGGTCATCGCCGGTGGTCAAGGGCCTGCCAAGGCCAGTCGGTAGCCGCCGTCAAACTCCTGCTGGTGGCGCAGATGCCCGTGGCGACGGTCCCACCCACCTGTTGCCAGATCGTGCTGCAGGCGACTGGTTCCCGCCTGTTTGAGATCCTCGGGCAGCAGGGCCAGCCATGACATACCGGCCTGGACGGTGGGGTCCAGGTAGGCCTCCGGTCGTGCCCAGTACGCGGCGCCGAACCCGTCCTGGCAGTCGTGGGGCACCATGACCGTCCGGATCTCGCTGACCTCCAGTGCCTGGCGCAACTCCCGCTCGCCTGGGGCGGACCGCTCGGTGGGCACCACCTCAACCACTTCCGGGAAGTACTCCAGCACCCAGAACTGCCTGGTTCGCAGTGGCTCGAAGTACAGCACGACCTGGCGTCGAGCAACCCGGCGAAGCTCGGCCAGGCCCCGGTGCAGGTCGCTCCAATGGTGGATCGTGAGGATTGCCAACGCCACGTCGAAGGAGTCATCGGCCACCGGCAGTGATTCAGCTGTGGCCTGCACCACCGGGCCTGATTGCGTGGGCCGTTGGCCGATCATGATCGTCGAGGGTTCCACCGCTACCACCCGGGCCTGTGGTGGCTCGTAGTTGCCGGTCCCGGCCCCGACGTTGATCACGCTGCCCGCGTCACCGATGGCGTCCCAGATCTCCGCGGCGATGCGCGGATCCTGGCGCCGGACCGCGGCATAGCTTCTGCCGATACTGTCATAGCGAGGGCTGTGATTCCCAGGGTCGTCGGTCGAGTTCACCGTCGGTGCCTGCGGTATCGCCCGAGCAGCTTTGTCCTACCCGCGGGTGAAGGTGTCGTCGGCGAACACATCATGCTCACCACCCACGCTGACGTCCATCGCCACCTCCTCTGCCCGGGTGGCCCAGGCCGGCATCGGGAAGTTCACCACCAATGGGGCGGGGACCCGCGGTTGTTTGAGGATCATTGTCCCCGGATTGATCAGCATGGCCCGGTCACGCTGGCTTTCGGGCATCCAGCGGTACTCGTTCTTGGCCGCCTCTGCCGGGTCCAGACGACCCACGACCTTGATGGCGGCGTTGGTCACGATCGCCTCGGCCACGGCGGAGGCCGTCTGCTGTGCCCCGATCAGGATCATCCCCAGGGACCGGCCCCGCTCGGCGATCTCGGTCAGGGTGGATTTGATGGGTGAGTTGCCCTGCCGCGGGGCGTACTTGTTCAACTCATCCAGCACCACGAACAGGAGGGGGTCCCGGGTGCCGCGTGCCTCCTTGGCCGCGAACTCCTGCTGCAGCAGTGCCCCGACGACGAACCGTTGGGCGCGACCGCTGAGGGGGGTCAGGTCCACGACGTTGACCTGCTCGTCAGAGTCCATGACCTTCACGCGGTGCCGCTGCCAGCCGTCCTGGTCACCACGGATCAGGTGGGCGACGTGGTCCGACGCCGAGTCCAGTCGGCGCATGAACGCCCCGATTGACCCGGAGGTGGAGAAGCGTCCGACCCACTGGGGGTCCTCGTCCTCGGCGTAGTCACGGATGATCCGCACCAGGTCGGCGAAGGTGGTCGCCTGCTCCACGCCGATCTGGACCCCTCCCTGAGCAAGGGGGGTGGCGAAGCGTTCCAGCGCCATGCTGACGTTGCGGGCGACCGCGGTGTACTGCTGGCGTTCATCGTCGGTGTCGGCGAACAGCAGGCTGAGCATCCCTTCGGCGCAGAAGTCCGACAGCGACCACCAGTACCCGCGCACCTTGTCCTTGCGGGCGCTCGCAGGGGCGGGCGAGACCGCGCCCTTGACCGGCGGGGACCATAGGGCGACCGAGTCGAAGGGAACCGCCGGCAGGTCCATCTCGGCCCACCGGGCGCGTTGCTCGACGGTCAGCCGGGAGTTGGGCTGGTCCAGGTACAGCAGGTCCTGGCCCTTGACGTTGAAGATCAGCGCCCGTGCGTGCTTGCGGTTCTTGCCCAGGACGGTGGAGCCCTTGTGGAACAACGCGTGCAGCAAGAAGGTGGCGTAGGAGGTCTTGGTCGCGACCCCGGAGACACCCGAGATATTGACGTGAGCGCCGCTGGTGCCGTCCAGGAAGTCGGCGTCGATGAAGACCGGCCCGCCCGCGCGGTGCAGGCCGGCGGGGAGTTGCCGGCCGGGCTCGATCTTGTCCAGGAACATCGCTTTGTCACGCTGTTTACCGGTGACCTTGTGGACCTCGTTGCCGGGGATCGGGGGCAGGAAGACCTCGGGTTCGATCCGGGTGGTCAGGACCGTGGCGACCTCGGAGGCCCTGCCATACATCTGCCCGGCCATGACCCGTTCGACGTCGGAGTGGTGCTCCAGCCCCTCGTGGAACCCCCGCACCTCGGTGACAACCCCGTAGAGCTCGATGTCCCCCTGGCCGGGCACGGGCCTGGTGACGGCAACGATGTCGTCCAGCTGCAGGAACTGACCCGCGGCAACGTGGACCTGGAATTCCAAGGGCCGCGCGGGCTCGGTTCCGATGACCCGGCCGGCTGCGGGAGGCAGATCGCTCATACACCCACGTTACGGACCCGGTGCGACATTCCCTCATACCCGTCGCGGTTGGGACCTGCGGCGCGGGGAGTTCCCACCCCCGGTGCCCGGGTTACCAGGCGCCAGGCCACACAAAACCCGGGCGCCCCGCCGTTGACCGACCACCGGTGCCCGGGTTACCAGGCGCCAGGCGACACAAAACCCGGGCACCCCCCCGTTGACCGACCACCGGTGCCCGGGTTACCAGGCGCCAGGCCACACAAAACCCGGGCACCCAGCCCTGCCCGACCCGGCCCTGCCCGACCCGGCCCTACCCGACCCGGCCCTGCCCGACCCAGTCCTGACCGACCCAGCCCTGCCCGACCCCTCGCGAGCTGTTGGGCGTTCTCCGCGCCGTCGATTCGTCGGGAGGCGTGATAGGTCGTTGGCATCGCAGGTCCTCAGATCGCTCTCATGCGGTTGTTGCGGGCATTGTGCTCGACCTCGGCCAGGCCCAACGCCTCGAGCACCGGCGGCAAGTAGTTGCCGAACCGCCCCCGAAGTCCCTTCTTCAAGCCGTACCACCCGCCGACCGGGTTGTCCTCTGACCGCCCCCACGCCTCGACGGTCCCCTCGGCCGCGGGCTTTTGCTCATCGGCATTGCCCAACGGCACCCAATCCCCGTCCTGGACCAGCATCCTGTGCAGATCCTCGATGCATGACAGGTGGTAGCGCAGTTGGGTCTTGCCGACCTGGACCACCAGTGCCGGCGGGTCGGAGTCAGGGTCGCGGTAGGCCTCAAAGGCGCTCTTTCCGGGCGGAGTGGTCAGCTGCCAGGGATCGCCGGGCGTGCCGGTTCCCTCAACGTCATCGATGTCCATGCCTGCATCCTGCACCACTAACCAGACATCTTGTGTCGGGTTGCCTACGATCGGTTCATGCGGGCCGCCCGGGTGCTGGACATGCTGCTGCAGTTGGAGCGTGGTGGGCGGGTCACGGCCAGGCAGCTCAGCGCCACCCTGGAGGTGTCGGAGCGCACGGTCCTGCGTGACGTCGAAGCCCTGAGCCAGGCGGGCGTTCCCGTCTTCACCACCCGGGGCTCCGGCGGGGGAATCCAACTGATGGAGGGATTCCGTACCCAGCTGAGGGGACTGACCCCCGACGAGGCCCGGGCACTGTTCTTGATCGGCCAGCCACAGGTTGCCCACCGTCTGGGTCTGGCCTCGCCGGCACGGACAATGCGCAACAAGCTGCTGGGCGCTCTGTTCCCCGACTACGCCAGCCAGGCCCAAGGCCTGTCGGAGTGGTTCCTGCACGACCCCGATCCCTGGGCCGGCCACCGGGTTCCGCATGGCGAGTTGCGCCGTCTGACCACCTGCATCCACCGGCGCCGGCAGGCCGAGATCATGATCGGGGCAGACGTACTGGTTCCCGTCAGGCCGGTCGGATTGGTCCTGAAGGCCGGGTCGTGGTACCTGGTCGACGCCCTGACCACACCGCCGGGTGTGCGGTGCCTGGACGACCTTCGCGCCAGTCGGATCACCCGGCACCCCTTCACCGCTCCCCCCGATTTTGACCTGGCCCGGTTCTGGCAAGCGCACGTGTCGTGACCACGTCGCCAACACAGGCCTACCTGGACTCCTTGCGCCAGGTGGACAAACCCGTTGAGGAGGTGCTGGACCACCTCAGCCGCCAGTTACGCACCCACACGCCGGACCCCTCCTCCGGGCTCCCCTCCCTCCCCCATCATGTGGCCAGCCCCTGGCTGTTGGGGCAGGCGCGCGAACTGCTTCACGAACCAGGCCGCCGGGCGACACTGGGCGCGTGGTTCACCCCTGCCGGCGTGGCGCGGCAACTGCTGGGTGAGGTGACACGGGCCACCCCCGTTCCGGCCAGCATTCTTGACCCGGCCTGCGGCGGCGGGGCGTTCCTGCTGGCGGCGCACGAGCGTTTCCCTCGCGCTCGGCTGTGCGGCTGGGACATCGACCCGCTGGCAGTGCAGGTCACCCGGGCGGCGTTGGACCTGGCCGGATGCACCAACCACGACGTCCGGGTGGCCGACGGGTTGACCCAGGACCTTCCTGGGCACGACCTGGTGGTCGGCAACCCTCCATTCCTGTCACAGCTGCTGGCCAAGTCCGCCCGATCCCAGCAGCGTCGCGAGGAACTGGCCCGGTGCTACGGTTCGCTGGCCTCGGGGTACGTCGACGAGGCGGCCCTGTTCGTCCTGGCCACCGCCCGAGATCTCCTCAGCGAGGGGGGTCAGGCTGTCCTGGTCGTCCCCGAGGCCATGCTGGCCACCACCGACGGTCAGGCCCTACGGGCAGAGGTGGCCGACCTGTGTCTGGTCGAGGTGGTGTGGCGAGATCACGACTCGGTGTTCCCGGGTACCCCGGCATGTGCGCTGCGATTGACTCATCGGCCTGGCGCGGGCGGGAACGGGGGTCAGGCCGGGGGTGGGGGCGGGTCGTGGGCTCCGCTGTTGGCCGGCGGGGTGCCGCAGGTGATCCTTCCGCAGACCAGCCCACCGGGTCATCCCCCGTTGTCGGACATCGCCACGGGGACCGCGGACTTTCGTGAGGCCTACTATCTGCTGGCCGATCATGTGTGTGAGGAGGGATCGGCCGTGGGCAGGCAGGTCCATCGGATCGTCCCGGTCGGCCTGATCGACCCCGCCCATCTGCGCTGGGGATCGACGTCGCTGCGGTTCGCCAAGCAGCGCTGGGCCCGGCCGGTCGCGGTCGATCTGCCCACGTCGTTCCTGCAGCGGCGCCTGGGGCCAAAGGTGCTGGTGGCCACTCAGACGTTGGTCCTTGAGGCACTGGTGGATGCGGACGGCGACCTGCTCCCGAGCACGCCGGTCATCACCGTCCGGACCGACCGCCTGTGGCATGTCGGGGCGGCGCTGACCAGCCCGGTCCTGACCGCGATCGCGGCCCGTCGCCATGCCGGGGCGGCGCGGGCCCGCGGGGTGTTGAAGCTCAGCGCCAAGCAGGTCTTGGGCCTGCCGCTGCCGCTGGGTCCCTCAGCAGAGTGGGACCAGGCAGCGCAGGCATATCGGCAGGCACACCAGGCAAGCGACCCGGTCGTGCGCCGTCAACTCCTCATCCATTGTGGCGTGTCGATGATGGCGGCCTACGGCGTGGAGGGCGCCGAACTGCTGGAGTGGTGGTCGGGCCGGCTCCCTTCTCGCTGACCCAGCCCACGCCGCCCCACGCGAGCTGGGATCGCGCTCCAACTCCGCTATGGCCGGGTTAAGCCCCGATCGCGCCCCAACTCCGCTATGGCCGGGTTAAGCCCCGATCGCGCCACAACCCGCGCACCCCGCCACAACCCGCGCACCCCGCGCAGCGCTCAGCGGCCCCACAGCCCGTGGATGCGCCAGCCCCGGTCGGGGAAGCCGGCCGCGTCGGCCACGCGGGCGCTGGCGTGGTTGGCCTCATCGTGCAGGTAGGTCGGCACGCCACCCTCGGCCAGGACCCGGCGGGCGGCGGTCACGACCAGACGGCGGGCCAGGCCCTTGCCGCGCGCGGCCGGGGTGGTGACCACGGCGATCTCCTGACCGAAGTCGTCGTGGACCTTGATGCCCAGTCCGGCGATGTACCTCCCGACGTGATCCCAGGTCACCAGCCGGCGGCCGTTGAACGGTGCCAGCCAGGGCGGCAGCCTGCCGTCATCCGCCGTTGCCCAGGTTCCCACGGGGGCCAGTGGCGCCGGCAGGTGGGTCCAGCGAAACACCCCGGTACCGAACATCGCGCCCGACATCCCCAGCACCGGCGCCAACCGCGCCCCCAGACCCGGATCGGTCAGGTCGGTCCCCAGCACCCGCCCGACCTCATCGGCGGCGGACGGTGGCACGGCGATGACCGTCCCGACCCCGTCGCTGACACCTTGCAGGGGCCGGCGTTCTCCGTCCCACCCCGGTTTGTCACGCGCCGGATGCCCGATGACGGTGATGCCCGGGGAGGGCGGCCACTGCCCGACCCAGTTGCGCAGGTGCTGGGTCAGAGGGTTAGGCATGAGCACGCCAGGATACGCCGGTCAGCTCAGCTCGATGACGTGGAACAACTCGGCCAGGCGGCCCTCGGCCAATCCGGCTTCGGTGGCCTGGTGGGCCAGCCACCCCTTGACCATCTCGGTGATCACATCGGCCCGGTGAGCCGTCTGGCTGACATGCTCGGCCAGGGCCGCGATCTTCAGATCGAACGTGTCGGTCACGTCCACGGCATGTGCGGCACCGGGGTGGGCCGTCACGAACACCTGTGACACGACCCACGGCTCCAACCCCTCCTCTGCCAACAACTCCGGAAAGGCGAAGGGGTTGCGAGCGGCGGGATAGATGGCCTGGATACAGGCCTCCCCCGCTGCCATGTGGTCAGGGTGGGATGCCGACAGCCGGTCGTAGTTTCGCTCGGGCGACTGGATGATCATGCGCTGCGGCTGCACCTGGCGAATGATCCGGGAGATGTCGCGCACCAGGTCCGGCGTCGCCTGGACCCAGCCGTCGCGGTAGCCGTCCAGGAACCGAACGTCGGTGACGCCAAGGGCGGCGCCGGCCGCACGCTGCTCCGCCTCACGGATCTCGGCGACCCGCTCCCGGGGTGTGTCATCGAACCCACCCTGATCCCCCCGGGTCACCAGCAGGTAGGTCACCTGGACGCCTTCTTTGACCCATAGGGACACGGTTCCTGCGCAGCCGAAGTCGATGTCGTCGGGGTGGGCGCCCACCACCAGGGCACGTTGGGTCTGCACATCAGGCGAGCTCATGGGTGCCCAGGTTGCCATCTCACGGCAATCCCGGCGCATACGGCACAGTGGTTGCGATGGCCCTGCCTGATGACACACCTGATGACGACGTGATCGCATTCGCGGGTCGGTTGTTCGACCTGGCCCGGCGCGGCGACGCCGCGCTGCTGGACTACCTCGACGCCGGCGCACCGGTAAACCTGACCAACAGCGACGGGGACTCCCTGCTGATGTTGGCCGCCTACAACGACCATGCCCCACTGGTGGAGGGGTTGATCACCCGCGGCGCCGATGTGGACCAGCCCAACGACCAGAACCACACCCCACTGGCCGGTGTGACCTTCAAGGGGTTTGACCGCGTCGCGCTGCTACTGCTGCGGGCCGGGGCAGACCCAACGGCCGGCAGCCCCAACGCGATTGCCATGGCGAGCATGTTCGAACGAACAGCGCTGCTCGCCCGCTACTCCGAGTCCGCCCCGCCGTCAGACCCGGACCCGAGTCCGGACCCCGGCCTGGACTGACCCAAGCGACCCGCGGCCATGCGCTGGGACATCCCCAGTCGCGGATCAAAGCCCAACGGCAACTCGAGTCGGTTGGCCCGTAGCAGGTCCAGATCAGCCAGTATCTCGACACATGCGGCATCGGCCACCGCTCGACCGTCGTTGATGATCACCGCACGGTCGCACAGTTCCAGGGCGAAGGGCAGGTCGTGGGTGATCAGGACCTGGGTGATATCAAGGCTGCCAAGGACCTCGGCAAGCTCGCGGCGGCCCGCCGGGTCCAGTCCCGAGGTCGGCTCGTCCAGGACCAGCACGTCAGGCCGCATGCTCAGGACCGTGGCCAGTGCGACACGCCGACGCTCACCTCCGCTGAGGTGGTGGGGAGCCCGGCTGAGCAGATCCGCCGCGCCGACCAGATCAAGGGCTTCCTTGACCCGCACGATCAGGTCGTCGCCGCGCAGGCCCAGATTGGCTGGCCCGAAGGCCACGTCCTCGGCCACGGTAGGCATGAACAGCTGATCATCGGTGTCCTGAAACACCATCCCGACCCGCCGCCGGATCTCGGCCAGGTTTGGCCCGGCCACCGCCATCCCGCTGATGTGCACCGACCCCTGCTGCACCTCGTGGATACCGTTCAGATGCAGTGCCAGGGTGGTTTTGCCGGCACCGTTGGGACCAAGCAGCGCGACGCGTTCGCCAGTCGCCACGGTCAGATCAACCCCGTTCAAGGCCTTGTGCCCGTCGGGGTAGACGAACTCCAGGCCGGCGATGGCCAGCGTCGGAGCGGTGTTCACAGACCCGCCAGGATAGATGCGACCAGGATCGATACCGCCGCGGCGAGGGCTGGCAGGGCTGCCAGGGCCCACTCACGGCGTGACGCCCGACGGTCATCCATGCTCGGCATGGTGCCGTCGAAGCCACGAGCCAGCATCGCGGCATGAACCCGTTCGCCGCGTTCGTACGATCGGATGAACAACGCCCCGGCAGAACTTGCAATCGGTTTGGCCTGCCACAGCCACCTGGGGTCATAGCCACGTGAGGTCATCGCGATCCGCATCCGACCCAGCTCCCCTGTCAGGGTCTCCAGATACCGCAGCATGAAGGTCGCGATCGTGGTGAACACCGCGGGGACGCGCAGACGGTTCAGTCCCCGCATGATCGCCGTGGTCTCCGTCGTGGCCGCAAGGACCACGCTGAGGGTCACCCCGATCAGCGCCTTGCACAGGATGGTGCGGGCCGCGATCAGCCCGGCGGCTGACACCGACATTCCCAACACCTGGGTCCGCTCTCCGCTGGCAACGAACGGGAGCAGGAACACGAACAGGATGAACGGCAGGACGACGGTGGCTCGGGCCAGAACGAAACCGGGTTTCAGCCGTGCCACGCGGATCACCACGGCCAGGACCACGGCATGACCGGCAAAGGCCCACGGAACCGAGGCCGGGGTCAGCGCTACACAGGCCACGAACGCCAGTGCAGCGGCAACCTTCGCCTCGGGAGCCATTGCGTGTACCGGGCTGTGCCCATGGACGTACAGGGCGTGGGCGTGCCCTGCGCCCATCAGCCGCTGCTGTCACTGTCGACGTGGGACGCCGGTTCACCCGGAACCGCGTCGTCAGGGCGACGCCTGACCGCCAGGAACAGACCCGCCAGTACCAGGGTCACGATGAGGGTCCCGCCGACACCCGCGATGGCCAGGCTCAACTTCTCGTTGGTGACCCCTGAAGTGGCGTAGTCGGCAAACAGCGCGGACCCCAGGGGGTGGTCCACGGCCGACTGACTGAATCCCTGATCCTGCGCCACCCGTTCCAGCCCGTCGGGCGCTCCCCCGGCGAACTGGCTGACCACGGTCGCCAGGACCACAACCACCAGCACGGCAGCCACGCCGAAGGTGCGCATGGCCACCTTCGGTCGGTCATCGATCTGCGCCCGGCTGAGGTCACGGGCCCCAAAGACCAGATCGGGACGCGCCGACAGGACCGCACCCACCGCCAGGGCGGTGATGACGGCCTCGCCAATCCCGATCAGCAGGTGGACCCCCACCATCGCGCCGAGCACCCGATCAAAGGGCACCGGGGCGGTCGCGCCGAACAGCCACTCAAGGCTGAACGCCAGCGATGACAGCACGACGCTGAGACCGGCGGCCAGGCCCGAGGCCGCAACCACCCCCGCGCCATTGGCAGGAAACAACTTCCGCAGCAGCACGAACAGGGCATAGCCACCGAAGGCGGTGATGATCGCCATGTTCAGCGTGTTGTAGCCCAAAGCGGTCAGCCCCCCGTCAGCGAACGCGAAGGCCTGCACGACCACCACGACGGTGACCACGATGGCGCCCAGGGACGGCCCCAGCAAGATGGCCGCCAGGGCTCCGCCCAGCAGATGACCGGTGGTACCGGCGAGAACGGGGAAGTTGAACATCTGGGCGGCAAAGATGAACGCGGCGGCGATTCCGGCCAGGGGAACCTGTTTGTCGGCCAACGTGTCCCGCGTCCTGCTGAGCGCAAGACCGATGGTCCCGGCGCTGATGGCACCGGTGGCCACCGCAGTTCCCGCAGTTAGGAACCCGTCAGGAGCATGCATGGGTCAAGCTTACTGCGACCGATTCGCAACTGCAAGTGTCACGAAGTCCAGGCCGTTCACAATGCGCAGGTGGCGCACAACCCGGTGACGATCAACTCCACCTGTTCGGTGTGAAACCCGTGGTCGCCGTCGAGATGATCCTTGACTGACTGGACCAGGGTGCCGCGGTGGTGATCCACTGACCCGCACCGACGGCAGACCAGGTGGAAATGTTCGTCGGGGTGGGCCAACTCCCACCGTCCGGCCGTGTCCTCCCCCAGGCGTGACTGTCGGACCAGGTCCAACTCCTCAAACAGCGTCAGTGATCGATACACCGACGCCAGGTTGACCGTGGGGTCCACCCTGCCGACCCGGTCGGCCAGCTCGTCGGCGGTCAGGTGTGCGTCGGACTCGGACAGCGCGCGCCACACGGCCAGTCGGGGACCCGTCACGCGGTGCCCCTGCGCCCGCAAAACCTCGGCAACATCACGCATGTGTCGGGCAGCGTAGCGCGACGCAAGGCAACCATGGATGCCCAACACCCCGAGGCGCTGGCCTACGTGTGCGACACCACCGGTGCCGCAGGGCCATCTACGGCGGCGCCGCCGCCATCGACGCAACCGTCAGCGCGCAGTTCCTTACCACGCTGAACGGTGTTAAGTCTGCTGGCGGGTGGCTACCGCAGCGCCGTGCCAGGGTTCAGGCGAACGGCTTCCTCAGCACGGCGGCGCGACTCGGCGGCGCGCTCAAGTTCTTCCGCACTGACCAACCCCTCGCTATCGTCCGCCTCGTCCTCGGCAGTGCCCTGAGCCTCATCCTGGTGATCGGCAGTCGTGGGCGGGTCGATCTCTGCGGTCTGGGCTTCCTGGCTGTCCTCCTCGGGTGTGGGTTCCCGGTCGTGGTCCTTGTCAGCCATGATGCTCTCCTCCTCCTGACACGGTGCTCGGTCAGGAACGGTTTCTCAGGTCTGTTCTACTCTTCTACTCTCCCCCCGGCCCATGGCGCGCACACGTGGCCATCACGCCGGGCGCCCATCACCCGGATCGGTTATTCGACTCGGCGCAGTTCCAGCCACGCAAAGCCCAGCGTCCCCCGATACCGGTGGTACTCACTGCGACGCTCCTCGGCATACGCCAGGGCCTCGGCTGTGCCGACCCCTTCGACCCCTGCCGCCCAGCCCCCTTCGAACTCGTCCCACTCCTCCATGCTGGACAGGTCCGCATCATCCACGGTCCAGCCCTGCAACTCTGCCATATCGATCAACTCACCCATCTCGGGAAGGTCCCCGAACGTCTGGCGGCACCATTCCCCCGGCGCGTGGGTCCAGATTCCCTCACCGACCATCGCAGCACCGCCCGGGCCCACCAACTGGCCCAAGCGGGTGAACATCTCGGCCGGACCGCCAAATGCATGCGAACTGCCGATGCAGATGGCGACATCACACGGCCCTCGCCACTCCATGCAATCGGCCACCTGAAAGGTCGCTCGATCCGACAGGCCCGCAAGCAGAGTCTTGGCGTGGGCGTCGGCAATTGCATCCACGTCCAGGTCCAGCCCGACACAGCGGCTGGCCGGCGAGCACCGGGCAACCTCAAGCAGCAGCGCGCCGTGCCCGCAGCCCAGGTCAACCACCGCGTGTGGGTCATCACTGGCCACGTGCGAGGCGACGGCACGCAGGCGCGCCTGACCCATTGGTGAGTTGACCGGGATCGCCGCAGCGGCCGCTTTGCGCAGGGCTACGGTGCCGTCGGTGCTAACCAATGGGACTGTACGGCCTGGGCCCCGGCGGAACGAGCCTCCTCAGCCAGTCCGACCAGGGGAGTCTCAACCCACTCCTTAGCGCTGGCAGTACAGCACCGCATCCTCGCCGTCGGCCGGACCGTCTTGGACCAGGCACGGGACCCCATCCACCAGAACGGGCTCATCATCGTTGCCCTGTGCCAACAGGGTGATGGTGCCGATCAGAACCCACAGCAGCGTGATCGCGCTGATGGCGGCGATGCCCAGCAGCAGACGGGCCTGGTTGTCGGGGCGCTGGGCCTGCTTGACGATGTCAGAGGTCTCGTGGTCGCCATGCCCACGGTCGGTCAGTGGACGGTCTCTGTTCTGGTCGTCACGAACCGCCGAATCGCGAGCAGGGTCGTCACGGTGAAGTTGTTGTGTCGGCTCGCGTCCGATCATCGGGTCGGCCTCGGTGGCGATGGGATCACGTGGCGGTGGTGCGGCCGCTCCGACGGTGTCGACGTCGTCGGGGTAGCGAGGAGGTATGTCTTCGGGGTAGCTCATGGTGAAGCCTTCGCGTCATGGCCGACACGGCTGCCGGCGGTCACGCCTGTCCTTCCCCGTTGCATATGCTTCAAAGCTGACCATTCGATCAGTGCCCGGATCAGTAGTCATAGCCTCCTGGGCCGGCCTGCCCCTGGCTGCCACCGCCCAGCTCCGTCGGGTCATCCTGGACCAGTTGCCCGGCGGGGTTGACGACGAACCAGGTACCCCCCACCCCCTGACCGTTCACATCACCCGGGGAGGAATCCGCGGCGAAGTGGTACAGCGGCGACTGGTCGATCACGACCTGGGTCGCGCCGTCAGGACGTTGCGTGGTGGTGAACGCAGAGACATCCAGTTGGTCTCCCACCACGACGACAGCGGCGGAATCGACCAGGAGCGGAGGCCATGTTTCCTCGCAACCATCCGTGCAGGAGGAGGTGCCTGAGCTGTCATTGGTGAACGCGTACAGGGTCAGACCACCGCCATCCACCAACACCTCCCCCAGGTCGGTGGTTCCCACCGCCACCACCGGGTCGGCCACCGCAGGGGTGGTGGCGCTGGATGTGCTGCTGGTGCTGGCGGTCCTGGTGGTGGAGGGGGCTTCGGCTGTTGGGGCCCCCTCGATCCCGCACGCCGCGAGTGTGGCGAGTAGCAGCAAGGCGAGCATGCCTGCCTGCAGGCGACAAGCATGACGTGATTGTCGGGAAGTGTGGGGCTGTGACACGGCGGGTTCCTCCTCAGGCCGGAAGGGTTGCCTCTTGATGGTCAGTACGTCACCAGGCGTCCAGGCGGTTCTCATCCCGATGAGGAGTCGTTCCTCGACTTGACGCACCCGGACTGTGCGGAGGCTGGCGGATCGTGGTGAAACCTGCCCAGATCATCTGGGCCTCGGCATGATCTGGGATCGGGAGGGTGGTCGCGTGGCGCGGCCTCGGGGACGTCGGAGGTCACCGTGTCAACTCTCGCCGAACAGCCTAGGTTGGCCGTCCTCCGACCCCGCCGGGGTGGCGCCAGGTTGGAGCCACTCAGGCACAATGAAGTGCTTGCTGAGTGAATCTTCTTGATGCTGGTAGTGAGAAGAGACGCCTATTCCGTAGGCGGACTCGGGAGCCTCCAGCATCCGCGAAAACGTCAGTTTGCAGACCCTTTGGCCGTGTTCGACCATGAACGGCACGTCGTGGGCGCGGACCTCCAGTGCGGCTCTGGATCCCATGCCGAGGGGCCCCTCCTCATCGCCGAAGCCGGGGTCGAAGAAACCGGCATAGTGCGTACGCAGTTCTCCGCTGGTGGGATCGTAGGCGGTCATCTCTGCCGCATAGGTGTTGGGGATACGGATCCGCTCCTCAGACATCAGCAGGTAGAAGCTCTCCGGGTCCAGGATGATGCGATCCTTGGAATCCTTCGTGACGACGTCCCAAAAGTCGGCGACGCTGTGGCTGCGTACCTTCGAAGCGTCTAGGACCGGCGTGTTCTTCTTCGCGCGATAGCCCACCCTGCCCTCTTCATCGCCTCTAAGGTCCAACCCGAGGAACAGTCCGTTGGCCGTCGCCAGTTGCGAGTCTGTGACGGGACTCCCGCCTCTATACAGAAGCCCCTTTTCGGCATGGAGCCGGCGGAGTTCGGAGTCGTCGATCTCGGCAGAGCCCAAACTGAGACGCAGTTGTGCGAGGGTGAGCCTTTCTCGGACCTCGACAGCGAATGAAAGGGGCACGATCTCAAGGAACAGTGGGCCCTCGTACCCGGACTCGATCTCGTCGAACCGATAGCTGCGATCCGTGATCACCCTGGTGAAGACGTCGAGGCGCCCCGTAGAGCTTTTCGGATTCGCCTTGCCCGAGACACCGGGGGGCAGTCGGAGGCTCTCGATCAACGGAACGATGTAAGGCCGGTTCGGCTCAAGTACTGCGCCATCGCGATCGAGGTCAACCTCGGCGATCGTGAGCTCCTTCAGCTTCTCTTCGACCGAAACCTCGTCCGGCAGAAAGCTGCAGCGAACGCGATAGGCGACCTCGCCGAGCCGCAGGTCGAGACTGGCTGGCTGCAGGTTTTCCGGGAGGATCCGGTAGTCGCCGGCGTCGATTACGCCCTCGTCCACCGCTTGACGCAGCCACTGGGATGGAAGGATGCCGCTCCTCTCGCTGGTGGCTAGCTCGGCAACCGACATCATGGGGTCATCCGATCTCCGGTGGTGCCGGCCCCGACAGGGTGGAGTAGCTGTTCACAGGACATCCTCGCAGCCTACGAGATCGCCGACGGATTCAGCCACCCGGCGCGCCGCACTTCCGGCGAGCTCAAGTCTCAGGTGCATCTATCCACCTTGGCAGGAAGGTTACGACGGCCTGTGACCGGCCGCTGAGAGGCCCTCTGGTCACAGGGGGCGGTGAAGATCTGTCAGACTTCGCTGGGTGGACGATCTGGCACGACGCCGTGCGCGACGGCGACCCTGACGCCGTGCGAAGCGTGTATCGGCGCCATGCCGGAGCGGTCACCATTGTCGTCCGGTCACTGGTTGGCCACGACGACGCACTGTGCGCCGACGTGGTCCAGCAGACCTTCCTCAAGGCCTGGCAGGCAGCGCACACCTTCGACGTCGAGCGGGACCTGTCTTCCTGGCTGTACACCATCGCCCGTCACGCAGCCATCGACGCCATTCGCCATGAACGTCGTCCGACCCTGGGCGGACACGCCGAACAGACCGACGTTGCGGTGCTCACCCAGAGCTTTGAACGCACCTGGGAGATCAATGAGGTGCGGCGGGCTCTGGACCAGTTGCCCGAGGACGAGCGAGAGGTCCTGCGGCTGGCGCACCTGCGGGGGATGACCCACGCCGAGGTGGCGGCAACGCTGGATATCCCCGTCGGGACGGTCAAGTCACGGTCGCATCGCGGGCACGCCCACCTGGCCAGAGCCCTTGCACACCTGCTGCCCTCGGCCGCGGAATCGAACCAGAACGTCGTCGGCTACGTATCCCAGGGTGAGGATCGATGAGCGACATGCCGTTCGATGACCGCCGCACCGGGCTGCCGGAGGCGAACCCTGGCGCGGATCAGAACCGGGAACTGACGGGGCTGTTGACCGATCACGCGGTCTGGACACCAGTCATCCCGGGTGTCGAGCAGTCGGTCGTGGAGGCCATCACAGCCCAGTCGGCCAGCCTGGACCATCGCCGGGCACAGGATGCCCGTGGCACCGGGAGGTGGGTCCGCCCCGGTGCAACGGGTGTGGCAATCGGTCTGGTGGCTGCGTGTCTGGCACTGCTGAGCCTGGTCAGCCTGAACGCGTTTGATCTGCGCCGCCCCCTCGACGAGGCGGAAGGATCGGAGGTGCAGATGCTCAGGGGGCACTGGGCTAACTACGTCGGTCTGGTTGAGGGAGGTGTCACTGAGTTGCCCATATAGACGTCGTTAAGTTGCTCCCAGCCTACCGGCCACACAACCACGCGTGGCGGGGGGTCTGTGCGGCAAGCATTGGTACATGCAGAAAAGCATGTTAAAGTGCGATAATGCCTAAGACGGTGCAAGTCCGCGACGTGGATGATGAGGTCTATGCAGCGCTGGCCCGACGGGCGGCCGAGGCGAATCTGAGCGTTCCCGAGTTGTTGCGACGGGAGATGGTGCGGCTGTCACGTCAGCCGACAGTGACGGAGTGGCTCGCTCGCACGCGAAGGCGCCCATCATCTGT
>JBPCKA010000069.1:0-199168 GCA_051004735.1 Euzebya sp. | reverse complement strand
CCGCCAGAACCACCATCACCGAAGCCGCCGGCGTCTTCGCCGTGTCACGCCAGACCATCCACATCTGGCGCAAGACCGCTGAGCAGCACGGCATTTCCGCGCTGCTGCCCAAGACCCGCCGGCCACCTCAGCAGCCCAACGCCATGGAGCCGTGGGAGGTTGAGGTCATCCTGGCCGAGGCGATCGCTCGGCCGACGCTGGGTGCGGCGTCGCTGCTGGAGTCCCTGGCCGAGCGGGGGGTGGTCCGCTCCCGCACCGGCGTGCAGAAGATCTTGGTCCGCCACAAGCTGGGCACCCGTGCCCAACGGGTCGCCGTGCTGGCCGGCATCACGGCCGCTGACACGGGCTTGCTCGCCCCCGAGGTCGACCCGGTCGGGTTCTGCCATTTCGCAGGCGGACCGGGCGATCTGGTCGCCGTGGACGCCTTCTACGTCGGCAAGGTGCGCCACGAGGCGCCATGTGTTCGGGTGCGGGTGAGAGACCCGCCCCTCTGGCCTGTCGCAGCAGGTCGGTGAAGCTGAGGGCAGCCTGATCCCGGAGGTGCGGGAGAGGGTGGGCAGCAGCCCTGACAACGCCGGGACGGATCGGCACCGTCAGACGGTCCGGGTCCGGCAAGCAAGACGGGAAGGTGTAACGCGAGTGAACCAGTGGTTGAACCCCCTTAAGTGTGGAACCAGCTCCAACCTGACGGATGTGGGCTGGGCAGCAGTGCGCGAGGATCCGCTTTGCCGGGGTCTTCGACTCTTCGGGCGACTTCTTTATGTCGGTCGGGGAGGCCACGGTGAATGCCTGCGGCGAAGCCGTGGCGAGGCTGCAGGGGAAGAGCTGGGCACCGCCCCCGTCGACCGGCACATGGTGAACGTGGGAAGCGCTTCCAGACCGCCCGATCCATCCGTATTCCATGCGGGTGGCGGGCAGGTCCACCGTCAACTGATGGCCCCGGAGCGGGGCGGAGGCTGCGTAGTAGTCCGAGGGCGGGAAAGCCGTCCACATGGCGAAGGCAGCCAGCATGTCCGCAGTTGTGGGATTGCAATGCCAGGAGGTCGCTGGTGAACACTGGCGCATCGTGGCCCACGCCAGCAATGGCGCGGGTGCGGGTACTGGAGATGCAGACCAAGCTGCACCGTTGGGCGCAGGCCGATGGCCTACGCCAGTTTGATGACCTGTTCAACTTGATCTACGCCCCGGCGTTCCTCGTGGCGGCGTGGAGTCGGGTGAGCGGTAATACCGGTGCCCGCTCGGGTGGCGTGGACGGCCAGACCGTCCGTGACATCCAGCAGCGCCGGGGTGCCGAGGCGTTCCTGTGCGATGTGCGGTCCTCGTTGAAGGACTGGACGTTCAGACCGGTCATGGTGCGCGAGCGGATGATTCCCAAGGGCGGCGGCAAGTTGCGTCGTCTGGGTATCCCGACCGTGGCCGACCGGGTCGTGCAGGCAGCCGCCAAGCTGGTGTTGGAACCCATCTTTGAGGCGGACTTTGAGCCGTGCACCGTCGAGCTGGCCGGCCAGCCTGTGGCCGAACGGCGCAACGGCCTGACCAACGCCACGGTCGCCGCGCAGCTCGGCTCAAGGTACATGGCCTTTGCGGCCGACCTGGACGACGACGGCCGTGCCGACCTCCTGCGGCAGGACGTCCTCGATGGTGTCGTGGTGGCCGAATCCGCGGCCAACGGGTCGGAGCTGTGGCGGGTGGACGCCGGTGACGGGCTCGCACCGGACCACAACGGCGATGGGGTGGCCGACCTGCTCCGCAGGACCGCGATCGATCCCGCAGAGGAATGGTCCCCGATCGGCCTGGAGGCGCTGGACGCGGTGACCGGCGAGGTGCTGTGGCAGGCGGACCTGCCGGACAGCGGCGGGGTGGACCTTGCGAGAGATCTGGACGGCGACGGGGTGGACGAGGTGCTGCTGGTTCGCGGGCATGACTCCTCGTCACTGGCCAGCGCCCGCGCGCTGGACGGCCGCACTGGACAGCTCCGCTGGGCCTGGGGTGACGGCTGACGGCGGGGGGCCGATGGGACTGCATCAGGCGGTTCGCCGACCGTGCAAGGATGAGGTGAGTCGAGCCAGGACCGGAAGGAAGTCAGCGCGCATGAATGCGTGGTCGGAGGTGTGGTGGGTGTCAGCGGTGGGAGGCGCGCTCGCCGTCCTATGCGCGGCTCTCGACGGCAGATGGCGTCGACGGCTGTTGTTCGTGGCTGCGACGCTGTTCGCTGCCGCTGGGGCCTGCGTGACAGCTTCGTTCCGCTGACAAGAACAGCCACGCCGTGCGATTCCTGCATGCGGGTTGACGGGTTGACGCTGTTGGTAGGATGGTCAACATGCCAACCGAGATCGCGAGTGCGCTCATCGTCCAGCTCTTGAGCCGGTTGCTAGCGCGCCGCACCAATCCAGGGCAGGGCCACGTCATCTTGAGTGAGGCGGAGTACGACGCGCGCCTCCGTAGTGCTCTTGACACGTCGACCACTCCCGGCGGCAACATCACCGCGGAAGTCAACCAGGCTGCATTCCGGATGCTGCGCAACCAGTTGGTGCACGGTCAGATCGAAACCACGAACTATGACCGGCTCCTCCAAGTCCTCAATGTCGAGCTCGAGCCTGGCCTCCAGGGGCCCGTCCATGCTGTCCTGAAGGACATCATCGATGAGCTACGGCGTCATCGCGACCATGACGTCGAGCTAGCTGCCGCCGCCGCGGTCACCGACAGCTTCGTCGAGCAGCTAGTCGCCGAATCCGATCTCCTGGGCAAGCTCGAGACGGAGGAGGCCACTCGGCTCGGACGTCGCGCTGCGAGCCAGGTGGTGGCCTCGGCACGATGGGCTCAGGTGGTGGGCGACCGGCTCAGTACGACCCAAGTTGCACGGTTGCTCGGCGTGAGTCGTCAAGCCCTCGCAAAACGTCAGGCAACCGGCTCCCTGCTCGGGCTCACGGGGGACGGCACCAGCTGGTATCCAACCTGGCAGTTCGACATCGACCGGGCTCGCATCAGGCCAGAGGTCCGCGACATCATCGGTGCCTTCCGCGATCGCCTCGATGATGTCGAACCTCTCGTCGTTGCCTCATGGGCCACCACTCATCAAGAAGAGGACCTCGCTGGCGAAACGCCGGCGCAATGGCTTGGCGCTGGCCGGGATCCCGAGCAGCTCCGCCGAGCAGCTGAGCGAGCCGCAGCCCGTCTGGCCCGATAATGCACTGGGGCGCGTTTCCATCTCGGTCGATCAATGCGACAACTCCCCTGTTTCGTATCCACCAGACCCACCTGCACCCGGCATGGTTCAACACTGATGGTTCATGGCGATTCGATCCCCCGCCCAGCCATCGGGACCGGTTCGGTGTGTGCTACCTCGGACTTGAGCCGCTCAGCGCATACGTCGAGGTCTTTGGTCGACTTCGAGTGGTGCCGCAGGATGAAGTCGACCGACGGCGCCTTTCTGAGCTCTCTGTGGCGCATACCGTTGATATCGCCGATCTCACCGACCGCACCGTGCTCGGCGAATTCGGGATCACCGCGGCACATTCGACTGGAACCGACTACCAACCTGCACAAGAGGTCGCCAGCAACCTTTTCGATGCGGGCTTCGACGGTGTGTTGTACCGAGTGCGACACGACCCGGCCATGACACTGGAGGCCATCGCCATGTTCGGCGAGCCCGGCGAAACACCCGGCCGCTTCGGTCCACCGAAGACAAGTTCCATCAACGACCGACTGGTCCACGAGGGTCGACAGTTCCGAATCGAGGTTCTCCCTACCGCACCGCTACCGTAGGGACGCTCATCGAACAGGCATTGGCAGGGTCGGTCTGTTGCTCACGTAGTGCGCCGTCCGTGCCTGACGGCGGCGGGTTCATTCAGAACGGCGTCGATTCTCGCGTTGCCGATTGCCTCGTCCCCGTCGAGCGCGCCGACGTAGGTGGACACGAGAGTTTCCACGCTGTGCCCCATCCGACGAGCCGTCTCTCCCAAAGGAACGCCAGCCCGGAGCCAGGTCGTCGCCGCGGCATGCCTGCAGTCATATACCCGCAGTGGTGGATGACCGACCTTGTCCAGCGCCCGTTGCCACGCCCTGTTCCAGTTGGGTGTGCTCGGCCGCGTGTCGTTTCGCGTCCGGAAGAGCAGGGCGCGGTGCGAAGCGAAGGCGTGGTCGTTGATCCACTCCGCGAGCATCTCGACCAGCACCGGTGGGATCGGCACGCTCCGAGGGCCGGTCTTGGGTTCGCCCGGCTCGTCGAAATCGATGTCCGCTTCGGTGACATCGATCCGCCCCCAACCTTCGTCCGGCAGCGTGAGCGAGCCGACGCGCAACATGATGATCTCCGACGGACGAAGCCCCGCGTAGTAGGCCACCGATGTCATGACCTGATAGGTCCGGCTGGACGGCTGATCGTTGCGCATCGCCGCGAGCGCCTCGGCCATCTGCTCCGGGCTCGGCAGTGATCGGACGTCAACTGCACGCCGGACTCGCGTCGCCTTGCGGTTGGCGCGGGACTTCGATCGCTTGGGCCACGGATCCGCCGGGATCGCGCCGGCGTCCACCGCCGCGAGCACGCAGGCGTGGGCGTTGGTCCGATAGCGCTTCGCGGTGTTCGCCGCGAGGGGCGACTGACCATCAACCTTTAGACCCAGCTTGCGTGAGATCGCACTGACGGTCTGACGATCAAGATCCCCCAGGGTCAGGCAGTTCCGGTCCATCCATCGCTCGAGGCTGTCGTCCAACGACTGTGCGTCCGGGGCGATCGCCTCGGTCAGGTAACGGCGAAGCTCCTTCGGGGTCTTGGACCGCGGCCGGACCGTGAGCGCGGTGAAGCGTGCCAGGGCATCCGCCGCCGAGATCCTGGTCCGGGGCTGCCACTCGATCCACTGCTCGGCCAGCCACCGCCGTGCCCACTCGTGGACGCCCAGCTCGCTGAGCGGCAACTGCCAGGACTGCGGCTCGCTAGTGGCCTCGTCGAACTCGTCCCCGGCCTGGACCGCCCGCAGCAACGCGCCGCGATACCGGTCGGCTTCGGCATTGGTCCGAAACGACTTGCTCCGGTGCCGACCGTCGATGGTGTAGCGGACGACGTGGGGCAACTTCACCCGGTCCCCGGTCCGCTTCTGTATGCCGTAGATCTTGACCAGCTGCATCGGTCGCGCCACGCCGAATCACCCCATCAGGCCTGTCCGCCAGAGACCGGAAGTGTACGCCAAAATTGGGAGGAGTGTGGGAGGAGCGTCTAGACGAACGTCAGAAATAGCTCTGACCAGCCTGTTCAGTGCGAACGACTACTGGTTTCCGGAACCAGGTGCCGGCGGTTCGAATCCGTCCTGGGGCGCACGGTTGCTGGCTCATTTTCCGGGGTAGGTCCCCTATCTTCACCCTTCCATTGCTCTTTTCGATGGCCGGGGAAGGGGGCAGCGACGTGGTCATGGACGCTGAGGGCATCTGGGGAGGGTGAAGCAGGGGATCGCATGCATTGGCGCTTCATCGACCGAGTGGAACTGGCGGATGTCTCGGTGTTCTCGCCGGCGTGGGCGCCGCAGTTGTGCCATCCGTCACCTGACTCCCCCGCAGTGCCCGGGTTCCACGGCGCCAGACAGCACAAAACCCGGGCACCCCACGCTGGACGACCCTGACTGCCCGGGTTCGACGGCGCCAGACAGCACAAAACCCGGGCACCCCACGCTGGACGACCCTGACTGCCCGGGTTCAACGGCGCCAGACAACACAAAACCCGGGCACCCAGACCGGTTGATCAGGTCGGGTCGACCACCAGGCCGACTTCCTGCTCCTGTTCGGGGAACTCGGTGACCGGGCCGACCGGTTCGGTGTCGAACTGGAAGATGAACGGGACCTGCAGGTAGCCGGCGACCAGTTGGGCCACGCGTTCGACTCCGTCCAGATGAGTCCGTTCCCACCCGTGGCTGGCGTCGGTGCCGAATCCGATCAGCGCCGCCCGCATCTCTGTCCCAGCCTCCAGTGCCGCAGCGATATCGGAACGGTAGAAGGTGAACAGGTCACGTGTGTGGGGGATACCCAGATGGGCACACATCGCGGTCATACGTCTGGTCAAGTGATAGTCGAAGGGGCCGGACTGGTCATGCATGGCCACGTTGACGGTGTCCTCCCGGGAGTGTTGTCCGGGTGCCACCACCGCGGCATCGATCGACAAGGTCTCGGCGACGTCAGACCCCAGGTTCGTCGCACCCAATCCGACCTCCTCTGCGATCGTGCAGACCAGCGATGCGGTCACGGGAATCTCCACATCTGCCTCTATCACCGCCTTGAACGCCGCCATGGCCGCGGCGATCCCCGCCTTGTTGTCCAGGTGCCTGGCGTTTACGAAGCCTGATTGGGTCACGATCGGCTGGGCATCCACCGCGACGAAATCCCCGATCTGGACGCCCAACGCCCGGACGTCGGCCTCCTCGGCGACCTGCTGGTCGATGCGCACCTCGACGTTGTCCCAGGCCGACGGTTGGGTGTCGACCTCCTTGTTGAAGGCGTGCCCACTGGACTTCAGCGGCAGGATCGTCCCGCTGAAGGACACACCAGGCTCGTCGGTGAAGACCTGGACTCGGGCCCCCTCGGCAAAACGCGCCGCCCAGGTCCCGATCGCCACCACCTGTAGGCGACCGTTGCCTTTGATGTTCTTGACCATGCAACCGATCGTGTCGGCGTGCACGACCACCACCCGCTTGAGGTCCTCCCTGATGCCGGGCAGGGTGGCGTGCAGAACACCGCGCCGGGTCAGCATCGCCGGCAGCCCCAGAGCTTCGACCTCCTGCCCCAGCAGCCGCATGATCTCATCGGTCCGGCCCGTCGGACTTGGCAGGTCCAACAACCTCAGCAGCAGGTCGGTCATGTACCCGCGATCGATGTCGAGCAGTTTCGGGGTCGGGCTCACGAGATGGCCTCCCGATCGGCCCCTGCAGGGGGGCCGATGCGCTTGGTTCGGGGAAACAGCAGGTCAAGGAAGGCCTGGGCGGTGGGTTGGGGCTCGTGGTTGGCCAGTCCCGGCCGTTCGTTGGCCTCGATGATCACATAGTCGGGCCCTTCCACATCGGGGACCAGCAGATCGATGCCGACCACCGGGATGTCAAGCACCCGGGCGGCGCTGATGGCGGCCTCCACCAGAGCGGGATGCAGACGATCGGTGATGTCATGAATCGTGCCGCCGGTGTGCAGGTTGGCCGTCCGCCGCACCTGGATGGTGGTGCCGTCGGGAACGACATCATGGGGAGCGTGAGCCTGGGCAGCCAGCGTGTCGAAGGTGTGGTCATCCAGCGGTATGACCGACTCCCCGTCGGTGGCGGCGGCCCGCCGGCGACTCTGTGAGGTGATCAGCTGGCTGGCGGTCCGGCGTCCGTCACCGATCACCTCGGCTGGTCGGCGGATGGCTGCCGCCACCACCTCATAGCCGATGACGACGACACGTAGGTCCTCCCCCTCGACCATCTGTTCCAGCAACACGTCTGGACAGACCGCCTCGGCCACCTCGATCGCGCGCATCAGATGCTCTGCCGTGCTGACCCCGACAGTGATGCCTCGGCCCTGCTCACCGCGTGCGGGCTTGACCACGATCTCTCTGTGCGTGTCCAAGAACTCCACGTCAGCGGCGGTCCCGGAGCTGGCACGCCCCGCCGGCACGGCCAACCCGGCCGCGTTCAGCAGACGGCGAGTCAACCCCTTGTCATCGCACCGGGTCATGGCCACAGCGCTGGTCAGGTCTGACAGGGACTCACGGGTGGCAATGGTCCGACCGCCATAGGACAGCTCCAGTAACCCTGCGGACGCGTCGACGACGGTCACCGTCACCCCACGACGAAACGCTTCGTCGACGATGATCCCCGCGTAGGGATTCAGGTCGGCCTCCGCGCCTGCCGGCGTGTACAACCGTTCGTTGATGGGGTTCTTGCGTTTGACCGCGAAGACCGGCGTGCGCTCGAAGCCTAGTTTGTCATATAGCCGGATCGCGGGTTCGTTGTCGTGGATCACCGACAGGTCCAGGTAGGACCGCCCCCGTGCCACGAACCGCTCGACCAGTTGGCGGATCAACGCCTCACCGGTGCTGGGACGGCCGGACTGGGGGTCCACTGCCAGGCACCACAGGCTGGTGCCTGACTCAGGGTCGGCGAAGGCATCGGCGTGGTCCACCCCGGTGACGGTCCCGATGACGTGTCCGGTATCGGCGTCCTCGGCGACCAGGTACAGGAACTCTGCGGTCCGCTGATTGGCCATCATCACGGACTCGTCGGCGGTGACCATCCCACACGAGGCGTAGATCCGGTTGACCGCGGCGGCATCGTCAGCTGTTTCCATCTGGCGCACGACCACGCCGCGGATGGACTCCTTGCGCGGGCGGTAGCGGTGCAACCACAGGCGATAGGTCAACGAGGGGTCGATGAACAGATCAGCGGGGGCGGTGCCCACCAACACGTGGGGGTCGCGCAGGTAGATGGCGATGTCGCGTCGTCCCGCCTGCTCGCTCATCAGGGATTGATGAACCGAGGAGTGGGTGTCAAAGGTCTGCCCGAAGATCAGCCGTCCCCAGCCCAGCTCCAGCTCGACGTCGGTGCCCATACCGTGTCCGACCAGGCCCTGGGGTCGGTCGTGGTGCCCGGTGGACAGCTTGTCGCCCCGGTTGACCCGGGGGTCGAAGCGCCGAGCAGATTTTGGCGTGCGTGGTGGTGCCCCTGCCGCGGCGCGGCGGGCGTCTCGCGACGTGGCGGAGGAGACCGGGGAGTTGTCAGACGCTGAACTGTCGTCCGACCTCGAATCTGGCGATGGGGTCATCATGATCAGACCCCGTGGCTTTGCAGCCACAGTTCCAGCAGGCCCAGCTGCCACAGTCGATTGCCGTTCAAGGGGGTCAGGTCGTCGTTCGGACTTTGCACCAGACGCTCCACATAGGTCTGACGGAACAGCCCCCGCTGTCGCGCCGCGGGACTGGCCAGCGCGCCGGTGACATGGTTCAGCACGTCACCCCGCAGGTACTTCAGGGCGGGAACAGGGAAGTAGCCCTTGGGACGGTCGATGACCTGGTTGGGGATGACCTTTCGTCCCGCGGCCTTCAACAGGCCCTTGCCGCCGTCAGCCAGATGAGCTTGTGAGGGGGCGGTGGCAGCGAACTCGACCACCTCGTGGTCCAGGAACGGCACCCGCGCTTCCAGTCCCCAGGCCATGGTCATCGAGTCGACGCGCTTCACCGGGTCATCCACCAGCATGACGCCGGCGTCCAGGCGCAGCGCGCGATCCAGTGCAAAATCCGCTCCCGGCGTAGCGAAATGCGCGGACACGAATTCCCCCGAGGCATCGTGATCAAGGTGGTAGGCAGGGCTGACGACCGCCTCCATGGCGTTGTGGTCGCGGTCGAAGAATGCCTTGCGGTAGGTCGCCAGGGCCCGGTCGTTGCCAACCGACGCCAGCGGTGGATACCAGTGATAGCCCGCGAAGAGCTCGTCGGCGCCCTGTCCGGACTGCACGACCTTGATGGACTTCGCGACCTGTTGGCTAAGCAGGTAAAAGCCGACACAGTCGTGGCTGACCATGGGTTCGTTCATGGCGGCGATGGTCGGTGCCAGCGCATCCAGGGTCTGCTGACCGGGAACCCGGATCTGATGATGGTCGGTGTCAAACTCCTTGGCGATCAGGTCGGAATAGACGAACTCGTCCCCGGATTCGCCGTTCACCTCGTCAAATCCGACGCTGAACGTCGCCAGGCCCTTCTGCCCCGCCTCGGCCAGCAAGCCGACCACCAGCGAGGAGTCGAGGCCTCCGCTGAGCAGGACCCCGACGGGCACGTCGGCCACCAAGCGCCGGGTGACGGCGGTCCGCAGCAGCTCAAGCGTCGCGTCGACCCAGTCGGCTGTAGTCCACTCGTCACGGTCCTCACGCCTGGCCCAGGTAGCCGACCAGTACTGCCGTTGCCGGGTGTGTCCATCACGCTGGATGGTCGTGACGGTCGCCGGGGGAGCTTTGCGTACTCCCTGAAGAATCGTCCGAGGCGCCGGCACCACGGAGTGGAAGGACAGGTAGTGGTGCAGCGCGGTGGTGTCGATGTCAGTGTTGACCCCTCCCCCGGCCAGAAGTGCAGGCAGGGTCGAGGCGAAGCGGACCGCACCACCGACTACGGCGGTGTACAGCGGCTTGATGCCAAGTCGATCGCGAACCAGCGTGGTCTGCCCGCTTCGCTGATCGTGAATGGCGAAGGCGAACATCCCCTGCAGTCGGGGCAGGAGTTCCTCGCCCCAGTGAAGCCACCCGACCAACACCACCTCGGTGTCACTGGAGGAGTGGAATGTCCAGCCGGCCTGGATCAGTTCCTGACGTAGCTGCGCATAGTTGTAGATGCAGCCGTTGAAGACCAGCAGGTGCTCACCCCGGCACATCGGCTGTGCGCCCGCGTCGGAAAGGTCGATGATCCGCAGCCGGCGATGACCAAAGGCCACGCCTGGGACGACCTGGAGTCCCTGCCCGTCAGGGCCGCGATCGTCCATGGTGGCGGCCATGCGGGCCACGGCGGATGCGTCTGCCTCACGGTCGTCGGTGCGGTGCTCTCCGGCAAATCCGCACATGGGTACAACACCCTTTCATTGGACTAGCGATAGTGGTGCCAGGTCAGTTGCCTTGGTTCAGCGGAAGTCGACCAGATCGATCACGAACACCAAGGTGTCGTTCGGGGCGATGGCCGGGGTCGGCGACTGCGCGCCGTAGCCCATGTCCGGCGGGATCGACAGCATCCGTCGGCCACCGACCTTCATGCCGGGGATACCCTTGGTCCAGCCCGCGATGACCCGGTTCAGACCGAATGAGATGGTGCTCCCCCGGTCCCACGAGGCATCGAACTGACGGCCGTCGTTGGCCCAGCTGACACCGATGTAGTGCACGGTGACGGTTGCCTGCGCGGGCACCTCAGGACCGTCCCCCTGGACCACGTCGGTGATGACTAGGTCACTGGGCGGTTCGCTGTCGGGCAGGGTGATGGTGGGCTTGGTGCCAAGGTCACCCTCGACGGTCACGTCGGACACGTGGTCTCCTGTATCGGTTGATGTCTGGCCTGGCTGGCGGGGTCGCGTGCGCGCTACTGCACCTCGGTCAGGTCGATGACGAATACCAGCGTGTCGTCGGGGGTGATGTCGGGGGAAGGCGGTTGTGCGCCGTAGGCCTGGTCGGGCGGGATGATCAGTAGCCGCCGGCCTCCGACCTTCATTCCCGGGATCCCCACCGTCCAACCGGGGATGACTCCGTTGAGGGGGAAGTCACCCAACTCCTCGCTGACCTCAACCCCGCGTGCATCGTCGCTGAGGGCGGCGGGTGCCTGTTCCTCGGCGGCTTTCCTCGGATTGAGAGGAGGGGGTATCACCGTCTGGTGCAGTCGCGCTCTGGTCCGCAGCGGACTGTGGGGAATCGGCGCAGGGAGGTCATCATCGGCTGGCGAAACTATCACTGTTTGGCCGACTGACCCTCGGCCGGTTGGTAGTTCAGCGGGTTGTGGCCTGGGGGGCCGTCGCGTGATCCCGCACCTGGCTGAGCACGGCGTCAATGCGCGCCAGCAGGTCCTCATCCACTGCGGGATCGGCTCCCGCCGCGTAGGCGAGCGGCTGTGATGCCTCCACAGCCACTGCCTCTCGGGCCGCCTGGTGGGCCACACGGCGGCGGGCTTGCAGGCTCAGGTGTCGCCGGTCGATCCGGGCCTGTTCCATGTGCCTGCCCCCTTTCACGGGCTCGCGGTGCTGGTCACTGTATCGGCATCCAACCTCTCGACGTCACGCTTTGTTGCCACGACATCACCTTGTAACGCCGTGTCGGGTCGCACGTCGCGACCACCGACACACATCAGGGGGGACGGGCCCGATACGATGGCTCCGGAATGGACCGAAGCGGCCGTCATGCCTGAGGGCGACACGATCTTCCGGTCGGCCGTGGCCCAGCATGCCGCCCTGGCAGGCAAGGTCATCACCGGTGTGCGGACCTCCGTTCCCCAGGTGCAGCGCCTGCTGCCGCAACGGTTGGCGGGCCAGGAGGTCGCGCGGGTCGAGTCACGGGGCAAGCATCTGCTGCATTGGTTCGCCCCTTCCGACCTGGCGTTGCACACCCATATGCGCATGACCGGCTCGTGGCATCTGTATCCACCGGGGGCACGTTGGCGCAAACCTGCTCGGCTGGCCCGGCTGGTTCTGTCCACCACCGAGCTCAATGCCGTCGCCTTCAGCGTGCCGGTCGTGGAACTGCTGAGTGCAGCGCAGGTGGCGCAGCACCCGTCCCTGGCGACCCTTGGCCCGGACCCGTTGGCCTACGGCGCAGTGGGACCGGTGGACCTGGGTCGGGCCGAGAGGACATTGTTGTCGCTGGCCGATCGACCGATTGGTGAGGCGTTGCTGGACCAGCGGGTTCTGGCCGGGGTGGGCAACGTCTACAAGAACGAGGTGCTGTTCATCCACGCGGTGGATCCATGGGCTCTCGTCGGCGACCTAGGGCAGAACACCCTTAGCGGCCTACTCCACACCGCCAGCGACCTGCTGCGGGCAAACGTGGCCCACGGGGGATCTCATCGCATCACCACACGCCGGCCCGCCGACGTTCGCCGATCCCCGATGCGCAGTTCAGATGCGGTGTGGGTCTATGGCAAAGCCGGCCGCGGGTGTCCCCGTTGCGGGCAGACGATCCGGGTGGCCTCGCAGGGCGAGCATGCCCGGGTGACGTACTGGTGTCCGGGTTGCCAGGGACCTGGACCCGGCGGGTGAAAGCCCCCCGCAGGACCGTCAGGGCCCGCCGGCCTGCTGGCCGGGGACGGGCAGGGCACCGGCGTCGTCGTCGGGGGCCCGGATCAGTGACATCACGCTGCCGGTACGACAGCGGATCGAGGCCTTGAGGAAGGTCCGGAAATCCCCGGAGTCGATCAGGATCTCCGCTTCGAATCCCTCGTCCTCCAGGTACACCAACTGGGCGTCCTCGGCGTAGAGATCGCGAATGTCAACGGGGGTCTGGTCGATGAAACCCGTCACCTGGACCAGTGGGCCGGCCTCGCTGACATTGGTCACCACCAGCCCGTCGGGCATGACCAGCCCCTCGATGGGCTGAAACTCGATGCTCTCGGGCGATGGTTCGCAGTCCACGAACCCCTCATACAGCGCATTGGGGTCCGTGGGAACCGCCGACGCGCTGTCCGTAGCGCTTTGCGTTCCCCCGGTACACGCCCCGACCAGGAGACCGGCCAGCAGCAGGCAACTCAGAGATCGCAGAGGGGTGTTCCCGCCGTTCCGAACAGGCATCGTGTGGGCTCCAACTCCAGCGGCGCGTCAAGCAACGGTGCCACACCGGCGGAGGCGCCGATGAAGATCCGGTCGTTGGCATCGAAGTTGACGGTGAAGAAGTAGCCCAGGCGACGGTCACCGGCAGGGAAGTTGGGCGAGGCATTGCAGGTCGTGCCCGACAGGCAGACCTGGCCCACGTGGACCGCTGGCCTCTCGACGTTGTAGATCGTGCCGGCCTGGTCGAGGGCGTAGTCGGGGTCGCTGAACCCGGTCGAGGTTGCCGAGTGAGGACCGGCGGACAGGCCGACGTGCGCCGTGCCGGCATGGCTTGAGATCGAAATCGAACCCATCCTGCACCACGACACTGACGGGCTCGCCCCCCGCCCGGTCGGTGTCGATCGTGACCCGGTCATCAAAGGCCAACGGTGGCGGCGCGACGCAGCTGACGCCAACAGGGCCACCGACACGAGCAGAACCAGTCGAGTACGCATGCAGCGATGTTCGACACCGACCCCTCGGTCTTCTTCACCGGCGAGGAAACAGACCAACCTTTCTATGCGCCAGCACCACGTGGCACCATCTGCCCTGAATGAGCACCTCACCCAACCCGGAGGTCAGCCGCCTGGCCACCGTCCTGAACGCTGATCCACCGCCGTCCCTGCAGACCCTGGACCCTGCGGTGGTGACCAGGCTGACCGACGCAGTGCTGGCTGAAAGCCACCGTCAGTCGGTGGCTGTCATGGAATCGGTCGACCACGCATTGCGCCTGGTACCTCGACCATTCAGGGGCATCGTGCGGCGGCTGATCCAACCGTGACGACGCCGGACGTCGACCTGCACAACTCCCCCGCTGAGTTGGAGGTGCGCCGGATCGCCCGTCTGGCCAACCTCGACCCCGGCGATCTCACCGGCTTGGAATCCATCGGGGTGCAGGATCTGCGCACGCTGCGCGATCAGATCGCCGCAAAGCTGTTCGATGAGCACACCGAGAGTTGGGAGCGCGCCGTCGCCGTATCAGCGGTGGTTCCGGCAGCGCTGTCGGCCAAGCTCAGCGAGGCCGCGCTGGGTCCGGTGCTCTGCGCCCGGGTGACCCCGCTGACCCCGCCGGCCAGGGCGGTGGACATCGGCTCACGGATGTCGCCGGAGTTCATGGCTGACGTGGCCATCAACCTTGACCCCCGCAAGGTCAGCGATCTGGTCGTGGCCATGCCACCTGCCACGATCGCGGCAATCAGCAGAGTGCTGGCGGACCGCGGTGAATGGCTGGTCATGGCTGACTTCGTGGCCACCGTGCAGCCGGAGGCGCTGCGCACCACGATCCAGGCACTGGATAAGGAGTCGATCCTGCGAATCGCCGTCCTGCTGGAGGACCGGCAGCGGATCATCGCGGTCGCGCAGGTGATGGCCCAGGACCGGCTGGCCGGACTGCGGCTGGCGGCCGACGACAACGACCTGCAGGCTCATCTGGACTTCGTGCGGGATTCACTGGACTCCCAGCAGCGTGCAAGACTCGCCGGCGACTGACCCAATCACCCAGGACGCCTCATGAAGCTGCAACGAATCGACCACGTCGGCTATGCCGTAGAGGATCTGGAGGCAGCAATCAGCTTCCACCAACGGCTGTATGGGGCCGAGGTGTCGCATCGTGAGACGATCGAGTCCGACGGCGTCGCCGAAGCCCTGCTGGCCGTTGGCCCCTCGTTCATCCAACTGCTGACGCCCACGCGTGAGGATTCGCCGGTGGCGCGCTTTCTGCAGCGCAACGGCGAGGGGGTCCACCACATCGGCTACGGCGTGGCCGACATCGAGGCGACGTTCGCGGAACTGCAGGAGTTGGGGGTGCGGCTGGTGGAGGACCATCCCCGACCCGGCAGCAGGGGCTGCACGGTGGCATTTCTGCATCCCAAACACTCGATGGGGGTGCTGGTGGAACTGGTCCAGGATCCGGCCTTGGCCGGCCGACCTTATGATCCGCCCGCGACCAGCTGAATCCGGTCCGGTGTGACAGGGACCTGCGAGGATTCCAACGCAGCCGTACACTCCGCTCGGTGGGACTGTTTGACCGTTTCCGGCGTCGCAACAGAGACGAGATCAAGTCCTCTGCCACGCGCGGACCCAGCACTCAGGCACTTGGTGAACTCAAGCAGTTCCTTGATGATCGCCAGGGCATCGAGGGATTCATCGAACCTCCCACTGCCGTGTATGCGATGACTCTGCTACTGGTCGCAAGCGACGGCGAGTACCTGCGACGACCCGTCAAACACGAGAAGCAGGCTCGTAAACTGTGCGACGACCACGGGGTCCCGCTGTATGAGGCTCGCAAAGTCGGCTATCCACAGCGCATGAAGGACTACGAACGCGGCATCAAACGCAAGTCCGTGTCGCTTGAGGATTTGCCACCCCTGGACGTCACCGACGAGACTGACAGCTAAGAGCACTACACCGGGGCTGCCTCGATCACCCTGACCGCGTTGCGGAGAACCGATGGCGCCCCCTTCTGGGTTGCCCCCCAACCTGCCGACACCTCCGGTGGTTTCCTGCAAGTCGCCCGTCTGGAGTGAGGCCCGCGGTTCAACCCATGCGGATTGATTCAACGACCACGTCTTGGATCGGCTGCTCGTCTTGCCGGTCAACGCGCGCGATCTGGTCCACGACATCCATGCCGTCGGTGACCTGACCGAACACCGTGTAGCTGGGCGGCAACCCGACCTTGTCCAGGCAGACGAAGAACTGGCTTCCGTTGGTGTTTGGTCCGGCGTTGGCCATGGCCAGTGTCCCGCGTTCGTAGCCGCGGTTGCGGGCCGAGACCAACTCGTCGGCGAACCGGTAGCCGGGGCCACCCGTCCCCGTGCCGGTCGGATCGCCCATCTGCACCACGAAGCCCGGCACCACCCGGTGGATGATGGTGCCGTCGAAGAACTTTCGGCCGGCCAGGAAGGCAAAACTGTTGGCGGCCTTCGGGGCCTCGGCGGAGAACAGCCGCAGCTGAACAGTCCCCAAAGAAGTGACCAGCGTTGCGGGATGCGTGTTGGCATCGTCCAGCACCTGCTCGGGTTGGCTGAACGGCATGTCCGACGGCATCTGGCTAGCTCTCCTGGATGGTGACGGATTCCATGTACACGCGCTGGGTCGGTGTCTCGCCGTCCACGGCGATGTCGCCGATCTGCTCCAGTACGTCCATCCCGTCGGTGACGGTGGCAAACACGGCGAAGGTCGGGCCCAGCCCGCCGGACTCCAGGGCTGCCTGGAACCCGTCGCCATAGACGAAGAAGAACTGGCTTCCGCCACTGTTGGGCCCGGCGTTGGCCATCGCGACGCTGCCCGCGGGGTAACCCTCGGTCTCGGCCACCGTGAGCTCATCAGGCAGTGAGTAGCCGATCTGCCAGGAGTTGGTCTGGTTGCCCCCACCGGTCTGCAGGGCGCTGATCGAGGTGGCGTTGCGGAACATTTCAAGACCGTCGAAGAAACCCTCCTGCGCCAGGAACACAAACGAGTTGACCGTCTCGGGGGCGTCGCTGGCCAGCAGGTCGATCGTGACCGTCCCGCAGGTGGTCTGGATCACCGCAGAGTAGTCGACCCCCTCCTCAAGCACCTGTGCGGGACCGCCCGGATACTGCGGTCGGGTGTCGCCCGCGTTGGCCGGTTCCGTGCCGTCACAGGCCAGGGGTCGTTCATCGATCACCGGCGCCAGACCGGAATCCACCGGGACACCGGGCTCCACCGCCGCATCCGTCGGCTGGGCGTCTGTTGGACCGTCGGTGGCATCCGACGTGGCCGCAGCATCGGGCTGGTCGCTTGCGGCCGCGGCGTCCGATGGAGCATCGGATCCGTCGAATGCCCCTGCTTCGCTGGCAGAGGCCAACGCCTCGCTCTGCAGCGCTTCCAGGTCGACGTCATCGGAGTTGCTGGTACTGAGGACCACCAACACCCCACCGATGATTAGGATGAACCCGACCAGTATCCCGGTCATCAGGTTGCGTCGGCGTTCCGCCGCACGGGCCTTCTCGCGCTCTGCCCGTCGGCGGGCCTTTTCGGCCTTCTTGTGCTGACTACCGCTCACGTGGTGTCCTCGTCTTGGTCTGCAGGTCGGTCATTGTGGGCGCTGTGGGCCCGGGTCGATCAAAAGCTATTCAGGCTCAATCCGCCGTCGATCACCAAAGTCTGCCCGGTCATGTAGGAGGAATGGGGACCTGCCAGGAAGCCGATCGCGTCGGCGATCTCCTGGGCCTCCCCCCAGCGTCCCAGGGCGCCCCCGCAACGAACGCCTTCCCCTGCTCCGGATCGTTCCTTGACCACCGTACCGCTGCCCTGTGCCAGCATGATCTTGCCCGCCTCCTGCAGCGCCCAGAAGGCCTGTCAAGTTCAGCGTCAAACCCTTGTCCCAACCGGTTGGACGCATGTCGACCAGCGGCGCCATGAAGCTGTTCCAGCCTGCGTTGTTGACCAGCACATCGGTCGGTACCACGAACGTGGCTGCACCGTGGTCGGCACCGATGCCACGCGACGCGCCCGTGACCAGTGCGACCTTACGCCTCAAGCCGCACCGTTGGAACGGCCGACCTCGATACGCCAGCAATAGGTATGCCAGTGCCGCCTGAGGTCCGGATCACCGGTCGGGAAAACCACGACGTGTTCCTCCCCCTCAGGAATGATGTTGCCACAATCGGGACAGATGTAGTCCTTTGCGGCACGATCTTCACTGACCTCTTGGACGTCGTAGCCCTTAAGCTGCAACTCCGGGTCGATCCTGGACCGCGAAAAGATGTCGGCCATGTCCTGCAGCGCCTCAGGGTTCTGCCAGGGCCGAGACTTGCGCTTGCGGCGCGCACCCTTGCTCATGTCACTCGACTCTCTTGTCGGTGGCGGAAATGGTTTGTTCGGGCTACCAATCTAGTACGTGTAGAAGCCACGTCCGACCTTGCGGCCCAGATATCCGACTTTGACCATATGTTCCAACAGCGGAACGGGTTCAAAACCGGGGTCCCGGAACTCTGCATACAGGGCCCGGCAGATCTCCAGCGTGACGTCCAACCCCACGATATCCATCAATGCAAACGGTCCCATGGGGTGCCCGCACCCCAGCTTCATCGCCGCGTCGATTTCGATGCTGGTCGCGTAGCCGTCCTCAAGCATCCTGATGGCGTCGTTGAGGTACGGAAACAACAGCGCGTTGACGATGAATCCTGCCCGGTCCCGGCACAGCACACCGTGCTTACCGATCTTCTTCGTGATCGCTCGGGCCGCCATCAGGGTGGTGTCGTCGGTCCGCACCGTCGGGACAACCTCGACCAGTTTCATGATGGCCGCGGGGTTGAAGAAGTGCAGGCCGACGACCTTCTCGGGGCGGTTGGTGGCCATGGCCAACTCGATGACCGGCAGCGATGAGGTCGTGGTCGCCAGCACACAGTCTGGCTTGGTGATCTTGTCCATCTCGGCGAACAACGGACGTTTGACGTCCAACTGCTCTGCGACTGCCTCAAGGACCATGTCGCACTCGGCGAAGTGGGCCAACGAATCGGTGGTCGCGACCCGGCCGAGCACCTCCTGGGCTGCCTCCGGTTGCATGCGCCCTTTCTGGATCATGCGGTCCATCGACCCCGCGATCCGGGCCTTCGCCGCCTCGGCCTTGTCCGTGCTGCGTCCGCGGATGACCACGTCGTAGCCGGCCTTGGCACAGACCTCGGCGATACCCGACGCCATGGTTCCTGTCCCCAGCACCCCGATCGTGCCCCAGGCTGAGATGGTGTCCATGTCCAGCTGTTCGATGTAGCCGGAATCATCAGCAACGATGGTCGAGGAATTGGGGCCGTCGTAGTTGTAGAATCCTCTGCCGGTCTTGCGGCCCAGGAACCCGGCCGTGGTCAGTTGACGGATGATCGGCTTGGGAGCGTAACGCACGTCCTTGAACTGCTCATACATGCGCTCCAGGATCGAGTCGGTCGAATCGATGCTGAGCAGGTCGACCAGGCCGATCGGTCCGATGGGGTGACCGGTGCCAAACCGCATGGCCGCGTCGATGTCCTCGCGGGTGGCATATCCCTCCTCCACCATCCCGACCGCCTGGTTGAGGTAGGGGAACAGCAGCAGGTTGGCGATGAAGCCGGCTCGGTCCCGGACCACGATCGGTGTCTTGCCCAGATCGGTGGCGAACTGCTTGGCCAACTCGACCACTTCAGGGCGGGTCACCACGGTCGTGATCATCTCGACCAGTTCCATCACCGGGGCGGGGTTGAAGAAGTGGAACCCAAGGACCCGGTCGGGACGGGTGGTCTGCACCGCGACGTCGATCACGCCCAAAGACGAGGTGTTGGTGGCGACGATCGCGTCGGGACGCAGGACCCGCTCCAGCTTGCGGAAGGTCTGCTGCTTCAGTTCAAGGACCTCGGGAACCGCCTCAAGAACCAGGTCACAGTCCGCTAGGGTCGCCACGTCGGTGTCACCTGAAATGCGGCCGAAGATCGTGTCCTTGTCCGCCACCGACAACTTGTCCCGGTCCACCGCACGCTGCAATGACCCCTCGATCAGATCCAGCCCGCGCTGCACCAACTCATCGCTGACCTCCACGAACCGCACGGGCATCCCTCCGCGGGCCACCACCTCACAGATCCCCGAGCCCATGGTTCCGCAGCCGACGACTCCGACATTCTCGATCCGATCCACGGCTCTCCCTGTGATGTGTGCGACTGCGCCGGCCGGTTCCGGGGGGCCAGGGGATTCTATGAGGCGCAGGCGTGGACCCCTAAACGCCTGCCGGGCGGCGCATCACGAGATGACGCTGAGCAGACTCAACAGGGTGCGCAGCAGGGGCGCTCCACGCGGCAGGCCGTGGATTTCTAGGCCTCCGCTGACCCATCGCCCGGTCATCACCCGACCGCCACCGGACAGCAGATCGGGAAGGCCGAAGCGCAGCGGCATGGTGGACAGGCCCATGATCACATCCGCCGTTCCCTTGAGTCGCAGATCCGGCTGGTCGCAATCGGTCTGCACCCACAGATCAGCGCCGTCGAACCGCAGGCACAACTCCTCAAAGGTGTCGGTCACAGTGATGGCAACCGTGCCGGTCGTGCGGGTCACCAGCGCGGCCTTGACCGGTTCTGCCTGAAGGTTCGCACGCAGCAACCCCCCCAGCATTGCCGCCAGGGGCCCAGGCCCGTCGGGAGCATCGATCATCACCTCCGGCATGTTCAGGCACCTCCGAGCCGGATCAGCACCACACCGATCAGATTGAACACCGCATGCGCCAGGATCGGCACCAGCAACGTGCCGTGACGGCGTAGTGTCCACGCCAGGAACATGCCAAGGGGGAATGTCAGCACGACAACGAACAGCTCGACGTGGGTCAATCCGAAGGCCAGCCCGCTGAGCCCGACTGCCGGCCACCCGGGCATGTGCTTGGCCAACGCCTGGTACAACACTCCTCGAAACAGCAGTTCCTCGCCCATTGGGGCCAAGACCGCCACTGCGAAGGCGATGACCAGGGGAAGTGTTCCCTGACCCTGCAGGGAGGTCTGTACACCCTCCTGGATTTGGGGGACTTCACGTCCCAGCGCTTGGACCAACGCAGAGACCGCCGTGCCGAGTCCCAACTGAATGACCAGGAACGCGGCGACGCCGTAGCCCACCCCGATGGCCAGGTCTCGCGCCTCGGGGCGTTTGACCCCGACCAGGCGACGACGCCCGTCGGGCAGCCCACCCGCAGCAGACCGCACGGCGATCCACACGACCGTGACCACAACCAGGACCACGGCCGCGACCGGAAGCACGACCGCAGTCTGCACGTCGCTGTCGCTCACCAGTGTCTGCACGCCCAGGGCCAGCGCCCCCAGCAGCGCAAACCACACGAAGTAGACGACGACCGCGTCGAACCACTCCCACGGGATTGCGTATCGTCGGGCACGCTGGTCCATCGTCGGCGCCACGAAGTCGCTGGGCTCGACGGGCACCCGATCGTGCAGTTCCGAACTCAACGGGCTAACGGGGCTTCGCCCCAGCCCAATGCGTCGTGCCGTCGTCCCTCCGCCGGGGGTCCGTTCCAACTCGATGGTTCCTTGATGCAACTCAAGGATCCGCTTGACCGTGTACATCCCCAAGCCGGTACCCCCGGACCCATCGCGGGCAAATCGGCTGAAGACATCGACGTCGGCGGGGATCCCAGCACCCCCGCCTCTGCCCGGGCCGAGTCCATCATGTCATCCAGACCTTGCCCTCAAGTTCGCTGATGATGACCTGCAGCGCCTGCATGGTGTCTTCGGGACCAACGCTGCTGGCCAGCCGCTGGGAATAGACACTACGCAGATAGGTGCGGGTATCGGTCGACCGCACCGCCCGGCAGCATGGCGCAGCGACGTCTGCTGGGACCCGGTCAGGTGCGGCAGGGGGCCACCCAGGGACTGCCCGGCCGTGAACCCGGTCAGCTTCTCGGCGGCCCTGTTCCATCTGATGACGCGGAGGTCGTTGTCCACGGCGGCGAAGGCTTCGGGGGAGGCATCCAGGGCGTCGCTGGAGATGCCCTCGACCCAGGCTGTGGTGATCGGTTGTCCCACTCCTGGTTCCTCTGGTCGATGGGGACGTACGCGTCGGTTCCGTGCCCGCCAGCGCGTCCGGGCGTTGTGATCTTGAAGGGTAACGCCAGCAGGGCCTCAAGGGGTCCGCGTTGGAAGAAGGCTCGCCACGCGACGCACAACACCGCCACGACCAGGTAGAAACGGCCCACTTTCGTGACAGCATCACTCACGCTGGCTCGTCCCTCCAACCACTCGGGTTGTACTGCCAGAACCAACAAGTGTCCCACATAGACCGTCAGTGCCATCTGGCCGATAGCGACCAGGTGCCAGGAGATCCTGGGCAGCCCCCGGGCAACCAGCAGACAGATACCCAGCACCGCCACGGCCACGCCACTGGTGCCCAACACGTTGAGGGGTGCGCCGGTATGACCCTCGGCCAGCAACAGCGACGAACCGGCAAGGTCACCGCCGCTGGCACGCCCGATCTCACTGCCACCGTAGGCCACCGCCGCAGTTGCCAACCCGGCGACGGTCAACACCATGTTGGAGGTGGTGTCGCGAAGGTCGGTCCGGCCCACCAGCAACCCGATCAACAGGGGAGGCGCCCAGGTCACCAGCGGGTAGAAGCCGGTCAACAGCAGATCTCCGATCAGCCGCACGGGATCGCCCAGGTCGGTTGCCGTGCCCCGTCCGCCCAATGTGGGGTCCTGCAATGCGAGGAAGATGAGCGGACCCAGCACCAGCCAGGTGACGGTGAGCAGGCCCAGCCAACGAGTCCTCAGGGTGGCCACCACACCGCCAAGTGCGTAGTAGATGGCGTAGAACTGCAGGATCACCGCGACCGGGGTCGGCAGGCCCTGCAACATCACCCCAACCGGGAAGAACACCAGCACCCGCCAGGCGATCCGGATGCGGGCCTGGGTCGCGGGCCGGGCCCGAAATAGCAGGCTGATCCCCACCCCGGCCAACAACACGAACAGCACGGACGCCCGGCCGTAGCTGAACCGATACACCTTGCCAACCAGTGTCGAGGTCTCCGGGTCGAAGGGTCCGAAGTGCACGGTGACCATCCCCAGGATCGCCAACGCGCGTGCCATGTCGATGCCCTGGATGCGGCCACGCCCGGCGCCCGGGGCGTTGCTTGCCACCTTTGTGGTGGCAGTGTCACGCGGGGTTTGCTCCTGGGCAGGGGCGGGCTGCGGCAAGGCGGTCATCAGGCCCCAGCATGACGTAGTTGGCCCACTGCCTGGCAGGATCGTGACCGAAACTTTCCGTGGTGTCTTGCAGAATGCTCGTGTGTGTCGGTGGGTGCACGTTGTTGTCAACTGGTGGGGTGTTTGCGGCGTAGGGTGAGAGGACGTGATGGTGGTGTCAGACGTGGATCGCATGGATGCCGATGACCCTTTGAGTGGGGTCCGGTCGCGATTCCATCTGCCCGAGGGGATCGTGTATCTGGACGGAAACTCGCTGGGGCCACTGCCCAGGGGTGTCGCCGACCGGGTGGCGGAAGTGATCAACCGGCAGTGGGGTCAAAGCCTGATACGGGGATGGAACGACCACGACTGGATTGGGTTGCCCGCACGTGTGGGTGACCGGATCGGCGCCCTGATCGGTGCCGAACCCGGCAGCGTGGTCGCGGCGGATTCAACCAGCCTCAACGTGGTCAAGGCGTTGGGCGCCGCGTTGCGTCTGCGTCCGCAGCGGCGTGTGGTGCTGTCTGACACCGGAAACTTCCCGACAGACCTGTACATGGCGCAGGGTTTGCTGCGCACCGTTGGAGACGACCACGTGCTGCGACTGGTCGATCCGGACCAGGTCCTACAGGCACTGGACGGACCCGAACGGGCCGACATCGCCGTGGTGATGCTGACACAGGTCGACTACCGGACCGGGCGGATGCACGACATGGCCACCGTGACGCAGGCGGTTCATGCCGCGGGCGCCGTGGCGATCTGGGACCTGGCGCACTCCGCAGGGGCAGTACCGGTTGACCTGGCCGGCTGCGAAGTGGACCTGGCCGTCGGGTGTACCTACAAGTATCTGAACGGCGGACCAGGCTCGCCAGCGTTCGTGTACGTGGCCCCCCGTCACGCCGAAAGCACCGACCCGATCCTGTCCGGGTGGATGGGGCACCAGGCACCGTTCGATTTCGATCTGGACTACCGGCCTGCCCACGGCGTACAGCGGATGCGGGTCGGGACCCCTCCCATCATCGCGCTGGCTGCACTTGATGCGGCCCTGGAGGTGTGGGATGGGGTGGACATGTCGGTCGTGCGGGCCAAGTCGGTGGCCCTGACCCAGCAGTTCGTCGAGGGTGTCAAGCAACGATGCGCCGGGCATGGGCTTCGTCTGGTCTCCCCGGCTGATCCGGCGCAGCGGGGCAGCCAGGTGTCCTTCGCCCACGAGCACGGCTTCGCGATCATGCAGGCGCTGATCGGTGAAGGGGTCATCGGTGACTTCCGTGCGCCCGACATCATGCGTTTCGGGTTCACCCCTCTGTACCTGCGGCACAGTGACGTCCAGACCGCGATCAAGGTGTTGGCACAGGTGCTGGACCAGCGGCTGTGGGACAGCCCGGCCTTCCACACCAAAACGAGGGTCACGTGAGCACACCTGTGGACCCCGGCGACATGGGCGCGACGATGCACCTGCGCGGCCAGATGTCCTACAGCGATTACCTGCGGTTGGATCAGATCCTTGACGCCCAGCAGCTGCTGTCCTCTGCCCACGACGAGATGCTGTTCATCATCCAACACCAGACCACCGAACTGTGGATGAGGCTTGCGATCCATGAGATCGAGGCGGCCCGAGACGCCATCGCGAACAGCGAGATGCGTCCAAGCTTCAAGATGTTGAGCCGGGTTGCCCGCATCTTCGAGCAGCTGAACTCGGCCTGGGACGTGCTGCGAACGATGACTCCCAGCGAGTACACCCAGTTCCGTGATGATCTGGGGCAAGCCTCAGGATTTCAGAGTTGGCAGTACCGGGCGATCGAGTTCCTGGTGGGCAACAAGAACCCGGCGTTGCTGCGCCCCCACCAGGGCCGCCCAGAGGTAGTAGCGCTGCTGCAGGAGCACCTGGAACGTCCCAGCCTGTATGACGAGGTCCTGGCCCTGTTGCACCGCGAGGGATTCCCCATCGACGCCTCGTGCCTGCAGCGCGATTGGACTCAGCCCTATCAGGCCAACGACTCGGTGACCGCGGCCTGGCACACCATCTATGCCGACCCCCATACCCACTGGACGGCCTATGAGTTGGCCGAGAAACTGGTCGACCTCGAGGACTACTTCCGCCGTTGGCGCTTCAATCATGTGACCACCGTCCAACGGATCATCGGCGACAAGCGTGGCACCGGTGGCACACCGGGGGTGTCCTACCTGCGACAGATGCTGGACGTCGTGTTGTTCCCGGAGCTGTGGGACGTGCGCACCACGTTGTAGCGCGCCGTTCCCGCGCGTCTGCCACCCGTAGGATGTCCCAATGGGATGGCAGGAACCCCGCCGCGCTCCTGCCGACGTCGCCGAGGCGGTGGCCTGCATCTGGTCTGCCACTACACGGGGAGCTCATCGGGCGGCGCTGTGGCAGCGGTGGACAACGCCGATGTCTCGGCGTCCTGGCCGGCGGTCCGCGACCGGGTGCAGCAAGTGCTTGATGACCGGGAGTTGGCCGAAAAGCCTTATGACGGCTACTTCGGCCCGACCACACCCGAGCAGACACTGGACACGTTCTACTCAAGTGATCTGCTGGTCCATACCTGGGATCTGGCCACCGCAACCGGCCTGGCACAGTTCGAATCGATGCCTCCCGACGTGATCGCCCACTGCCACGCCGAACTCGCCGAACTACCCGAGGAGGCCATTCGGTCAGAGGGAATCTATGGTCCGGCACTCGAGGTCGACGACGACGCCGACCAACAGGAGAAGTTCCTGGCATTCATCGGACGGCGGAGCGGTTGATCAGTTGCCACAGGCGCTCGACCTGCACAGACGTGGTGGTGGCCGACCCGATCGAGACGCGGACGTAGGCCCGGCCGTCAAGCATTGATGGTGTGAGGTATGAGGTGCCTGAGGTGTTGACTGCCTGCACGATTCGCCCGGTCTCCTGATCACCCTCACGGTGGGCGAAGGACACCAGCCCAAAGGGGGTCGGGGCCAGCAGGTCCAGGTCAGGGTGCGCCGCAATCCGGGCTGCCAGATCCTGTGCCAAGCCGACGTGCTGGCGGATCATGGCACGCAGGCCCTCCGCGCCATAGGAGCGCAGAACGAACCACAACTTCAGCGCCCTGAACCGGCGGCCCAGCGGAACGTGCCAGTCCCGATAGTCGATGACCGCACCGGACTGGCTGGCATCGTTGACCAGGTATGGCGGCATGATGGACAGAGCCTGGATCAGTGGCCGCCGGTCGGCCACCCAGAACACCGAGCAGTCGAAGTTGGTCAACAGCCACTTGTGCGGGTTGAAGGTGTAGGAGTCCACCGACTCAAGGCCCTTCTGGTGGACACGAAACTCGGGACAGATCATCGCGCTGCCGGCGTAGGCGGCGTCGACGTGGACCCATAGGTCATGCTGGCGCCCGATCTCGGCAATGCGGCCCACCGGGTCAACCGCGGTCGTGCCGGTCGTGCCCACGCTGGCGCAGACAAAGGCCGGCACCAACCCTTGCGCCAAATCCGCCGTGATGGCGGTCTGTAGCGCAGCGGCTGACATCGCGCGGGTGCCGGACTCGGTTGCGATGAGTCGAACGTGGCTGAACCCGGCCACCCTGGCACCCTTCTCCACCGAGGAGTGGGCCTGAGTCGAGGCATAGACCACCAGATCCTCCGCGGCGGCACCGGATTGCGTTGCCCGGTGCCGGGCAACCACCAGCGCGGTGTGGGTGGAGTCAGAGGCGCTCATCTGCAGCACACCCCCACCGGTGCTGGTCGTCTTCCAGGTCTGCGGCACGTCCATGAGGTCGACCAGCCAGTCAAGGACGTGGGATTCGATCTCGGTGGCCGCGGGACTGGTTGACCACAACATGCCCTGTTGGGCCAGACCCGCCGAGGCCAACTCCCCCAGGATCGAGGGGAAGGAGGTGTTGGCCGGAAAGTAGGCGAACCAACCAGGGGACTGCCAGTGGGTGATCCCGGGCATGACAACGCGGTCCAGGTCCGCCAGGATCTCCTCGAAGGGTTCTGGCTGCTCGGGCGCCCGCTGGGGCAGCAGTGCCCTGATGTCGCCGGGTTGTACCTCGGGCAGGATCGTTCGCTGATCCAGTGACTCGTGATAGTCGGCGATCCAGTCGATCAACTGCCGACCGTGGTGGCGGAACTCCTCGGGCGTCATCGGGTTCAGCGATGCTCGCGTTGAACCGTGGTGGGTCCGTGCCCCAGGTCGTCGGCCCAGATGACACACTCCCAGTCCTGTTGGCCGTCGGCCATGATGACCAGGATCTCCTCGTCGTCGTGGCTTTGGCTGGTGATCTGCCATCCCGGCCGGACCACCACCTCGGGAGCAGACAGACGCTGGTCGCGACAGGTGGCACGCAGCCGACCCGCCGGTGTGTCGATGACGACCTCATCGCCGCCCGGCCACTGTTCGTTGGTGGCCAGTTCCCAGGTGCCGTCGTCGCGTTGGTTGACCTCGAACTCCCACTGCAGGACCCCCGGAGACTGGTCCATACTCAGAATCACCGACACTGTGGACGCGGGTCGACGTCGGTGGCGGGGCTTGGCCGGCACCTGTCGCATAACAGTCCAGCCCGGTGCCACATGGAGATGCTCAATCCGCACCCCGCCGGAGGAGATGACGTAGGTGACGACGGCGGCGTTGCCCAGAGTCACGTGCTCGGGTTGGTCCATGGCGCGGGTCTAGCCTGCCGTGGACTCCAACGCCGCGACTGCAGCAGCCTTGTCCGTCGCCTGCTCCGCGTCATCGCACAGCACGGTCAGCTGATCACCTGAGTACTCAAGGAAGCCCGACCGGACCGCGAAGGTCTCCTTGCTGCCGTCGGCCTTCTCCAACTCAAGTGGGGCGGGAACCAACAGCAGCAGGGCCGGTTGATGTCCGGTCAGGATCGCGATCTCGCCCTCTGTGGAACGGGCATAGCAGGCGCTGATCTCCCCCTCGAACAGGGCCTCATCGGGCGAGACGACCTTGGCGTTGATCATGTCTGTGTCGATTTCATGTCTAGGCGTCTTCCAGACGCTTGGCGTTGGCCATCACGTCATCCAGGCCACCGCAGTTCAGGAAGGCCTGTTCGGGGATGTCATCGAACTCGCCGTCGATCAGCTTCTCGAAGGCTTCCACGGTCTCGGCAATCGGTACGGTCTTGCCCTCAAGGCCGGTGAACTGCTTGGCGACATAGAACGGCTGGCCGAAGAAGCGCTGGACCTTGCGGGCACGCTGCACGGTCAGCTTGTCGCCCTCGGTCAGTTCGTCCAGGCCCAGGATGGCGATGATGTCCTGCAGATCCTTGTAGCGCTGCAGGACCTCCTGGGTGCGGGTGGCGACATCGTAGTGACGCTGGCCGACCACCTGGGGGTCAAGAATCCGGCTGGTGGAGTCCAACGGGTCAACGGCCGGGTAGATGCCGAGCTCGGAGATCGAGCGTGACAGCACCGTCTGGGCGTCAAGGTGGGCGAAGGTGGCGTGCGGGGCCGGGTCGGTGATGTCATCGGCAGGCACGTACACGGCCTGCAGGCTGGTCACCGAGTGCCCCTTGGTCGAGGTGATCCGCTCTTGCAACTGCCCCATCTCGTTGGCAAGTGTGGGCTGGTAGCCCACGGCCGAGGGCATGCGTCCCAGAAGCGTGGAGACCTCCGAACCCGCCTGGACGAACCGGAAGATGTTGTCGATGAACAGCAACACGTCCTTGCGATCGACGTCGCGGAAGTACTCCGCCATCGTCAATGCGGACAGGGCCACCCGCAGCCGGACACCAGGAGGCTCATCCATCTGCCCGAAGACCAACGCGGTCTTCTCAAGGACGCCGGACTCCTCCATCTCAAGCATCAGGTCGTTGCCCTCGCGGGTCCGCTCGCCCACTCCGGCGAACACACTGAACCCGCCGTGGTCCTGGGCGACACGCTGGATCATCTCCTGGATGACCACGGTCTTTCCCACGCCGGCCCCGCCGAACATGCCGATCTTGCCGCCCTCCACATAGGGCTCGATCAGGTCGATGACCTTGATGCCTGTCTCAAACATCTTGGCCTGCGGTTCCAGTTCATCAAAGGGCGGGGCGTCGCGGTGGATAGGCCACCAGTCCGAGGGGCTGATCTGGTCGATGTCGACGTCCAGGGGCTCACCCAGCACGTTGTAGACGTGGCCCAGCACACCCTCACCGACGGGCACCATGATTGGCGCGCCCGTGTTACGGACGCTGGTACCGCGGCGCAGACCGTCGGTCGGCTGCATCACAATCGCGCGGATCACGCGATCACCGATGTGCTGGGCGACCTCGGCGGTCATGATCAGGCTGTCGCCGTCCAGTTCACGGGTCAGCTTCAACGCCGTGTTGATCTCCGGCAGCGCGTCCGGCGGAAACTCCACGTCGATGACCGGACCGACGATTGACAGGATGCGGCCCTCAGGCAGATTGGCTTGAGTGGTGCTCATGGGTCGAACTCCTACGATGGCTGGGACGTTTGGAGAATGCTCACTTATTCGACAGCGCCTCGGCGCCGCCGACGATCTCAGAAATCTCGGTGGTGATTGCGGCCTGACGGGCCTGGTTGGCCCTGATGGTGAGGCTGTCAAGCACCTCGCCGGCGTTGTCGGTGGCGGCCTTCATGGCCCGCTGACGTGCAGCGTGTTCGGAGGCGGCTGACTCCAGCATCCCGGCAAATACCTGGTGTTCGACGTAGCGAGGGATCAGCGCGTCAAGCAGTTCATCTGGGTCGGGCTCGATCATGAACTCCGCACTGAACCCCTCACCGCCCTCGACGGCCCGGGCATCCACCGGCAGGATGCGCACGGCGTTGGGCACCTGCGTCAAGGCCGACCTGAAGTCGGTGTAGGCCAGCCACACGCGGTCGATGTCGCCGTCGATGAACGACTGGACGATCGGCTTGGCCACCTTCGCCGCGTCCGCGTAGGTCGGGCGGTCGGTGACCCCCTCCCACGTCGTGGTCGGGGTCAGGCCGCGGTAGCGGAAGTAGCCGTCGCCCTTCTTGCCGACGGTGTGGACCTGGACGTTGTGTCCGTCCTTCTCCTCGCGGGCGATGATTCGCTCGGCAGTGCGCAAGACGTTGGTGTTGTACGCGCCGGCCAGGCCGCGGTCAGAGGTGACGACGATGACCGCCACATTCGTGATCGTTTCGCGGTCGGCCAGGATCGGATGGGAGCCGATGCTGCTCTCGGCAGCCAGGTCTCGGATGACTCGCGAGATTCCTTCGGCATACGGGCGCGCGGCCTCCACAGCCTGCCGGGCCTTGGTGATTCGGCTGGCGGCGATCAACTCCATCGCACGGGTGATCTTCTGCGTCGACTTGACGCTCTTGATCCTCCGGCGGAGGGTGCGGAGTTCTGCTGCTCCTGGCATGGGTGAGGGGTCCTAGCGTGGGGGTGAGGTTGGCTTAGCTGTTCAACGTGTCCAGGTTTTCCATGGTCACGTGGTCGTCGTCGTCCTCATCGGACTCCGAGGTCTGGAAGTTGCTCTTGAACGCCTCGACTCCCGACTTCATCTGCTCAACGATCTCCTCGGAGAAATCGCCGGACTCCACGCTGTCAATTACGTCGGAGTGGCGGGTGGCGAAGTACTCACGCAGTTCCAACTCAAACCGCTTGGCGTCCTCAACAGGGATGTCGTCCAGGTAGCCCTGGCCCGTCGCCCAGATCGCCAGCACCTGATCGGCGCTGCTGGCCGGCTGGTACTGCCCCTGCTTCAATACCTCCACCGTGCGTCGGCCACGGTCGATCTGTTGCTGAGACACCTTGTCCAATTCCGAGCCGAACTGGGCGAAGGCTTCAAGTTCGCGGTACTGGGCCAAGTCGGTTCGCAAGGTTCCCGAGACCTTACGCATGGGCTTGGGCTGGGCCGAGCCGCCTACTCGCGACACCGAGATGCCCACGTTGATGGCTGGGCGGACGCCCTGCAGAAACAGGTCGGTTTCGAGGTAGATCTGGCCGTCGGTGATCGAGATGACGTTGGTCGGGATGAACGCGCTGACGTCGCCACCCTTGGTCTCGATGATCGGCAGCGCGGTCATCGAGCCGGCGCCCAGTTCATCGGACAGCTTGGCAGCACGTTCCAGCAGACGGGAGTGGAGGTAGAACACGTCGCCGGGGTAGGCCTCACGCCCCGGGGGGCGGCGCAGCAGGAGTGAGATCTGCCGGTAGGCGTCGGCCTGCTTGGACAGGTCGTCATAGACCGCCAGGGCGTGTTGGCCCTTGTACATCCAGTAGTTGCCGATGGCCGCACCGGTGTAGGGGGCCAGGTACTGCAGCGGGGCCGGGGTGGACGCGGCCGCGGACACGACGCAGGTGTAGTCCATCGCGCCGTACTCGTCCAGCTTGTTCACGACCTCGGCGATCGTTGAACCCTTCTGCCCGATGGCGACGTAGATGCACTTGACCTGCTTGTCGGGATCCCCGGACTCCCAGTTGGCGCGCTGGTTGATGATGGTGTCCACGCACACGGCGGTCTTGCCGGTCTGGCGGTCACCGATGACCAGCTGACGTTGCCCTCGACCGATGGGGGTCATGGCATCGATGGCCTTGATGCCGGTCTGCAACGGCTCCCGGACGGGCTGGCGCTCAACGACGGAGGCAGCCTGGACCTCAAGTCCACGGGTGCCGTCCAACTTGGACTCATCCAGCGGGCCTTTGCCGTCGATGGGACGACCCAGCGGATCCACCACGCGACCAAGGTAGGCATCGCCGACCTGGACGCTGAGGACCCGACCGGTGGGCTTGACGACGTCGCCCTCTTCCACGCTGGAGGCGTCCCCCAGGATGACGCAACCGATCGAGCTCTCGTCCAGGTTCAACGCCAGGCCCAGCAGTTGGCGTCCGTCGTGGCCCACGCCAAAGTCCAGCAGTTCGTTTGCCATGGCAGCCGGAAGGCCAGCCACCAGGGCGATGCCATCACCGGACTCGAGTACCCGACCGATCTGCTCGGACCGCACCGACGGCTCGTAGGCGTCGATCTTGGACTTGAGGATCGCGGTGATGTCATCAGCGCTGAAGAGATCTGTCATCTCAAGGATTCCTTTGGGGTGTAACGCGTGGGGATGTCACGGCGTCGGCTCAGACGCTTGAAAGGCTCGACCGCAGATCGGTAAGCCGCTTGGCGACGGAGCCATCGATGACCGAGTCACCCAACTGCACGACGAGGCCGCCGACCAGATCCGGGTCGACGGTGATCTTCAGGTCCACCGGCCGCCCTGCCCGTGCGGACAGGGCCTGCGACAATGCATCGCGTTGCTCGTCGGTCAATGGCTTGGCGGTCCGCACCGACGCGACGGACGCACCGCGCTGCTCGGCTGTCTCTGACACCGCCGCGTCGGCGATCTCGCCGATGTGACGGATTCGATCGGCACCGATCAACATTTGCACCACGGCCAGCGTGGCAGGGTGTGCGCGCTGTAACAGCTCAGCCGCCGCATTACTGCGGGCCTCCAGTGGAATGGAGGAATCGGTCAGCTTGTCGCGGAGTTCGGGCGTCTGCTCGACCGCGCTGGCGAACTGAAACAGCTCGTCGGACACACGGTCTGCCGCGCCCTCGGCACGGGCGATCTGGGCAATCGCCCGGCCATAGGAGACAGCGAGGTCTTCGGCCATTGGTGGTTCTTCCTCTGTGTTCTGGCGAATCAGTTCTGGTTCGACAGCTGCGATATGTAGCTGTCCACCAGCTCGTTGTGACGGGTCTGATCGACTTCGGCACCAACGATCTTCGAGGCGATGTCCACCGAGATTGTGGCCACCTGGCCGCGTAGCTCCTGCAGTGCACGACCGCGCTCGGCCTCGGCATCCGCGGCGGCGCGGCTCTTGATCGCCGCAGCTTCCTCTTCCGCCTTGGCCACGATGTCGCCCTTCAGACGCTCGGCCTGAGCCTTGGCGTCCTCGACGATCTGATTGGCCTCGGTGCGTGCTTCGGCAAGGCTTTCCTCGTAGGTGCGACGCACCTTCTCGGCCTCGGCCAGTTGGGTCTCAGCCTCTTCGATACGACCTTGGATGGCGGCACGCCGCTCGTCCAAGGTCTTGTTCACGGCCGGCCACACCTTGATGTAGATGATGGCGAACAGCATGGCGAAGGCGATGAAGCCCCAGACCAGCTCGGCGGTTGCCGGCAGCACGATCTGTGCACCGCTTGCCTCTTCACCGCCTTCAGTGGCCAGAAGAATGATGTTTGCGAGCATGTGGCCTCCTTCGTGGGATAGGTGTGGTCGGCGTCGAGCTAGATGATGAAGCTCAGCACGAAGCCGAACAGCGCCAGGGCCTCGACGAAGGCGATACCCAGGAACATCGTGGTCCGGACCATGCCGGCAGCCTCTGGCTGACGGGCCATGGCCTCGATGGCCTTACCGACCAGGAAGCCGATGCCGATGCCGGGGCCGATTGCGCCCAGGCCGTACACAAGGCCCTTGCCGATGGTGCCGAGGCCCGCCGCAGAGTCCTGCGCAAGGGTGATGGCGGTTGCCAGGATTGGGTCCATTACTAACGTCCTCCTAGAGGTGCCCACTGGGTGTGGGCACGGTCAGAACTGTCGTCAAACAGCGTGGTGATTGGTCTCGGATGAGCGGGACCGGGTTAGTGGGTGTTGATCGAACTGTCCAGATACACGGCCGCGAGGATGGTGATGATGTAGGCCTGCAGCAGGCCCACGACACCTTCGAAGCCGACCAGCAGTGGGCTTGCAACCAGGGCGACAAGCCCGATTGGCGTGCCTGCGCCGGAAAACAGGAACGCGTGGATGGTCAAAAAGATGATCGTCAGGATGATGTGGCCGGCCAGCATGTTCGCGAACAGCCGGACGGCCAGGGTCAGTGGCCGCACGATGAAGGTGGACACGATCTCGATCGGTGTCACCAGGATGTACAGGAACACCGGGACGCCCGGCGGGAAGGCCACTTCCTTGAAGTACTTAAGTCCGTGGTGCTTGATCCCCACGAATATGAACAACACGTAGATGATGATCGTCACCATCGCGGGGTAGGCCATCCGCGAGGTGGGGGGGAAATTCACAAACGGGATGATCTCAAACAGGTTGCTGGCATAGACGAACAGGAAGACCGTCATCAGAAACGGCACGAATGGCCGTCCTGCGTCGCCCATCACCTGGTAGGCGATCTGGTCCTGGACGAAGTCCACGACCGTCTCGCCGATGCTCTGCAACTTGCCCGGCACGACCTTGCCGGGGAACAGCGACACCATGAACACGATCACCAGCAGAGTGGCGAACAGCATGATGATGACGGTGCGGTTGATCGCAAACGGGGTGTTCTCCAGGAGCAGTGCCGGGAACTCGAACAGTTCGTTGACCGGGGGGACAACAAACGGGTCATTCAGACCTGCTTCGGAGGCTAGGAGCCAACTCACGCGGAAGTCCTTGGTTGTTGGGGCGGGGTGGATCGGGCCGCCCGGGCATCGATCCAGTACAGGTTTGGAATTTTGCTGACCATGCGCACCTCCCAGACAAGGGTGGCGACGATCAAGCAGGCCGCGGTGACCGCGAGGGTCGGACCGTGAATGCTCTGTATGGGGGTCAGCAGGACCAGCAGTAGAGCATAGATGGCCAGGCGCAGCCCAAAACCACCGAGTGCTGCGGCCATCAGTGCACCCGGTCCGAACTTTGCGGCGTAGCTCAGCAGCAGCCCGCTCATCAGGTACATGCCGGCCACGATGGCCACGGAGATGCCGGCTGACAGCGCGCCGGTGGGACCGATGATCAGCCAGGAAAGTCCGACGACCGGCACTGCCGCCACTGCCAGGAACTTGAGGGCACCTAGCGCCAATTGCAGTTCGACCGGATCATTCCAGCCCGGTGCGGACGGAGTCGGGCTGAGATCGGCCGACGATCCCGCCGTAGCCGCAGGGAGATCCGGGCTCATGCCGCGCGGCCTTCAAGATCCGCTGCGGCCGACTGGCTCTGGGCCGACTCGTGACGGGTGATACGCCCGGTCGAGCGCCCCCAGATCAGATAGAAGCCACACCAGAATCCGACGACGAATCCCAGCGACATCAACAGAGGCGCCAGGCCCAGCAGGCGATCCGCCAGCCACCCCACGCCACCCCAGGTCAGCGTGGCGCCGACCAGTTCGCTGACCATCACCCAGGAGTTGTCGAAGTCTTTCCACAACTCCCGCTTCTCCTCGGCGGTCTGGGCACCGTCGGCGTAGCGCTGGGCCCACGTGGGCTTGTGCGCCGCGGTGGTCCGTGCGCCGGTCACCAGCGAGACCGACTCGATGTCATCGACGTGGTCGGTCTCCTGGAAGTCTCCTAAACCATTGTCAGTTGCCATTAAGTCACCTCCGGTCCCGCTTGTTCCTTGCGCTTGTGAAATAATACACAATCTTTTCGTCGGGGTCGATCCCTTTAGAACTTCCCCTCCCGCTGCTGCGGCGGGCACGATTTCGCCCCAGCCCCGCAAGTGTGGCCAGGATGCTCGCTCCGGCGCCCACGGCCAGGACGATCAGCACGGTTTGGCTTGGCAGGATGGCCCATCCGACGACTCCGATCGCCAACAGCACCGACCAGTAATACATGATCAGCACCGCGCGTCGCTGGCTGTGGCCGATCTCGACCAGGCGGTGGTGCAGGTGCTTCTTGTCCGGACTTGAAATGGAGCGGCCACTGCCCAGCCGTCGCACGATGGCCAGGGCCGTGTCCAGGAAGGGCACCGCCAGGACCAGGGCGGGAATCAACACCGGGACCGAGGCGACGAAGAAGTCGGTCCGGGTGGGTTCGGAGATGTTGCCGATCGCGCTGACCCCGGCGGACGCCAACAGCAGACCCAGCAGCATCGCCCCGGTGTCGCCCATGAAGATCGAGGCCGGATTGAAGTTGTAGACCAGGAACCCCAGACAGGACCCGACGACCGCCGCAAGAATCAGACTGGCCGATGAGACAGCGTCCGTGACCGGTGGCGTGACTTGGATGTAAACCAGCAATGCTCCCGCGGCGATGGCCACGATCCCCGCAGCCAGTCCGTCCAGTCCGTCCACCAGGTTGACCGCGTTGATCATCGCGACCACCGCCACGATGGTCAGCAATGCGGCAGCATCCGGGGACAGGCTGAAGATCCCACCTGAACCAAAGGGTACGTAGACGAGGTTGATGGTCAGCCCGAACAGGACCAGGGTGCCCGCGGCCAGGATCTGACCAGCCAACTTGGCCCCCGGACCCAGCTGTCGGGTGTCATCCACCAGGCCCACCAACGTGATGACGACGGCAGCCAGGACGATCGTCTCGGGCTCGGAGGTCGTGCGGAACAACTCATCGAAAGCCCCCAGCCGGGTGGCGATACCCAGCGCCCCGAGTACTCCCGCAAGGATTGCCAGGCCACCCAGTTCCGGCGTGGGCCGGGAATGGATGTGGCGCTCCCCCGGAACCTTGACCGCACCAAGCACGGGCGCCAATCGTTTGACCACCGGCGTCGTGACGACGACCACGACAAAGCTGACGGCCGCAACGATCAGGTGATCGGTCAGGAGGGGATCCATTGAAGGCCGCTCACCGTACCCGCGCAGCCCAACGACGTTCAGTGCCCGATGGGCATCGACTCCACCGAGTTTTTCGTGGCTTTAGCCGTGGCTCAGACGACCAAGGCCAAGCACCATCGACTACACCATCGCTCGTCATCGACTACACCTACGTGCGCCAACGGGCTGTGACCTGCGCCTTTGGCCCACCATCGACTACAGCTGCACTCGATCACGACTGTTTGCGTAGTCAATCGCGAGGCCGGGGAGTACGCCGAGGGCCTGTTATCCACAGGGTCCGGCGATTCGTGTGACGGCACGACGTCCAGGTGGAGTTGGATCCACAGTCCATGTCCCGCCCTGTGTGCCTGCCCGACCCGGTCGTCCACAAGATTTGGGCTGCTCGGGGACGGCTGATCTGCAACCGCAGCCTTGGTGCAATGGGATTTGACTCCTCCAGAATCGCTGGCTGGGTACGGGGCGGAGTTCTGGAGCGGTTGGCGCCAGGGTGGTACCGACTGCCTGGCGATGAGGCTCCATGGCAGCGACACCATCTGGCCGTCTCCTACCTCACGCGTCTGCAGCCCTCTTCACCGGCCATGATCAGTGGCGCAGCGGGTCTGCTTGCGGCGGGCTGTCAGGTGATCCCATCACCCCAGCCCACCGTGCTGGTTCGGGCAGGCCGACAGGTCAGAGTGGCTGGACGTCCATTCACGGTCGTACAACGTCGCCACCTCGAGCGGGTTGTGGTCGAGCGGCATCAGGGTCTGCCAGTGGCCTGTCCAGCCTGCGCGATCGCAGACCTCATGCACGAGCGGGCCCTGTCCGACCGCGACGTGCGGGCGGTGCTGTACCGACTCCTGAACGATTTGAGGATTGCGCCGGCTGAGTTGGTGGAGGTCTGGAGGACCATGGATCACGCAGGGGCCAAGAGGCTGCTGGGGCTGGCGGCGCAGGGTGCGCTGCAGCATGAGAGCCCCGCTGAGTACGACCTGTTCCAGGAGGTCTTTCGCCCCTTTCCTCCGCCGCCGGATTGCCAGGTCGTGCTGGCCCCCAACATCAGGGTCGATTTTGTCTACCTGTTCGCAGCCCTGGTTATCGAGTACTACGGCGAGGAGGCGCACGCCGACTCCGTTGACAAGGATGGGACGCGGATTTACTCCCTACGTGAACTGGGGTTCGACGTCCTGGTGGTGACCAAGTCCATGACGCGTACGCCCGCTCGCCTGGCACAGTTCATCCACAGCGAACGCCGTCACAGGGAACAGCTGATCCTGCGTGGCGAACTCCGCAGCCCTGCGGTTCCCGCGCAACCTGGCCGACTGATGCCGCTGCGGACCATGACGCCGGGCGGCTGACCCACCAGACGTGCCCGGATCCTCAGGCTGTCGGGTCCGGGTAGGCCGGGAAGGCGCCGGCAAGCTCGGCGACCTCCTTGCGGACGGTGTCGATCTCATCGGCGTCGCGAAGGACACGTGCGATCAGGTCTGCGATCTGGGCCATCTCGGTGGTGCCCATGCCCACGGTGGTCGCCGCCGCCGTGCCAACCCGGATGCCGCTGGCAACCATCGGCGGCCGAGGGTCGTAGGGGATAGCGTTCTTGTTCAGGGTGATACCGGCGGCGTCACAACGCTGCTCGGCCTCGGTACCGGTGATCTCAAGTGATTGCAGGTCGGCCAGCAGGTAGTGGATGTCGGTCCCGCCGCTGACGATACGGATGTCCTGTCCAGCCAAACCCTCGGCCAGCGCCCGTGCGTTGGCCACGACACCGGCGGCGTAGTCAGCGAACGTGGGCGACATGGCCTCCTTGAACGCGACTGCCTTGGCCGCCACGACGTGTTCCAGCGGCCCTCCCTGCATCATCGGGAATACCGCCTTGTCGACGGCCTTGGCGTGCTCCTCGGTGCACAGGATGGCCCCACCTCTGGGCCCACGCAGCGTCTTGTGCGTGGTGAACGTGGTCACGTCGGCGAACGGCACGGGCGACCGGTGGGCGCCGCCGGCCACCAGACCGATGAAGTGGGCCGCGTCCACCATGAACGCCGCCCCGACCTCATCGGCGATGGCCCGAAAGCCCTCGAAGTCCCAGTCCCGGGGATAGGCGGTGGCGCCGGCGATGATCAGTTTGGGGCGGCGCTCAAGGGCAATCGAGCGCACCTGGTCCATGTCGATCAACTCGTCGGACTGCCGCACGCCGTAGGCGGCGATGTCAAACCATTTGCCGCTGAAGTTGACCTTGGACCCATGTGTGAGGTGTCCGCCATGTGGCAGCGACATCGCCAGCACGGTGTCCCCATGCTGAACCCCCAGTGCGAACATGGCCGCCATGTTGGCCTGCGCGCCGGCATGCGGTTGGACGTTGGCGTGCTCGGCGCCGAACAGGTCCTTGGCGCGTTGGATCGCCAGCGTCTCGGCCACATCGACGAACTCACAGCCACCGTAGTAGCGCTTGCCGGGATAGCCCTCGGCGTACTTGTTGGTCAACACGCTGCCCTGCGCCGCCAGCACCGCTGGTGAGGTCAGGTTCTCCGAGGCGATCAGCTGCAGGTGGGTGCGCTGTCGGTTCAACTCTCCCGAGATCGCCTGGGCGATCTCGGGGTCCTGCGCCTGTAGTTGATCCCAGCTGGGGCCGTAGTAGGTCATGCCCACCAAGCTAGACCGTCATGGGTCAGTTCTGGGATTCGATGTCGTGGATACCTTGGATTCTGGCAGTGTGGCGACCACCTTCGAAAGGTTCGGCAAGCCACACCGCCACGATCTCATCGGCCAGTGCGGCAGCGACGATGCGCGCGCCAAGGGCCAAGACGTTAGCGTCGTTATGGGCCCGACTCATGCGCGCGGTGTAGAGGTCGTTGCACAGGGCCGCCCGCACGCCGTTCACCTTGTTGGCAGCGATTTGTTCTCCCTGGCCCGATCCGCCCAGCACGATGCCTCGATCAGCCTGACCCGCGACGACCGCCCGCCCGACCGCTGCCATGATTGGCGGGTAGTCCACACGCTCGGTCGAGTCGGTCCCCTGATCCAACACCTCGTGACCGAGCTCCCGCAGCGTGGAGGACAGGTGTTGTTTCAGCTCATAGCCGGCGTGGTCTGCTCCGATGGCGATTCGCATGAGGCGAAACCTACCGTCACATGGTCTGGGCCGTCCGGGTCAAGGCATGATGGCCATGCCCAGCCAAAGAAGGTCTGAATGAGTTCGACACTGCAGGGACGACGAATCCTGGTGACCGGCGCGTCCTCGGGAATCGGCTACGCCACCGTGCTGGCCTGCCGGGAGGCCGGGGCACAGGTCGCGGCCTTGGCACGGCGAGCCGACAGATTGGACCAGTTGGCCGCGGATCACGGGGCCATACCGGTGGTGGGTGACGTAGGCGACCTCGACGGAGCGGCAGATCTGGTCGGGCAGGCGGCCGACGCCCTTGGAGGACTGGACGTCCTGATCAACTCCGCCGGGATTTCCCGGCCTGGCCTGATCGTTGACGCGGACCCGGCGGACTGGACTGCGATGTTTCAGGTCAACGTCCTGGGGTTGCTGGCCATCACCCAGGCGGCCGTCCCCCACCTCCAGGCATCCGATGGCGGCGCCTCGATCGTCAACATCTCCTCGATGTCAGGGCGTCGCGTTCCCACCGCCACCGGGGGAACCTATGCCGCCACCAAGTTCGCGGTCCATGCGATCTCAGAATCACTCCGTCAGGAACTGCAACCCAGTGGGGTCAGGGTCACCACGATCTCGCCTGGGTTCGTCGCCACGGAACTGTTTGACTCTCTGGATGAGGGTGAGGTGGCAGACCGCTACCGCCGCATGACCGCACGTCTCGGCATGGCCCCCGCCGACGTCGCGATGGCCATAGTGCATGCCCTGTGCGCCCCCGACTCGGTCACCACCGTCGAGGTTGCGCTGGTCCCCACGCTGCAAAACGACACGACCTACTCCTCCGAGATCGAAGACTGATCCTCTGGTGCCGCCGGGTCGGTGGGGAAGCGGGTCGGCGGTCGTTGGCCCCATTCAAGCTCGCCGGAGGCCACCAGGTGTACGTCATGTTCGCTGATCCGGCCCTCGCGGCACACCACCAGTGAGGGACCGGTGGCGTCCACGATCGTCGACATCCGCCCATCTCGTTCACCGTCATCCAGATAGATGGGCACCAGGACCCCAAGTTGCTGTTTGGCCTGCTCGGCCGTGACCGGAATGGGTTGGTCCAGACGGTTGGCAGCGGTGCAGGCCAGCGGACCGATCTTGCCAATCAGCCGCAGGACGAAATCCTCGCTGGGGCGTCGCAACTGGACGGTCCCTGCGCTGTTGCCAAGATCCCAGGTCATGCCGTCGCTTGCCGACAGGATCACGGTCAGATCACCTGGCCAGTAGGCGGCCATCAAGCGGTCGGCGTACTCCGGAACCTCGCCGGCCAAACCCGCTACCTGTCGTTCCGAGCGAATCAGCACCGGCAGTGGCGTGTCACGGCTGCGGCGCCGGGCGGCGAAGATGCGCTGTGTCGCCGCTGCCCTGAAGGCGTCGGCCACCACGGCATACACCCCCCCGACCGGCAGTACCACCACCGATCCCTTCTCCAGGGTCTCCACGGCCCGCTCATACGCCTCGTCACGCTGGTCCAGGGAGATGATGGTGCTCACGCAAGACAGCGTGCCACGCGACCGACCCCATGGGGACCCCAGGCATCCCTATCGACGTCGGGCCAGCGCAAAGCGATCACGTCCGCTCAGATCGGCCTGCACCGTCGCGGGGCCGAGGTGGTGGTCCAGAGCCAGCGCGGTCTGATCCACCCGCGACGGATCGTCTTCAATCACCACCCAGCCGCCCGGTCGCAGCCAGTACGGTGCAGCCGCCACCAGGTCGGCGATGACCTCCCAACCCGACTCGCCGCCCACCAGTGCCTCGACCGGATCATGGTCACGGACCTCCGGCTCACAGGCGGCCAACTGCTGCGGATCCAGATAGGGGGGGTTGCAGACGATCACGTCGACCTCGCCCTGCAGGGCAGGGTCCAGCCCGCTGAACAGCGACGCATGGGACACCTCGATCACCGGCCAGGCGCTGGCGTTGAGCCGGGCCAACTCGACTGCCGCCAGGTTGGTGTCGGTCGCCAGCACCCGCCCGGGATCGGTCTCAGAGGCGATGGCGCAAGCGACCGCGCCGGTCCCGGTACAGGGTTCGATGACGACCCCGCCGGGCGGCACGCGATCAATGGCCAACCCTGCGAGCACCTCGCTCTCGGGCCTGGGGATGAACACGCCGGGCTGTACCTTGATCTCCAGATAGCGAAACGCGGCGGTGCCCAGGATCAGTTGCAGTGGTTCGCGGGCGACGCGGCGCACGATCGCCCGCTCCAGTGCCACCGGATCGCCACCATGGGCCTGAAGCAACCAGCGGGCGTCAGCTTGGGGGCTGGGGACGCCGGCAGCGTGCAGTCGGCTGATGATGTCACGACGGTCCTGGTCCATCTGATGCTCAGTGGTGATCCTGGCTCAATGCCTGCAGCTTCTGCGTCTGCTCCTGATTCAGCAGCGCAGCGATCAACTCGTCCAGGTCGCCGTTCATGACGCCATCCAGATCATGGGTGGAAAAGTTGATGCGGTGATCGGTCACCCGGGACTGCGGAAAGTTGTAGGTGCGGATCTTCTCCGAACGGTCCCCGGTACCGATCTGACTGGCCCGTACGTCGGCCCGCTGCGCCGCCACCCGGTCGCGTTCGGCCTGCAACAGCCGGCTCTTGAGGACCCGCAGCGCTTTCTCCTTGTTCTGCAACTGACTCTTTTCATCCTGCATCGCCACGACCAGACCAGTGGGGAGGTGGGTGACCCGCACCGCGGAGTCGGTGGTGTTCACCGACTGCCCACCAGGCCCCGAGGACCGGTACACATCGATCTGCAGATCGCCCGCATCAATCTGCACGTCCACGTCCTCGGCTTCCGGCATGACCGCCACCGATGCGGTGGAGGTGTGGATACGCCCCCCTGATTCGGTCTGGGGCACACGTTGCACCCGGTGCACACCCGACTCGTGCTTCAGCACCGAGAACGCACCGGAGCCGTTGACTTCGAAGGTGACCTCCTTGATGCCACCAACGCCGGTCTCGGAGGCAGACAGCCGCTGGACGCGCCAGCGTCGGCCTTCGGCATAGCGGATGTACATCCGTTCCAACTCCGCGGCGAACAACCCCGCCTCGTCCCCGCCGGCACCCGCGCGAATCTCCAGGATGACGTTCTTGTCATCCATCGGATCCTTGGGCAGGAGCAGGACCTGAAGGTCAGCCTCCATGCGATCCGCCTTGACCCGGTTGCCGGCAGCCTCGTCGCGAAACAGTTCGGCATCCTCGGGACCCGACTCGCGCGCCAACTCCTCGGCCGTCACCGCATCGGCCAGCAGCCCGACGTAGGAGTCATAGACCTTGACGACCTCGGCCAGCTCGGCGTGTCGCCGTGCGGTGGCGGTATATCGCTCCTGGTCGGCCAGGATCTCGGGATCGGCCATGTCCATCTCGAGCTCGGCGTGGGTGGCCACCAACTCCTCAAGTCGGTGACGCATCGCATCGTCGATCACGTGATGGCCGTGCCCGGATCCGCATCGTCCACGACAACCGGTGGGGGCGGAGGGACCGTTCCGGCGGGCTTGGGCAGCCCCACCTGTTCGGTTGCCGTGTCGGCGCCCCATACCACCGGTGAGGGCAGATCAACGATCCGGCCTGACAGATCGCTGCTGGGCACCACGGCCTGGAAGGCACGGATGGCCACCTCGACCTGCTGGTCGTCGGGTTCCTTGGTGGTGATTCGCTGCAGCCACAGACCCGGGATTGCCAGCCACCGCAGCACCGGGTTGGACTGGTCGGCGCCCAGTCGCAGGATCTCATAGGCCAACCCCGCCACGACCGGCAGGAGCACGATACGGAGTCCCACCTGGTAGGCCAGGAAGCCGACGAAGTTGGCACCCTCGGGCGCGGGGAACAGGATGCCGGCCGTGGTGTAGACCACGATCGCCAGCAGCATGACGATCAGCAGGAAGTTCGTTCCACAGCGGGGGTGCTTGGTCGAGTACGGCTGGATCCGGCCGGGTTCCAGATCCTCGTCGTGCTCCCAGGCCATGATCGTCTTGTGCTCACCGCCGTGATAGGCGAATACCCGTTTGATGTCCGACAGCGCCGAGATGGCTAACAGGTAGCCCAGGAAGATCACCAACCGCACCACCCCCTCGACCAGATGGAAGCGGACGGTGTCACCGCCACCCAACGAGTCCTCGATCGCAGCAAGTCCCAGGTTCGGCAGGACGATGAAGATGGCGATGAACGCCAGCAGCGCGACGACCAGGCTGCCGCCCATCGCCCCCTTGCTCAGTTGTTCCTCTTCGTCGACCGCCGCGTTTGCCGAGATGGTCAACGCCCTGGTCCCGATGCTCAACGCATCGACCAGTCCCCACATCCCCCGCAGCATGGGTTTGGTCCAGATCGGGTTGCGTTGCGGAAAGTCACTGACCTCGTGGCGTTCGAGGTAGATGGACCCGTCGGGACGCCGCACGGCGACCGCCCAGGTCCGCCGTCCGCGCATCATGACACCCTCCATCACCGCCTGGCCGCCGTAGAAATGCGGGGCGTGAGGGGTGGCGGCCGGGGGCGTCGACGCGTCGGAATTGTCATCGTGGGCCATGGTCAGTCACCTTGCAGAGGGGATTCGTCCAGGTCTGAGCCCTGGATCTGTGCCAGGAACTCGGCGTTGGTGTCAGTCTGGGACAGCTTGTCCAAGACCAGTTCGGTGGCTGCTGCGGCATCCATGCCATCAAAGGTCCTGCGGAGCTTTTTGATAACCGCCAACTCCTGAGCCGGGTGTAGCGCCGGGTCCTCACGGGTGTGGGAGTCCTGCACGCTGATCGGTGGTGTGACCCGGCGTCGGGCGAGGACCGGGTCCAGCACGATCTCGGCGTTGGCGACCCGGCGCATTTCCTGCACGATGACGTCGTCAACGGCTGATCCGGTATCGGTCAACGCACTGGCCAGGATGGTCAGCGAGCCACCGTCCTCGATCGGTCGAGCCGACGCCATGAACCGCTTCGCGGGATACAGGGCCGCCGCGTCCAGGTCTGGCGCGATTGCCCGTCCACCTGACTGCACCGACACGCCGTAGGAGCGGGCCAATCGCGTGATGGAGTCCAGGACCACGACGACGTCGTGTCCCAACTCCACCAGACGGCGGGCCCGTTCGATAGCCAGTTCGGCGATCTGGGAGTGGTCTTCGGAGGTCTTGTCAAACGTCGAGCTGATCACCTCCCCGGTGATGACCGCTCTGGCGGCGGTCACATCCTCAGGGCGGGCATCAACCATCACATACATCAGGTGGGAATCCGGCGCCGCGGCGGCCACCGCCTGCCCCAGGTCCATCAGCGTGGCTGTGGTGTCGGCGTGGCGCGGCCCGATCAGCAGTGCGCGCTGCCCCTGCGCCAACGGAACCAGCAGATCCACCAGCCGGGCCGTCACGGACGCGCCGGTCACCGCCAACGAAATCCTGGTCTGTGGAGCGCTCAGCGGCAGGTCCTCGAACGCGGGACGTTCCGCGACCTGACCGTCTTCTAACTCCTCGGTATTGACCTTTTGCACATGGTGAAGGGCCGGAACCTTCTCATTGCTACGTTGTGGTCTGATGGGCCCCTGGACCACGTCGCCACGGCGCAGGCCATGCTTGCGGATCTGACCCTGACTGACATAGACATCGCGTTGCCCCGGTACGTAGCCGGTGGTGCGCAGGAAGCCGTAGCCCTCGGGCAGGATGTCCAGCACCCCGGCACGCACCTCTCCGGGGTCGTTGCCGCTGCCCCGGCTCTCTGTGTCTGCGGGCGTGTCCTCGACCGGACGTTCACGGTTGCGTTTGCGTCGGTCACGTCGACTGCGGCGCTTGCGCGCGTTCGCAGAATCACCCTCGTCGGCATTCTCACCGTCATCATCCCCCCCTGGTGGATCTGGGGGGGGCAGGACCTTGCGGGGCTCCTCCTGACCGTCGGCCTCCTGACCGTCGGCCTCCTCACGGTCGGCCTCCTCACGGTCGGCCTCCTCACGGTCAGCCCTTTCGGGGACCTGACCTCGAGTTCGGCTGCGCGTCCGGCTGCGCGAGTGGCTGCCGTCGTCATCCGACGCCGGGGTGGACGCCTCGTCGGCGCTATGTGAGGTGCCGTTTGAGATGATGGCATCGATCAGTTCTGCCTTACGCAGCTTCTGATAGCCCCGCATCTGCAGATGCGAGGCGATGTCCTTCAGCTCAGTCATGGGCTTGCGAGCCAGGACGCTTCGATCCATGCCCTCTCCTGTGATGTTGTTGCCCGGTGTCGCCGTGAGCACGGGCACAGGTCTGGTGGTTGAACGGCCGGTCAGGGTTGCTGACCCGATGGAGTCGTGCGACACGGTGGCGTCTCAAGTGGCCAGGGACCAGGACCTGCACGGCCGGTGCCGGGTGAAGAACTCACGGCGATCCCGTGACGCCGACGGCCCCGAGCATAGCGGGGCGGCGCGGACGCCGACAAGGTGGCCACCCCCCAGGACATGCGGTCAGGCGTTTGTGTCGGGTTGCGTCGTAGGGCCCGGTGGACACACGGTGGCCCCCGCAAGGTCCCAGGAGGCCGGGATGACCTCCACCGCCCCGGCCTGGGGTACGGCGTTGCTGGCCAGCGTCCGCACGGTGTCCACGGCTGCGGTGTCCCGGGCCCCGATGACAGCCACGATGCTGGGTCCGGCCCCCGACAACGCGGTGGGGATCCCCGCACCACGCAGGGTGTTGAGAAGTGCCTGGCTGCTGGGCATCACCTGTAGGCGCACTGGTTCGTGCAGCACGTCGACCATGTCGCCCGCGGTCAGCGGGATCAACCCGGCCAGACCGGCGAACGTGGTGGCCGCGTGGGCCAGGTTTGCTGCGGCGGCAGCCAGTGACACCTGGCGGGGCAGGCCCGCCCGGGACTGGGTGGTGGATTGGCGCTGATGGGGCACCAGCAGGACGGGACGCAACGCCGAACTGGGTGTGACCCGCACGAAGCGACCGTCGGGTGTGCAGGCCACCAGACCACCGACCAGGGCTGCCGCCGCGTTGTCGGCATGACCCTCAAGGTCGGTCGCCAGCCCCAGCATCTGCTGGATGGTTGCCTGGCCACCGGTCAGCGCCCGGCCCAGCAGCAAACCGGCCACCGCCGCGGCGGAGGAGGACCCCATGCCACGCTCCAATGGGATCGCGGTGTCCACCTGCACGCTGATCTCGGGAATGGACGTCCCGGCAAAGACACACCACGCCTTGACCGCCCGCCACACCAGGTTGTCATCACCGGTTGATAGTTCTGCTGCACCCTCTCCGTGGGCGATGATCCGGTGGTCCCCCCGGGGTAGCACCACCGCCACCAGTGGCACGTCCAGGGCCACGCCGAAGCTGTCATACCCCGGCCCCAGGTTCGCTGATGTAGCCGGCACGCTGACACCGATCAACGGTGGACCGCCGGCCGCCGCTGCCTGCTGGCGGTCACGGACGTGGGCAGCCGTGATCCGGTCCCGTTCGGCGACGATGCCCACCTCTAGGCCAGGCCCAGATGTGCGGCGGCGATGTCGATGTCGGCGGCGATGACCGGTGGACGTCCCGACCCCGCGATGGCCCAGTCGGGGTCCTTCAGGCCGTGACCGGTCAGGACACAGACGACCGTGGCACCCGACGCCACCTCTTTAGCCTGATGCAACTTCAACAGCCCCGCGATGGAGGCGGCGGACGCCATTTCGCAAAACACTCCTTCGGCGGCGGCCAGTCGATAGGCCTGATAGATCTCCCGATCGGTCACCGCTCGGATCGAGCCCCCCGATTCCTCGGCGGCCTGGGCGGCATAAGTCCACGACGCCGGGTTACCGATCCTGATGGCAGTGGCGATGGTGACAGGGGATTCGATGATCTTGCCCTGCACGATCGGGGCGGAGCCCGCCGCCTGGTATCCGCGCAAGACCGGCAGTGTGCCGATAAGCCCGTCGGCGTGATATTCGCGGTAGCCACGCCAGTAGGCCGTGATGTTGCCAGCGTTCCCCACGGGCATGACGTGGACATCGGGGGCTTTACCCAGGTAGTCACAGATCTCAAAGGCGGCGGTCTTCTGCCCCTCGATCCGATAGGGGTTGACGGAGTTGACCAGTTCGACCGGGTACTTCTCATCCAGGGTCCGACACATGTCCAACGCCAGGTCGAAGTTCCCGGCGATCTGCAGCACCGTGGCACCGTGAACCAGAGCCTGGGCCATCTTGCCAAGCGCGATCTTGCCCTCAGGAACGATCACGCCGCAGGTCAGACCAGCTTTGGCGGCGTAGGCCGCCGCGCTGGCCGAGGTGTTGCCGGTCGAGGCGCACACCACGGCACGTGCCCCTTCCTGGACTGCCTTGCTGATTGCCAGCGTCATCCCCCGGTCCTTGAACGACCCAGTCGGGTTCGTCCCGTCGAACTTCAGCCACACGTCGGCATCGACTGTCTGGCTCAACGTCGCTGAATGGATCAGCGGCGTCCCACCTTCACGCAACGTCACCACCGGCGTATCGGCGGTGACGGGAAGTCGGTCGCGATACTCCTCGATCAGTCCTCGCCACTGGGGTCGGCCGGCGACGGTCGGGCTGGCGGGCGGGGCCTGGTGGGTGCTCACCGCACAGAGGATACGGGCACGGTGGCCCCTCCTCAGACCTCCCGTCCCTCCACCCTCATCAAGCTTGCGACGGACCGCACCACGCCCAGCCCCGCCAACTTCTCCGCGCACGCCCTCACGTTGCCCTCACGGGCCGCGTGGGTCACCAACAACAACTGGGCATGGTCACCGACGCCTTCCTGCCACACGCTCTTGATGGATACGTCATGGTCACCGAACGTCGAGGCGACGGTCGCCAGAACCCCGGCCTCGTCGGCCACGTCCAACAGCACGTAGTACTGCACGATGGCTTCGTCGATCGGCATGATCGGCTTGCGGGTGATCGTTGCCCGCGGCAGTTGTTCACCCGCCAGATGCGCTCTGGCAGCGGTGACCACATCGCCCACAACCGCTGAGGCCGTCGGGAGTGACCCAGCCCCACGACCGTAGAACATCAGCTCTCCGGCACCGTCCGCCTGGATGAAGATGGCGTTGAACGCTTCACGAACGCTGGCCAGAGGATGATCGGCTGGCACCCACGCAGGATGCACGCGCACACCGATGCTGCGCCCCCCGTCCACTTCGATCTCCTCGGCGATCCCCAGCAGTTTGATCACGTACCCCATCCGAGCGGCGTTGGCGATGTCGACGGCGGTCACTCCGCGGATCCCCTCGGTGTAGACCTGATCCAGGGTGACCTCGGCGTCAAAGGCCAGGGAGGCCAGGATCGCCGTCTTGGCTGCCGCGTCGTGACCGTCCACGTCGGCTGACGGATCGGGCTTCTCCGCATAGCCAAGCTCCTGCGCGTCGGCCAGAACCGGCCCGAGATCGGCCCCCTCTTCGGTCATCCGGGTCAGGATGTAGTTCGTGGTGCCGTTGAGGATGCCCAGCACCTTGCGAACCCGGTCGCCGGCCAGCGACTCGCGCATCGGCTTGATGATCGGGATCGCACCCGCCACCGCGGCTTCATACTCCAGACGGACCGACTGCTCCTGGGCGATGACCAGGAGTTCCGCGCCGTGGGTGGCGATCAACTCCTTATTCGCCGTGACCACGCTCTGGCCGGACTTGAGCGCCTGGGTCAACAGTTCACGGGCCGGCTCGATCCCACCCATGACCTCCACCACCACATCCACTCCAGCTGCACCGACCACGGCGGCGAAGTCATCGGTGAGGAGGGCGTCCACATCACGCTGCTTGTCCAGGTCGCGAACGACGACCGGTCCCACAACCAACCGTGCCCCGACCCGGCCCGCGATCTCATCGACGTGGTCGCGCAGCAGGCGTACCACGCCGGATCCGACCACACCGAACCCCAGCAGGCCGACGGTCAGTGTCTTCTCGTCATCACTCATGGCCCCCGATCGTATGCGGCTCAGGTCCGTGACCAACCCTCATTTCGTCAGCCGACATCCAAGGCCAAAACGTCCTCCAGGGACTCTCGGCGGACCAGCAATCGGGCCGATCCCTGGGCCACAGCGACCATCGCGGGACGTGGCAATCGATTGTAGTTGGACGCCATCGAGTGTCCGTAGGCGCCCGTCGCTGCGACCACGACCAGGTCGCCGGCCCGCAGGTCGGCCGGCAGCATCACGTCATGTGCCAACACGTCACCGCTCTCACAGTGCTTGCCCGCCAGGGTGTAGGGAACCTGATTCGTTGCGGAGCGCACCGCAGCGACGGTGTAACGCGCCCCGTAAAGCGACGGCCGCGGGTTGTCGCTCATGCCACCATCGACGGCGGCGAAGGACCGTACCTGCGGCACGTGCTTCACCGTTCCCACCGTGTACAGCGTCACACCCGCAGGACCCACGATCGAACGACCGGGTTCGACGTACAGGCGGGGCCGTCGGGGCAGTGCCGCGTCGACTGCTGCCAGTAACACCTCGATATGTCGTTCGATGCTGGGCACGCGATCCGCACTCGTGTAGGCGATCCCCAGCCCACCGCCCAGGTTCAGTTCCTCCAGGTCGATTCCGGCACCGGCAGCAAACTCGGCGATGGTGCTGATGCCGGCACTGAACTCCTGCGCCGAGGAGATGTTGGACCCGATATGCACGTGAAGCCCGGCGAGATGCACCTGCGGGAGACTCTGCAGTCGTCCCACCGCTCTGGTGGCCAGCCCATGACTGATGGACAGCCCGAACTTCTGGTCATCACCACCGGTTGCGACATAGGAATGTGTTGAGGCCATGATCCCGGGGGTCAGGCGTAGCAGCACCGTCGCGGGTCTGTTCAGCGACGCCAGACGATCGATCTCATCCAGTGAGTCCACCACGATGCGCCCGACACCCGCGTCCAGGGCCATGGCCAATTCCGCGGTGGACTTGTTGTTGCCGTGCATGGCCAGATCAGCGCCCGGGACCCCCGCTCGAAGCGCGGTGGCCAGTTCGCCGGCCGAGGCGACGTCAACGCCCAGTCCCTGCTGGTGTGCCAGGCGGATCACGCCGGTCACGCACAATGCCTTGGAGGCGTACAGTACCGTCACATCGGGCCCGGCGGCAGCGCGGTAGCGCTGCATCCGGCTGATCATGTCAGCGGAGTCCATCACATACAGGGGGGTACCGAACCGCTGTGCCAGGTCGGCGAACTCCATCCCGCCTACGCCGCTGACGGCGTGGTCGGCCCGCACGGTGGTCTGCGGCCAGACCGAGGCCACGGAGGTCACATCCGTTCGCGTGGCGTGACGCCCAGCACACCCAGGGCTGCGGCGACGGTGACCCGGGTGGCCTCGCACAACCAGTAGCGGGCGCTTGACAGGTTCGGGTCCTCACCGATGACCTGACATTCGGTGTAGAAACGGTGAAAGGCGTCGGCCAGCTCTTCGGCGTATCGGGCGACGCGGTGCGGTGCCCGGTCCTCAGCCGCGCGGGCGAGGAGGTCCCCGAAGGCATCGATGCGACGCATCAACTCGCGCTCGGTGTCATGGTCCAGCAGGTCCAGGTCCGCCTGCTCCAACGAGACCGGCGTGAAGTTCTTCGCCTGCGCGGTGCGGCTGATGCCCGAAATCCGGGCATAGGAGTAGTTGATGTAGTGGACAGGGTTGGTCTTGTCCTGCGTGACGACACGGGCGATATCGAAGTCCTGCGGGGTGTCCATGGAACTGCGCAGGAAGGTGTAGCGGGCCGCGTCCGCCCCGACTTCCTCGACCAGTTCGTCCAGGGTCACAAACGTGCCGGAGCGTTTGCCCATGCGGACGGGTTGCCCGTCGCGCAACAGATTGACGAACTGCCCGATCAGGATCTCGATCAGCCCGTCGGGGATGCCTTCGGCGCGAGCGATCGCCATGATCCGCCCGACGTAGCCATGATGGTCGGCGCCCAGCAGATAGATGGCCAGGTCGAAGCCGCGGGCGACCTTGTCTGCCATGTAGGCCGTGTCGGCGGCGAAATAGGTCTTGATGCCATCGGCCTTGATCAGCACCCGGTCCTTGTCGTCGCCGAAGTCGCTGGTCCGCAGCCACACCGCGCCGTCGGCGTCATAGACCTGACCGGCTTGTCGCAACTTGTCGATGGTGTCATCAACCGCGCCCGCCCGATGCAAGGTCAGCTCGGAGAACCACACGTCGATGTCAATCCCGATGGAGTGCATCGTGGCGCGGATCTGCTGCACCATCGCCTGGTAGGCGGCCTGGGTGACCGCCTCGACGTCATCGGCATCCACGTCCTGGGCCACCAGATCGGCGGCGATATCAGCGACGTAGGCGCCTTGGTATCCCTCGGATGGGACCTCCTCTGCTCGCATCAGGGCCCGGACCGACTCACCGAACAGCTTGATCTGGTTGCCCGCGTCGTTCAGGTAGTACTCGCGAACCACGGTCCAGCCGGTTGCCACCAGCAGGTTTGCGATCGCGTCGCCGGTGGCCACCCACCGGCCGTGCCCGACATGCAGCGGGCCAGTGGGGTTCGCGCTGACGAACTCGACGTTGGCACTGCGGCCGCCCCCGGCGTTGCTGCGCCCATAGCGGTCCTCTCCAGCCGTGACGGCGGCCCGGACGATGGCGCCGTAGGCGTCGGGCGCCAGACGGAAATTGATGAACCCCGGCCCGGCGATCTGCACCTCGGTGACCCCCTCGACAGGACCCATGGCATCCACGATGGTCACCGCGATCTGACGTGGGGGGAGCCCAACGGGCTTGGTCAGGGTCAGAGCGATGTTACTGGACCAGTCGCCGTGTTCGGGGTTCCTCGGCCGCTCGAAGGTAGCGTCCAGGTCAGGTAGGCCAGCGGTGGCCAGGGCCTTTCGGATCGCGGTGGCGAGCTGGTCGGGTCCGATCATCCGGACCAGCGTAGTGGCTCAGGCAGCCCGTTCCGCGATCAGACGGTTGACCAGTTCCATCAGGTCGATCGGGTCGAAGGGCTTGGTCACGTATGCCTGCACCCCAAGGTCTGTGCCTTTGCGGACGTCGGCCTCCATGGCACGGGCCGACAGGAACACGATCGGGATGTGACGGGTCTCGGGATCGCGTTTCAACGTCTCGGCAACCTGCCAGCCGTTGACGTTTGGCATCATGACGTCCAGCAGGATCAGGTCGGGCTGCTCGATCTTGACCTTGTCCAGCGCGTCCTGACCATCGACAGCCGTGATGACCTGGTGGCCCTCCATCTCAAGGTTGACCTCAAGCAGGCCCCGGATGACATGGTCGTCATCCACTGCCATCACTCGCGCCACTCGATGCCCCAGTCGTCGTCGGTCGCAGTGATCCTACCGCCAACTGCGGGGCAAATGTGAGCAACCGTGGACATGCCACGAGCTAGGCGCCGGTCATGGTATGACCTAGCTATGCCCGAACTTCCCATGCACGGTGTCACCCCCACGCATCTGCCCGCCTGGCCCTCTGAGTGGGTGACCGCGTTGCAAGCCGCCGCCACCTCTTCCGACCGGGCCGCTGCGATGCGGGTGATCGCTGCCGCTCACCCGTCCTTCCTGCCCGTCTGGGCGGATCTGGCGGAGTACTCCCTGGCGACGGAGGATCCAGTCGCTGCCTACGCCTTTGCCCGCGTGGGCTATCACCGGGGCTTGGACGCCATCAGGCAGGCTGGTTGGGGTGGGCAGGGGCCTGTGCCGTGGTCGCACGAGCCCAACCAGGGCTTCCTGCGTGCGTTGAACGCGTTGCGTGGCGCTGCGGCAGCGATTGGCGAGCCGGGCGAGCCCGAACGTTGCCGTGACTTCCTACGACAGCTTGATCCACAGGACCACCTGGGGGTGGACAAGCCATGAGCGCCGGGTACTCGGGCACGCCGCTGTACAAGAAGCTGGGTCTGACCGAGGGGATGCGCCTGGGCCTTGACAATCCGCCCGCGGAGTTCGTCGGACTGACCCTGCTACCGGTCCCCGCCGGCGTCACCATGGCCACCCGGATCGCTGGCAACATGGACATCGTGATGGGGTTCTATGACCGCCGTCGCGACCTGGAGAAACGATTACCGGTGCTGCGTCGCCGGATCCCCGATGACGGCGCCATCTGGATCGCCTGGCCCAAGAAGACCTCGCGCGTACCCACCGACATCACCGAGGACGTCGTTCGCGAGGTGGCCCTGCCAACGGGCCTGGTTGACAACTTGGTCTGTGCCATTGATGAGGTGTGGTCGGGCCTGCGGCTGGTCATCGCGGTGGAGAACCGCGCCAGCTGACCCGACCACCTGTTGCTGGCCTTAGGAGGCCGAGGACCGCGACCGATTCACCGATCTGCTGCACCGCGCCACCGCGAACCTCAGTCGAGTTGTGCACTGAGTTCGATCTCGACCTTCCAGCGGGCGTCCAGCAGTCCGGCGACCACCACCATCGTGGCGACCGGGCGAACCTGCCCGAAGACGTGGCCATGAGCCCGACCGACCGCCTGCCAATCATCAGCAGATGTCAGGTACATCCGCGTCCGCACCACATCGGCGGCCGAACCGCCGGCCTGCTCCAGTGCCCGCAGCGCGATCTCAAAGCAGTGGGCGGCCTGGACCTCGGGATCGGGGGAACAACGACCGTCAGGCCACACCGGCGCCGTACCGGCAACCTCGATCCTGTTGCCCACCCGGATCGCCCGACAAAAGCCGATCGGTTCCTCGAAGGGGGAAGCCGACTGGACCCGTATCCGGTCGGTCACGACGTGTCCACGGCCATCTCGGGGGGCCGGCTGTCATCGCGTTCCGCCACGGCTTTCAACGCGCGAAGACTGCGTCGAAACACCCTCGCGACGTAGGGCACGGCGGTGTAGCGCAGGATTGCATCGCCCAGGCGGCCCAACGGTGCATCGATCTGTTCGCTCCAGGTGAACAGCGTGCCGCCGCCACCAGCGGGGGTGACCGTGGGCTGCAACTCAAAGGCCCCTGTTCCTTTGATGAATCGTCCGGTGTGGCGCACGCCGATCTTGCGCCGCACGACCCACTCGGTTACCTGCATCTCATCCATCACGACCAGACCGAGCGCGATATCGGTCGGTACTCGAATCGTCACACCGAGACCGGCACGGTGGGGACTTGTCACGGTGACGGAGTGGGCGTCGGCCATCCACTCCGACTGCGACTCCCAATCGGTCAGAACCGACCAGACATGATCGAGGGGTCGGTGGATGTGGACTCGTTCCTCTACTCTTGCCATCTCGGTGTCACGGTACCCAGCCTCAGCCGTAACCAGGCAGCCCTGTTCACGGGTCCCTGTGCGGCGCGGCGTGGCGCTTGACCCCAGGCGGGCGAGGCACGCCCCACATCGACTTGCACCACCGGCCAGCGCCCATCGCAGCGCCCATCGCGGCGCCCCCATCAGAAGGATCACCTCAGATGTTCATAGAGCTCAACGGCGTCCGTCACCATTACGTCTCGAAAGGTGAAGGCCCGCCCATCGTGCTGGTCCATGGCCTGGGAGGAACCCTGCACTCCTGGTACGGCGTGATCGAGACGCTGGCGGTCCACCACCACGTGATCGCCATGGATCTGCGTGGGCACGGGCGCAGCGAGGTGTCATCAGGTTCGTACTCGATCAAGCAGTGGACGCAGGATGTCCTGGCGCTGATCAGCGCCCTGGAACTGCCGCCGGTCACCCTGGTCGGCCATTCCCTGGGCAGCCTGGTCGCCCAGCTTGCGGCGCTGGACCGTCCCGAAGCCATCGATCAACTGGTCCTGGTCGGAGGGATCTCATGGTTTGAGCCCGACACCTTGTCCGCCTATGAGAAGCGCGCCGACCTGGTTGACGCCGAGGGTTTGGATGCCATTGTCGATGACTGGCTGCCGGGTGCGTTGGCGCCGCGGACGCAGGCAAAACTTCCCCAGCTGGTCGGCCTGCTACGAGACAGCTACCTGCGCAACGACCCCAAGGCGTATGCCAACAGCTGTCGTGCGCTGGCCAACATGCCGCGAATCAGCCGGGAGGACATCGGACAGCCGACCTTGTTGCTGGTCGGAGATCACGACCGCTCCACGCCGATCGCGATGACCGAGGAACTCCACGCGCAGATTCCGGTGTCGCGGGTCAAGGTCATCCCGACCGCTGCGCACTGGGTCATGCTGGAACAGCCCGACGTGTTGGCCGCCGCGATCCTTCAGTATCTCACCTGAGGCAACGCACAGAACCAGAGTTGATGACTATTTCGCTGTCCGGCGCTCGACCCACGCCGGCCGTTATGACGGTGGCGCGAACTCCGCACCCGAACGGCCCGAGGGCGAGGCGGGTGGAGTCGCCGGCGGCGACCACGGCGCAGCCGGTCCAGGCGGGGGCGGCCTCAAATCTACTGCAGGAGGGCGCGGCGCCGGCGCGAGGCTGCCCTGCTGTTGCAGCAACGCGGCCACACACAACAGCATCGCCTCGGGGTGGGTCCCCGCCGGCGGCCGGTGATTCATCCGAGACGCCAACACGTTGGCTATGTCGGTGGCGATGCGCGCCCGGTGCTGTGGTTTCAGCGAGCCAGACCGCAGCAGGAATCGGCGGATGACGGCGTAGTCGGCGGTGCTGAGCCCGCGAACGTCGATGGTGGAGGCATAGGACTGCAGGGTCGGCGGAACCTGCCAGAACACCACCTGTTCAGCGGGTGTTGTCCCCGAGCGATCACGGATGGTGACCGTGCCGGCGGCCAGATCGCCCAGCCGTTGGCCTTTGCGCGTCACCAGCGAGGTCACCAACGCCGGGATGCCCAGGAACAGATAGAAGTCGATGAAGGCGAACAGTCCCCGGATTGCGGCATGACGGAAACGGACCGGTGCCCCCTCGACCGTCACGACACGCAGGCCAAGCGCCGCCTTGCCGGCTGTCCGGCCACCGAACCATGCCTCACACCCCGTCGGGTAGCCCCACAGCACCAGGAAGTTCAGTACCAACGCGCCCACGATGGCCAGCCAATCAGGTGCGATCCCCCCCGAGACACCGAAGGCGGCCGCACCAAAGATCAGCACCAGGTACAGCAGCGACAGCATCAGGAACAGATCGATCAGGATCGCCAGCGTCCGACTGCCCAGATCAGCCAATGGCAGATCGACCCTGACCGCCTCGGGCGTGTACAGGGCAGAGTGGCGCCCCGCGGCGCCGTCGGACTGCGTGGTCGTCATCGTCTCCTGTGCCCTCTAGGTTGGTGGGGTGAACCTGGATCGCTTCGTCGCGTTGCACCAGCCAACCTGGCATCGGCTGGACCAACTCGCCAAACGTAACGCGTCAAGCCTGACGGCGGATGAGATCGCCACCCTGGTGGCCGACTATCAGCGAACCTCCACGCACCTGTCGATGGCGCGTACCACCTACGCCGACCCGGACCTGACCGGGCGGCTGTCTCAACTGGTGGCGGCCAGCGGTGCGACCCTGTACGGCAGCCGACCACGTACGGCTGCCGCGATCGGCCGGTTCTTCACCGAGACCTTTCCCGCAGCCCTGTGGCACCTGCGCGGCTACATCGCGGTGGCGGCCATGGTGTTCATGGGGGTGGCAGTGGGGCTTGGTGTGTGGGTGGCACAGTCGCCCCGGGCGCTGGATGCCGGGATCCCACCGGCGGTACAAGAGGTGCTGCTCGCCGGCGATTTCGTCGACTACTACTCCGAACAGCCGTCCGGGCAGTTTTTCGCCGAGGTGGGCCTGAACAACATCCAGGTCGGCTTCCTGGCCTTCGCGGTCGGCATCGCGGCGGGACTGCCCACGATTTTGGTATTGATCACGAACGCCGCCAATGTCGGGTTGGCCGGCGGTCTGTTCCACGCCCGCGGTGTGGGTGAGGTCTTCTGGGGATTTATCACGCCGCACGGCCTGCTGGAACTGACCGCGGTCTTCGTCGCGGCTGGCATGGGCCTGGCGTTGGGATGGGCCTGGATCGATCCGGGCGACCGCTCCCGCGGAGACGCCCTGCGACAGCAGGCCAGCCGGGCGATCACCGTGGTCACGGGTGTGGTGGTGGTGTTCGGCATCGCCGCGCTGATCGAGGGATTCGTGACCGGTTCCGCGCTGCCGACCTGGCTGCGGGTGTCGATCGGTGTCGTGGCAGAGGCCGGCTTCCTGGCCTACTGGTTGGTGTTGGGCCGCGATGCCGGCAGGCGGGGCCTGACGGGAACACTGGCCCAGTCCGACCGCATCCTGTGGGATCCGGTACCGGTCCTACAGCCGACCGGCCGACTTCAGGTCCAGGTAGGCATCGATCAGCCGTAACGGGAGGCGCTGCGGTGGCGCATCCACCACCTGTGCGCCGGTGCGCCTGAGCAGACCAGCCGCGCGCCGACGGTCGGCGTCGCCGCGCAGGGCGGCGGCCATGCGATAGGAACCCGCCGCGTCACGTGGAGGTCGACGCGTCCACTCCTGAACGGTCGGGTCGACGGGTGAGGCGATGAGCAGCAGGTGCCGCCGACTGAGCAGCCCCACGGCAGGCACCAACGACTCGGTGACCGGAGCCGCAGCCAGGTCGGTCAACACCACCACCAGTGCACGCCGACGATAGCGAACCAAGGCTTCGGCGAACGCGGCTCGGTAGTCGGGTTCGACAAGGTCCACGTCGACGTCAGCCAGTGTCTGCACCACGCGGGTCAACTGGGCCGAGCCGGTACGCGGGGGCACCGAGGCTCCCACGACATCGCTGAAGGTGACCAGGCCGACCCGGTCGCCCATTCCGGTGGCGACCCGGGTCAGCGCCATCACCGCATCCATTGCGTGTTCCAGGCGCGGAGCGATCGCGGCCCGGGAGGGGTGCCCGTCCCTGCCACCATCGTCCACAGGCACCCGTCCCATGCGTCCGGCCATCGTTCTGCCGTGGTCCAGCAGGATCAAGACCTGCTGGTTGCGCTCGGCCCGGTAGGTCCGAACGATGGGTTTGAGGGCCCGGGCGGTGGCAGCCCAGTCGATGCGCCGGGTCTCATCGTCGGGCGTGTAGTCACGCAGGGACTCAAAATCGGTTCCCTGTCCACGCAACCGCACCGTTCGCAGACCCTCGGCCTGCCGCCTGGCCTGTTGCAGTGCCAACTCTGCGTCATTGCGGCTGGGGAAGGCCGGGTGGACGCTCACCTGCGCGGTCAGGTCGCACTCGGCCTGTCGCATCATCAGGCCCAGCGGACCGTGGACGCGCACGGTTACCAGACCCAACTGGATTCGGCCCCGTCGGGCCGGGGTCACCACACGGTCGGCGAACGCCTGACCACGGGAGGGCACCCGCATCCGTGCACGACGATCAGTTACCCTTAGGGATCCGGCCAGCGCGTCGGCGAGGTCCACGGTGACCGCCCGGCCGGCCGAGTTCTGCACGTTCCAGCGCAGCGGGGCACCGGTGTCGATCACCATGACAGGCTCGACTTGACGTCGTAGGCCCAGAGTGGCCGGAGAGGGCGCCAGGGTCAGATCCAACACCGCCAGCCCGATCACCACCAGGTTGCCGACTGCCCAGACCGCAGCCGCGCCGGTGCCGAACGGCAGCAGAATCACGGCGACCACCAGCAGACCTGCGGCCAGGCGCCAGGTCGGAACAGGCCACGCGCGGGTGGTCGGCACCCGCGGCAATCCGGGGTCGGGCGCCATTCGCGCCGGGGTCGGCGGTATCAGAGTCTGGACCATCTCATCGTGGCACCGCCACGGCTGCCAGGATGCCCTGCAGCACGGAGTCGGCGTCGCCTCCCTCAAGCTCGACATCAGGTCGGACCTGGACGCGGTGTCGCAGGGCCGGCAGGGCCATGGCCTGGACATCGTCAGGCGTGACGTAGGTTCGCCCCGACAGCCACGCCCACGCCTTGGCCGCCTTCAGCAGCATCGTGGATCCACGCGGGCTGACTCCCAGTGTCAGGGACGGCGACTGGCGACTGGCCTCACTCAGCGCGACGATGTAGGCCACGACGGCTGGGTCGGTTCGTAGCTTTTCCACCTGGATGCGAGCACTCATCAGCTCCTCCGCGCCGGCCACCGCTTTCACCCCGCTTCCTCGCAGATCATGGGGATTCATGCCGCCGTCATGACGGGTCAGCACCGTCTGCTCCTCATGGGCGGAGGGATATCCCACGATCAGCTTGAACAGGAATCGGTCCAGTTGGGCCTCGGGAAGCGGATAGGTTCCCTCGTATTCAACGGGATTCTGGGTGGCCACCACCAGGAACGGGGAGGGAAGGTCCAACGGGGTGCCTTCCACGGTGACTCGCCGTTCTTCCATGGCCTCAAGCAACGCGGCCTGGGTTCGCGGTGGGGTCCTGTTGATCTCGTCGGCCAGCAACAGGTTGGTGAAGACCGGGCCCTGGCGGAAACGGAACGCGCCTTCAAGCGAGGTGGCCTGGGCGTCATAGACACTTTGGCCCAACACGTCTGATGGCATCAGGTCAGGCGTGAACTGGACACGTGCCGTGTCAAGGTCAAGAGCCGCCGCCAAGGCCGAGACCATCAGGGTCTTCGCGGTGCCCGGCACCCCCTCAAGCAGCACATGCCCGCGGACCAGCAAGGCGGTCAGCAGCCCGCTGACCGCCCCGTCCTGACCCACCACGACCTTCGCTACCTCGTCGCGAACCGCGATAATTGCTGCGCGGGGGTCCGGACCTGGTGCGGGGCCCGCCGGGCCGGGCTCGGACGCGGGCGCGCCGGGCGGGGATGGTGGCGGCTGGGATGGGTAGCGGGGATCGCTCACGAGGTTGGTGCTCCTGTGTGGGTGGGGGTCGAAGGTCCTGGTCGAGCAGTGCTGCCATCGTTGGGGTCCGCGGTCCGCCGTTGGCGGATGCCCCCGATGACGTGTGCCGCGGTGTTGGCGAAGCGGGTCAGGCCTTGATCGGTGTCGGGCAGCGGCGCCAACAGCAACTGGTGCAGGGTCTGGGGGTCAAGGTCGGTTCGATGGGCGGCGATGGCGATGAAGGTCTGTGGGTCGGCCATATCGGTCAGTCCCAGCCGCCGCAGCAACTCGCGGTGCACCTGGGCGCGGATGATGGCAGCGGCGTCGGCTGCCCGGCCGGCCCGGTACAGCAGGTTGCCCACCGCGACCGTGGTCTCGGCGGCCTCGATCCGCACTGGGGTGACCTCACTGACCGGTTTGCCGTGACGCCGCCCGCGCCACCACACCAGTGCCAGCCACGCCAGCGGAATCTGCAACAGCGCCAGCGCCACCTGATCCGGTAGCAGGTCGGTCAGACTCTCCGGCGTGTCAGTCGGGTCGTCGCTGGTCAGCACGCGAACCCGGCCGCCCGGCTGTGGACTCAGCAGGTTGACCAGGAAGACCGAGGTGTCCTGGTCGTCCAGCAGTTCGTTGGTCAACGTGAACGGCCCGCCGATGGTGATCAACTCACCCTGGCCCTGGGGACCACGCACCATCCAGAATCCGTCGTTGCGCGGAAAACAGCCGGTGCCACCTGCTGGCAGTTCGAAGACAAAACTGCTGGACACCGCCACTCGTTGCACTCCTTCGACGGCCGGATCTGCGCAGTCGGGTTCGATGGACGGTTCGGTGAACGCGATGCTGGCCACACCCAGCAGTTCAGGAGCCAACTCACTGAAGGGATCGGCCAGGATCAGGCGTCCCCCGCCCTGGACCCAGTCCTGCACGTCGGTGCGTTGTTCGTCAGTCAGGTTGTCGGTGATGACCAGGATGGTGGTGTCATCAGTCTCGGGCAGTGCGCTGGTCACGCTGACGTCTGCCCCCAGTGCACCCAGGACATCGACGATCCCACGTGTGCCCAGCGGCCCGGTCGAACGCGGGTCAAGCGGTGGACCGGAGGAACCGCGCGGACCGATCGCCAGGATCAGTAGGACCACGATGGCGATCCCCACCCCATAGCGCCACAGCAGTCGTCTGCGGTCGCGGGAGCGATCGCTGAGGAGTGGACGCGGCACGCTGGTGGCGGTCACGACATACCGACCCTGCGACGGCCCAAAGCGCTGTGGATGACCGTCTCCTGAAACCCGGTGATGTCGGACAGCAGCGCAGCATCGACTTCACGGCCGCCGTACCAGGTCTCCTCGAACCGTCGCGTGAAGGATTCGAAGGGATCCCCGGCCGCAGGCACGGCACGCCTCACGGCGCGTAGATACTCACCGGTGGTGCGGCCCGGGATCTCATCAATCAGGTTGGCCGCCGCCAACCGGGCCAGCGTCTCGCGATAGCGACAGCGCAGTGCCTGGCGAAGGTTGCCCTCGCGTTCGTGGCGTTCGGCTTCCGCAGCCCACGAGACGGGATCGCGGCCGATCGGACCGGTGACCACCGTCGGGAGGGTGTCGGAGCGTCGCAGCCGCCGGATCAGCACCGCGACACCGATGACCAGGCCAACGACGGCCCCGATCAGTACCAAGGCCGCGACGATGGACCCCGGACCACCGCCCGTGTCGAAGCGCAGCAGTAATCGTCCGACCTGCTCCAGAAGGTAGTTGATCAGCTGATCCAACAGCGAGGGCCCACCGGCGGCCTGATAGTCCGCCTGGGACAGCACTTGTTCGGTGACGCGTCGGATCTCATCGGGGTCGGCAGGCTGGGCCCACAGCAGGTTCACGCAGGAACCGCCATTCGTCCCAGGACCACGTCGAAGTCCATGCCCTCCTGGCGCATCTGCAGGTCGGCGTGCAGCAGCACCATCGCGCTGGCGTTCAGGGGGGCGACGATCAGTTGCGACAGCACGCTTGCCAGCCCGACCAAGACCCAGCCGAATCCCAGCCCGCCCACCACTCCGATGACGTTGGGGATGCCGGCCAGCAGCAGGGCTAACAGGTTGAAGACGAAGGAGGTACCCAGCATGACGCCTGCAACCCGCCAATACGCGCCCTGGGCCAACGTGATGGCATGACGGATCGCAGCGACCGGGGCCACCGACTCGAGCATGATCGCCGGGGTGATGACGGCGAACAACGGCGTCAACCCCACGAACACGGCTGCTCCCAACACGATCAGCACCGTGACACCCACCGCGGATCCCGCCGCGAAGGCCAGGAACGCCAATCCCAGCAACAGCACTCGGACCAGGCCGATCAGCAGGTAGGCACCGACCAGCCAACCGGACTTGCCCAGTGTGGCCAGGACGGCCTGTCGCATGGTGACCTGGCGTCCGAACATGTGGGCACCGGCGATGTGGACCAGGACCCCTGCCAGAATGGGGGCGATCAGCATCTGCACCGCCAGGCTGATCAGTAGTCCGGCGGTGACCCCGCCGGACCCCAGCAGCGCATCAGCGGCGGTGGGATCGTCAAGGATCCCGGTGAAACCGAAGGACAGGGCCTCGCGTTGGGCGAAGGCAGCCACCAGTTGGACGGGAGCCATGACCAGCAGGACCACTGGCACCATCACCCGCAGGCTGGAGCGGAACAGGGCGAAGGATCCGTCAAGGATGTCGGTGAACTGCAGGGGGCGAAATTCGATCACGCCGCTCTGCAGGTCATACGCCGGGCGGGTGGGCGCGGTGGCGGTGTCGATCAGGGGCGGTGCTGGTCGAGGTGGGAGGGGTGGTGCCGGCGGCGGCGGTTGTGGAGGTCCCGGTGGTGCCGGTCCCGGTGGTGCCGGTCCCGGTGGTGCTGGTCCCGGTGGTGCGGGCGGCGGCGAACCCCCCGAGGGCGGCGGTCCGGACCATCCCCGTGGGAGCCCCCGGGACCCACCCTCATACGTCATCGAGCACAGAGCCTAACGTCACAACTTCAGCGGATGCCGCATCAACGGAGCGCTGTGCGGCCAGATCCAGTCGGGCACGGTCAAGGATGGCTGCGACATTGCGCAGATGGGCATCGACCCATTTGGGGTCATACCCGGCCAGCACCAGGGGGAAGTCATGTCGTCTGACATCCTCGCCCGTTGCCGATACCGGCAGGGACAGCGGACGGGTACGACCGCGGGGAGGAACCTGCTCGGCGTACAACGCCCAGACCAGCAGGCCACCCAGTGCGACAGCGACGACAACGATGAGGATCATGGGTGGTCGGCACGATACCGGCTGCGGGCGCCCCTGACCCCAGGCAATCGGTCGGGTCGCGGGACACCGTCATAGGCTGTCGCCATGTCCAACGGATACGGGTCCACCTCGGGCGATCTGTCGGCGCCACCAAGCCGGGGAGCCCGACCGGCCATACGCCGGGCGCTCGGCGTCGCTGCCTCTGCGCAGGCAGGTGGACAGGGCACTCTTGAGAGGATGCCGCAACCGTCGCCGCATGATCGTGTCCGACCCGGGGTGCCGCTGCGCGTGGTCGGGATGGTTGCCGCCGTCGCTGGTCTGGTCGGCGTGCTGGCCGGAATCGCCGCGGTCAGCCTGTGGTCCCCGCAGTCCTCCCCCTCCCTGCCTGTGGCCGAGTCGACGGATCGCGTGTCGAGTGTCGCGGCGGTGGTGCTGCCGTCGGTCGTGCGGGTTGATGTGCGAGGCATTGGCGAGGGAGGTACGGGAAACGCCTCGGGAGTGGTCATCGATGACCAGGGGCACATCGTCACCAACCACCATGTGGTTGCCGGGGTGACAGGAATCTCGGTCACCTTCGCTGACGGCTCGCGGGTGCCGGCCAGCCTGGTCGGCAGCGACCCGAATAGCGATCTGGCCGTGATCGAGGTGGAGGAGACCGACCATCCCCCGATCACGCTTGCTGACCCCAGAGAAATCATGATCGGGCAGTTGGCCGTGGTCGTGGGTTCGCCGTTCGGCTTGAACGGCTCGGTGACCGCGGGGGTCATCAGCGCCGTTGACCGACCCATCGACCTGCGTGGGGTGGATGGCGAGTTGGTGAGGCTGCCCGGCGTCCTACAGACCGACGCGGGCATCAACCCCGGAAATTCGGGAGGACCCTTGGTGGATGGCCAGGGTCGGCTGCTTGGTATCAACTCGGCGATGCTGGGCGAGGACCTGGGCGGTGAGGTCGGCTTCGCCATACCGGTGGGCATCGTGACCGATGTCGTGGCCAGCCTGATCGCAGAGGGTCGGGTGCCCACCCCCTTCCTCGGGTTGTCAGGCAGCACGGTCCGGGCGTCGCGCGCCGAGGAACTCGGGATCGAAGGTGGTGCGCTGGTCGAGGACGTCCAGCCAGGCACACCGGCGGCGCAGGCGGGTCTGAACGCGGGTGATGTGGTGGTGGCCGTGAATACCGGTGGGGTGAGGACCATGGCTGATGTGATTCAAGCCGTCCGCGGTGCAGGAGTGGGCGCTACCATCGAAGTTCGCTACATTCGAGGCAACGCGGTGCAGATCGCGCAGGTCACGTTGGTCGACGCCACTGACCGCTGAAAGCGCAAGGAGTGGTTGCCGTGGGCAGTTTGGGATTTTGGGAGATGGTGGGGCTGGCCGTGATTGCCCTGTTCGTCTTCGGTCCCGAACGATTGCCCGGAATGGCACGCAACGCCGGCAAGACCATCGCCGCGATTCGCCGTGAGGCCACCAAGACCTTGTCCGAGCTGAAGGACGCGGCCGGACTGGACGAGGACATCGCCGATGTTGCCCGTGAGGCCCGCGAACTGCAGACATCGCTGAAGGATGTCCGCAAGACTGCGGCCACCGCGCTGATGGGCCCGCTGAACGAGGTCAAGGCCGAACTGGGGCAGGCCAAGTCCGATTTCGAATCCATAGGCAAGAAGCAGTCAGGGCCGGGCATGGCTGATCTGTCACCCACGGCCGCCGGTGCGGTACCCGGCAACGCGCCGTTTGATCCGGACGCCACGTAGTGCGGGTTCGCTAGTGGGGTATCGCGGGCTACACCGCGCCGATGCGCGGTTGGGCGACCTTGTGCGCACGGCCGTCGGTGTGGTTCCCAGGTCGACTGAGATCACCCGGGCGACCACCGACCTGGGATCCATGTTCATGGTGGTCAGCGCGGCGGCGACCCTGTACCGGATGGGCCACAGATGGGAGGCGGGGGAGGTCCTGGTGGCCGGGAGCCTGGGCTGGTTCGTGGCCCACAAAACAAAGAAGGCCTTTGACCGGCCCCGGCCGTATGAATCGGAGAGCACCGAGCGTCATATCCTGCCCCCGATCGGATCCTCCATGCCGTCAGGTCATTCGGCGGTGATCTTTGCGGTGGTGACGGTGCTGGGAAAGCGGTCGCTGCCGTCCCGCCGATGGCCCTATCCGCTGGTTGCGGCCTGGGTTCCAATGACCCGCATCCATCTTGGGGTGCACTATCCCTGCGACACACTGATCGGTGCCATCCTGGGCCACGGCCTGGGCCGTGTGGTATCGGCGGTGTCCCGACGACTGCAGTCACGTTTCGAGGCCACGCGTCAGACTGAGCAGGCCGTCAAGATCCCGACGGTGTGACAACTGAGGCAAGGGCCGGTAGTTGCCCATCAAATCCCCGGTACGTGCGATCTCTCCCTAAGATCCACAATGTCCTACAACCTAGCAGACCCCAATCGCCAGGCCGCTACCACCGTGAGAACGGTGAACCCGAAAAGAGGCGACACGAGTCCACCAAGCGGCCACGGCGACCCCACCAATGACCACACCCACAAGTTGAGCGCCAGGTCACCGCTTACCACCGCCGCCGTGAGGATTGACGTGGAAGATCGTGTTCGCGGGTACGCGAGCCCGACAAGCAGCAGGGGGTCGATGATGGCGAGGGCCGCCGCGAACGCGTTGGCAGCGTCGCCTGCGGCGGGCACGACCCGCCAGTCGTCTGCCACCTGGACCCAGTGGATCACGGTGCCGTATGCCAGCCCGGCGATGATGATGGCCACGAGTGCACGGTCCGCTCGGGTCATGGCATTGGAGCCTAATGCGGGGATGGGGGTCTTCAGGTCAGCGGTGGAACTTGACGGTGCGGCCACCGGAGGGACGTCTAGGCTGCCGTCGTCGCTGATGGTCAACCGCACGTCCTCGGCGTTTCCCACCACGTCGATCTGAACGCGGGGCGCGTGCTGCGCGTGGCGCGAGACATTGGTCACCGATTCCTGCGCGACGCGATACAACGCGGTTTCCAGAGCGACGGGCAGGTTCGACAGGGTGTTCTGGGTGCCCGAAGGGGCCCGCTGGCAGTACCTGCAGTCGCAGGCCAAGCAGCCGACCATCGGCGTGCTGATCGTTGCGCCGAACCACTGCAACCAGTCCGCTATCCGGTCGCCGAGGAAGGCCAGATCATGCCGACCTGGATGCTGGTGTCCACCGGTGTTGAGGACCCTGCCGAGCAGGATGAGATCACTGCAATAAGCAGTGCCCACACCAGCTACCGACGGGTTGGCACCGACCGGTTCTACCGCGGGGCGATCCGCCGCGCCACATCGAACAGTTCGGGTCGGGATGGTGACTCGATGACACAGCGTGCGAACAGCCACTGCACCACATGGTCTGCGGGAAGAGGCAGACAGGACGTTGCCCGTATGCAGGTCGGTGGCCAATAGCACTGCTCATACGCCGCCGCCCACAGGTCGCACATGTCCTGAAGTCGGCGAAACGGATGACCCCTGACCACCCGGATGGCTCCGTCGCCGTCCCACGCCTGCAGACCTTCGGCCTCGTGCATCGCCTCGTGGTGGGGCCAACCGACCTTAAGCACCAACTCCTGCCCCTGCGCGGACCTGACCGGAGCAACCCACGCCGTCTGGCCTCCCGGTTCAAAGGGGTGGCCGACGGTCAGATGCCAACTGGCAGCGACTCCGGTGACGGTGTCGGCCAGGGTGTCCAGCCACCAGGAACGTCCCTCAGCCTGGGCTGAGCTCACCAGTGCCCGGGGTACCCGGAGGGTCACGGCCGGGAGGAGTGTCGCGCTAGAACTTCAGCGGGAGTGCCCTGCCAACCAGCGACGTGCGGGACTTGGCCAGCCGCTGCGCGATCTCGATGAACCGTTGACTGGCGGGGGCGTCGGGGTCGCTTAAGACCAGCGGTGTGCCGTTGTCGGATCCCTCACGCAGTCGGGTGTCGATGGGAATGGAAGCCCACAGTTCGGTGTCGAGTTCAGCGGCCAGCAGTTGGCCGCCACCCTCACCGAAGATCCGGTACTCCGTGCCGGTGTCGGGTGCCACGAACGTGGCCATGTTCTCCACCACGCCCAGCACCCGCATGCCGGTCTGGGCGGTCATCTGGCCGGCACGAAGCGCAACGCGCTGGGCGGCCTGCTGAGGTGTGGTGACCACCAGCATGTCGGCGTTGGGAAGCATCTGGGCCAATGAGATCGCGATGTCACCCGTGCCAGGCGGCAGATCGCACAGCAGGAAGTCCAGGTCTCCCCAGTGGACGTCGGCCAGGAACTGCTGCAACGCACGATGCAGCATCGGGCCGCGCCAGATCACCGGCTTCTCGGCATCGATGAAGAAGCCGATCGAGATGACCTTGACACCGTGGGCCTGCAGGGGCATCACCATGTTGTTGAAGGCGACCGGCCGGCCCTCGACACCAAGCATCCGGGGAATGGAGTAGCCCCACACGTCAGCGTCGAGCACACCGACCTTCTGGCCCTGCTGGGCCAGAGCCACGGCCAGGTTCGTGGTGACCGACGATTTGCCCACACCGCCCTTGCCCGACGCGATCGCCACCACCTTCGTGGTGGAATCGGCCTGCGCAAAGGGGATGACCACCTGCCCACCGGGTGCACGGGCAGCGCCACCACGGACCTTCTCGGCGACCTTGGCACGTTGCTGCTCGGTCATCGAACCAAGTCGTACATCCACACTGCTCACCCCGTCCAATTTGGCCACCGCGGCAGTGACCTCGCGGGTGATCGTGTCCTTCATGGGACAGCCCGGCACCGTGAGCAGCACGTCGACGGTGACCACGCCACCATCGACGGACACGCTTGGCACCATGTCCAGGTCGGTGATTGGCTGGCCGATCTCGGGATCGTCGACCGTCCCGAGGGCCTCCATGACCTGTTCGTTCGTGGGCACGACGAATGCACGCTCCTTGTCGTTATTGCGGAGGTTTCATGGTAGCGGTGCCATGACTTGGTGCTTTCAGCCCCACAACTCGCTCAAACCCCCTCGCATACTGATGTACGTAGTTGGCCCTGTTACAAAACCCGTGCTCGGTTAACCGGCCCTCAAGCGGTTGACGAGGTGGTCGCCGCAGAAACCTTCAGGGGGTGGGCGGGACGACAACCGGGGTCGCGTCTACCTGTGGCCCTAAGTCATAGCGGGCTGGCGTCGGTGCGCTCGGCCGAGGGACCGAGGCGAACGGGGACAGCCGCAGCCAACTCGGTACAGCCCGACGAAGGTGCGTCCCACCCCTCAGATCGAGGTCGCCGGTACGGATGGCGTCGTCCCACCGGAGGTCGCCACGCCAGATCCGGACCATAATTTCGAGATGGCAGGAGACGACGACGGACACCTGGTACCCGGGATCCTCGTCACAGACGTCGACCTCGCCATCTGCGACCAGCCACCAGCGGCCCGCGCGACCCGGTACGTCGGGGAACAGGAACTGCACCACTGTACGCCCCGCCGGTGTGGCCTCGAGATCGAAGTTGCGCCGCATATCCCACAGCAAGAGCTGTGGATCCAGGTCCTCGTCGCCCAATTCGCCGATCCAGCGGATTCCCCAACTGCCGAGGGCTTCGACGACCGGCCGCAACTCCTCCCCGGCAGGGGTCAACAAGTAGCTGCTGCGGTTACCGTGCTCAACTCGTTCGACTACACCAGCGCGTGTCAACGTCCTCAACCGTTTGGAGAGCAGCGACGGCGACATGCGCGGGACGCCCCGTCGAATCTCGTTGAAGTGCCGGCTACCGGCCAACAACTCCCGGATGATGAGCAGTGTCCACCGTTCGTCCAACATCTCCATGGCCTTTGCGACAGGGCAGAACTGTCCGTAGCTCGTCATGAGTCCTCCTCAAGCGTCTGCACGACGACTTAAACGGTGGTTGATCCTACGCCGGGTGCTCGCGCCGGTACAGATATCGAAGCGGGTCGGTACAGCTTCCAAACTGGTTGCCGCACCCGGGCCAGCCGATCATGACCACACGTCTCGATCCGCTGCACCCCGCAGCAGGAGGATCCCCATGACCGACCTTGCCACGCCCGTCGCCCCGACCATCCAAACCCAGGCTCCCGTGATCCTGTCCCACATCGCCGGCTACGTCGGGCACCGCACCATTGCGATCGGCCTACGTAGCGGCCTGATCGCCACACTTGCCGACCACCCTGAGGGTGTGACGGCCGACCAGTTGGCCGACGCGGCCGACCTTGATGCCTTCTACACCGCCGTCTGGTGCCGGGCGGCCTTGGCGGCCGCGGTCTGTGACCGGACCGGGGGGCGCTACCGACTCGCACCCCACATGGTGCCCCTTCTGCTGGACACGGACTCCCCTGCCCACGTGGGTGGGGTGTTCACCGTCATGGAGCAGCCCGAAATGTTCGATCGTTTCGAGCGTGTGCTGGCATCGGGTGAGCGAATGTGGTGGGACGACACCAGTGAGGACTGGATCGCCAACGTTTCTGGCACCGGTACCCCCTTCTACACACGGCTGATACCCGGCGGGCTCAAGCAGATCCCTGGGTTGAACGACCGCCTGGCAGGTGGCGGCATGATCGTCGACACCGCGTGCGGCGCGGGAGTCGGTGTCCGCCGCCTGGCCGAGCACTACCCACTCAGCAGCGTCATCGGGGTCGACGGCGACCAACACTCCGTCAATGCGGCCCAGATGCGGGCTGACAGCGAGGGCATCGCGGGGAGGGTGTCGTTCGTGCACAGTCCCCTGGAGCTGTTCCGTCTGGAGCAGCCAGCCACGCTGATCATCAACAACATCTCGATGCACGAGTGCCGCGACATCGACGAGGTGACCAACCGTGTCGTCGCGGCGCTCGAGCCGGGCGGTTGGTTCGTGATCTCCGATTTCCCATTCCCCGACACCCTGGAGGGGCTGCGGAGCGTGCCGGGCCGCATCATGACCGGCATCCAGTTTTTCGAGGCACAGATCGACGATCAACTGCTGCCGCGGGCCGAGTACGACGACCTGCTGGCGCGGCACGGGTTCACCGACATCGACTCCGCCTCGCTCACACCGATGCACGCCCTGACCTGGGGGCGGACGCCTGGTTGATCCGCCAACACCTCATCCAGCTGGTGTGGGGTGATCAGACCGTCATGGACCAGCAGATCTCCCAGGCGGCGGCGCGTTGCAAGATGTTCATGTCACTCGGTTTTCCCGTTTGTCGGTTCTAACAACTGCTCAAGACGGTTGAGGGCATCTCGTGCGGTGGCGATCCCCGCCGGCGCGTCAACGGTCAACTGGCTCCCACGGACCTCCTGGATCGCGCCCACCGTGCGGGCCGCCAGCGCCAGATCGTCCTGCCACAGTCGGGGGTCATCCTCGTCAGCGATGAAGTCCAACTCGCTGACGTCGACCCGTTCGAAGCCCGGCGCCACCTCCTCGACCTCGGGTTCGGAGTACTCAAGCACCTCGGGGGAGTAGGTGTACTCCTCGGGGGTCTGCTCGGCTTGGGTCGCGGCCAGCGCCTCGGACTCCTCCAGGGCAGCCTCGGCCCGGATGAAGTCCTCCTCCAGGACCAGATCGGTCGGGGTGGTCCGCAGCACCTCCTCAAGGGTCGTGATGCCCTGGCGTGCCTTGACGATGCCGTCCTCGCGGAGCGAGCGCAGACCACCTTTACGGGCGGCCCGGCGGATCACATCCTCGTCGGCCTTCACCAACAGGGCCGCCTTGACCCCCTTGTCCACGCTGAGGATCTCCATGAAGGCGATCCGGCCCTTGTACCCCGTGCCGCTGCACGACTTGCACCCGGCCCCGTTGACCCAGCCGTCGAACTCCTGGTCCTCGGCGGTCAGTCGCAGGCGCTCGATCTCGCGCTCGGTCGGGATGTGACGTTCGATGCATTTGCTGCAGACTCGTCGTCCCAGCCGTTGGGCCACGACCATGGTCAGCGAGGAAGCGATCAGGTAGTCGGGAATCCCCAGGTCTGCCAGGCGGGTGACGGCGCCCGGAGCGTCGTTGGTGTGCAACGTCGAGAACACCATGTGTCCGGTGAGGGATGCCTGCAGGGCAAGTTCGGCGGTCTCCAGGTCCTTGATCTCACCGACCATCACGACGTCGGGGTCTTGACGCAGCACGGTTTTCAGCGCCGTGGCGAAGGTGAAGCCGATTCGAGGGGTCACCTGGGTCTGGTTCACACCGGGCAACTCGTACTCGACGGGATCCTCGATGGTGATCAGGTTGTGTTCGACATCCGACAGGTGGGAGAGGAAGGCGTACAGGGTCGAGGTCTTGCCGGCGCCGGTGGGGCCGGTCAGCAGGCACAGCCCCTGGGGACGTTCGATGTGGTTCAGGACGTTGGCCAGTTGCTGATCAGACAGACCAACCTCATCCAGCTGGAGTTGCTCTGCGCCTTTGCGGAGCAACCGCATGACTATTTTCTCACCGTGCAACAGGGGGAGTGTGGAGACACGAAGGTCAACCTCCCCGGTCTTTGAGCGGTAGGTCGAGCGTCCGTCTTGGGGACGGCGACGTTCGGCGATGTCAAGCGATGCGATCAGTTTCAGACGGCTGACCAGCGGTGCGTGGACCTTCTTCGGCAGGGTCATGCAACGCGTCGTGGATGATCTGCTCGGCCAGGCGGATGACCGGGCCGGCCTCCTCCACACTGTCGGTGATGTCGTCGGCGTCCTCGGTCGCCTGCGATTCGAAACGGCAGACAGACGCACATCATCCATCGCGACGATGTCGGTGGGATCGGAGGTGAGGACGACCAGGGTGCCGTCGTTCTCGGTCCAGACGGGCACGATGCCGTGCCGGCGGGCCACGGTTCTCAGAGGCCTCAACGAATCCCAGGCGCGCAATGGTCTCGCCCAGACGCTCGCGCCTGCCGCCAACAACCATGCGGGAGGCCAGTGCCTCCAGCAGTTCGCCCTACGTGATCAGGTTCTCGGCAACCAGCCATTCAGCAATCGGCTTCTTGCCGCGTCGTTGGTCACTCATCGTCAACCCAGATGGTCGGTAGGGTGTGGGCCGTCTTGAGGATTCTTCTGTCGACCACCCTGCTCGTTGTCACAGCCCTGCTGCTCACCGGATGTCGGTTGACATTGGAACTGGACCTCAACGTGTCCACCGATGGGGGCGGCACGTTGGAGGTATCGGTCAGCACTGATGACGAACTTGAGGAATTGGCCAGATCCGCCGGCGTGGACCCCTTGAGCAGGATGGTTCAACGGGTCCAAGCGCTAGAGGGATCGTGGCGCGTATCTGACGAACGCAACGATACCGAAGGCGGGCGTACGGTGACGTTACGTACGTCGTTCGCCGACCCGGCTCAGTTCCAAGCGCGCTACCTGGAGTTGTCCCAGGCGTTGGATGCGCCCGAGGCACAGGTGCTGGGCCCGCTGGACCTATCGATTGATCCGCAGACCGACCTGATCACCGTGACGGGGTCACTGCCTCTGCTCCTGACCGATGTCGCGGCAACCGATCTGGGTACCGACGTGGCCACCCTGACCCAACGGCTGACAGACGTCGTGGACTCAAGCCTCACCCTCACCACACCCGGGTCGGTGGTGCAGGCGAACGCGACCACGGTGCTGATCCAGGGGCAGCCGGCGGCTGCGCCGTTTACGGACGGACCTGCGGTGTTGACCTGGCAGGCGGCACCCGGTCAGAGCGTCCCGGTTGCCACGACCTTCGAGCCAGGTGGCGCCAGCGTGGTCCGCCTGCTGATCATGGGAGGCGTCGGGGTGCTGGCCGTGGGATTGATCGCTGGTGGGGTGGTGGCGGGACGCCGGCGCTCTGCGACGGCCGGGACGAGCTGATCAGCCGTCGGCCTGCTGTTCGGCCAGGATCCGCTTCTTCTCGGCCCTGACAAAGGCGGACTTGGCCTTACCGCGGGCCACCCGTTCGCTGGTGCCCTCGGCCACCAACTTGTCGAAGACCGCCTGGTCGATCTGTGCCTCGACGTGGATGTCGTCCTCGGGTCGCTTGGTGACCGCGGCCTTCTGCTCGGCCTGTTCGGGTGCGGCGGTGGCGGCTGCCGGGCCCGTGGCAACCGCCGAGGGGGCGCCGGCGAACACGGGCGTCAACGCGTACAGCGTGCAGTTGGTGCGCCAGCGTTCGATTGCCCCCTCACCGTCGGGCAGGTTCAGACGCTTGCCGATGCCAGCCTCGGCAACCTTGGCCCAGCGCGAGTCATCGGGTGGGACGACCTCCACGTCGGCCTGGGTGCGGATGACCGCCGAGCGCATGTCCTTGGAGCGGGCCACGATCTGCACTTGGCTGGTCTGGGGGGTGAGCCCGGCAATCTCCTGCTCGGTGGGGCCGCTGAAGACGTACACGGTCGCGCCGTCCAGGACGAACCAGACGGCCTGCTGGTGGTTGTCATAGACCAGCCCGCGCGGCCGATTCTTGATCTTCTTCAGCCGGTTGGGCTTGACCGCCTTGGGGATCACGATCCACATGACCGTGCCCTTGCCCAAGGCCTTGGCCAGCGTTTCCTCGGCAATGACCGAGGGGTCACCGCCCTCGCCGACCTCCAGGAACATCGGGATGCTGTTGATCAGCTCGCCATCGACGAAGAAGGACAGTTCGTGCTCGTCGCCACGATCCAGGACCAGTCGTGGGACGCGGGTCCGGACCCGACCCTCAAACATCTCACCGCGCAGCTCAATTTTGCGCTCTGGCGCGCGATAGACCTCGGTGCCGGTGGCATCGCTGATCGTGAAATACTCCAGGTACACGCCCTGGGGAGCCTGGTAGTCCCTGATCACGACGAACGGGTGGGCGGTGCCTGGGATCGAATCGACCCGCACAACTGGGTCCAGCAGGTCTGGATCAATACGCGAGGCGTCCCAGATCTGGCTGTCGATCGCGAGGGCGTAGTGCACGTCGGCGCGGGTCATCGCGTCTGCGGGCTCCTTGGGAAACGGTGGGGGCTACGCCATGAGGGGCAGCCGGCCGCCCGGTCGGCGGCATGGACTTGGGGGAGTATAGGGCCTGCACAGGTGTGGACCCATCGCCGGCACTGTCTGAGGCAGCGTGGGCGGGCACGATGGATGGTCGTGCCCCTGACCGACCTTCCTTCGACGCCACGCCCCGTCACCCTGCGCCTGCTGCTGGCCCTGGGCGTTGTCGCCGTCTCCTTCGCCGCCATCCTGATCCGGGTGGCCGCGGCGCCCGCGCTGGCCCTGGCCTTTTGGCGCTCTGCCGGCGGGGCGCTGGTGCTGCTGCCATTCGCAGCGCGAGCTCGTGTCAGGCCCACCGCGGCCCAGCGCCGCACCCTGGTGCTTGGCGGGGCGTTCCTGGCCGTCCACTTCGCCCTGTTCATCGGGGCGTTCAGCTACACCTCTGTCGCCTCGGCGGTGGTGTTCACCACCACGGCACCGTTGTTCGTCGGTCTTGGCACCTGGCTGGTGCTGGGGCGCCCGCCCAGTCGACGCACCTGGCTGGGCATCGGCATATCCGTCCTTGGGGCTGTCATCGTCGCGGTGGGCGACGCCGGCCAGGGTGCGACCGGATCAAACCCATTGCTGGGCGATGCGATGGCGCTTGCCGGGGCAGCAGCGGGCAGTGGCTACCTGCTGATCGGAGAGCGCAGCCGCCAGACCCTGGCGGTCACCACCTACGGTGCGTGGGTGTATGGCACCGCCGCGGTGGTCCTGGCAGTCGCGGCGGCGGGCTTCGGGGCGCCACTGGTTGGTTTTGACACCGTCACGTGGCTGGCGATACTCGGGCTGATCGTGGGTCCCCAACTGTTGGGCCATACCGTGTTCAACCAGGTGATGGGCGCGGTGCCGGCCACGATCGTTGCCGTGGTGGTATTGAGCGAGCCCGTTGCCAGCAGCCTGCTGGCCCTGGCGTTGCTGGGGGAGGTCCCGCCTCCGCTGCTGGCCGTGGGGGCACCGGTGATCCTGGCGGGGGTGTTCCTGGCCGCAACCGGTGAGCGAGCCGTCACCCCGGTTGACGTGGTCATGTGAGCGTGTTCACTCCTCAACCATCTGCTCCCAGACATCATGGGCGACCAGGAATTCCTTCAGCAGGGGAACCGATTGCCGGGCCTGCAGTTGGGTCCGGGTGACGAAGGCGACCTCGGTCGCATCGTCTCCGGCGACCGGCTCTGCGTGGCCGGAGACGTGGACCCAGTAGTCACAGATGACGATGTGGCCGCCCTCGCTCATCCGCTCGGCCAGGCCACACAGACCAACCGCACGTCCGATCAGCCCGGTTTCCTCCTGTAGTTCCCTCACGGCACCTGCGGCCAGCGTCTCGCCGAACTCAAGGCGGCCGCCGGGAACCGACCAGTGGCCCTTGAACGGGTCGTTTCCGCGCCGAACGACCAGCAACCGGCCATCGCGGACCACGATCGCTCCCACGCCCACGATCGGACGCGGCGTCGGGGTCTTCTCCACGGTGCTCATGCCCCCGGTTGTACCCACCCCCGGTGTGTGTCGGTACATAGACGCCTCAGGTGCAGCCACCGACACACATCGTGGTGGTGGGGCAGGACGGTCTAGGCTGCCGCCAATGGACTTTGATCTGACCGAGGAGCAGGCGGGGATCCGGCAGTTGGCCAAGGATTTCTGCGACCGCGAACTGGCACCCAATGCCCGTGAACTGGACCGCACCGAGGCGTTTCCCGAAGAGGTGGTCCCCAAGCTGTTTGAGGTCGGTTTCCTGGGCGCGACCATCCCTGAGGAGTTCGGCGGGATGGGTCTTGACTACCTGTCCTACGGGCTGATCGTTGAGGAGACCGGACGTACGGACGCCTCGATCCGGTCGATGATCAGCGTGAACCTGGGACTGGTTTCCTCCTCGCTGTTGAACTACGGGACCGAGGAGCAGAAGTCTGAGTGGCTGCCACGTCTGGCCGGTGAGGGGCTTGGCGCCTTCGGGTTGACCGAACCCGATCACGGGTCCAACCCGAACGGTATGAAGAGCTATGCCCGCTCCGATGGCGGGGACTGGGTCCTGAACGGCTCGAAGATGTGGATCACCAACGGCTCGCGTGGCCTGCTGACGGTCGTGTATGCCCAGACCGACGACGGCATCACTGCCTTCCTGGTTCCCCAGGATTCGCCCGGATATGCCGGCACCCCCCTGCACGGCAAGCTTGGCCTGCGGGCGGGGGACACCGCCGAGGTCACGCTGACCGACGTGCGGGTCCCCGGCGCCAATGTCCTGGGCGAGGTCGGCAAGGGCCTGCGTATCGCGCTACACAGTCTGGACAACGGGCGGTTCAGCCTGGCGGCGGGTTGCACCGGGATCTCTCAGGCGTGTATGGACTCTGCCCTTGACTACGCGATGGTCCGCGAACAGTTCGGCAAGAAGATCGCCGGATTCCAGTTGGTGCAGGAACTGCTGAGCGAGATCTATCTGGATCTTGAGGCCAGCCGGGCGCTGTACTGGAAGGTGGCGTGGAAGCACGACAAGGGCGAGCGCCACACCGTGGAGTCAAGTGTTGCCAAGACGTTTTGCTCCGAGGCTGCGGTCAGAAACGCCAACCGCGCGGTACAGGTGCACGGCGGGTACGGCTACTCCGATGAGTACCCGGTCGGCCGCTATCTGCGTGATGCACGGGTGACCACGCTGTACGAGGGGACCAGTCAGATCCAGCGTCTGCTGCTGGGGCGCCATCTGACCGGCATCAACGCGTTCACCTGAGCCGAACGTTTGTGGGTCAGGCTATCGCCGGGCCCGAAGGATCAGCCGGGTCTCAGGGCTGATCGGTAAACCCTGCCAATCCCCGAAAACCTCGACCTGGCTGAAGCCTGTTTGCCGGACCATCCCCGTCAGCTCGGTGGCGGTGTAGCAGCGCACAGCAAATTCCCGTTCGTTGCCATCGGCGTAGCGCACGGTGCGGTGCATGATCCCGGTGACCCAGTCCATGGTGCCGAACTCCACCGCACCGTCGGTGCCGATCGGCAGCACCTGGCCGGGCTGGTGGATCAGCGCCAGACGGTCGCGGTGGTTGGTTTCGATCAGCAGCGTCCCGCCGGGTCGAAGTACCGCATGCCAGGCCTGGATGGCCGCCCGGTCCTGGGCGGGATCATCGAAATAGCCGATCGAGCTGAACAGGTTCAGCACCGCGTCATAGGGGCCCGGCGGCGGCGTTCGCAGATCCGCCTGGACATAGGTGGGTCCGGGGTTACGCTCCCGGGCCAATGCCAACTGGTCGCTGGACAGGTCGATGCCTGTCACCTGGTGACCCATCGCGTGCAGTACCGCGCTGTGGCGACCGAATCCGCACGGGGCGTCGAGAATTCGGAGAGGGTGGTCTGCACCCAACAGGACCACCACCCCCGTCACCTCTTCAGCCGTCCGGTCGAACATGCCCGCGCTGGCCCAGGTGTCGGTGTAGGTACGGTCGAAGAAGTCGTTCCACCACTGCGTGTCCATGGAATCATCATCGCGGACCTGCCACCATCCGCGCCATGACACCGACAGCCGATGACTTCCTGCCCAGAAACCAGCAGCACTGGGGCAGCCGGACCGAATCGGAGACCGCACTGGCCGACCGGGCGTGGGCGGCCTCTGACGTGCGATGGGGATGCTTCCATGCCCTCGATGACCAGGTTGGGCTGATCCAGGGAGTACAGGACAAGGACGTTTTGGAGATCGGATCTGGCACCGGCTATGTATCGGCCTATGTCCTGCGTCGTGGCGGACGACCGGTTGCCATCGATCCGACCGAGGGCCAGTTGCGAATCACCGCGGCCAAACAGGCTGAGTATGAGGAGTTCTTTCCGCTGATCCAGGCTCGCGGTGAACGGCTGCCCTTGGCCGACTCGAGCTTTGATCTGGCGATCAGCGAGTACGGGGCAGCGATATGGGCCGATCCGTACCGCTGGATCCCCGAGGCCGCCCGGGTCCTACGGCCCGGCGGCGAGCTTCGCTTTCTGGGCAACCACCCACTGCTCATGGCCTGTATGCCGCTGGATGGCAGCGTTCCGGCACTGGACCGACTGCAGCGCCCGTGGAACGACATGTACCGGTTTGACTGGCCTGAGGTTGACGTTCCCGCCGGCGACATCCGTCCCGCACACACCGAGCCTTCGGTTACAGAGTTCCATCTGCCGCCCGGAGCGATGATCCGCTTGCTGCGCGCCAGCGGCTTTGAAGTGCTTGACTTCATCGAGTTGACGGCACCTGCGGACTCCGTCACGTCCTACGACTTCGTCACCCCGCAGTGGGCACGAACCTGGCCCCACGAAGAGGTCTGGAAGGCGCGCCTGCTCCCCGTGACCTGATGACCACCGGGTAGCCGACTGGTGAGTGGTGTCGCACCTGCCACATATCGTCAAGGGGATGGGTGTCGACATGCACTGCCACACGACCTACTCCGACGGCCGCGCTGGCCCGTTTGACCTGGCACGGATGGCATGGGCGTCAGGGCTTGAGGGGTTGGCAATCAGCGATCACGACACCGTGGACCACTTCGCCGAGGCTCAGGAGGCCTGTGAGACCTTTGGAATGGAGTGGATTCCGGCGGTGGAGTTGTCCGCCGAGAGTCCCCCGCCCGTAGGGGTCCCTGGCCCGCCACGCAGCGTGCACCTGCTGGGCTACTGGATTGATGAGGGCGACAACCCACTGACGCGCGAACTGGCACGGCTGCGAACCGCGCGTCGTGACCGGGCCCTGGCCATGATCGCCAAGGTGAATGACCAGGGCGGCACCGTGGACGCCGAGGCCATGTTGGTTGGTGCCGGATCGGCCAGCATCGGACGTCCCCATGTGGCGCGGGCAATGGTGCAAGCCGGGATTGTGGGCACCATCGGACAGGCGTTTGCCGAATGGTTGGGAGAGGGATGCCCGGCCTACGTGCCGAAAGGGGCCCTGAGCCCTGTTCAGTCCGTCGAGTTGATCCGTTCTGCCGGCGGGGCGGCGGTTCTGGCACATCCCACCTGGGGTGGGGTTGATCATCACACCCTGGCCGCGATGTGTACCGCGGGGCTGGCGGGTATCGAGTCACCGCGAGAGTCCTATGAGCCCGACGCAGCCCGAACGTGGCACCGGGTGGCGGCCGCGCGGGGTTTGGTGGTGACTCGCGGCAGCGACTTCCATGGTGAGGCACAATCAGCAACCATGGGTACTGACTGCACGCATGATCTAGTGGTCGCTGAACTTCGTTCCAGGGCCGGAGGTGAACTCAGCCAGTGGTAGGACCAGCCAAACGGCTCACGCCGCTACCGATGTTCGTGGTGACCAGCGAAGGCCCACACAAGGGCCGGGTGCTGGTGATCGACGCCGATGAGCAGATCCTCGGACGCCGCTCGACCTCCGATCTGGTGCTGGACGACCCTCATGTCTCCCGAGCACACGCCGCGATTCGCAAGACGGCAGGTGCCGTCCTGATCGAAGACCTCAAATCGACCGGTGGGACCTGGGTCAACGACGGGCAGGTGCAGGGCTCTGCCGCGCTGAAACATGGCGACATCGTCAAGTTCGGCAACGTTGAGGCCCGGTTTGAGGATCGCAGCGCCAACATGTCGGGCGATGACGACACCGAGGTCATGGAACTCGAGCCGCTGGAGGCCAAGCCCATCCTGTCCCCCCGGCAAAGCGAGGTCCTTGAATTCCTCAAGGAAGGCCTGACCAACCCCGAGATCGCAGAGAAGTTGGGAGTGACCGAACGCACGGTGAAGGCCCACTGCCAAGAGGTCTTTGATCGGCTGGGAGCTCGCAACAGGACGGCCGCGGTCGCCGCGGCCATGCGAATGGGCCTGTTCGAGGAGATCTGATCGTCAGGGCGGTGACCGTTGGCTGTGCATAACCCGTGAAAGCGATGACGTCGGCGCTACAGTGACTGCCTTGATAGGTAGTGGTGTTCACCCTCCACAAACCCGCTCGGAGACTTTCGTCTACATCAGCGGCTACGACCGTCGGCCTCATCGATCGGGCGAGGTCCTTCACCGGACCGGATCCTCGTAGATGATTGTCGGCTAGTAGCCCGTACCAGCACCAACGGCCTCCGGGTCGACGGTGCCGGAGTTGGGAAACCCGCTCTGAGACGTAGCGTTTCGGAGGGTGGACTCCAGTGCCTATCTCGTCGCGGTGCCCCTCAGGCCGGCACCGACATCTCTGGTGAGACCGGCGCAGTACGGGGCGCGATGAGATACAGGGGGGCGGCGACAGCCAACACGGCCGCTCCCGCAGAGATGGCCGTGGTCAGGCTGGTGGCGTCGGCCAGTGCCCCTAGTGCGATACCGCCGACCGCGCCACCGAAATGGGCGGTCAGGCTGTTCGCCGAGAGCACGGTTGCCCGGCGGGTGGGGTCGGTGACCGCTCGGTGCAACAGGCCCTGGTGAACCGGGTTTGCGGCGCCATGGACGCCCAGCGTCAGGACGTAGGCCACGATCACCCCGACCGGACCGGTGGCGACCCCGATCCCGACGGTGACGACGCCCTGGGCCAGCCGCAGCAGGATCGCAGTCCAGCGGGCAGAGATTCGTCGTGACACCAGCGGGACCATCGCCGCTCCGGCGGCAGAGATCACCCATGCCCCGGCGTTGGTCGGTCCGAGCAGAGCGGCCGCCTGATCGGCGCTGCCCAGGACGGCATTCATCTTGGCCGGGGTATAGGTCTCAAACGCGATCATGCCGAAACCCCACAGAAACTCCACAGCCACCAGGGCCAGCAGCACATGGCTGGCCCGCACCATCCGGACGGCATCAGCGATGACGGTTGGTACCTCCCGTAGGGTCTCGCCGTAGGAGGGACGCTGATCGGAGGGGACAGGCTGGGTCATCAGCATCGTGATCGCGACCATCTCGACAACGCGCAGGACAAGGACAACGACCACCGGGTTCAACAACGGATCGATCGCTCCGATCGGGGCCCACGCCACCAGACCCCCGCTGGCCAGCGTCCCCACGGCAATCGCAATACCTAGCACGACCCCCCCACCGGAGAGCCCCGATTCGATGTCGGTATCGGGGTCGGCAGCCTGGGCCGCGTCCACATACCACGCGTCAAGCGGGCCGCTCTCCAGTGCCCGGTACACCCCTTGCAGGGCCATCACCACGACCAATAGGGGCACAGAATCGGCCACGATCAGCAGTCCGACGCTCATGAGATCGAACGCGCCCGCCAGCAGCAGGGTCTGGCGCCGTCCGACAGCGTCAGCCAACCCCCCGGTGGGGAGTTCCAGCAGGAACACCATCCCTCCCTGAACCGCGGTGACCAGGCCGACCTGGCCCAGTGTCAGGCCACGATCCAGCAGGATGAGGATGAAGACGGGGATGATGAGGCCGGTCGGCAACCAGCGCAGTGCCCGCAGGATCAGAAACCGACGGCGCAGGAGATGTGCGTCGGCGGCGCTCACAGGGACAACTCCGGTGCGGGGAAGGTGTCCAACAACACCATCACCGGCTGGGCCAGTGTGGTGTTGTCCGGTCCGTTCTGCCGGTACCGGCTGATGACCTCATGGAGTTCGGCGTTCAGGGCGGTCAGTTGGGCAGGGCTCAGTTGAAGGCGTAGGTCAGAGCTGTCCGCGGCCGCGCGCCATTGCTTGGACCAGTCAGACTTTGCCTCGTGCCAGTCTTCGAGCCAGCCAATCTTCAGCCGCAGGTAGGTTCCCAGCAGCCAGTCTGCCGCCGCCTTGTCGGTGGGATCATCATCGAAGTCGGTCTCGCGCCATGAGGTGATCTGGTGGGCAGCCCGCCACCAGCGTTCGCGGGCCGTGCCGCGGTCCAACTCTTCCTCAACCAATCCCACCCGGGCCAGTTCCCGCAGGTGATAGCTGGTCGCGCCGGTGTTGGTGTCCAGGCGGTCGGCCAGTATCGAGGAGGTGGAGGGCCCGATGGTGCGCAGGGTGCTCAGCAATCGGGAACGGAGGGGGTGGGCCAGGCATCGCAGTTTCTGGCTGTCGAGGACAACTCGGTCGTCGAGTGGCTTCTCCATAGCTTGCATAATATTTGTGCACAAGTTATGTGCAAAGCTTTTCTGCCTATGGAAACCCTCAGATCTGAGAATTGGGACGGCTAACCCGGTTTAAAGCTCAGATCTGAGGGATGGGTGGGGCCACTCCGAGTGCCCTGAAACCCTCAGATCTGAGGAATCGGGCGGCTAACCCGGTTGAAAGCTCAGATCTGAGGGATAGGGGCGGGGGGGGAGGGCTCGCTTAGCCCAGGGACGCCGCCGCGTCCCGTTCGACCTGATTGCTGAGCGCGACCACGCCGCCGTACATGAAGATGGGGCTCAGAGGCGCAGCCCCCGACAGGTACCCCGCCACGCTGTCGGGCAGCACGTCGGGGTAGCTGAGCAGCAGGGGAAGTCCACGTCGTGCGGCATGCGCTCCGCCGGCCAGGCCGTCGGGGAAGTTGGTCCCACTGGCGATCGCGGCACCGCTTGCGCCGGGGTATCGCTGTTGGGCCACGGCCACCGAAGTCGCAAACGCATCGCTGCCCGCGATCGAGGGGGCATCAGGAACCGCCTGGGCGGCGATCACGCCGATAGCCAGGACGTCGGCATCCGGATGCTCGGCCAGGTAGGCCGAGGCGGTGTCATCCAACTGGGTACCGTTGGAGAGGATCGCCACGCCTCCCTCGGCGGCGGCAAGCGAACCGCCCACCAACGCATCCGGGAAGGTGTTGCCGTCGGCGACCACGATCAGTGCGGGGTCGGGATTGGCGGCCCTGGCGACCTCGACGGCTGTGGCGTACCGGCTGTCACCGGCGGCCCGGACAACGGAATAGCCCAGTGCTTCGATCTCGGTGCGGATGCCGTCCTCCAAGGCCACGATGCCGCCTGACAGGTACACCGTTCCGCCACCGGGCAACACACGTTGGATCTCGTCCTCAACGATCTGGGGCACGGCGAAGCCGGGGGTCAACAGCAGCGGGCCATCCACGGCGGTAGCCAGCGGAGCGGCCACCAGGGCATCGGGGAACAGGTCGGCGCGGGCCAGCACCACGGCACCGGCCGCACCGCCGGAAAAGTCATCCCGGCTGACCGCGATGGCCGTGTCGACCCGCGAGGGGCCTGCCAATCGCTGCACGGCCGTCGCAGGATCATCCGCGGTGGTGAAGGGGCCGCGGAAGTTCGGTCGCGGCGGGACTTCGTCGTAATACCCCATAGACGCCTGGTTGGGCACCGAGGAGGTGTAGAAGATGAAGGCGGCCACGTTGACCTGGGCCGGGTTTCCGATGCAGTCGGCGGGGATTGGGATGCGGTAGCGGACGCCGTCGTAGATCCCCTCGAACGTGCATAGGACTTCGGGGGTGTCGTGGACGAACACCCGGACCTCGGTCTCGCCGTTGGGGAAGCGGGCGTAGTTGACGTCGAACTCCTCGCCCTCCGCGCCGCCCACGTCGACAGCCACACCCACCGTTGAGGCAAAGTCCGCCCAACCCGGATCGGTCTCGGGGTCGGTTGGTTGTGCCACCCGGACCGACACCTCCAAGACTTCAGCGGTGTAGTCGGTGCACGCCGCAAGGATGTCGGCCTGCGGGAACTCGGTGATCGTGCTCTGATCCCGGTTCTCCACATCCCCAGCCGGGTCTTGAACGCACTCGGACTGGGCCAGGGCCGCTGAAGGGACCGCCAGCAGTGCTGTGGCAACCAGAACAATGCAGAGCGTGACGCGCGACACGCTCAGGGCTGGTACTGACATCTAGGGTGACTCCTCAGTGAATGCGTGGGCCACGACAAGGTACCGCCTTGGCTGTGAGCACAGACGAACCTGACCCGCCAACCCCTACGGCGATCGATGGCTGACACGACCCGGGGGCGGGCCGGACGAGGGCCGTCGCAGAAGCGGCGCTGTAGTCTCACGCAGCGATGAGTGCCGTCGTGTACGCCGTTGCCAACCAGAAGGGTGGCGTCGCCAAGACCACCACCACCGTCAGCCTGGCGGCGGCCCTGCGGGCCCGTGGGCTGAACGTCCTGGCGGTTGATCTTGACCCGCAGGCATGCCTGACGTTCTCACTGGGCTTTGACCCCGATTCGCTGTCACCGACGCTGCATGAGGTGGTGACAGGGCGCAAGGATCTGGCTGCCACGATCCTGGCCCACGACGAATGTGACCTGGTGCCCTCCAACCTGGATCTGTCCGGCGCGGAGGTGGCTCTGCTGTCCCGAACCGGGAGGGAATATGTGCTTCGGGCGCAGCTGGAGGACCTGAAGGACTCCTACGATGCGATCTTCCTGGACTGTCCACCGTCGCTGGGTGTGTTGACACTGAACGGGTTGACTGCCGCCGACCAGGTTGTGATCCCGGTCCAGTGTGAGACGCTGAGCCATCGAGGGGTGTCACAGCTGCTGGAGACCATCGCTGACGTCCAGCATCTGACCAACCGGGATCTGCGGGTCGCCGGGTTGATCGCCACGATGTATGACGGCCGTACCACGCATGCCCGCGAGGTCCTGGAGGACGTGCAGTCACGGTATGAATTGAAGCTCATCGGAGTTCCGGTGCGAAAGTCCATCAGGTTCGCCGAGGCACCGAACCACGGCCGATCCATCCTGGCCCACGCACCGCGCGTCCCTGGAAGTGCCGCCTACCGGGTCATCGCCGCCGAACTCCACGGCCTGACGGTCCGCAAAGCCGATCGGGTCGCCGCCGAGGGCGGACGGCGACAGAAGGGAACTGACACATGAGCGGGTTCGACCGGATCAAACCCCCCGAGAAGCGACTGCTGGAACGGGATGAGGCACGCCAACCTGATTCCGGACAGGCCGACCCTCATGGTCGTGCCGCGTTGTTCAGCGTTGCTGAGGAGCCCAGCACACCCGGAGCGGGAGCCCGATCAAGCCCCCACGGGATCGCCAACCCGGCTGACACCACGGCTGACACATCGGCTGACACCACGGCTGACACATCGGCTGACACACGAACGACGGCACAGTCTCGGTCCTTCCCCACCGGCGGCGGTCCTGTGAAGGTGGAGTGCGGGCATTGTGGGATCAGTTGCCAGGTCTCGCTGACCGACGCCTTGAAGAAGGCCATTCCGATGATGGTCGTGGCGCCGTGGAAGTCCCACCCCGTGTTTGCGACGTGCCCCTGCGGCGAGCGTCGTGCGTGGCTCAAACCCGGACTCGGTCTGCCCGGTTGACCCGGCCCGACACCCAGGCTCTGCTGGAGTTGGCCACCAGTGCCGCCCGCCGGGCTGGGGCATCGCTGCTGAGCAACCGTGACCGGTTGCGCCAGGGTCATTCCCTGAGGGTCGACACGAAATCCAGCGCCACCGATCCGGTGTCCGTCGCCGATGCGGACAGCGAACGTGCCCTGGTAGCTGACATCACCGCCGCCCGGCCTGACGATTCGATCATGGGTGAGGAGGGTGCTGACCGCCGTGGCACCTCAGGGCTTCGCTGGGTCATCGACCCGCTGGACGGGACGGTCAACTTCCTGTATGGACACCACGGCTGGTCAGTCAGTGTCGGAGTTGAACAACGGGCACCCGACGGCACCTGGCGGGGACTGGTCGGCGTCGTCCTTGATCCCCTTGCCGGTGAACTGTTTGCTGCTCGCATCGATCAGCCCGCGACCTGCAACGGCCAGGAGATCCGCGTCAATGACCCGGTGCGCCTGCCGCTGGCGCTGGTGGCCACCGGATTCTCCTATGATCCCGCCCACCGCGAGGAGCAGGCGGGCACGGTGGGCCGGGTCCTGTCAGCGGCTCGGGACATCCGTCGGGTCGGCTCGGCGGCGCTGGACCTGTGTGCTGTGGCCGCCGGGCGTGTGGACGCCTACTACGAGGACGACACGCAACGCTGGGACGTGATGGCCGGAACCGTCATCGTCACCAGTGCCGGCGGTGTGGTGCGGGAACTACAAGCCCCGGGGAGGACAGGGGGAGTGGTGGCGGCCGGTCCGGCACTTCTTCCACATCTGGCTGCAGTGGTGGGAGGCTGACCGCCCCAGTCTGGATTCGCGGACGGCTTCTACGGAAGATGCGCGACATCCAAGGGACGGTTCAGGCGCGGTTGTCCCTGGCCACGTGCCTGATCGGCATCGACGGCCTTGCGGGGACCCCGAGTCCGATCGCGATCACCACCACTGGGTTCGCCGCGACGACGTGACCGTCCCGAGCGTGCTGACTCGCCACGGGCTGACTCGCCACGGACTGACTCGGGCCGCTTGGTCTTGGGGCGCTCAGCGGACCGCTTGCCGTTGTTCTTGGGCCGCGGCGATGATTCCGCTGGCCGGGTGGCCTGGGCCCGCTCCCTCGTCCCCGTCTCGACCTTGGTCCCCGCGTCTGGTGAGACGGTCTTTGAACGGCGTCGTTCGCGGGTGGGCCGCTGGGTTGAGGGGGTCTGCACTGTGGCCTTGTCAGGACTGGGTGAGGACGTCTGGACCGGCGCCACCTCCTCCACCGAGGTCCGACTGCGACGGCGGCGCCGCAGATCGGGTGTGGTGTGCGGGGCCGAAACCTCGCTGCGGACGGACCTCTCTTCTGCCTTCTTTCCCCGCGCTTGAGAGCGAGAGCCCTTCCCCGATCGTGCCTGGGGCGGGGAGGGGACCTTCTTGCGCTCCTCCTGCACCGGGAGGTCGAACAGTTCCTCCAGCAGTGGCGAGGTGGAGAACACCTCGTGAATCTCCTCGGTGATGTCCAGGTCGCGGCGGATCATCTCCAGGCGAGGCAACTCGTTCCACACCGCGAACGTGATCGCCACCCCGTCGCCTCCCGCCCGGCCCGTCCGTCCGATGCGGTGCAGGTACATCTTGTCGTCATCGGGGCAGTCGTAGTTGACGACGTGGGTGACATCGGCGATGTCCAGTCCACGAGCGGCCACCTCGGTGGCGCACAGAACGGTGATCTTGCCGTCGCGGAACTTCTGCAGTGCACGTTCACGGGCCTCCTGCCTGAGGTCGGAGTGGATGGCCTGAGCCGCCACGTCCCGATCTCGAAGCTCCTCGGCCAAGGTGTCAGCCATACGCTTGGTACGACAGAACACCACACACAACCCACGGCCGGGGGTTGTCAGGATCCGGGCCAGCACGGCTGGCTTGTCCATCCGATGACAGTTGAGGAAGTACTGCTTGGTCTCAGGGGCAATCGTGATCTCTTCGACCTCTGCCCGCATGAACGTCGGCTTGGTCATGTACTTGCGGGCCAACCCAACGATCTGGGCTGGCATCGTCGCGCTGAACAGCAGCGTCTGGCGCTCGGCCGCGCACATCTCGATCAGCGCCTCCACGTCGGGCAAGAAGCCCAGGTCCAACATCTCGTCGGCCTCATCAAGCACCAGGCCGTGGCAGCCTGACAGGTTCATAACCCCCCGACGAGACAGGTCCAGCAGCCGCCCTGGGGTGCCCACGACCAGGTGCGCACCGGCGGCGATTGCGTCGATCTGCGGTTGCAGGGCCTTGCCGCCGTACACGGCGACCACGTCCACCCCGCGCCCCTTGCCTGCCTGCGCCAGGTCCTCGGCGACCTGCAGGCACAACTCACGTGTCGGCACGATGACCAGCGACTGCAGGCCGCCGTTGATGTCGATGCGCTGCAGCAGTGGCAGACCGAAACCCAGGGTCTTACCGGTTCCGGTGCGAGCCTGACCGATGATGTCGGCGCCGTTCAGCGCAAGTGGCAGCGTCATCTCCTGGATGGGGAACGGGGAGGTGATACCCACCTCGGCCAAGCTGTCACAGATGGTGGCGTCCACGCCGAAGTCGGCGAATGTCTTGTTCTCAATCACGTTGATCTCTTCTTTTAGGTCTGGTGGACCCGCGCCGGGTGTGAGGTGGCGCTGGGTCGGGAAGTTGTTCTGATTAGGCGTAGCGGGGGATGGTGGAATCGTGACTGATCGACCATTCGTCGATACCGCCGGCCACGTTTGCCACGTCATAACCCTGTCCCGCCAGATAGGCGGCCACCTGCGCGCTTCGGCCCCCGTGGTGGCACAAACACAACACCTGGGTGTCTGTAGGGACCTCGTTGATCCGACTGACGATCTGTCCCATGGGGATGTGCGTCGCGCCGTCGATGCCTGCGGCAGCCACCTCGAACGGCTCGCGTACGTCCAACAGGACGGCACCGTTTCTCATGGCCTCCGCAGCGGCGGCGGGGGTAATGTCGGGAATCAACTCGGTTCCCACTGTATCAGTGCGAAAGGCCAGACCATGGCAACCACCCTGACCGTCCCCGATGAGGCACTGGAAACCCTGAAGCCCCTGTTCAGCCAGGTTGAGGGTAGTTGTGAAGTGTGGACCGATGAGGAGGTTGTGACCAGGATGCTGATTCGAGGGGTCATGGCCTACGGTCAGACTGCCGGCAAACCGTTCACGGAGATGACCGAGGTGGCCAAGGGTCTGCGCCGCCAGATCGCCGGTCAGTGATCCTCGGCCCTGGGGACGGCTCGGGTCTGGTAGGGGCCGGTGGGTGTACCAGCCAGTTGCTGCTGGACGGCGTCTGACACCGCGCCCGGGCCTCCGACAATCACGATCAGTCCCGGTTGCAGCCGAGCGATGGCCTGCCGGGTCACCGCCGGTGTTGAGTCCTTTGCAACCAGCAGCAGTGGTTCATCCACGATCGACGAGGCGGCACCAGCGGTGAGTGCGTCGGCGAAGTCCTGCCCGGTCGCGATCAGGACCGCGCCACTGGTGGCGGGATTGGTCCGGGCCGCGGCCACGGCGGCGGTGTCATATCTCGACGGGCCTTCGATCCGGGTGACGTCCGCGTCGGTTACGGCGCGGACCTCCTGTTCGACGGAACTGGCCACCGTCGTCTGGCCACCAACGATCACGACCGCGGCCGGGTTCAGGCGCAGCAACTCATCACGGGTGACATCTGGCAGCACCGCACGCTCGGTCAACAGCAGGGGTGCGCGGTCAGCGACTGCCGCCGGGGTCGCCACCAACGCGTCGGGAAAGTCCCGGCCGCTGACCAGATACACCGTGGTGACGGGGGTCGCCGTATCCGGAACCATCTGCTGGGACACGGCCACGGCGGTGGCGAATCTGTTCTCGCCAGCCAGACGGCGCACTGTTGCCTGCGGCAAGAGGGCGCGTACCTGGTCCTCGACTTGGGCGCTGAGCGCCGTGGGCCCGCCGACCAGCACGACCTGTTGCACCCCAAGCCTGCCCAGCTCCTCGGCGGTGTCGGGCGCAAGCTCGCCGGGTCCGGTCAGCAGGACCGGTCCGTTGCTCGCCCCCGCCAGGACCCCGCCGGCCAGGGCGTCGGCGAAGGAATCAGCCGTGACCAGGACTGCCGTTGACGCCCCTGCCGGGAGTACCTCGCGGCTGACCCGCACGGCCGTCTGCACCCGAGTGTCCCCATCCCACCGGGTCACCCCCGCGGTCGGCGGCCATTGACCGGGTTGATCGGACAATTCGACGTCGCTGGGCAGCAGCCGCACCTCATCAATGGAGGGATCAAAGGCCAATGACCACCCTGCGTCGAAATCCACTCGCGCCCGTCCGGCCGGGGCTGGTAGCACCTGGGTGAGCGGGAACCCCAGCCAGCCGGCAGGTCCTCCGCGACTGGCGTACTCACTGTCCACAGCGCCGGTGACCGCGAACGCCTGGCCCGCAGGTGTCAGATAGAGCGAGCCGCCCTGAGCAGACAGGACCTGCCCGCCTGCGACGTCCACTTGTTCCCCGGTCACATAGCCCAAGGGCCCGTTTGGTCCGTCCAGATCGGCGTAGGCCAGCCCGACCGGGCCGGTGAGGACGGCGATGCCAAACATGGTGGACCGGGTGATGATCCCCTGTTCATAGCGCCGATAGGAGCCGTCCTCCGGTCCCGCGGTTTCCTCTCCCGCGGGAGCGCCCAGCAAGGAACCGACCAGGCCCAGGTCCTGGTAGACCACCGCGATTTCGGTCGGGTTGGGACCGTTCAGGCATGACGCCGAATGGTCACGGGTTCGTTCATCGGTGCGGACGGCCGTGGTGCAGGCGCTGTCCCATTCCCAGGGTGGTGTGCAGATCACGATGCGGCACACAACCGGGGTGGTCCCGGGGATCTGCTGGTTGCACTGGCCGTAGCGGAAGTTGTTGCAGCACACTCGGCGGCGGTCGCAGGGGCCGTTGGCGCAATGACATGAGCAGCTCGCCGCGGGCAGACGATTGCAGTCGACGACATAGCGGTCCTCGCCGCGACAAAACGCCGAGGACGACACCTTCCACCAACCCGCCACGTATGAACCGCTGGGACAGGTGTTGGCGCCGCCGTTGATCGTGCAACAAAACGCACTCCAGCCCTGACTGCACTCGTTGGAGGGGCCACAGACCGAGGCGTAGGCACTCTGTGGTCGCAGGATGAAGTCGAGGGGATTCACCGCCAGTGCGGTGCCGACCAATGCTGCTCGGCGCAGGAAGTCGCGACGTCCCCTGTCCGCACGTCCGCTCAGCAGACGGCCTGCGGCCCCCGCCAGACGCTGGGTCCAGGATGGCGCCAGCCCGGCGCGTGCGGACTTCGGTTCGGTGAGGAGAAGGGTCATGGTGCCGCGATCTGGATTCGGCTGAGCATCTGGTTTGCCTCACGAACCAGTCGGCGGGCTTGATGATGGGCGCCCAGAACGACGTAGAGACACAGGGCACGACCGTTCTCGGTGCAGAACTGCTGGTAGCCGGACTGCCCGGGGATGGCCCGCTGTAGCCCGTCAGGTTTGAACTGCCGTGAACTCAAAGTTCGTGGCATCGGTCCGGTGTCGAACAGGGCGGTTCCGACGCTGTCTTGTCCGTAGTCGAGGACCGCGATGAACACGTCGGCGTGACCCAGCAGATCGACTGCTCCTGAGCCGAAGTCACCCCTGAGGGCTGGCAGAGGGGTGGTTGACAGATGCAGAACAGGAGGGGTCTGTACACCTACACCGCGATCACTGGCCCGACGATGGACAGCGGGGCTGACCTCCCCGCGCTGGACTGCGCCCTCCCAGGGAGTGGGCAGGTCGACGGCGAATCCCTGATCATCGATGCGCATCAGGCAGCCCACCTGCTGAGGGACGCGTTCATGTCGCCGCCGTCATGTGAAGGCCCAGACGGCCACGCCGATGACGCCCACAACGCCTTGTGCCACTGACGTGGTTCGCGCGGCAGCGGACCGTGACCGGTCCATCCGCTGCATCCATCCTCGAAGTTGACCGACGGTGGCGATCCGGCCGCCGGCCACCAAGGGCAGCGCACGGCCGACGCCGAACACCGCGCCAACCGCAATCCCCACGCGGATGTCCGCTGTCAGAACTGCACCGACCCAGAGCACCCACACGATGCTTGAGGGCACGATCGTCACCACACCCACACCTAGCTGCAGTCCAAACCCCGCGCCGTAGACCCAGCCCCGATACGTGCTCAGCCACCGTTGATCCACCTGACGGTGAAGCGTGGGCACCCGGCCCCAGCGGTCGGCCAGCAACCCGATCGAGGTGGCCACGGCCAGGGCCAGCAGTCGCGTCGTGGCGCTGTAGGTGCCCAGCAGCAGCATGCCGCTCCCACCTGCCACGGCTCCCATCATGACGCCGCCCAGCAGTGAGCCCAACAGGTAGGCGGTCACTGTCGATGACCACCGTTGATCGCGTGCGTATTCCCCGACCGGGGAGATGCTGGACAGCATCGACTCGCCTCAGGGCGACCACTGGGCCCGCACCGCAGCGGTCAATGCCAGTGCCAACACCGAGACGCTCAGCACGACTGCAGCCGTGCTCATGAGGCATCATCGGCCACCATCCGGTCGCCACCGGGATACAGGCTCCGATCACCCGGACGAATGCCTGCTGCCAGCAACTCCTCGTCAGTGTCGCGTTCCACGGCCATGTCTCGTCCGGATTTCACGGTTCTGGCCGTGTCCTCACCCACATAGGCCAGGTCACCCGTGGCCTGCGCCAACAGGTTCGCCACCTGATCCCATGACCCCCCGGTGCCCTCACCTATCACCCGCCCTTCACGACCGCCGACCAACACTGCGTAGGGCGATCCCGGGACGGCGTAGTCCGCCCATACTTGCGAACTGCAGATCAACTGCGCGCCACTGGTAGGCATCACCTGGCTCAACGCGGACGGGCTTTCCTGGTCCAGGTCCTTGGTCACCGCGATGACCCGGATGCGTGTGGGTAGTCCCAACCCACCCGGCTGGCGCAGCGCGTCCCAGAACCCGTGGCAGGTCAGACATCCGCTGGAGAGGAACAGCAGCAGGGTGTCGTGGCCGGTGTCGGCCACCCGGATCGCCTGTGTTCCGCCGCCCAGCGTCTGGCCGGTGATGTTGGCTGCCTGGCGGCCCGTCTTGGCAGTCGGACCGGGTTGTGCGTCGCGACGTCGTCGTGGGCCCGGCCCGTCTGTTCCCAAGCCGGCCCCCAGATCCTCCAGTGCCCGCAACACCTCGGCATGGGTGCGGAGCAACCCGACCACCAGCACAGCCAGTAGGCTCACCACGATCGCCAGCAGGCTGACCACGACGGTCATCGGCGCGACCCGCTCATGGTGGTCATAGCCGTGCCGCCTGAGCCAGCCCGGCACGTTGGATGATGTTGGTCAAGACACCCACGCCCGTCGCTGTCAGCAAGGCGGCAGTGACAACCGCAAGGCCACCCGCGTCCGCGCCCACCGCGCCGACGTTCCATGGCGGGGCGGTCACACCCACCGCACCTGCCACCGCGATTGCCGCGTTGACGGCGATGTGGGTGCCCGACACCGGGTAGCGATGCACCCCGAAACAGCCACAGTCGATCTGGGCGGCCCGCTGGCGCGCAGCCACCAGGCTCAACAACCCGAAGGTGATGGCGCTCAGGATGGCTGCCGCGACCCCGCCCACGATCACGATCACGACTCCCAGTCCGATCTCGGCCACCCCCAAGAGCCGAGCAGCGACGCGTCCTGAGGGCAACCCCAGAGAATGCAACGCGGCCATGGCGCCATCGGGCACAGGAATTTTGGTCGCGCCGCCGTAGACCAGCAGACCGGCTCCCAGCCATGTGACGGCGGTCAGGATAGGGGCGATATCCATCCCGGGCAGGATAGTTGACCGGCGACACCATGACAGCCCGACGCTCCCATTGACACTCATGGCCGTTCGAAGCCGCTCAGGCCACGCCACACCAGTCGGGACAGCAGCTGAACCGCCTCTTCCTTGTCGATATCGGAGTGCTCGACCCACCACTGTGCCCCCGCGATCGCCAGCCCACGAACGCCGGTGGCCAGCAGTTCGGCGCGGGCGTTGGACAGTCCCGCATCTGCGGCGATCAACTTTGCGACCGATTCGGCGACGCCCTGCCGTGCCTCATCCACCAGTGCGCCAGTCTCCGCATCGGCTGAGTCCGCGGTGAGAAACAGCAGGCGAAAGCGTTGGTCCTCCACGAAATCAAAGAATGCGCGGATGGCACCCTGGACACGTTGACCATTGTCGGTGGTCCCCTCAAGAGCGCTGGTCACCCGTGCCTGCATCTCGCTGACGGCATCTTGCACCAGCGCGACATACAGGGCCCGCTTGGAGGGGAAATGCTGGTACAGGACCGGCTTGGAGATGCCCGCCGCATCGGCGATGGCTTCCATCGACAGGGCATGGAAGCCCAACTCTGCGAACCGTTCACCCGCGACCGCAAGAAGTTGCTCACGTCGCTGCTGGGCCGTCAGTCGTCCTCGCTGCTGCATCCGACCTGGCATGTTACTGGCAAGTAACCCAGCCCGGTGTCATTGGGGGTCGGGCAGACCGCCCATCAGCAGCATGATCAGACTGTTCTGCAGATCACCGAGGTAACCCAGCACGATGGCCGCCTCCTCGTCACTGTCTTCCAGTCGCTCCCAGTCGGCCTCGGTCTGGATGCCGACGACGCGCGACAGGATCTGACGTCCGTCCTGCAGGACGGCCAACCACGCGGCGGTCTGCTCGTCATCCAGGTTGGTCTTCCAGCGACGGTCGGTGACCTTGCCGCTGCTGAGTGAGTCTGTGAAGGTGTCGAGCATGGTCCGCTTGGCCTCTGCCAGGGGGGCCATCATCGAGTCCGCGAACTCCATCTCCTCCAAGGGATCCTCGTACGCCCGGGGAAACAGTCGGCCAGTCAGATCGTCGGGAGGGGTGTCGGCGTCAACGTCGGCGATGACCTGGCGGATGGTCGCCGCCATGTTGAGCAGCAGCGCGCGTTCGTTGCTGGGCAGGGTGACCCGGACACCCCCCTCGGGATGGCGTACCAGGCGTCGAAACAGCATCACCTCAGTCCTGGCTCAGCGTCGCCTGAAGACCGTTGGCGTGAAGCCGGTGCACATCCATCTCCGCCTTTTCCCGGGGGCCGCTACTCACGACGGCCCGACCCTCTTCATGGACCTGCATCATCAGCCTCGTGGCGGTGGGTTCGTCGTAGCCAAACAGCTTGCGCAACACGAACACGACGTAGGACATCTGTGTCACCGGGTCGTTCCACACCAGCACGTTCCACAGACGGTCCCGGTCGTTGCGGGTGTCGGTGGAGGAGACGTCCTCGCGTTCGGGCGCAACCAAAGGTGTCGACATCGTCGTCGTCAGCCTAGCGCCACCCGAAACCCGAACCCGGCGTGGACCGGCGCTGGCGCAGCGGCACGCGTCGGCGCATCACTGCTGTACGTCCAGACTGACTTCGTGCCCGAGACAACAGACGTCTATCTGCGTCAGACCCCCCTGTCGTTCCTGTGGACGATCGGCAATGAGGCAGACGTGAGCAGCGATATCCTGTGTTCCGTCCGCCACCACCCACCAAGAGTCACGAACTAATGAGTGAGGGGTTGTTTCGACCACTGATCACTGTTGTCCGCGCTCGTCCGGACCAGACCGTGGTCGAGGTGATCCTTGATGATGATGGCCGACACTCGGCCGCGCGGGTGGAGGTAGCGGGTGGAGGTAGTCGGGCAGGATCTGCTGCGGGCCGCTGGGCAGGCCACCTGCATCGCGGTGGCCGGGATCATGCCGCCCCACGTCCGTTTGCGCCTGGCGTGGGTGGAGCAGTGGCCAGCGACTAAAGGACGACAATCGCTGGTCAACGCCACCGTCCGAGCCGTCTTGGACGCTTTGCCCCGCCGACTGGGCCACTACATGCAGATCTGATTGACGCCTCAGCGAATCGCGTCCCGGGTGACGGCGTCAGGGGGCAGGTCGGGCAGAGATCGGCGGTAGGAGGGCGCCCGAAGACTGCCGCCGCCACCGATCTCGGCGTACTCCACCTCGATCACCAGTGTGGGGACCACCCAATGGACCGGCTCGGTCTTCTTCGCGGCGGGATCTGCGAATGGGGACCCGGTGGTCGGCTGGAGCGTCTGTCGAAGCCGGTCACGCTCAGCGGCGTCAAACCCGGTGCCAACCCGGCCGAGATAGTGCAATTCCTCACCGGCATGTGCCCCCACCAGCAGACTTCCCAGATCCCCGCTGCCCGTTGAGCTCTCCAACCAACCGCCGACCACGACCTCAGCCGTGCGTCGGACCTTGATCTTGCGCCAATCCGGCGAACGACGACCCGGCAGGTAGGCGGCGGCAGCCCGCTTGGCGACGATGCCCTCAAGGCCCTGGGCCTGGATGGCCTGGAACAGCGCCGTTCCGTTACCTGGGATGGTCTCGCTGAGGGACAGGTGCGGACCAGGTACCACCACCTCACCCAGCAGTTCCAGGCGTTGCGTGAGTGGCATGCCGATCAACGGTTGGCCGTCCAATGCCAGCAGGTCAAAGGCGACATAGGTCACCGGAGTGGCTTTGCGGGCACGGTCGACACGGTCGCGGCCGCGCAGGTGCATACGTTGCTGAAGCAGCGCGAAGGAGGGGAGTCCGTCGGGCCCCAACGCCACGACCTCCCCGTCCAGTACCGCGTTGAACGCCAGCACTCGTTCCCACATTGCGGCCAGTTCGGGATAGGCCTCGGTGATGTCGTTGTTGTTGCGGCTGACCAGGCGGGTGGTCCCGTCGTTGGCCTCCTTGGGGCCAAACCCGGGACGAGTGACGGTGGCGACGGCGCGGACGCCGTCCCACTTGACCTCAAACAGCCAATCCTCATCATCGAAGGGCGCCGCCGTGCTGGTGGCCAGGGTGGGGGCGATGACGGGCGGGGTTGGCGGAAGGGTGATCTGATCGCGTTTGGAGCGGCTGATCAACCACTCTTTCGGGTTGGACTGCTTGATGCGGAACAGGTGCCATTCGCCGTGATGGCGCAGGCCGTCGGCCCTGAACGTGACCTTGCCGTCGTCCCACTCAAGGACCTCATAGGTACCGGTGTCCCAAATCCGCATCGGGCCGCCGCCGTACTGCCCAGCGGGGATGTCGCCCGCGAAGGTGAGGTACTCAAGCGGGTGGTCCTCGGTCTGCATCGCCAGATGGGTGATGCCCGGCACCATCGGCAAACCCTTGGGGAGCGCCCAGGACCGCAGCGTGCCGCCCCGTTCCAGGCGCAGGTCATGGTGCAGGCGTGTGGCCAGGTGGTGCTGGATGACAAAGCGGGCCAGTCCCGTGAGGGCCACCGGTTCGCCGGCGGGTTCGACGGTGGCGTTGAAATCGCGCATGGCCTGGTAGGTCGCCAACTCGCCTGCCTCATCCTGAGGGGTGGTGGCCTGTTCACGCGGCGTAGGTGTGCTGGCCGGTTGTCCCAGAGAGTGAGAGGGGCCGCGGCGTTCAGCCTGGACGTCCATGCCCACGGCCTCCATCGCCGCATCAAGGGTCTGGCCGCCGGCCAGGACGGCCGTGAAGATGTCGCCTACCTCCTCAAGGCGGGGCCAGATCGAGGCCATGGTGAAATCGCCTGGCTCGACATCGGAGTCCAACTCCTCCCACCGCAGCGGAGTTGACACGGTGGCGTTCCGGTGGGGTCTGACCGAATAGGCGCTGGCGATGTTGCGCCCCTCGGTGTTCATTCCGGCATCCAGGAACACCTGACCGTCACGGTCGGCCACCTGCCAGGCCATGGTGGTCCGGTGGGGATCAGCCCGGTTGATCAGCCGACAGATCCTGGTGATCAGTTCCCTGACCTGAGCGAAGGTGTGAACCCGCTGGATAGGCACATAGATGTGCATCCCGGTCGCGCCGCTGGTGCGTGGGTAGCCGGTCAGGCCCAGTTGGTCCAGTGCCGCCTTGATCACCAGGGCGACGTCTTTGACCGTGCGGTACTCCACGCCGAAGGGGTCCAGGTCGAAGAAGGCATAGTCGGGAAATCCGAGGGCGTCGATGCGGCTGTGCCACGGGTGCATCTCGATACATCCCAGGTTCGCCACGTACAACAGACTGGCAGTGTCCTGGGCCATCAGATACTCGATTGTCTTACCGCTGTCGTCGCTGACGACCGGTGCCCGCGGCATCCACTCGGGCACATGATCCGGCGCGTTCTTGGCGTAGAAGAAGTCCCCGTCAGCCCCGTCCGGCATGCGTTTAAGCGTCAACGCACGATCCGCCAGGAACGGCAGGATCCAGCGAGCCGCGTTGAAGTAGTAGGCCAACAGATCGCCCTTGGTGTAGCCCTCCGGTTTCCAATAGGGCTTGGTCAGGTTGGTGACCTTCTGGCTGACGCCGTCGCAGTCCAGTCGCCAGGCCGTCCGCTCGGTCCTTTCCACCGGCAGGGCGTGGGGGAAGTCGATTGTCGTCACGGCCACCTCCGCATCATCGCATTGCCACACCGGGCATGGCGCATCAGGCCTTGGGCCGCGATGATGGAGGAATGCCGCGCACTCTGTGGAAAGGCACGTTGTCCTTCGGGCTGGTCACCATCCCGGTGGGCCTGTACACCGCGACGGAGAACAAGTCACCGTCGTTCAACCAACTGCGCCGAAAAGATTCCAGTCGGGTCGGCTACAAGCGGGTTGCCAAGGCCGATGACGAACCCGTCGACAACGACGAGATCGTCAAGGGCTTTGAGTATGAGAAAGACCGATATGTGGTCTTCGAACCCGACGAGCTGGACGCGCTACGACCCTCATCCAGCCGGGTCATCGACATCGAGACGTTCGTCCCCCTGAGCGAGATCGACCCGATCTATTACGACAAGCCCTACTACCTGGGGCCTGAGGAGACCGGGGCGAAGGCATACGCCCTGCTGAGCCAGGCGATGAAGCAGGCCAAGAGCGTCGCCCTGTGCCGCGTGACCATGCGGGACAAGGAGCACATGGCCGTGCTGCGACTGGTCGAACGTCCCGCGGGTGAGGACGGTGAGGCCGAACCAGTCCTGGTCCTGAGCACCATGCACTGGCCCGATGAGATCCGCGACTTTGCATTGAGTGACGTCGGTATCGATGAGGTTCCCGAGCCACGCAAGGCAGAAGTCGACATGGCAATGTCGCTGATCGAGAACTACAGCGGAACCTTTGACCCCGCGGCCTACACCGACACCTATCGCCAGCGGGTCCTGGATGCGGTGCAGGCAAAAGTCGATGGTGAAGAGATCGCCATCGTCGAGGAGGAGGGCGAGCGTGCCTCCGTCGTCGACCTCATGGCGGCGCTGAAGGCGTCGGTGGAACAGTCCAAGACGGGCAAGTCCGGCAAGTCAGGTAGGTCGGAGGATCAGAACCTGCAGGAGCGTGAGGCGTCGTAGTGGGGCTGATCCTGGTCGTTGCGTTCATCGTGGTCCCGATCGTTGAGATCACGGTCATCGGCCAGGTGCAGGACGCGGTCGGCTGGCCATTGACCCTCGTGATCCTGCTGCTGGACTCGATCATCGGCGCTTACCTGGTACGTCGACAGGGTGCGCTGGCGTGGCGGCGGTTCAAAGGAGCGACCGCTGAAGGCCGGATGCCGACTGAGGAGATCGTGGACGGCGCCTTGATCCTGTTGGCCGGCGCCTTGATGCTGACCCCGGGGTTCGTGACCGATGTGATCGGATTGGGCTTGGTGCTTCCGCCCACACGCAAGGCACTAAACCACGCCTTGCGCGACCGGATCACGGTTGGTGCTGGACCGATGGGCACGATGTTCACAATGGGTGGCTTGCGGCCGGGTCGACGTTCGGCTGAGAATCAGACCCCGCGGTCGGAACCTCGGAATCGACCTGTCGACAGGGGTGTGATCGATGTTGAAGTGGTCGAGGTGCATCGCAGCGCCGATGACCCTGGCCACCATGACCAAGGCTGACCCGATCGCGACCGACGCACCAGGCGGCCTGACCGGACTGGGATGGGATCAGGAATGGGCGGGGGCTTTCGCTGCTGCCGTCGCTGACATCGCCTCCGCCGGGGATGGCCTTGTGGGTGACACCGCACGTCCTGGCCGGATCCTGAGCACTCATCGCGTGGGATTCGATGCGGTCACGCCCAGCGGACGCGAGTTCGTCATCCATCGGGCGGACAGGCGGGATCCCCTGGCAGCCCCGGCAACGGGCGACTGGGTTGTGATTGCCGATGTTGCCGATGTTGGCGACCCGGTGATCACCACGGTCCTTCCGCGCCGCACCGCCCTGGTTCGCCGAGATCCGGCCGATCGGGCCGCACCCCAGGTCCTGGCGGCCGGAATCGATGTGGTGGCGGTTGTGCATGGCGCAGATCGACCAGTCAACGTCCGCCGTCTGGAACGACAGTTGGTCGTGGCCCACGGCAGCGGTGCGGAGGTGTTGATCATCATCACCAAGTGCGACCTTCCGCAGACCACCGAAGTTCGTTTGGCGCTGGGGCGGGCCGCGCCGGGGCAGGACGTGCTGGTGACGGCCGCCTCCCAGGGCGTGGGCATCGACCGAGTGGATGCCCTGACGGCTGCGGGACGGACGGTCGCACTCCTGGGTGAATCAGGCGCAGGCAAATCGACGCTGGTCAACGCCGTGCTGGGGTATGAGGAGTTAGCCACCGGCGGCGTGCGTGGTGGCGATTCGAAGGGACGTCACACGACCACCCGCAGAGAGTTGTTGGCCCTGCCCAGTGGGGGGGCGCTGCTGGACACCCCGGGCGTTCGCGCCATCGCACTGTGGCCGGGCTTCGCCGACCTCGACGCGGTGTTCGGCGAGATCTCCCGCGTGGCCGACCAGTGCCGCTTCGCCAACTGCACCCACCAGGCCGAGCCAGACTGTGGGGTGCGGGTTGGTGTCGATGACGGATCCATCTCGGCTGATCGGCTACAGGCGTGGTTGGGGTTGCACGCGGAACTGCACGACACCCGGACACAGTTGCAGCGCAAAGCGTGGCGTTAGCGCAGGTAGGGCCTGCCTTTCTCATGAGCATCGTCGGTGGACTGGACCTGGACACCCTGGCCGAGGGGCAGCGGCGGGTTGTGACCGAGCTGTTCGCCGTGGGGGAACCGCGCCCCGAACCCGATCCCGACCGGCCCGCGCGGCTGAGGGACCTGATCGAGGGCCGGCTGGCCCCGATCCTTGAGCAGCGGGCCGTTGATGCGCCGCGGGTCACGTTGGGCAAGACGCAACTGGACGCGTTGGCCTGCGACGGTCGGTATCTGGATCTGCTGGCATCCCGCTTCGAGTGGTCCCGCCCCACGGTACGAGGCCAACTGGTCCACCGAGCCATCGCCCTGGATCAGCACACCGGCCGTACCGCGACGGCGAAGGACCTGATGAGCCATGCCTGGGAGGAGTTCCGCCATTCCGGCGACGGGCATCTGGATTACGCCGATGACCTTGGTGAGCTGGAGGTGGCCAGCCTGCAGGCCGAGGCGGCGACGGTGGTCGAGGAGTACCGGGCGACGTTCCCGCTGCTGCCCGACACCTGGCGGGTGATCTTCGAGCCGACCATCCAGGCACGCTTCGGCGCGGGAGCGGTGACGGTGCGAGGAAAGCCCGACATCGTCATGGGACGGGTGGTGCCGGGCGAACGACGGCTGCTGTTGGCGGACCTCAAGACCGGCAACCGGTCACGCAGCGACCGGCAGGACATGCGCTGGTATGCCCTGCTCGCGACGCTCAAGTACCGCCAGGCCCCCTTCAAGGTCGCGACCTACTACATCGACGAGGGGCGCTGGGACCAGGAGACCGTCACCGACGACGTCCTTGAGGCTGCCGCCCGAGGTCTGCTCGACCGCGTGGTCACCGCGCTACGCCTGACCGACGATCCCACCCCGCGGGAGTTGCACGCCGGTCCGATGTGCAACTGGTGTGGCCTGGCCCCGACGTGTGAGGAGAAGCTGCGGGCCGACCGCGAATGGGCCGCCGTCAACAATCCCGCGGGATAACGTCCAGCCCGACACGGATGGTGATGCCGTCGTTATCCGGGTTGGTCCGGTAGTCAGCCCCCGCGGCCTCAATATGCATCCGGGCCAGCCTCAGCCAGGGACCCTCGACGCGGGACGGGGAGCCGATCTGCCTGGTGATGACCGCCTCCAGACCCTCGGCGTCCTGGGTGATCACAACCTGATGCAACCCTCGTCCATCAAGCAACGCGTCCACTGCGACACGATGGATCGCATGGGTCAGAAGTTGCAGCGTGCCCACGGTGGTGTCGGGGTCAATGCCCACCCGGACCGTCACGTCCCGACTGTCTGCGCCGACCCGCGCCAACCACAGTAGAAGATCACCCTCGGCATGTTCGGGCCTGATCTGGGGCAGTGACAGGGCCCAGATCAGGTCACGGCAGTGCTCCCCGGCAATGCGGATAGCCTCCAGGCCACGGCTCATCAGGCCGTCCGCTTGCACTGCCTCATCCATCGCTGTCTGGATCATCAACTGGCTGGCCACAATCGACTGGACGGCACGGTCGTGCAGGGTTTGGGCGATGCTGTCCATCACGGCCTGGGTCACGCCCAGTGGGTCGGGGGCCGCTCCCGTTGACACCTCAGCCGTTGGCTCCATCGCCGCTCAAACTACGCCATCGGGGCTTCCAGCAGAGGCGCGGGGCGGCTGGCAGACTCGGGTGGTCCTATGGCCCCCGAGATCCCCGTCGCGACCACCGACCCGTCCCCACCAGCCGATTCTGCGGCGTTCTTTGACCTTGACCGGACGTTGATGAGCGGATCCAGCGCCCTGTACTTCGGCAAGGCGGCCTATCGCGAGGGCCTGCTGCCCATGAAACGACTGATCGTGGACGGCACCGGCGCCTTGATGTTTCGTCTGTTCGGCGCCTCGGATGAGCAGTCCGAGGCCGTTCGTGACCGCATCCTGGCCACCGTTGCCGGGGTGGAGGCCGAGACGCTGACCGCCCTGGCTCCACAGGTGATCCAGGAACTGCTGCCAAAGATCAAGCCCGAGGCCAACGCGCTGCTGGACATGCACCGTGAAGCCGGGCGTGACGTGTACATCATCTCGGCCAGCCCGATCGAGATCGTGAGCGAACTGGCTGCCGCGCTTGAGATCACAGGCGGACTGGGGACGCAAAGCGAGATCGTCGACGGGATCTACAGCGGACAATTGGCTGCGCCCTTCTGCTACGGCGAAGGCAAGGCTGATGTGATCCGGCTGCTGGCTGCCGATCGGGGATATGACCTGGCTCGCTGCTACTCCTACTCGGACTCCGCCAGCGACTTGCCGATGATGCAACTCGTCGGCCACCCCGTGGCGGTCAACCCGGACCGGTCCATGATGTCGATCGCACACCGGCGCGGTTGGCCCGTGGTGGAGTTTGACCGCAGCCAGAAGAAGATCGTGCGTCGCGTTGGCGTGGCAACCCTGGCGGCGGCCACGGCAGGCGCGGGCGTGTTCGCGGGAATCCGCATCGGTGAGAACAATGTCCAGCGCACGGTGGCCCGCACCTTCGGTTTCAGCCGCTGAGCGCAACGGATCCCTCGATGCAATTCAGCTACAGCCACCAACTGGTGCAGTTGGTCGCCAGAGTCGAGGCGGCCAGCACCAGACTGGCCGCGGCCGACCCGGATCAGCGGGCGCAACTGGCCAGCCAGTCGCGTCGTGCGGCTGCGTTTGCCTCTGCACGACTGGACGGATCACCGCTGACTCAGGCGACGGCGGCGGAGGTCGATGACGGCCGGGTGCCTCACCTGGCCGAACTCCCGCCTGATCCGGGGGTGGGCTGGGCACGGGCGTTGAGGCTTGAGTCGATGGAGACCCAGGAGGTCGCAGCCCTTGAGTACGCCAACCTACGCGGTCTGGTGCAGGTCGAAGCCGACCTGGCCGATGTGGCGTTGCGTCATCCGCTGGACACGATCGGGCGGCTGCACGGGCTGATCTGTCAGGGACTGGTCGATCCTGACGTGATCGCTGTGCCACGCACCACCGACCAGGCGGTGCACGACGGCGGTCAGGGGATGGTGATCTACAACGCACCGGCACCTGCGGAGGTCAGCCCGTTGTTGGCCGAACTGGACCAGTGGTTGCGCCGCCGGACCCTGGTCCTGCATCCGGCGATCACCGCGGGTATCGCCCACGAACGGCTGTTGCACATCCAACCGTTCGAGGCGGGTAACGGGCGGGTAGCCAGGGCGTTCACCAGAATTGTGCTGCACTCGTTGGGCGTGGATCCCCACGGTGTCGCGGTGGTGGAAGAACAGTTGTGGGCCGATGCAACCGGGTACTACGGCGAGGTGGCGGCCACCGTGCGGCGCCAGGGGGATCTGTCGCGCTGGCTGGAACGGCACACCGCCGCCCTGGCACGGGCGTTGGAGCAGGCCGCAGACCAGCTTGACCCGCGCCCTCGTCCGGGTCTGCCAGAACGGGGGCGGGGGATCGTGCAGGACCTGCCGCCTGGTCGCATCATCAATCTGCGGGAGTACGCGCAGGACGTCGGCGTGGAGTTGCGGGTTGCCCGGCAGGACCTGACCGCGTTCGCTCGCGCCGGGATGCTGCGTGAGGTGGCCGACGGCGGTGGCCTGGCCTTCCAGCGCCCCACGCCGCCGCAGGAGTGGACCGCGCGATAGGTTCAACGGGTGTCAACTGCAAAGTCCCCCACCTGTCGAGGTCGAGGTCGACGGTCCGAAATCCCTGCCACGGCCCGGTGGCAGGCGACCTGATCACGAGCGGCTCCGCGTCTGGCTCTTGGGGGGTTTGGAGATGTGTTTGAGTGCCTCGTCGGGGGTGTCGACGGGCATCTGACGGATCTTCTCCAGGCCCCTGTTGTTCTTCTCCTCCGAGGGCATGAGATCATCCCAGGTCTCGATCTCTGCCAGGGAGCGTTCGGCCCATGAGTCGACGGTGTTCAGCAGGCTGATGAAGAAGTCGACCGGCAGCGCTCTGAGGTAGGCCTGGTCTTGGGTCGGGTTGATGCCATCGATGAACTCTTGTTTGACCTCGCCGGCGAACTGGAGCATCTCCTGGGTATCGGCGTGGACCTGTTTGAGCGTGCCCACGAGGTCGTCCTTGGTTCCCAGGGGAGCGATGAAGATGCGCAGGATCGCCTCGAAGTCCATCGAGAACGGCGAGACCGGCGTTCCCAGCCACTGCCGTAGCGCCTCTTTTCCGTCGTCGGTGATCGAGTAGACCGTCCGGGACCGCTTCCCGGTGTACTCCTTGGTGCCGTCGAGCAGACCCATCGAGGAGAGCCGCTTCACCTCCCGGTAGATGGCACTCTCAGCCCGCGGCCAGACGTACCGGAAGTAGCGGACGCGCTGCTGCGCCAGCTCATAGGACGACCAGGGTCGCACTGCGACTTGCGTCAGCACCGCATACGAGGTGGTCGTCAGTTGATCACTCATTCTCTGCCTCTCGACATGCGTCAGCGTTATCACTTGACATACTCCAGATTGGAGTGTTAGGTTGCTCCAATCTGGAGTATAGACGGCCGGCGCCACCGGTCCAAGCAGGAGGTAGTGACCATGACGGATCGACCCGGAAGCGCGTACGTGGAGACGCTCGTCATTGGCGGGGGGCAGTCCGGGCTCGCCATGGGCTACCACCTGTCCCAGCGCGGCCTGCCATACGCGATCATCGATGCCAATGACCGGATCGGTGACGTCTGGCGCCACCGGTGGGACTCGCTGCGACTGTTCACCCCCAATCGGCTGAACGGACTCCCCGGCATGCCGTTCCCCGGCTACCACTGGGGATTCCCGAGCAAGAACGAGTTCGCCGACTACCTGGAGTCCTACGCCCAGCGGTTCGACATCTCTGTCGAGACCGGTGTGGCGGTGGACAGACTGTCTCGAGACGGCGACCGCTTCGTAACGACTGCCGGACAGCGGCGGTTCGAGGCTGACAACGTGGTGGTTGCGATGTCGAGCTGGCAACGACCCCGGGTGCCGGAGTTCGCCAGCGAGCTCGACTCGGGCATCGTCCAGCTACATGTCGCCGACTACCGCGACCCCGGTCAGCTCCAACACGGAGGCGTCCTTGTGGTCGGAGCCGGCAACTCGGGGGCAGAGGTCGCCAAGGAATTGGCGAGAACCCACGACGTCTGGCTCGCGGGACCCGAGACCGGTCACCTTCCATTCCGCCCGGAGAGCGTGGCGGCCCGGATTCTCATGCGGATCATCGGGCGGATCATCTTCCACCGAGTGCTGACCACCAGCACGCCCATCGGAAGAAGGGTCCGGCCCAAGATGGTGTCCACCGGTGAGCCCCTGCTGCGGGTCAAGCCCAAGGACCTGGCAGCAGCGGGCGTGGAACGTGTCCCCCGGGTCACCGGGGTCCAGGATGGACAGCCTGAACTCGAAGACGGCCGTCGTATCGATGTGGCCAACGTCGTTTGGTGCACCGGGTTTCATCCAGGGTTCTCCTGGATCGACCTGCCGGTACTCGGCCCCCAAGAGCCCCTGCATGATCGTGGCGCCGTCAAGTCCGAGCCCGGGCTGTATTTCCTGGGCCTCAAATTCCTCTATTCGCGCTCATCGGAACAGATCCACGGTGTGGGACGAGACGCAGCTCACATCGCCGGAGCGATCGCGGCTCAGCGTGGGCAGAGCCGCCCTGATCGACCAGCAGCCAACCAACAGGACCAACTGGAGTCCGCCCTAGCTGCAACGCAGCTCCTGACCCCAACGACCACAAGGAGACAGCGATGAGCGCACCACACAAGGTTCAGACACGCCCCCAGCCATCGCAGCGCGGACAGACCAACCACAACCCACAACGGCGTCCACGGATCGTCGCATTCGCCACCGTCGGCACCGTTGTCTCCGCGGTGGTCGCGGTCCTGCTGGGGCTGATAAGGCCGGGGTACAGCTTCGTGGCGGATCCGGTCGTCGCGCTGATGGCCGGCCCGAACGCCTGGGCGCAGGATGTCAACTTCGTCGTCCTCGGAGCCTCCGTGATCGCCGCCGCGATTGGGCTGCACCTCGGCGTGCGCCCCAGCCGGTGGGGCGCGCTCGGCCCGGCCCTGCTGGCGTTGAGCGGGGTGGGGCCGGTGCTCGCCGGCGTCACGGCCCCAGTGCCGGTGCACTTCGCCATCACGTTCCTGAGCGCCGGCATCGGGCTGATTGTGCTGGCACGCCGCATGGCGCACGACCAGAGGTGGAACGGCTTCGCCGGGTATGCGCTGGCGACCGGCGTCGCGATCCTCGTCGCGATCCCGATCCACTCGGTGCTCGCGCTGCCCGAGGGAGCGCCGCTGCACCCGTGGTGGGGGCTGCTCAACTGGTCGGCGCTCGCGCTGTGGGTGACCTGCACCGCCGTCCTCGCGGGCAGACTGCTGCACGTCACACGCACGGTCGACACGGTCGACGGTCACGGGACTTAAGCGCCCGAGGGGTCGGGCGCGACCACGCAGTGTCGGTCTCAGGGCACCCATCAGGCCGTAGGCCCAGCCGTCGGGGTGGTCACCAGAGGTGATGAAGAAGCCACCCGATGTCGTTTGCCACAAGGTGGAGGCAATAGCCGACGCGGTCGCGTACCGGTTGGGACCTGCGATGCGATCAGGTCCCGGAACGGCCTGGGCCACCTCGGACCGACAGCGCCGCCTCGCCCCCTAGCAACACAGTCCGCTGCGTGGACTGCTCGGCCAGGCATCGATTGCGCCTCGGGGGTGGCCCGCCTGTTCGAGAAGTTCGGCGTACGCTGCGTGCCGAGATCCCATCAAGCACCCTTGACCGGCGAAAGGCGCCGCACTACGGTGAGTAGCTTCAAGCCGTCACTACCTTCGTCTCCATCCACGGCGCCGGGTGGTCGAGAGAAGGAATGGCGATGGCCACCACACGCACCGCAAGGGTCGGCCTCGCGGCCAGTCTTCTCACGGCCACACTGCTGGTGGCCATCGCGCTCGTGCCACTCCCGGCCGACGCCGCGTTTTCTGGCACCAACGGCGAGATCTTCTACGGTGGCGGCAATGTGACCGCAGCGGCTCTCGACGGGTCCACCCGAGTTGTGTCCGCCACCGACGTCTTCAACATCGACGTGTCCCCGGACGGCGAACGCGTCATCTTGATGACATTTGAGTTCCCCACCAGTCGGGTCCAAGTCGTCCCTGTCAGCGGTGGCACCCCGGAGACGGTGGCCGAGGTCGAGGCCTTCGGCAAACCAGACATCTCCTGGTCGCCCGACGCCAGTCGGTTCGTGATCGCCGACGGGGAGCGCGTCACGGTGTACGACGCCGACGGATCGAACCCGCGGGTTCTGCTCGACCGGGACACCGATTCGGACCTGAACGCGGTCGAGGACGTCGTGTGGAGCACCAACGGATCGGTGTACACGCTGGCTGGCGGGGCGGTGTACCGCAGCGATCCTGACACGGCCGAACGGGAGGTGTTCGTGCATCTGATGTCCCATGTGACCTACACCAACAGAGGGATCGACTCGAGCCCGGACGGAACCGAGCTGTTGGTGTCCTGTGCTGAGCGGGGCGATCCCACCCGGCCGGAACCCGAACTGTGCATCCACGACGCCGACGACTACAGCCTGATCAGGACGATCGATACCTCGGATCGAGGCGTCCTGCCCGAGTACGCGGCCTTCTCCCCCGACGGGACGAGGATCGCCTTCAACGGCGCCGACGAAAACGACGGCTTCCGACACAACCTGTACACGATCAACACCGATGGCACGGGCCTGGTGCTCCTCGTCAGCAGCAGCTCGGTCGAGCAGGCCGTTTGGGCCGTGGAGTCCGGCACGGCCACCACGCCACCGACCGAGCCACCGGGCGAGCCGACGCCAACCGGTGGTCCGCTGCCGCCGGGCGGCTTCGATGGTGACCCCGCCACGACCGAACGAGCGGACTTCGCCGACCCTGTCGACTACGCGGTGGCGGTGTCGGTGGCACGCTTCGACGACGCCGGTGGAACCAGAGCCGCCGAGCACGTGGTCGTGTCACGCGACGATGCGTTCGCAGACAGTCTGGTCGGGGCCGCACTGACCGGGAACGCACCGTTGTTGTTCACCCAGACCAATGCGCTTCCGCCGGCCACGGCAGCCGAGATCGACCGTGTCCTCGGGGATGGTGGCAGGGTCTACCTGCTGGGCGGGATCGCAGCGGTGAGCGCCGAGGTTGCGACCCAACTGTCGATGACCCATGAGGTGGTCCGCCTCGAGGGACCATCACGTGTCGAAACATCGGTGCGAGTCGCCCAAGAGGTGCTGGCCCTGGGCACCGACAGCGGCGTGGTTGCGGTCGCGCGCGCGGACAGCCCTGCAGACAATCCGACGGCAGCCTGGGCAGACAGCGTGTCCGCCGGCGCCTGGACCGCCGCGGAACAGGTACCGACCGTGGTGACCCAGACCGTCGGGGTTCATCCCGCCGTTGCCGCCTTCCTGGCAGAGGTCGAGCCCGACTGGACATTCCTGCTCGGTGGCGAAGCCGCCCTCTCGCGAGCGGTCTACGACGGGGTCCCGAACCCAGCCCGTTTCGCCGGTTCCAACCGCGCCGAGACCGCACAGGTCATCGACGAGTTCCTCATCCCTGACACAGCGAACCGGCGACTGGTCGTCATCAACGGTTACCGACCCGATGGCTGGCTGTTTGGCCTGCCCGCCGGCGGACTCGCTGCCGACGCGGGCGCCGCGATCGCGCTGGCCCAAGACCCCCTGCCGCCCGAAACCGCCGAGATGGCCTGCGATCCTGACACCGTCGACGTGTTGTTGGCGGGCGCAGCGACGATCCTGACCTCGACAACAGCCGAAGCGTTGGAAGCCACCGGCGCCTGCCCACCGCCGGATACCGAATGAGGCAGAACACTTCCATACGTGGAAGACCCGGCTGAACTGTCCACTTGGCGGATCACCATCGTGCTGGGAGGGTTTTTGACCAACTGCTGCGTCGAATCCACCATGCGCAGCGGCTACGAGAACGGCTACCAGGTCATCACCCTTACCGACTGCGTCGCCGCCACGTCGATGGAGGAGCACGACAACGCCGTGGCGTACGACTTTCCGATGTTCTCCAAGCCCATGACGGCTGGGGAGTTCCTCACCATAGTCGGATGAACCCACCCGCCCCGCCCGCCAGGTGCTGGTCCTCGACATCTTGATGGCCCCACAGGCCCAGCCGGCCCCGACCCGATGGCGATCCAGGCGGCAGAGGTCGACGGCACGGCCCGGGTGTCCTGGCAAGCGTCGGACGAGCGCGGAGGCGCATCGGGAGGCGGGCGCAGTGACGGTTCGGGTGAAGCCGACGACGCCGGAGGGTGAAGAAACGGCGACACGGTGCTGCGGACCACGGTGGACGCGGCCCGTCGAGATGCAGGTTGCCCTCGACAAAGTTCTCATGGCGTATGCGACTCCAGTCGGCGCATCGTCGTCACGACAGACACCGACTTCGACGCGTTCCTCCGCGCAGGGCCGTTGCCTTGGCCGAACCCAACCGAATCCGACTCCGCCGATTGCCCATCGATGCCGGCGCATGAGCAGTGGAACTGCTCAGGGGTAGAGAATTCGCGAACGGTGTCTATGGCCCTTGCGGGGCAGCTCTCGAACTCCGCTATCGGTGCTTGACCCTCGACCCTCCCGATCGATCAAGGCGGTGGGGGCAGGATCGAGAGCGTGATCCCGGTCGCGATGCGCACAACGGAGAAGTGTCGGACGTCGAGAGTTGCCAGCTGGTTTGCCGTATAGCGCTCTGCCAAGGCTAGGAGACTGGCGTCCGTGCCTCCAAGAGGCAAGTCGTGATACTGCTCAACAAGGTCGGCGATCCGTGACCAATCGCCTGCCGAGGGACCGTCAACGACGAGATCCCCAGCGGAGATTGACCCTCGGCCACGACAAGCCCTGTCGTCACAAGGGGTCGAGCGGCCTCCTCCAGAACCCCTGCACAAGCGCTGTGATCTGGATCAGCGCCGTCCGCGGCGGCGAGCAGGACCCCGGTGTCGACGATGAGCACTCAGCGCTGCCCGAATCCCTCGACCAGCATCTCGTCTGCGTCCCGGGCTCGGCGCCCCGACTGGGATCTGCCAAGGTTCACGAAGCCGAGTCGGCGCGCAGGCTGTGTCCGCTGTCCCTGGTCGCGTCCGGCTAGCTCCGCAGCGATTGTGATGATGAGTTGCTGAACTGACACACCGCGTCGAGCGGCTTCAGCCTCAAGCCGGGCTGCAGTCTCATCGAGTAGTTCGATGGTCGACATGCAGCCATGGTACGGCCTCCCGGCCCGAAATTCGCGACGGGCAGCATCGGTCTCAGCGATCCGCGCTGGAGTGTCGCATGGCTCTGAGAGACTAACGGGGCTTCGCCCCAGCCCCAGTTGGCAACGCCCGCCGAAACGGCTGCCTCACCGCCCAGCACGATCGCTTCGCTCGCTTGAAGCCGGGCGATCTCGGCCGCCACACTCGGGCTCAGCTGTTGCCCGTTTGTCAGCAGCAGTGGCTGGCTTCGTCCCTGCAGGCGCCGGAGGACAGCGAGTCGGCAAACACGTCTTCTCTGGCGATGACAACTGATCGGCCGACTCAAACGTCGACTGGCTCAACGTGATCGACGTGGCCACCGGATCACCGCCAGGGTCGCCGACGGTGATCACGCTGTTGTTCCTAGCGCAGCGAACGCATCCTCCTCTTGGGCGCCCACCGGACCCATCACCGCGGCGATCAACGCCACGGAAACAACCAGCCGTCCGACTCTGGTCAACATCATCACGCGAACCCCCGTGATAGTTGGCAACCCCCACGAAGGTCCAGCTACCGGCCATCCTCGGACTAGCTAGTCAATGGGGTTCGAGAATCGAGGAGTGCCTACCCCTGTTGTGGCCCTAACGGGGCAGCTCTCGAACCCCGACGGCGTCTCCACTTCCGGACGGGCTTGATCCGGAGGCTGCGTCATGCAGGGGCGTGGGGTGCGGTGGTGAGCACTGCGTCGAGCGGCATGCTGATGGTGACGCGCTCGTCCACGATGTCACCTGAGAAGTCCGGATCGAGCCAGAGCAAGACATGTAGTCGGCCGGGCGGTCCATAAAGGTGATCCACCTCTGCAGCCACGTGTGGGCCCAGCCCCCAGGGGATCCAGACCCGAGTGCCCGGGCGAAGTTCGTCTCTCATTGCGTTCACCATGGTAGGGCCATTCCGAGAAGCGTGGCTAGGTGAGCCGCTACAACTTCGTCGATGTCCTCGGCGAGGTGGTCGAGTGCTTCTCGATGGGTTCGATAGCTGGCTAGCGTCGGCAGGGCTCGGTCAGTCATCGGCCCGGCGGCTGCCAGGGCGATCTTGCTCGGATCGTCATGTGCAACGCCGTTCCGTAGCTTCACAGCCCGATCTAGACGGTGTAGACGTCGTTTGCCCCAGCGTCGCGTGCCCACTTCGTCGGACAGGCGGAGGCCGATCTTGGCAAAGTCGTTGCCGAGGCTCCCCGGATGTGGGTTCCCTTTGTCGAGTTGGCGGTCGATGGCGGCGTTGTCAGCTAGAACTCTTGCCACCTGACCCTGCACCCGCAGCCAGTCGAGGGTCTCGTCGTGCAGACCGCGCGCGAATCCCTGGAACTGTCCGACTAGGGCAACGAAGAGCTGACCGTTCAGTTGCTCCGTGCCCCAGCGCCGCCCACGACCTGTGCCGCTCGCGCTCTGGTGGATTGCCTCAAGCTCGTCCAGACGACCGCAGAGTCTGCCTCGCCAGTCGATCAGGGCCTGAGACGGCATGGCGTCACTCCGCTTCGGGCTTGACCGCATGGGCGATCTTGTCGGCGATCACCTGAACGCTGTCCCGGGACGTCTCGAATCCTGCGAGATCGTGGAGGATCCCGGACATCCGCTTGACGTCATCAAACGTCACCCCGTGGAGGACGGGAATCAATGTGTCCTTGTGCAGCAAGGAGCCCAGTTCACGGTCGGTCCAGAAGCGGCCGGCAACGTAGGCAGGAGTCAAGACGGCGACTCCTGCCTTGGCCTTGGCCAATCCCCTGTCCATCTGCAGCGCCTGACTCTTCCCAGGGACGATCTCAGCGGCGTCAAACCAAACGACGACGTCGATTGCCTCTAGGCAGCCCCTGAGTTCGTCCGCGACATCCGCCCCATCGATTCGGGCGTAGCTGAGGAACACGTCGGTGGCTCGTGCGTCCGCCAACTCGGCTACGGCTCGCTGGACACGGTCGGCGAGAGGTTGCTCGGAAGCGGTGTATCGAACGGTTCGAATTGACGGTGCTCGGGCCGCCTTCAGGATGGCGCTGTCGTGCGCGTCTGCCCGGCGGTTCTGATCGTCCACCGCGGCCGCTACTTGTCTGTTGTACCGGTCGACATCGCGGTTGTGCCGATTAACCCCGTCGACGATGCGGTTGTTGCGCTGCTGCGCCTTGCGGTTGTAGTCGTTGACGCGACGACGGTTTTCACGGTTGATGCGATCCTGCTCCTGTTGTGCTCGGCGCAGGGCCTGCTGCATCTCCCGACGTGCTTGATCGAAGCTCTTGGCCATGACCTCAGGCTTGCACCTCCCACTGACACGAGACGTTCAAGTACAGGACCCCTACTTCTTCGGCGGGCCGACGCGCTCCCACGTCCTGCCCGCCTCCTGTGTGGGCGGCATTCGGTCATCGCCGGGCTCGATCGTGACCTGTCGCGGCCGCGGGACCTGACCGCCGCGAGGACCGCGCTCCTCATACTCGCCGGGCCGGTCCGGAGTCTCTCCTGGCTTCTACCCCATGGCGTACCTCCAATGTTTGGACGAACAGATGTTCGCCATGCTATGCCGCGGTCATCCTCCGTGCCACAAGGTCACGCCGTCGTAGTCACAGACATGTCATCATGGGCCGACGGGGGTTCGAGACAGGCGGATGCCTACCACGTCACCATTCTCGAACCCTGGCTCGATCAGGTGGCGCGGTCGTCGCGGACGCCGTCGGACAGGTCATCAAGAACTCGATCGCGCAGGGTCTGCAGGACTGCTGAGCGGCGGGTGGGCCACTTGCTGAGGTCCCCGCCGGGCGCACGGTCTGCCAACTCCGTTCGCATCGCCAGGCCACGCTGTCTGACCTCGGCCAGGGGAGGGGAGGAGGTCAGCCGTCGGCCGCCGGCCATCACCTTGTGCAACAGGGGCTCACCGGGGCGTTGCTCATCGGCCAGGCCGATCACGTCCCCCTCCTCCGTGCGCCACACTTGCTTGCGTCCTGGATTGGTCGTCTTTGCTGGTGTCGCCGAGACCTTGGCCACGGGGAAATCGCCAACATGGGCCAGCTTGTAGACACCCGAGATCGTCGGGTCCTGCTTGGCCGTCACCAGGGCGGTGCCCACACCGAAGCTGTCGATCGGCGCCTTCGCCTCGCATAGGGCACGGATCCGGGGCGCATCCAGATCTCCGCTGGCCACGATCTGAACCTCGGGGAAGCCTGCCTGATCAAGCTGGGCCCGGGCACCACGCGACAACTCATCCAGATCCCCTGAGTCCAGTCGGACCCCTGTCAGGGCCTGGCCGCGCCCAGCCATTTCACGGGCCACGACGATCGCGTTGGGTACCCCGACGGCCAAGGTGTCGTAGGTGTCCACCAACAGGATGCAGTTGTCGGGGAAGGTCCGGGCATACGCGCGAAACGACTCGACCTCTGACTCAAACGCCATCACCCATGCGTGGGCCTGTGTCCCGGCCACCGGAATGCCGAACTGCCGCCCGGCCTCGACGTTTGAGGTAGCGTCACACCCTCCGATGTAAGCCGCCCGTGACGCCGACAGTGCCCCATCTGGACCGTGCGCGCGACGGGCGCCGAACTCAAGCACCGAACGATCCCCCGCCGCGTGACGCACCTCAGCCGCGTTGGATGCCACCAGCGAGCCGTAGCAGACCGCATTCAGCACCGCCGTCTCGACCAGTTGGGCCTGGGCCAACGGTGCCTGGACCCGCAGCACGGGTTCGTCGGCGAACACCGGGGTGCCCTCCGGCACGGCGAACACCTCGCCGGTGAAGGTGAAGTCGGCCAAAGAGTCCACGAACTCCCTCGGCAGGGGGGTGCCACGCAGGTAGGTCAGATCCTGATCGGTGAATGACAACTCCTCCAGGAAGGTCAGGGCCAGGTCCTGGCCGGCGGCCACCAGTACGGACACACCCTCCGGTGGTCGGCGGAAGAACAGGTCGAACACCGCGGGTGCCTGGGCCAGACCGGCCGCTGCGTACCCGGCCATCATGGTCAACTCGTAGAAGTCGGTGAACAACGCAGAGGGTGTCATGAGGTCGCGATCACGTCGTCCAGCAAAACCAGTTCAGAGCTGACGAAGGTATACAGACGCGCTGGCCGGTGTGATCCCCGTCGCTGTCCACCAGTCGGCGCCAGCAGACCAAGCGTCCCCACCTTTCGGCGAAAATTGCGCTTGTCCAGGGTGGTGTCCCACACCGCCTCATACACCGCCTGCAACTCCGACATCGTGAACTCATCGGGCAGTAGTCCGAAGGCAATGTTGGAGTACGACAGTTTGCTGCGCACCCGCTGCACCGCGGTGTCAACGATCAGCCCATGATCCCAGGCCATGGCCACGGGGACGCTCCCTTGCTCCAGGGGTGCCCACTGACCGCCATGACCCTCATGAGGCTGAGGGATCAAGGCCAGATACGTCACGCTGACGCTGTGCCGCCCGGGGGTCCGCTCAGGAGCTCCGAAGGATGCCAATTGCTCCAGATGCCGGGGGTCGTTCACGCCGATGTCGGCAAGAACCGCACGTGTGGCCCCCTCCAGATCCACTGTCGGAGTCAGCGCCGCCCCCGGCAGGGCCCACCGATCCTGCCCGGCAGGATCGGTGGTCAGCCAGACCTGCAGCCTCGGGTTGTCCCCCGCCTCGGCCACCCGGCCTAGCGTGAGCGTGACCACGTTGACATCGACACCGGTGTGCGTCGCGTCGCCCGGCGGTCCCCTCACGTCACGCGTCCGGCAATTGTCGCCAGGACATCGCCGCCGTACCGATCTGCCTTGGCCGGCCCGAATCCCTTGACGGCAAGCAAGGCACGTCGATCCGAGGGGCGGCGGGTGGCCAACTCGATCAGGGTTGCATCGCTGAAGACCACGAAGGCCGGTACCCCATCGGACTTGGCGCGCTCCAACCGCCAGGAACGCAACCGCTGTGCCAGCAACGGATCGGCGTCGGATGGCAGTTGCTCAAGCGACACCTTGACCGTCCCGTCGCCTTTGCGCTCCCCCGACCTTGCCTTGCCGGCCCGTGACGGTGACGCGCCGGTCACCGGTGCCCCGGGGCCCAGGTCATAGATGAACCGACTGGGGCGTCGGGTACTGGACTTGCCCGAACGATTGGGTCTGCTCTGTGCCCATGACACGCTGAGCCAGCGCCTTGCCCTGGTGACACCGACGTACATCAATCGGCGTTCCTCATCGATCTCGGCTGGCTCGGAGGCGTAGCTGATGGGCAGCAAGCCCTCCTCCACCGCGACCAGGAACACGGCGTCGAACTCGGTGCCCTTGGCCCGGTGCAGGCTCATCAGCGTGACGGCTTCGGTGGTGTGGTCAACCCCGGCGGCGACTCGGGCCGACAGTTCCAGCGCGATCTGGTCCAGGTCCAGGCCGGTCCCGGCCATCGCGGTCACCTCGTCGTGTACCGCCTGAATCGCCTCCCATCGTTCCCTGGCCTGCCGACCGGCGGGCGGTTTCCCGGGACGCCACGACAGGGCGTCACGAAAGACGACTTCGGCCTGCGCCACGATGTTGGGGTTGGTCACCGGTGCATCCACCACCGGGGGAGGTGCGTCGGTGGGCCGCGCGACCGTTGTCGCCTGATGCAGGGCACGGATGGCCTGGCGGACCTCGCGCCGGTCATAGAAGGATCCCTCGCCACGCACCGTGACCGGGATTTTGGCCTGACGCAGATGGTCCTCCCACGGCGCTGCCTGGGCGTTGATGCGATAGCAGACCGCCATCTGTGAGTAGGGCACACCGTCAGCGGCAAGGTCTTTGATCTTGCTGCTGATCACCTCAAGCTCCTGCACCTCATCACTGCATTCGCGGAAGACGGCGGGCGGTGCCCCTTCCTCCGCACGTGTCGCCCTGAGGGAAGGCGCACGTCGCCCCAGCACCTTGTTCGCCACGCTGAGCACCTCCGGCGTGGACCGGTAGGAGCGGTCCAGTTGCACCGTCGCCGTGCCGGGGAAGGCCTTGTCGAAACCGGCCAGGAAGCGGCTGTCCGCACCGGTGAAACTGAAGATGGTCTGTGCTGGGTCACCGACGACACAGACGTCGTCTCGGTCTCCCGCCCAGGCACGCAGCAGTCCCCACTGAAGCGGGTTGGTGTCCTGGAACTCATCCACAGTAAACGCGCGATAGCGATCGCGAATGGTCGCGGCGGGACCATCAAGGGTGGCCAGCCGTCCGGCCAGTCGCAGCATGTCCTCGTAATCGATGGCGCCACGACCGGCCTTGTCGCGTCCGTAGTCGGTGATGACCTGCGCCAGCGTCGCCGGGTCCACCAGTTCATCCCTGCCCGACCGGGCCACCTGGGCGGCGCTCAGGCCGGCGTTGGCTGCCCACTCCACCTCCGATGCAAGGTCGCCGGCGTCAACACCCAGCCGGCGCGCAGCTGCTATCAGCAACGGGATCTTTGATGTCAGGACCTGTGGTAACCCACCGTCCGGCGGCGTATGTGCCTCACCGGCCTGGACCAGGTCGGGCCAGAAATGTCGCACCTGTGCCCACGCTGCGGCATGAAACGTCACGGCACGCACTCCCACCGCGGGGCCCTGCCCCTCACCTGGGTTCAGCAACCTGGCGATCCTGGTCCGCATCTCGGCAGCCGCTCGCTCGGTGAACGTGACCGCGAGTATCTGTGACGCCTCAAAGGCACCGCTGGCGATCTGCCCGGCAATGCGATGCGAGATCGTGCGGGTCTTCCCGGTCCCCGCACCCGCGAGGATGCGCACCGGGCCGCAGGGACGGGCTGCGGCGGAGGCCTGCTCGGGGTTGAGCGAGGCCAGCAGGTCATCGGGAACAGTCAGCGCAGCACTCACACGCGGCAGCCTAACCAACGGCGCCACAATCGCAGACGGTCTGTCCACAACAGCGACGACCAGGACCTGGCGTCTGCGATGCTGTCACGATGATGTGGAGGTGTCCGGACTGCCGTCGTACCTTCGGTCGCCGCAACGCAGGCCATACCTGCTCCCCTGCTCTTGGCCTGCAGGAATGGCTTGGAACCTCACCACCGTACGAGCGCCCGGTGGCCCAGAAACTGATCGGGGTGGTGGGGGAGATGCCTCAGGCGCTGATCGAACCGGTACAGGTGGGGTTGTTCTTCAAGCGCACCTCCAGCTTCGCTCAACTGCGCACCATGACCCGCTGGACGGCATTGTCGGTGAAATTGCCGCGCGTGGTCAGCAGCCCCTCACCCCGCTGGCAGGTCGAATCTGTGGGCAGTCGACATCACCACGTGTTCAACCTTCACGACATCACCGACGTGACCCCGGCCATCATCGACCTGCTGTGGGAGGCCTACGACGTTGACGTCCGGTAGCGCCCGTACATCCGGGTCCGTCACCCTAACCTGGCTTACACCCCGAACCCAGTCCTGATCTGGCCCATCTCACCGCAGGGGCCGACCGCCTCGATCGGACCACTCAACATGAAGGACCTTTTCCGCATTCTCGCCTGGCTCGGCCCGTACAAGCGACGGGTCGGTGTTGCCCTGGGCGCCACCCTGGTCAACGTGGCCGTCAGTATTCTGGTGCCACTCCAGACCGCCCGGATCGTTGATGAGGGCATCGCGCTGAGCGATTCGGGATTGGTCGCCACCACCACGGTCCGGATGCTGTTGTTGGTCATCTCCGGAGTGACGCTGTCAGCGGTGGCAGCCGTCGTGGCCGTACGCGTGGCGTTCAACGTTGCCGCTGATCTGCGCCGGGATGTGCACAACCACATCCAGGAACTGTCCTTTGCCAATCTGGATGACCTTGGCACGGGAGAGATGCTGACGCGCCTGACAAGCGACGTGATGAAGGTCCAGATGATCATCATGTTCGGCCTCAGCTTCCTGGCCCAAGCGCCCCTGATGCTGATCGGCGCGGTCATCGCCATGCTGACCCTGCGGGCCGACCTGACGTTGATCCTGGTGGTGATCGTTCCGATCGTGGTCACCGTGACGTGGGTGATCACGGTCCGGTCACGCAAGCTGTACACCCTGATGCAGTCCCGACTGGACCGGCTGAACACCGTGCTACGTGAGAACCTGGTCGGTGCGCGGGTCGTGCGCGCCTTTGTCCGTGGTGAGCAGGAAGGCGAGCGGTTCCAGCAGGTCAACGGCGATCTGACCGCCAGGGCGATCGAAGTCAACCAACTGGTCGCCCTGCTGTTGCCGGCCCTGATTGGCATCATGAACATCGGAACAGCCGCGATCGTGTGGCTGGGCGGCAACGCCGTCATCGGTGGCGGACTGCTTGAGGGGGAACTGCTGGCCTTCATCAACTACCTGCTGATGGCGTCGATGCCCTTGATCATCTTCGCCATGGTGCAGCCCCTACTGGCCGCGGGGGCGGCATCGTCAACCCGAATCATTGAGGTGTTGGACACCAGGGCAGTCGTTCGCGACCAGTCGACACCGGCACATCTGGGCACGCAGCGCGTCGCTGGGCAGATCACGTTCGAGGGTGTGAGCTTCGCCTATGGCGAAGGGGACGACATCCTTCGCGATATCAGCCTGGTCATCCAGTCGGGAACCACGCTGGCCGTCCTGGGGGCCACGGGATCCGGCAAGAGCACGCTGATCGGGATGATCCCCCGCTTCCACGATCCGACCTCTGGAACAGTCTCCATCGACGGCGTCGACGTCGCGACGTTGGGCCAGTCCGAACTCCGCCGACACATCGGCATCTCGCTGCAACGCGCAACGTTGTTCTCGGGCACCGTTGCCGAGAACATCTCCTATGGCGTCCCCGACGCCACCGCATCGCAGATTCGCACCGCCGCACGCATAGCGCAGGCCGATGACTTCATCACTGCACTGGCCGATGGATATGAAAGTCACGTCGAGGCGGGGGGAACAAACTTTTCGGGTGGCCAGCGCCAGCGTCTGGCAATCGCGCGAGCCGTCCTTGGTGATCCGCCGATCCTGATCCTGGACGACAGCACCAGTGCCGTCGATGTCGCGACCGAGGCACGGATCCAGGCAGCGTTGGGCGCCACCGGGCACGCGCGCACCACGGTGATTGTTGCCCAACGAATCAGTACCGCCCTGGCCGCGGATCAGATCGTGGTGCTCGAAGACGGCCGCATTGTTGCCCACGGCCCCCACGAGGACCTGATCGCCAGCAGCACGACCTACCAGGAGATTTACCGGTCCCAACTCGGCGACCCATTGGAGTCGATGTCGGCATGACCTCCACCTTGTCACCTGTCACGCCGACCGCGTCCACGGGGACAACCGAGTCTGAACACCCCAGCCCCCGGCGTCGCCTGTTGTGGGCACTCCAGCCGCACATGGCATCGCTGGTGATCGTCGGTCTGTTGATCATCGTCGGAGCGGTCTTCGCCCTGCTTGGTCCCTACCTGCTGGGTCGGGCAATCGACACCTACGTGGCCGATCGCGACTCTCGTGGCCTGTTGGGCATCTCGGCGCTGCTGGCCGGTACCTACCTGGCCACCTGGGTCGCGATGACGATCTATTCACGGACCATGGCCCGCATCGCACAGCAGGTCATGTATGGGCTGCGAAACAGCGTCTTTGCGAACCTGCAGACGTTGAGCCTGTCCTTTTTTGATCGCGAGCCCATCGGTGATCTGATGAGCCGCACCACGAACGACGTCGATGCAGTGGACCAGCTGCTGAGTCAGAATCTGATCGCCATCGTGCAGAGCGTGGTCAGCTTGGTCGGGATCATCAGCTTCATGCTCGTCCTGGACTGGCGCCTGACAGCGGCTGCCCTCATCCCTCTGCTGCCGATGCTGCTGGTGACCCGCTACATCGGTGGGCGGTCCCGACCCTTGTTCCGTGACTATCAACAGAATCTGGGAAATTTGAACGGCACTGCCGAGGAGCAGTTGTCAGGCCAACGGGTCATCATTGCCTTCGACCATCACGACGCCGCCCGTGCGGACTTCCAGGATGCCAACGAGGCCGTTCGCGACACCGGCTCCAAGGCCCAGTCGCTGACCGTCATGCTGATGCCCCTCACCTTCGGAATCGGCAATCTGAGCGTGGCGATGGTGGCAGGCCTGGGTGGCTGGCTGGCGATAGGCGGAACAGGGGGTGTCACCGTCGGACTGATTGCAAGCTTCGTGGCCTACGCACAACGCATCGGCCAGCCGCTTGGTCGGCTGGGCAACACCTACACCTCGATCATCAGCGCTCTGGCCGGTGCCGAACGCATCTTCGCGATCGTCGATGAGCGCCCGACGGTCAAGGATCCCGATCCGGCGCGCCAACTTTCAACGATTGCGGGACGCGTCGTCTTCACTGACGTCGACTTCAGCTACGTACGCGGTAGTGCGGTCCTGACCGATATCAACCTGACGGCCGAGACAGGTCAACTCATCGGGTTGGTCGGACCAACCGGTGCGGGCAAGAGCACAATCGTGAATCTCCTGACCCGCTTCTATGACGTGGACAAGGGCAGCATCACGATCGATGGCATCGACATCGCCAGCATCGGGCAGGACAGCCTGCGGGAGAAGGTCGGCGTGGTCCTACAGGACACCTTCCTGTTCAGCGAGAGTGTCCGCAACAACATCCGATACGGGCGTATGGCCGCGACTGACGATGAGGTGGTCCAGGCCGCCAAGTTGGCCAATGCGGACGGGTTCATCCGCTCATTGCCCAATGGCTATGACACCATGCTGACCGAGGGGGCGACCAACCTCAGCCTGGGCCAGCGCCAACTGCTGGCAATCGCCAGAACGATGATCAGTGACCCCTCGATCCTGGTTCTGGACGAGGCCACCAGTTCTGTTGACACCCGGACGGAACTGGCGATCCAACAGGCGCTCCTGCGGCTCATGGATGGCCGGACAAGCTTCGTGATCGCCCACCGACTGTCGACCGTCCGTGACGCCGATCAGATTCTGGTCGTGGACGCGGGTCGGATCGTGCAGCGCGGAACCCACGATGAACTCGTGACCGACGAGGGGCTGTACCGCGAGCTGTACCGGGCTCAGTTCAAACAGACCCTTGGAGTCACCCAGAGCACCGAGACGGTGGACAGTCAGGCTGCGCCCCGCTTCTCGACCTCACATGGCTAGGTATCCATCAACCCGCTCTCAAAGGCAAGGACGACGGCCTGAACCCTGTCCCGCGCGTTGAGTTTGGCAAGGATTCTCTTCACGTGGGTCTTGACTGTGTTCTCAGAGATGAACAGCGTGGCAGCGAGTTCATCGTTGGACAGCCCTCGCGCCATGGCCACAAGCACTTCCTGCTCGCGTGCGGTTAGAGCATCCAAGCGGCCATCTCGTCTTCGCATGGTCGTGGCCGAGAACTCCTGGATCAGCCTGCGTGTCACCGAGGGCGCCAGCAGACCCTCGCCGGCCGCCACGGTGCGGATCCCACCCACGAGTTCCTCCGGAGGGCTGCGTTTCAGCAGGAAGCCAGAGGCACCGGCCCGCAACGCGGCAAAGACGTACTCATCCAGTTCGAACGTGGTGAGTATCAATACACGTGGAGGATCAGGACCAGCAACAATGCGCGATGTTGCCTCGATTCCGTCCATCGCCGGCATTCGGATGTCCATCAGCACCACGTCGGGTCGGTCGCGCCGGGCCGAGACGACCGCCTGCTCCCCATCGCCGGCTTCACCACACACGTTGAGGTCTGGAGCCTGGTCGATGATCATGCGCAGTCCGGCCCGCATCAGTTGATCGTCGTCGACGATGAGCACGTCGATCACGATCAGGCCGTCCAGTTCAGGATGCCAGTGACGCTGATGCCACCCTGTGCCGACGCCCGCACGTCGAGCGTCCCACCGTGCAGAGCCGCTCGTTGCCGCATTCCGGCGATCCCTCGACCGGCGACGATGGTGTCGGGGTCGCCCTTCCCGTCGTCTTGCACGACCAGAGTCAGCCGCTCATCGGTGATCTCCACGTCGACAGCGGCCCGGGACGCACTGCCGTGTTTCATGGTGTTGGTGAGCGCTTCCTGGACGATCCGGTAGGCGGAGAGGTCAACGCTGATCGGCACACTGTCTTGTGATCCCGACACTCGCAGATCGGTGGGCAGACCCGCGGCGGCGAACGTTCCCGCGAGGTCGGCCAGATCCCGCGTGCCTGGCGGCGGGGTCAACTCGGCGTCGTCGTCCTCGTCTCCCAAGAGGGCAAGGACACGATCCAGCTCAGCCAGGGCACTCCGCCCCGTCTTCTCGATCGTGTTGAAGGCCTGTCGCGCCGCGCCGACGTCGGAGTCGATTGCCGTCCGTCCCGCACCCGCATGCACCACCATGACGTTGACGGTATGGCCGATAAGGTCGTGCAGTTCCCGGGCGATCCGGGCGCGTGCCTCTTCAAGAGCAAGCCGTTCCTCGCCCGTCTGGGCAAGTCGGCGCGAAAGATCGCGCTCGATCCGCAGGCGAGACTCCTCGACCCTGGCCCCGTACATGCGGCCTGCGAGCCAACCAATGACCCACGTCGCGACCACGAAGGCCGCAATGACCCGCCCGCCTTCGTCGGGAAAGCGAACGAAGTAGGCCAGCACACCGCCGACGGCAACTCCAAGTACTGCCCAGCCCTGCCGAACCGTGCCGTGAGCAGCAGCGGAGTATGTCGCGACCAGATTGGTGTATTGGTAGAAGTCGCTTGGATACCCAACCGCGATCAACGCGAGGATGCAGATCGTGTTGACGCAGTACGCCAGCACCGGATGGGTCCGACGGAACGCAAGGGCCAGCGACATCACCACGGTGAGTAGCGCCACTGCGACACGCAACCACAGGCCCAAGTCGTCGGCTGCATGGAACACCCAGATCTCGAGCTGGGTAAGGGCGACGAACGTCGCAGCCAGCAGTCGGTCGCCGGATTCGCCGAATCGGTCCCTCGTGGTCGCCATCATCAGGACGATAGATCCTCACGGGATTGTGAGGAGCTGCGACTCCTGTGGCTCAGCCGTCCACCATTCGCCGACGATCCAGATCATGGCCAGGCTGAGGATCAGGAACGACACGACGGTTGCAACACCCCAGCCCGACATGCTTCCTGGTGCCTGACCCGCAATGGCCTGTCCAGATGAAAGGACGAGAACCCCCACATAGCTCGAGGTGACCAGCCACATCATCATGCGACGCCAGGAATCGGACCTGGCTGTCCGTCGCAACATCAACGCCGCGACAATCAACACCTGGATCCCGTGTAGCGCAACTGCGTGCGGAAACTTGGGAACACCACCGCTGTTGTAGGTGACCACGTCGGGTGCCGCGTTACGGGTCTGGGCCAGGGTGCTGCCGATCTGGATGAGCCACTGGCCGACACCCAGTCCGGTCATCATCAGGGCAAGCCCGCCGATCACGGCAATCCTGACCAGGGGGTCCGCTGGCCGGTCGATGAGCGCCCAGATGAAGACTGCCAACAGACATAACGAGAAGACCCCTGCCATCGCCCCCATGACCACAAAGATGGCCGTGTCGATTGATCCGAAGACGTTGAAGTGGGAGGCCTTCCCCCTCCACGCCTGAGCAGTGATCAGTCCGACCTCCACCGATGATGACACCAACAGCGGCCAGGCGATGACAGCGGCCCGCAGCCGTCGGTCGGGCAGTTGGTCCAGCACCCACCCGACCACGACCAGCATGAGTCCGAACGAAATGCCGAAGACGATGGGCTTTCGCCACGATATTGCCCCTGACCACTCCCCGCCTGTCGCAGCCAGTACCGCAACATGGGCCAGGCCGATGGTCAGCCACACGCCACCCCCTCGGTACAGCAAACGGCTTGCACGGCGCTGTGGCCGCAACTCATCCAGGAGTTCTCGAGGTGTTGCCATCATTGTTGGTGCTCCCAGTCGCAGGAGAGAGCAACGTATGGCGGCGGTTTCGAGGTGTCGTCACACCTTGGGGCGAATTGCGTGTCACCCCTGGGGGTGAGCGGTCCGTCAAGTGCCCGGAGCGATCACAACCTTCTTCTCAGGTGCTGCCCGCAACCCCACCACCGCCGTCGGCGCCCCACCGCTGACGGTCCCACCGCTGCCACTGCTGGAGAAGGTGGTGCTCTGAAAGGCGATCCACCACGGGAAGGCAGTGGACCATTCATCACCCGATGAGTGTCCGGTGCTGGCGGAAAACGCCCGCAGGGGCTGGCCTGACTTGGTGACAGCCTTCAATCGGTCGTTGAATGTCGAGCTCAGATTGAACGCAACGATGTCAGGCAGTACCGCGTCAAAGTCGATCGGCCCGGTTGGGTCCTTGCCGGCCTGCTTCAATCCCGCCTGATAGGCCGTCCACTGAACCGCGGCCCGTTGGCCCTCGATTGACAGACGGGAATAGGAGGCCGCCAGTCCAATGCCTGTGATCGCGACGATGACCAGCACCACGATCCCCACGAGCGGCGTCACGGATCCACCGATCCCAGCGATCAGCATCCCCAATACCGCCAACGGAATTGCCAGGACACCGATGATGGCCACCACCGTCCGTGGCAACAACGACCTGTCGTTCAGCCATCCCCGGTCGCGCAGTTGACCCTCGACCGCGTCGCGAACCTTCGTGGGCGAGTTGGCCAGCTTGCGCAGCTTCTTGCTGGACACGACGTCGGGGTCGGGAGCCCCATCGGCAAGCCGCTGAAGCTCGCTCCACACGGCAGCCTCAACTTCTTCATTTGCGCGGCAGCGATCCAGCAGACGGATCTGGACCGTCGCCTGGGAGAAGGAGCCGCCCTTCCTCTCAGGTTCGATGTCCACTGCCCCCTTCCCGGCAAGGTCCAGGATGGTGGCGGGCAGAGCAGACGCCTGCGGTCCTCCGGCAACAAGTGCGCCGGCCAGGGCGGGAGCAAGACCTGTCGGGCGTGTGGTTGAGGGTGGCAGGTCTGGTTGATCGATCGTGGGGCGACGCCGGTACACGGTCAGGATCCCCGCCAGACCTGCAAGCCCTGCCACGAGGAGAGCCCACGGCAGCACGCCGTCGACCTCCCTGTCGGCGAAGCGTTCGAAGGTGTCACGCGGTGGCCCGACACGGATGCTGTTGCTCAGCCGGTTCAGGCCCGCGACCAGGCTTCGGCGGACGTCACCATCGCGAAGAGGAGGGATCAAGGCCTGGTCCACGAGCTCCCTCTGGTCGCTCTCCGGCACGTTTCCGTCATTAAAGGTGCGGCCCACGTAAATGCCTGCACGCGCGTCGGATTCATCATCGGGATTGCGGTTGATCAGGATCGCAACCGCGATGTCCTGTTCGACACCGGACTCCGCGACCCACGCCTGCTGCAATGCTTCGGCCCGCTCCAACGTCTCCTCGCTGCTGACGTCAAGGGCGCGGACGTAGACGATCGCGTCGCACGCGATGCGTAGCCGGGTGGCATATCCCAGCGATCCATAGGAGTTCGGGAAGGCGGTGAAGAGATCTGCATGCTGCTCGGGTGAGCAGGTGACGATGTGGCCGGCGCCGGTGAGCACGTCCATCTCCAGCACCGACTCGTGTGGCAGTCCATTACGGAACGACGTCGACTCGACGCCCAACCCGGCGACGGCACCCCCGAGTGTGATCGTGCGGAGTTGCGGCACGACCAATGGAATGAGGCCGTACCCGAGCGTGGCTTGCACCAGATGCTCGTAGGTGCACATGCCCTGCACGTCGGCGGTAGGAGTCCAGCAACCGGCGCACGGCTGCATGGTGTTCGGCGGTATCGATGACCAGCGAATGGCTGCTCATGGCAACATCATGCGAAAACCTTGAACGCCTGTCACCTAAATCGGCTGTTCACAGCGCCCTTGGGTGGGCGGCGGTTTGCCGGGTGCCCTGCTCAGGGAGGTGGGCGGCCTGGTGGTGGCCGGCCCGGTGGTGGTCGGCCCAGTGGGGGTGGGGCGTTCAGGCGTGGTCGGGTGGTGTAGGTGTGTCGGCCGATGGTGGTGTACAGGGTCCCGTCTGGGTCCATGGTCATTCGCCAGCGGCCGCGGGTGAGGGGGGTGTGGTCGGGCCGGCAGATCAATGCCGTGTTGGTGATGTCGGTCGGACCGCCATCTTCGCGGGGGATCACATGATGGACGTCGCAATGGGCCGCGGGTGCATTACAGCCTGGTGCCCGGCAGCCCTGGTCACGTGCGGTCACGGCCCGTCGGAGCGCATGGCTGATCGGGGTGTAGGCGTCACCGATCGCGACTGGCATGTCGGCATCGTCGGTGAACAGACCGATCAGTTCGGCGTCATCTGCGATCGAGCGGACCAACGCCCGGCTGACCCGCATCCGGCCTGACCCGCGACGGAGCAGCAGGCGTGAGACGACACTGCCCACCCCGCCGTCCGCGTCATCGTCGGCGTGGGGGTCGGTGGGGAGCAGGTCGCTGAGCCGGGCGATCAGCATCACTCTGGGTCGGGCACGACGGACCAGCCCACCAGCAGCAGCCGTCGCGTCACCAGTCTGGGTACTGGTGCCGCCGAGGTAGGTGGCGGCGATCCGTCCGAGCGCTTCGGCCCATTGTTGGGCACGGCTTTGCACCGGCCTGACCGATTTGGGGATGATCTTGCCGTCAGCGTCGACCGGTCGTGGGTCGTCCGGGCGGACGGGCGGGTCAGCGGCCGCATCAAGTGCTTCGCCGAGCGTCGCGCCGACTTCAGGGGCGAGGGTGCCGTGGATTTCTGTCCAACCGTCAAAGTCGGGTTGGAGGACCAGCCGTTGAGCGCGTTCCTGTGCGTCCTCAGACTTCTCCATGCCTTCACGGTCAAGCCTGGCGGCAAGGTCGGCGGTGGTGGCAACGATCCGGTCGGGCTCACCCAACCCCGACGCGAGCACCCCGGCCAACGCCTCATCCAGGATCTGCCGTTGGGCCACGGTCAGTCGGCGGGATTCCAGCACGATCCCACGCAGCTGCGACCATGACAGCGACCCGGTATCAAACGCCGCCCACACCTTCGGCATTGCAGAGAGGGTCTGCACGGCCCGGTCGAGAAATCCGACGTCCACACCCGTCGCACCCGCTTGGAGGGCCAGGTGACGGCGGGCTGACAGGCCATCACGCGGACCGGCCTCCGCGACCGCCCGTAGGACGGTGGCCATCGCCCGGTCGGCATCCCGCATCGCCGCCACCGCCACATCCAACGGATCGGTCGCCACAGGCAGGTAATAGGGGTCAAACGGGACGTCAGCATCGGTCAGTTCCCAGGCCAGATCACAGTCCAGATCGGAGGGCGTCAAACGCCCGTTGACCTGCGTGTTCTCGACCTCAACCGACATACTCACATCATACAAGGGGGGTATGACATGGAGTCTCCACGACCTCGTTGAACTCGCCAGAAATGAGAACGCAATGGAATGGCTGGAGAAGCTGGAACAGGTGTGGTCGGAACTGAGCGATCGGTCGTCTGATGATTTCGTGCGGGCCATCGAAGGCATCGTCGCGGACCCAGCGGTTCCGCCGGAACGCAAGGCCTTTGAGATGGCCTGTGCGCATGACTCAACGGGTCGTTCGGATCTGGCGGTGCCGGGCTATCGCGATGCACTCAACAGTGGGCTGACTGGATACGAAGGGCGCCGGGCGAAGATTCAGCTCGCCAGTTCTCTACGAAATCTCGGTCAGTTCTCCGAAAGCCTCGAGATCCTCGACGAAGAATCAACCGACGTTGGTGACGGCCTCGATGACGCCGTCACGGTGTTCCATTCTCTCGCTCTGGTCGATGTGGGTCGTGAACGAGAGGCCGTGGCGCAGTTGCTCCATGCCCTCACCGACCAGTTGCCCCGATACACCGCGTCCGTACATCGATACGCCGACGCCCGTCAATCGTCGATATCGACCAGCGCGGACAGGATCCGCTCGAACACCTCGTCGGCGTAGACGATCATCTCCTGGTCCGTGCGGTCCTGGATCGGATGCGGGGTGAAGACCCGTGCAACGCCAGGAAATCCTAGTGAGGTCGACTGGGCAATAGCGGCGTCGACGAACTGGTCAGAGGCGACGAAGACACCGGGGACGCCGGCGAGCTCCAATTCATTGATGTCGTGCACACTGCACGACGTGCAACTGCCTCAATCAGCCAGGGCTTCGATCACGACCTGACAGTCCGAGGCGATCTGGTGGCGAAGATCCACCGGCAGCGGCTTGGCGAACGTCGGTTTGCGATAGCGCTTGACCGTCGCCCCGGTATCCGCCAGACGCTGCTCGATGCGGTCCAGGAAGACGTCACCGCGCGGCTTGGAGATGTCCAACAGCCCGACGGTCAAGCCGTCAAGGGAGGAAGGCCGGGCAAGGCGCGCCCGCTCGCCGGGGTGCTGTTCACTGGTCGGGTCCAGAAGTGTGGTGGTCATCTGCTCAGTATCCCACAGCTCGGCTGACCGGCTCGGACCCAGCCGGACCGCTGACCCAGCCGCCGATGATCTGGCTGAACAGACCCGCCCCGCCACCGGCATAGGCCAACAGCAGGCCACCCGGGCGGAACTTGGGCACCTGCGGGGCCTGCTCGGCACCATGCGGCAATCCTTCGGCGATGTCGCCCGCCCCGCGCACCAGTTCGGTCCCCGGTCTGTTCAGGTAGGTGGAGATCAACTCGATGATCCCCGCCCGGTCCAATCCGGCCTGGGCGAACACGCGGGCATGTTCGGGACCCATCACCAGGATCGCGTCGAAGGCGATCGCAAGCTTGGGATGGTGCAATGCCTGCAGGCTGGCCGCCAACGACCGGGCAAGCGAGTCCGGTTCGCGCGAGAGTTGATCAACCACGCAGCGGGGTCCCTCGCCTGCAAAGACGGTCAGGGCATCGGTGCCCTCGGCCAGCCCGCGTTGACCGGCCAGGGTGCCGTACGGAGAATGCTCGTCATCCTCGGCGAAGCAGAAACCAACTTTGCCCGGCCCGCCGTGCGTGGCGCGGTCGATCTCGCCCGGTCGGCCGCCGCCGACATTGCGGACCACCAACTGCAGAGCCCGTCCGATGGTGGAGTTGGCCCGATTGCCCTGCCCCAGGGCGTTGCCTTCCGAGTTCATGCCGATCGCCCGTGTTCCCGGTCCGCTGCAGATGACCACCGGTCCCACCGGCATCGTGGTGGCCAGCAGTCCATGCATGTTGAACTCATCGGTGCAGGCTGACTGGACGGCCGTCAGCACCCAGGGCAGGTACTCGGGCCGGCAACCAGCCATCACCGCCGCGATTGCGACCTTCTCAACGGTCACATCGACCAGGTCGGGGGGGACGGTGGCAACGATCTCACCTGGTTCGCGGCTTGTGCCCGACAGCATCCGCAGGACCCGCTGCTCCGTGGGTGGCACGACGGGCAGCCCATCGCTCCAGCCTCGGTTGTACATCATCTCCATCTCGTCTTCGGCAGCGGCCACCTCGATCCGCCGCGCGGCCAGGACCGAACCACCGAACCGGACACGCAGCCGATCGACCATGTCGGGATCCACGCTGAGGGATCCGCACCCCGGGCGCATGGCGGGCAGGTCCAGACCCAGGTCGTCCACGCCGGTGATGCGTTGCCAGTCCTCCTGCGACCAGCCGACGGTGCGGTCGACTTCCGCGCCATCAGAGACCTTGATCAGGGTCGGGACCGTCTCGATGTCGTGGTGCCAACTGATGCTCAGGTCCTGGTCGTGGACGGGGTCCAGATCAGGGGGGAAGGCCGGGTCGTCCTGGGTGATCACCGACAGGCCAGGCTCGCCCGCCAGTTCCCGCAGCACTCCGACGACCATCTGGCAGGTCGCACAGTCATCCTTGACCACGACAACCAGGCCCTCGGGAAGGACGGGCCTGACAGGTTGCTTCACTGGTGTGTCCATAGTGGTGCCTCAGCCTGTTGGATCTGTCCGATTATGAGTCCAAAGGAGGGGATCAGCGCGCCGCCCGGACCGCCGCGCTCAACTGGGTGGCCAACACCGACGGCTGGGTCGTCGGGGCATCACACACGAACCGGCGGCAGACATAGGCGGTGGCCCGATTGTCCCGCGCCGGCCGGTCGGCCAGAAGGGGGACCGCGGCCTCAATCTCCGGTGCCCCTGAGGAGGTCGCCACCACGACGCCCGGTCGCCAGGTCTGGCGCACCACGGCGGCCAGTTCGCTGGTGTCCGGCCCGACCAGTGCCACCTCGAGCGGCCCCGCCAACAGCCGCTCTGCTCCGACGGCCAACTCGCCATAACCCAAAGGCGCACGTGCCAGCCTGTCCCCGAAGCGGGTGACGGTAGCCACTGCCCGGTCACGATAGGACTGATCGCCCGTCAGGGCCGCCAGTCGTGCGTTCACCTCGACCATCACGCTGGCCCCGGATGGCTGGGCGTTGTCCCACAGGTCCAGCGGTCGTAGCAACAGTTCCGGACCGTCCTGTGTCGCCGCGGCGGACGTGGCGTAGTAGGCACCGTCCGCATCGGCGAACTCGGCCTCCACATGCTGGGCCAACCGCACCGCCCATTGCACCCAGGCCGGGTCGCTGTCCGCCTCATACAGCACCAGCAGGCCGCGTGCCAGCATCGCCAGGTCCTCAAGCAGCGCGGGCACGCTGGGTGGATGGTCGGGGGACCAGGTGTGAAACAGGGTGCCGTCCACGGTCATGTGATCGCGGACGAACGTCGCGCAGGACTGGGCGGCGGCGATCAGATCGACGTCACCGAACACCGCTCCCGCCTCGGCCAGTGCCGCGATCGCCAACCCGTTCCAACTGGTAAGCACCTTGTCGTCAAGGCCGGGCGCCACACGCAGGTCTCGACGTTCGCGTAGTGACTGGCGGACCGCCGCGAACCGCCGTGCAAAGCCTGGGTCATCCTCCTCAAAGGCCACCACCTCGTGCAGGACGTTCGCGCGAGGGGGAGCGTGCCCGTGGGGGTCACGCCAGTTCCCCTCATCCATTACGCCCAGCCGTTCGCGCCACTTCACCGGATCCTCCCCGACAGCGGTGACGGCCTCGTCGAACTCCTCCGCCGTCCAGACGAAGTACTTGCCCTCCACCCCCTCGGAATCGGCGTCGGTCGCTGAGGAGAATCCTCCGTCGACCTGTTGCATGTCGGCTACGAGATAGTGCGCCACGTCCCTGGCCACACGGGCGAAACGCGACAACCGGGTGACCTGCCAGGCATGGGTGTAGGCACGCAGCAGCAAGGCGTTGTCGTACAGCATCTTCTCAAAGTGTGGAACCAACCACCGCTCATCGGTGGAGTACCGCGCGAAACCACCGGCGACGTGGTCATAGATCCCACCGCGTGACATCTTCTCAAGCGAATGCACCGCCGCGGCCAGGGATTCGGGTTCCCCGGTGCGTTGATGGTGGGCCAGCAGGAAATCGATGGTCATCGCCTGCGGAAACTTTGGAGCCTGACCGAATCCGCCATGGGTCTGGTCCCACGACCGGACCGCGGCGGCGGCGGCATCATCAAGGGTGGCGGCGTCGACGGCCTGCCCCGGACCAAGCTCCTGGGTGTGGCGCAGGTGGTCGGTGATGCGCTGGCCTCCCGCAGTCACCTTGTCGCGCTCGCTGTGCCAGGATCCGCTGACCGCTGCCAGCACCTGGGGAAAGGCTGGCATCCCGGGCCGCTCCTGTGACGGCCAATAGGTGCCGCCGTAGAACGGGGTGCCGTCATGGGTCAGGAACACGCTCATTGGCCAACCGCCCTGACCGGTCAAGGCTTGCACCGCCGACATGTACACGGTGTCCACATCAGGGCGTTGTTCGCGATCAACCTTGATGTTGACGAAATTGCTGTTCATGTACTGGGCAATCCCGTCGTCCTCAAACGACTCATGCGCCATGACGTGACACCAATGACACGAGGAGTACCCCACCGACAGAAACAGTGGCACGTCCCGCCGTCGTGCCTCGGCGAATGCCTCATCACCCCACTCAAACCAGTCAACTGGGTTGTCGGCGTGCTGGCGCAGATAGGGGGAGGAGGATTCGGCGAGCCGGTTGACCATGAATCGACCGTACCCGGACCGCCGGTTGCACATCCTCCCGACTGCCCGCCCAGAACGCATCGCAGGGGCGATATCCTGACCACGAGCGACCCACCGGAAGGCAGCTGTGGCAGTGCAATCGGCCCGAGTGCCCCTGTGGCGTCAGGTCCTTGAGGATCTGGAGCGCCGCATGGCAAACGACGAGTTTACGGAGCGGTTCCCCACCGACCGCGAATTGGTCGATCACTACGGGACCAGCCGTCATACGGTGCGGGAAGCGGTGCGTCACCTCAAGGCCCGCGGGGTCATCGAACGTGAACGCGGGCGCGGCAGTACGGTCACGATGGCCCCGGTCACCCAACCGCTCGGGGCGCTGTACAACCTGTTCGCAGCAGTGGAACAGACCGGTCTGAGCCAACGCAGCCAGGTCCTGGCCCTGGACCTCAGGACCGACGACCATGCAGCACAGCGGTTCGGTTTCGACCCCTCGACCAAGTTCGTGCACCTGGAGCGATTGCGGTTCATGGATGAGGAACCTCTGGCACTGGACACGGTGTGGCTGGCGGCTGATATCGGCAGACCGCTGCTCGACGTGGATTTTGCCCGGACCTCGCTGTATGACGAGTTGGCACGGCACACGGGCGTGCGTCCCGAGGGCGGCCGCGAGTACATCAGCGCCGTCGCTGCCGACCAGGCGACCAGGGAGGTGTTGTCACTGTCAGATGGCGAGGCGTTGCTGCGGATCGAACGGGTGACGACCCACGCCGGGCGTGTCATCGAGTGTCGTCTGACGCTGCTGCGCAGCTCGCGAATGACGGTGGTCAGCGACTGGCCGGGGCCGGCGGTTCTGAGCGGGGAACTCGTCGGTGAGGGGCCCCCAGACCCGTTGACGAAATAAAGGTACGTACATATGCTGCCGGACATGTCCCAGGGATCGACCGGTATGCGCGTGAGCACGATTTCGACCGAGGGCCTGGGCGACCGGACCTATGTCGTGAGCCACGGCAATATGGCGGTGGTCATCGATCCCCAACGCGACATCGACCGGGTGCTGGATCACCTGGCGGAGCACGATCTGGACGTGGCGTTGGTGTGTGAAACCCATATCCACAATGACTACGTGACCGGGGGCCTGGCCCTGTCTCGCATCACCGGGGCCGACTATGTGATCAGCGCCAAGGATGGCGTGACCTTTGATCGCCGCGCGGTGGATCCCGATGAGGTCATCGACCTGGATGGACTCAGCGTCACGGTGATCGCCTCGCCCGGCCACACCCCCAATCACCTGTCCTATCTGGTGCAGTCCGGTACCGCGGCGCTGTTCACCGGCGGGTCCATGCTGTATGGCACCGTCGGGCGAACCGATCTGATCGGATCCGAGCACACCGAGGGCCTGACCCGAGCGCAATACCGCTCCGTCAGGCACATGGCCAAGACGCTGCCAGCAGACACCGAGGTCTACCCCACCCACGGGTTCGGTTCGTTCTGTGCGTCGGCCGGCGGTGGGGACCGGACCTCTGGCACCATCGCCGATGAACGGACCGAGAATCTGGCCTGCACCTCGCAGGACGAGGACAGTTTCGTCCGCACGTTGATGAACGGCTTTGCGGCCTATCCGCCCTACTACGCCCACATGGGTCCACTGAACCTGGCCGGGCCGCAAGCGCCTGACCTGGGCACGCTGTCAGCTGCCGAACCGGAGCAACTGGCGAAGCGGATGGCGATGGGTGAGTGGGTGGTCGACCTCAGGCCACGCCGCGACTTTGCCCAGCGGCATCTGGCGGGTTCGGTCAACGTCGATGTCGATGGGGCAGTGGCAACCTATCTGGGTTGGGCCATCCCGTGGGGGACGCCTATCTCGCTGGTGGCTGACACCCGGGAGCAGATCGCCACAGCCCAACGGGAACTGGTCCGGATCGGGATCGACCGGCCACTCTCGATGGCTACCGGGGGAGTTGAGGCGTTCGCGAAAGGACAGCAGACCGAGGGGTATCGCGCAGTGACATTTGCCGACCTTGCCGAGAATGCGGAGGTGACCGTGGTTGATGTGCGCCGCCAGGACGAGTGGGACGAGGGCCATATCGAAGGCGCCATCCACCTGCCCATGGAACGGGTCGCCACGGGTGCGGCCGAGCTGCCGTCGGACCGAGATCTGTGGGTCCATTGCGCCTCGGGGTATCGGGCGTCGATCGCCAGCTCGTTGATTGCACGGGCGGGCAAACGCGTGGTCTACGTCGATGACGACTGGGACAATGTCGCCGACTCGGGACGACAGCATCAGCAGACACAACGTGAGGAACAGCGATGAAAGATGTTGACGCGCAGACTGCCAAGCGGCCGGCCTGGAGGCAGTGAAGGTGAGCGGTGGCACGATGGCCTGGGCGGAGGCGGACCTGCCCATGGAGACTGATTCGGGACCTGCCCACGTCATCGACCCAGGTTGATGGTGACCGCGACCCTCATCCTGCTGGCGGCGTCGTTTGGTACCGCTTCGGTCGGCGCCCTGGGGGGCCTTGGCGGCGCGGTCCTGCTGGTGCCACTGCTGGTGGCCACCGGTATGCCCGCATCGGAAGCGGCTCCTCTGGGACTGATTTCGGTGGCGGCCGGGTCGATCGCAGCGGGGGCGCTGCAGTTGCGGGAACGGTCGGTCAATCATCGTCTGGGGGTGACGACGGAGGTGGCCGCGACCCTGGGCGCCACCATGGGTGCCCTGGCATCAGGGTTGGTCTCAGACACCGTCCTTGGCCGCGTGCTCGCGGTGGTCGCGGCGATGGCAGCCGTGGCGATGTTGCGACGCCGGGTGGTGCCGCACGCCGACGAGCAGGACCGGGTGGTGGGCGAGTGGCCAGGACAGATTGCAGGCGCTGCCGCCATCCGTGACGGAACGGTGGTCTACCGGGCCCGGCGACTTCCCCTGGGCCTGGGGTTGATGTGGGTGTCCGGGGTGGTGGCCGGGGTGGCAGGCGCAGGCGGCGGTTTCATCAAGACGCCCGTGACCAGCGACGTCCTGGGGATTCCGACAAAGGTGGCCGCCGCGACGACCACCTTCACCATCGGGGTGACCGCCGCCGCAGGCCTGGTGGTCTTTGTCCTACAGGGCAGGATCCAGCCGCAGGACGCGGCTGCGGTGATCGCGGGAAGCCTGATCGGCGGACAAGCGGGCGCCCGACTGCAGAGCCTGGTTCCAACGGCCTGGATCAGAGCGGGACTGGGCATCGTCCTGCTCGCTGTGGCCGTGCTGCTGTGGGTCACCGTGTGAGCGGGGTACGTCAGGACGAACCCTTCGAGATCCAACCGCAGGCCAACGGCGTGATGGCCAGGGCGCTGCAGGTCGCCACCGCGGCTGCACTCATCCTTGGAGTCGTGGGCGCTGTTCTTCCCGGATCCTGGGGGAAGGCAGCGGCGTGGGCCGCCGTGGGCGTGGTCGTCGTGGTGCCGTTGGGCCGTGTCTGCTGGCTTGGCGTCAGATGGGTCCAGCGTCGCGATTACCGATACGCGGCAATTGCCTTTGCCCTGCTGGGCATCGTCGTCGCGGGCGCGGTGGTGGCGGCCCTGGTGGGCTGACGTTAGGCACGTGTGCGCGGTGCCATGCAGAGAAGATCCTTGACACAGTGTCATCTGCTTCGCAATAGTGCGGACACGTTAATGTACGTACATCTGCCGCGTTCACCCCGGGCAGGTCCAGCCAGGAGCGAATGTGGAACTGCTGCCGCTGCATCCCTTGACCCAAGCGGCCGCCCGGCCACAAAGCTGGGTCAAGGTGATCGATCAGACCAAGTGCATCGGCTGCCATGCGTGCACCACCGCCTGCAAATCAGAAAACGAGGTCCCTGTCGGGGTGTCGCGGACCTACGTGAAATCCGTTGACGTCGGGGAGTTCCCACAGGCCCGTCGTGCGTTCCAGGTGAACCGGTGCAACCAGTGCGTTGATGCACCATGCATGACGGCGTGTCCGACCTCCGCGATGTTCAAGCGGTCCGACGGAATCGTGGACTTTGACAAGCAATCGTGTATCGGTTGCAAGGCATGTATGGCCGCTTGTCCCTATGACGCGATCTTCATCAATCCTTCAGACCACTCAGCGGAGAAGTGCAATTTCTGCGCTCACCGGCTGGATGTGGGGTTGGAACCCGCCTGCGTCACCGTCTGTCCCGTCGAGGCGATCCTGGTGGGCGACCAGCACAACCCGCTGTCAAAGGTCAGCCAGATCGTGGGGCGCGAACCGGTGCAGGTCCGACGACCCGAGAAGGGCACCAGTCCGAAGCTGTTTTACAAGGGTGCCCACCAGGCCACGCTTGATCCTTTGGCGGCAGTGCAACCCGACGGCGACATCTTCGCCTGGGCTCAGCAGGCCCCCACCGATTCCCGCCAGATCAACTCCGGCGCACCCGCAGGTCACCAGACCTCGGCGGCAGCCGCCCTGCTGTCCCATGATGTTGGCCACAGCGTGCCGTGGGACTGGCGGGTGGGTGCCTATACCTGGACCAAGTCGATCGCCGCGGGTGTCTATCTTGTCGCCGCGGTCTTGGTGGTGCTGGGGGTCCTTGACCCCGCCTCGACCCTGTGGCGCCTGACGGTGCCGCTCATCTCTGCCGGTGCCCTGGCGGTGACCGGAGCTCTGCTGATCTGGGATCTGGAGCATCCCAGCCGTTTCTATTTCATCTTCACCCGGCCGCAATGGCGCTCGTGGCTGGTGCGCGGGGGAGTGATCATCGGTGCGTACGGCGCGGTCCTGGGCCTGCACCTGGTGGCAAGCATGCTGAGGGTAGACCGACTCGGAACTGCGCTGATCGCGCCGGGTATCCCGCTGTCCGTGGCCACGGCCGTCTACACCGCGTTTCTGTTTGCCCAGGCCAAGGGCCGCGACCTGTGGCAAAACCCCTTGTTAGCTCCCCATTTCGCGGTGCAGGCGGTTCTTGCCGGTGCCGGGACTCTGGCGCTGACCGGGTTCACAGACACCCCTGAGGTCCGCACAGCGATCAGCTGGACCCTGGCCGTGGCCGCGGCGGTGCACCTGCTGATGATCGCTGGTGAGGTCAGCTTGCCGCATGTCACCGCCCATGCCCGACTGGCGTCGCACCACCTGACCGCGGGACGCTTCGCTCCGCTGTTTTGGACGGGTGTGGTCTGCAGTCTGATCGCCGTGGCCGCGCCGCTGGCCCCCTTGGCGTGTGGTGCCATCGCGCTGGCCGGGCTGCTGGCCTTCGAGCACGCGTATGTCCAAGCCGGTCAATCCGTCCCACTGGCGTGATGCGCAACCGTGATCTTGCTGACCTGAACCAACGGGTGTCAGCCGCGCGGGCAGACACAGAGGCGCGCGGCGAAACCTTCTATCCAGGCGCCAGCCGAATCCACCTGGCAGCCTTCCCTCCCAAGGAGCGGTGGGACGACTGGGTGGAACTGGATTCGCGGGCGTGGCCCCGGCGGGTGGAGAAGCGGTCGATGCTGATCCCGACCACCTGCTTCAACTGCGAGTCCGCCTGTGGCCTGCTGGCCTACGTCGATCCGGACACCTTGAGCGTGAGAAAGTTCGAGGGCAACCCCGAACAGCCCGGCTCCCGGGGTCGCAACTGCGCAAAAGGGCCGGCAACGATCAACCAGGTCACCGATCCCGACCGCATCCTGTATCCCCTGAAGCGGGTGGGTGAGCGGGGTGCGGGTCAGTGGGAGCAGGTCAGCTGGGACCAGGCGCTGGACGACCTGGCCCAGCGGATCAGAGCGGCGTTGACCGAAGGGCGCAACAACGAGGTGATGTACCACGTCGGCCGCCCCGGCGAAGACGGGTTCACCGAGCGGGTGCTGGGTGCCTGGGGTGTGGACGGGCACAACTCTCACACCAACGTCTGCTCGTCCGGGGCCCGCGCGGGATACCAGTTCTGGTGCGGGATCGACCGGCCCAGCCCCGACCACGCCAACGCCGACGTGATCCTGCTGATCTCAGCCCACCTGGAAACCGGCCACTACTTCAACCCCCACGCCCAACGCATCATGGAGGCCAAGGAACGCGGCGCGAAGATGATCGTCATGGATGTGCGGCTGTCCAACACCGCCACCCATGCCGACCACTGGCTGGCCACCTATCCGGGCAGCGAGGCAGCCGTCTGTCTGGCGATCGCCAACCACCTGATCCAGACCGACACCTATGACAGCGAATTCGTGCGCAAATGGTGGAACTGGCATGAGTACCTGACAAACGTCCATCCGGAGACCGCCGCCACCTTCGCCAACTTCCAACAGGTGCTCAAGAGCCTGTATGCGTCCTACACCTTCGACTATGCCGCCGCGGAAGCCAGGATAGACCCGACGGAGTTGGCACGGGTGGCCGACCTGGTCGCCGGGGCAGGTTCCAGGCTGTCGACGCACAACTGGCGGTCAGCAGCGGCCGGCAACGAGGGCGGGTGGCAGGTCTCTCGGACGCTGTTTTTGTTGAATGCCTTGACCGGCTCGATCGCAGTTCCCGGAGGGACCTACCCCAACGCGTGGAACAAGTTCGTTGCCACGCCCATCCATTCCACCCCTCATCCAGCGGTATGGAACGACCTGACCTATCCCCTTGAGTTTCCGATGGCGCAGAACGAACTGTCATTCCTGCTGCCGCATTTCCTGCAGGAAGGACGGGGGGTCATCGACACCTACTTCACCCGGGTCTACAACCCGGTGTGGACCAACCCTGACGGTTTCCGATGGATTCAGGCGCTGCGCGATCCCGACCTGGTCGGGATGCACGTCGCGCTGACCCCGACCTGGAACGAAACGGCCTACTTCGCCGATTACGTCCTGCCGATGGGATTGGCCTCTGAACGACATGACGTCTCCTCCTACGAGCAGTACGACGGTCAGTGGATCAGCTTCCGTCAGCCGGTGCTGCGTGCCGCGGCGGAGCGACGGGGGGACACCATCACCGACACGCGGCAGGTCAACCCCGGTGAGGTGTGGGAGGAGAACGAGTTCTGGATCGAGCTCAGCTGGCGCATCGATCCGGACGGGGACATGGGCATCCGGCAGTACTTCGAGTCCAGAGCGCGGCCGGGGACCAAGCTTGGCGTTGATGAGTACTACGGATGGATGTTTGACAACTCCGTCCCCGGCCTGCCGGCTGCGGCGGCAGCGGAAGGACGCACCCCCCTTGAGTACATGCGTCGCTACGGGGCCTTTGAGATCGCAAAGGGGATCGGCCCGGTCTACGCCGAGCCGGTCGACCGCGCCGAGTTGCAGGACATCGCCACCGACCCGCACGGACGGGTCTACACCAAAACGTCGGCACCAGCGGCGACCAACAGTGCACCGACGGGCACGCCCGAGGGTGATGGCCAGGGACGACGACCGGTGGGAGTCGAGGTCGACGGGCAGGTCGTGAAGGGCTTTCCGACGCCCTCAGGTCGGCTGGAGTTCTGGTCGGCGACCCTGGTGCAGTGGGGCTGGGAAGAGTTCGCCATCCCCACCTACATCAAGAGCCACATCCATCCGGAGAATCTGCGGGCCGGCGAAGTGCCGTTGATCTCGACGTTTCGGGTGAACACCCAGATCCACACCCGGTCGTCCAACTCCAAATGGTTGGATGAGTTGGCGCACACCAACCCCCTGTGGCTGCATCCGCAGCAGGCAGGACCGCTTGGGGTGAGAACCGGCGATCTGGTACGGGTGAGAACCAGGATGGGCTACTTCGTGGTCAAGGCCTGGGTCACCGAGGGCATCAGGCCGGGCGTGGTGGGATGCAGTCACCACATGGGACGCTGGCGTCTGACCGGCCATGACCAGGGCCAGCGATTGAACACCACCACGGTGTCGTTGGACCAGCAGGGCAGTAGTTGGTCGATGTCACCGCGAGGAGGACACGGGCCGTTTGACTCCTCAGATCCTGATACCGCCCGGATCTGGTGGACCGACGTCGGCGTGCACCAGAACATGACGTTCGGGGTGCAACCCGACCCGGTCTCGGGCCAGCACTGCTGGCACCAGGCTGTCACGGTCACCAAGGCACAACCGCAGGACCAGGCTGGTGACATTCAGGTCGACACCGCGATCTCGCAGCAGGTGTATGAGGAGTGGATGGCCAAGACGCGAAGTGCACTGAGCGCCTCACCCAACGGTGAACGGCGCCCCCGGTGGCTTATCCGGCCCTTGAAACCGCAGCCCGAGGCGTTCGCCGTTGACGGTCCCGTGGGGCATCGCAGTTCCGGGGCGTGGGGCGGAGCCCCACATGAGCACTGAGTGTAGCTTCTTCGTGCCCTTGGAGCTTACTGTGAGCATCCGGGCGAGGATCATGAGCGGCTGGCCCAGGCGTTGGGGCTGCCGGTACCCGATCCATGGCAGTGGCACGCCACCTTCGTGGAGCGCTTCTATCCCTACGGGTCGGCCTACCTGAGCGACACTGGCTTTGTGGGTGGGGAGGTCCGCGATGCCGCGGCCGGTGTCTTTCGGGCACTGGAGGCCGACCCACCGCAGGAAGCCGATCATCTGGCGGTGCTGCTGTCTGGCTATGCCACAGTCGACGCCAACGGCTGGGGGCCGGCCCGCAGCACACTGTTGTGGCAGCACCTGCTGCCGTGGACGCTGCCGTACCTGGATCGGATGCGAACCGATGCCCCTGAGTGTTACCGCCGGTGGGCGACACTGTTGTTTGACACCCTGAGCGACGTGGCGGCACGGGTTGCCCGCCCCAGTGGCGCTGCGCTGACCTTGACTACTTCCACGGGCGGACTAGCTGATCCCCGGGATGCGGGAGAGGATGCGTTTGTCACCAGCCTGCTGGCCCCGGCGCGGCTTGGTGCCATCGTGACGCGCGACGATCTGTTGCAGGCTGCACAAGCGCTGGATCTGCATGCGCGGATCGGGGAGCGCAGGTACCTGCTGAAGGGGTTGATCACACAGGACCCCCCCGGTCTTCTGCGTTGGCTGTCACGCCATTGCGATCACACCGGTCGACGGGCCGGTCAGTGGCCCGCTGCCGTGGCAGACATCGGCCTGGGCTGGTCCCGCCGCGCCCAGGCGTCTGCGAGCCTGCTGGCAGAACTCTCGGAGTGAGCTGACTGTCGCATATCACACATATGTCGGTTATGCGGAATTCCGCATAAGCGTCACACCGACGGAGTTGACCGACCGTGAATGTGATGTGCTGCGTCTGACCGAAGAGGGACTGCCCAACCGTGACATCGCCGCCGCACTTCACCTGGCGGAGGGAACGGTCCGCAACTACCTCTCCGATGCCATCGGCAAACTGCACGCCCGCAACCGTGCCGAGGCGGCAACCATCGCGCGGCAACGCGGGCTGCTGTGAACCGTCGCGCCTATGCAGCCGGAGAGCGGGCGTGCTGGAGTGTGATGAGCAGAGCCAGCGTGGACTCCGCGCCCTGGTTCAGGTCCGGACCTGCGGCATTCAACGCGTCGTAGCCGCCATCGGTGTCGGGGTCCCACATCACTGCGTTGACGTCATTTCGCCCGGCGAACCACTGGGCAGCCATCTGCACACCGGCATGCCAATGGGGCTCACCGGTGATGGCCAACGCCCTGGCGCAGGCGGCAGCCATCGCCGCGACCTCGATGGGCCGTTGGGGGAAGCCCGCAGGAATGTCGTCCGGCCCCGAGCCCCCCGAGGGTGTCGGTGACAGATGGCCGTCGACGGTCTGACGCGCCAGGAGCCACGCCAGCAGGCGGACCCCATCGGCCAGGACCTCGGGGCGCTGCAGCAGTGACCCGGCGGCCACCAGGAACTCACACAACACCGCGTTGACATCGACCAGGCGGTCCTCGGGCCACGGCCAGGCAGGATCGTCGGACAGCGGCCCAATGCGGCTGATCGCGTCGCAAGCGAGGTCGCGAGCGTCGTCGTAGTGCGGACGTGCCGTGAGCACCTCTATCGCCCCCAGGCCGGCGAAGGCCATCGCACGTGCGGACCCGGCACGGTGAGCGGCGCCGCGCCTGAAGCAGGAGGTGGCCTGCCGACGGATACGGGCGTCGGCGCCCAACCGCACGACCGTCCCCCATGCCCACATGCTCAGTCCCCAGGCATCCTCGTCGTGCTGACCCTCCCATGCGCCTGTGAACAAGCGCCCGCCGTGCACATGTCCGTCGGCCTGCTGCGCGTCGCTGAGGAACCGCTGGGCCGTATGCCCCAGATCCACCACCGCCTGCGGAGGCCGGGTTTGGCGGGTCGTGGCGATCAGCACGCGGGCGATGTCGGCGGTGCGGTACCCACGGCTGCGACGCGGTTGGGCATAGTCGGCCTGCTCGCAGGTGCCGACCTCATCGCTGAGGATCAACAGATGTTCAAAGGAGGTCGCTGGTGTCGTCATGGCCCCTCACCGCCTTGTTGGTGGTTACGTGGCGGTTGACCTGCCGTGACATGGCACAGCGGGTTGGGGGTTGCGCGGGAGATCGCACAAGAGTTCCTTGGTCGGGCTCAGGTCAAGGGCGTCGGGCCTGTGACGGGCAAGGATGCCGATCCGTCCGTCTAGCCCAAGCAGGGCGCACTGTCCCAAGAGGTGGTTCCACCAGCCTACGTGACCCAGACCTCATGCCCCGACGTGACACCGTTGACGCGGCCCAATCTCTTGATGATGTCGGACAATGCGCCGTACGCTGGCAGCCGCCGTCCAACCCCGGCGAGGGAAGAGTCCACCATGGCCGGCAAGGACAAGGGCAGCAAGAACACCAAGACCGCCGCGGCGAAGACGCCGAAGGAGAAGAAGTTGGCCAAACGGGCCAAGAAGGAGGAGGGGGCGGGCCGCAGCGGCAAGGTGGTGTGAGGGGCGTCTGAATTCTGCGGCCCTGTACGACCGGACGTTTGATGTTCTTGGCGCGGGAAAAGGTGACAGACACCAACCCCTACTGAAAGTCGGTGACATGCCAAACGAAGCAGATTTCGATGATGCCAAGGGCCGTGTGAAGGAAGCTGCCGGCAGCCTCTCCGGCGACCAGGACCTGAAGAACGAGGGCAAGAAGGATCAGGCAGCGGCAAAGGTCAAGGACGCCGTTGAGGGCGCCAAGGACAAGGCCAACGACCTGGTCGACAAGGTGCGGGGCAAGGACTGACACGTCAAACTTTGAGGTGACACCCCTACGACTCCCCTCATCGTAGGGGTGTCGTCTGTCAGTCAGGGACCTCCCCGTTTTCTCAGATCTGAGGAAAGGGCTGGATTAGGCCAAGGATTGCTCAGATCTGAGGGCTAGATGTGCCGACCCGGACGTGCGGTGTTTGGATGGAGCGGCGGACGCCTACACTGCCTCGACGGATCTGCCGAGCGAGGAGTGCCAGCGTGGGACGGGACATCGAGACGATCCAGTTCTCGCATGAGGACCGTCGGCAATACCGCGAGAAGGTCAAGACCTGCCTGCGCGTCCTGGACGAGTTGGTGGACACCGGACGGTTCTCCACCGGCCGTCGTACCCTTGGTGTCGAGTTGGAGGTCTACCTCACCGACGATGAGGGCATGGTCCTGCCGGTCAACGCCGAGGTGCTGGCTGCGTTGGCGTCGCCAGACTTCCAGACCGAGTTGGCCCAGTTCAACATGGAGTTCGCGACCCCGCCCCGGGCGGTCCGGGGTGCGTGCTTCACCCAGGTCGAAGATGAGCTGCGCCAGTCCTTGGTCCGTGCCGCCGCCAAGGCACGGGACTTCGACGCCCGGGTGATCATGATCGGGATCCTGCCGACGCTGACCGACTTCGACGTCACTGAGCAGAACCTGTCCTCCAACCCGCGCTACAAGGCACTGAACGACGCCATCCTGAACGCTCGCGGTGAGGATCTGGTCATCCACATCGAAGGTGACGAGACGTTGTCCACGGTGACCAACTCGATCCTGTTCGAGGCGGCCTGCACGTCGATGCAATTGCACCTGCAGGTCGACCCCGATGACTTCGCGCGTTACTGGAACTGCGCCCAGATCCTGTCCGGTCCACTGGTGGCGATGGCGGCGAACTCACCGTTCTTCCTGGGAAAGAAGCTGCACCACGAGACCCGGATCGCGTTGTTCCAACAGGCGACCGACACCCGCACTGAGGAGTTGGCCGAGCAGGGCGTACGACCACGGGTGTGGTTTGGGGAGAAGTGGCTGACGCAAGGCGTGTTTGAGTTGTTTGAGGAAAACGTCCGCTACTTCCCCTCTCTGCTGCCGATCACCGAGCAGACCGACCCCGATGCGCTCCTGGCCAGCGGTGATATCCCACGGCTGGAAGAACTGTCGTTGCACAACGGCACGATCTACCGTTGGAACCGGCCGGTGTATGACATCGCCGGTGGCCGCCCACACCTACGAATAGAGAACCGCGTGTTGCCGGCCGGCCCGACGGTCATCGACTGTGCCGCCAACATCGCGCTGTACTACGGTCTGCTGGCCGGTCTGGCCGACACGCAGTCACCACTGTGGCCCGACATGAGTTTCCACGCGGCCGAGGAGAACTTCTTCGCGGCCGCCAGGTATGGCATCAACGCCGAGATGTACTGGCCCGGTGTGGGGATGGTGAAGGCCGGTGAATTGATGCTACGCCACCTTCTGCCACTGGCCCGCAAGGGGCTTGAGGAATGGTCGGTCGACGCTGCTGACATCGACCGCTACCTGGGCATCATCGAACAGCGGGCCCTGACCGGACGCAATGGCGCCACCTGGCAGATCCAGGCCCACGAACATCTGCTGGACAGTCATGAGATGTCCCGAGCAGAGGCCGCGTCGGAGCTGACCTCGCGCTATGCCGACCTGCACGAGATCGGCGAACCGGTTCATACCTGGCCGGTCGTGCCCTGCTGCCAGTGATGCCTGAGCCCCGCACCCCTATCTCCACCAACGTCCTGTTTCAACGCATAGATGGCCTTGATGCCATCTGTGACCTGGTGGAGGGGTCTGATACCGAGGTGTTGACGCGGCTGGAGTCCAAACCGGCCCTGCTGTTCCTTCCTGGCGCCAACCCCGGGCCGTCGCGGCTGATCTCAGTGCTGTTGCATGGCAATGAGGACTCCGGATTCAGGGCACTGTGTGGCTGGTTACGGGAACGTCCCACGGTGCCCGGCCCGCTGTGGATGTTCATCGGCAACGTCAGGGCCGCCACCCAGAACGGCTGGTTCGCCGACCGGTACCTGAACGACCAGGAGGATTTCAACCGGGTCTGGGGAATCGCTGAGGCCACCACACGGATGCGGATGTGTGCCAAGGAGGTCCTTGAGATCGTGACAGGCACGCCTCTTGAAGCCGCCATCGACATCCACAACAACACCGGCGACAACCCGTTGTATGCGATCATCCCCGAAGCTGATGTGCAGACCACCGGCCTGGCAGCGACCCTGTCCGACATCGGCCTGCTATGGGGGACGCAGGAACACACCCTGATGCAGGCCCTTGAGGGGATCTGTCCGGCGGTGGCCGTGGAGTGTGGCCTGGCAGGAGTCCCCGCACACGTCAAGTTGGCACGGGACGTGATTGAGCAGTTCGTGTCGGCAGGGTCGTTTGCCGAGGCAGGGCGACCGAGTCGGATGCTTGAGATCCGCTACCGGGTCGAGGTTCGTCCTGAGGTGATGTTTGACTTCTGCTCCCATCTGGACGAGGAGATCGACTTCGCCATCACGCCCGGTCTGGATACCGCCAACTTCGGCCACCTGGGAGCGGGCACGATGCTGGGTCGCACACTGCCCGGCAGCGCCTCACCTCTGCGCGTGATCGATGATGCCGGCGCGGAAGTCACCGCAGCGCTGATCCAGGTCGATCCAACCGGTGCGGTCACCCTCACGCGCGACGTGATCCCGGCGATGATGACCCGGACTCCCGAGCAGACCCGCCGCGATTGCCTGTTCTACGTCCTGGCCGACCATCGGTGAACAACCGACAGGTGCTGACCGTCTACAGCCCGGCGAAGAGGTCAGACTCGGGCCGTTCGGTGACGACCTCGGAGAAGGCCAGGCGGAAATCCTCGCTGGGGTAGACCCGGCGGATCAGGTCATCGGGGATTGCGAACCATCCGCCGTCGGGGTCGACCTGGGTGCGGTGGGCGATCAGCGCTGCACTGCGCGCCGACAGGTGGTCGCCGACGTCGATCGAGGTGGTGATCCGTTCGGGGATCGAGGTGTCCCAGTTCTTCAACCAGTCATCGAACGGCGTTTCGATGCCGTGTTCCTTCGCCGCTGCCTGCAGCCGCGACAGACGTCGGTAGGTGAAGGTCAACTGGTAGTAGATCTTTGATGCGCGCCATGCTGGCCCGGCGTCTGGCATGAACGCCGGGTCCGCCGCCGCCCGCCAGATGGCCATCGTGGCCGTGTGCGTGCGGATGTGATCAGGGTGTGGATATCCGCCTTTCTCGTCGTAGGTGACCAGCACCTGCGGCCGGGTGGCGCGCACGATCGGCACGGCCCTGGCAAGGACCTCGACCATGGGCGCGTTGTAGAAGCACGCCTGATCCAAATCGGCGGTGGGGACAAAGCCGTCGCCGACAAAGTCCTTGATGTAACCGGAATCCGGGTATCCCAGGTCGAAGTGGTCGGTCACACCCAGGATCCGTAGGGCCTCGGCCAGTTCCCGCTGCCGCACCTGGATCAAATTGTCGATGATGCCTGGCTCCTCGGCGAGGGCAGGGTTGAGAATCTCACCTTTGCCACCGTCGGTGAACGTCATCACACTGACCCGCACACCCTCCTTGGCGTATTTGGCCATGGTCCCGGCGCCCTTGGACGATTCATCGTCAGGGTGGGCATGCAGGAACATCACATGGCGGTGTGGTGGTGCATCGGCAGACATCGGCTGCCAGGCTACCGACCCGGTGTGACACCGCTGTGGTGGCGGGCTAAGGCTCCGCAGCGTGGCGAACCCCAGAACCCCCAGGACCCTCCTAGGACTGCCAGCGTGCCGCCCAGGACTCACGCAGCCGCGCACTGCCAGGGTCGGCGTCGACCTGGGCCAGGTAGTCCCGCACGGTACCCGCGGCCTGCTCGACCCGGTCCCTGACGCCCTTCAGACGGACGATGCACGGGCTTCCCGGATAGGACCCGAAATGCACGTCATCGAAGTCGGTCACCAGAACGTCGAACAGTGGGTTCAGGGTCGACTCGGGATAGGGATGGGTCATCTCGACGACGTGCTGTGGGGTACCTATTCCCGCCAACAGATCCGGCACGATGCCCTCGTCGAAGATCCGTCGCAGTTCACTTGGGATTCCCGGCAGGATGACGATGGTGACGCCACCAGCGCTGATCCCTCCGTCCACGTCGACCGCCACCCCCGGGGCCACACCGCGAGCCCCGCGCAACAGGTAGGCCTGCGCTGGGATCTTGGCCATCCGCCGCATGGCCCGTTCGTGGGCGGCGGTCACAGTGGCACCCTGCGATGCGGTCCACTCCAGGGCCTTGGTGATACGTCCATCGATGTCGTCGTTGACGACCAGGGTCTGTCCCAGGGTCGCGGCCACTCCCTGCATGGTCAGATCATCAGGGGTCGATCCGATCCCACCTGAGGTCATGATCAGGCGGGGCCGCGGACGGCCCAGTTCCACCCGCAACGCCTCATCGATTGCGGCCAGGGTGTCGGGGACGGTCTGGACGCGTTCCAAGGGCACACCCAAGGTCTGCAGCCGACCGGCCAGCCAATGGGAGTTGGTGTCCTGGACGAATCCGCCCAGGATCTCATCACCGATAACAACGATCGATGCGGACGCCGGACTCATGCCCCCAAGCATGGCATGGCTGGCGCGATCCGGGGCACGTGGACAAGTACGCTGCGGCGTCGTATGTACCTTGACTCCGATGACGCGCGCAGCGACTTCTTCCTGGCGGCAGCCGTCTATGTGATCGGGCCGACGCTGATCGCGCTACTGCTGGACGCATTGCCCGTGGGCCTGGCCGGTGGAAGTCTGGGAACGGTCATCCTGATCGCCGAGCCGCTGATCACCATCGCCGCGATGCCGTTGTTCCTACTGCGGTACCGCGAGAACTCCCTGGCCGGACTGTGGGGTGGCGGTGCCGGCAGCCTGGCTCTGGGCTTCGGTCTGGCGTCGGTCTTCGCGGTCGCACTGGGGGTGGGCGAGGTTCTGGCTGGCGGCCCTGTAGCCCAACTACCCGAGTTGGTCCCGGTGGCGATCCTGATCGTCGTCGTGGTCCGATGGCTGTCGCTGTCCGTGCTGGCCATCTTCCTGTTTCGCCGGGCCGAGTATGCCTTCCGTCCGATCAGCGAGTCGCAATCCACGCTGGTCCGTCAGGCCGGGCTGGCCTGCGTCGGCACCGCGCTGGTGGCGACGGTCCTGCTGCTGCTGGCCGACCTCCCGGTATGGGCCTTGTTGCCCGCCGCAGGTCTGGTTGGTCTGTTCTTCCTGGCTGAGCGGCGGTTGCCACAGTCGGGCATGGGTGAGCGCTGGTGGGTGTGGGCTCCGGTCATCACGCTGGCGCTGGGACCCCTGGAGATTTTCAGCATCTTCTTCGATGGGTCCAACTTCCTGGTGTCGGCTCAACAGGCCGGAGGTGTAGCGCTGTTCGGGCTGGTCGCGGTCATGGCGTTGCACAACCGTCGCGGTGGTGCGCTGGTCATCGGTATGTCGATCGGATTCATGATCGCCAACCTGTTGGCCCTGGCGGGCGGTACCAGATACTTCGTGTGATATCGCCGTACGCTGGGGGAGTGGCGGAACCAACAGTGCTCAACTCGTGGCGTACCCCGACACTCAAGGGGGTTGCCGTCGTGCTGATTGTGCTGGCCAGCATCAGCAGCGGGGTCAGAGGTCTGACGCAGGACCAGGCTCCCGCCACCGTCGAGCATCGCAAGGGGGTTGTCCGCCATCCCGCTGAGGAGTCGGACAAGATCGTGGTCGATCAACTCCGGGCCTTCCGCGGACTGTCGACCTGGATCGACACCTACGACACCGACATGTCCGTTGAGGAACAGGTGTCCATCGCCCGCGACGCGGGGGTCAACACGGTGTTCGTGCAGTCCGCGAGGGAGTCAACGCCTGGACTGATCCATGATCCTCAGCGACTGGCCAGCACCATCGAGGGCGCCCACGACGCGGGCATGCAGGTCATGGTGTGGACCATCCCAGACTTCGAAGACCTGGCTGCCAACCGCGAACGTGCACTAGCGGCCATGCAGTTTACGACCCCACGTGGTGACACCGCTGATGCCTTCGGGCTTGACATCGAGGTCACCGACATCGAGTGGGCACCGATCCGCACCCGCCGTCTGCTGCAGTTGTCTCGCGAGTTACGAACCATTGTGGGGCCCGACTACCCGATGGCGGCCATCGTCCTTGCACCCCTGCAACTCGAACTGAACCCGCGGTGGTGGCGGGACTTCCCCTATGCCGAGCTGGCCGCGCTGTATGACGTCACGATTCCGATGAGCTACTCCAGTTACCGCGGTGCTGACGCGGTCACGACATATGAGTGGAACCGGGAGAATGTCCTGCTGACCAGGCAGCTGGCGGGGGACGAGGACCTACCCGTCCACCTGGCAGGTGGGATCGCTGATGCACTTCCCAACATCACCGCGTTCGTGCGTGCCGCCGTGGCCGGGGAGGTCATCGGCGCTGGTCTGTATGACCTGCACACCACGCAGTCCCAGGCCTGGGCCACCCTGCGGGTCCTGCGTCATGAACCAACCGTCCAGGATGAGTGACATGGCCAGTCGCCGTAGTGCGGCAGCAGCCACACAAAGATGCGGGGAACCGACGCAAAGTCGGTCTCAAAGCCCGCAGGATCCTCAAAGGTGTCGGTGTTGCCTTGGTAGGTGACCTGCTCACACAGTTCCCAGGTGGCCCCGCTCAACTGCCTGACGACGACGTCACCGTCCACGAAAGGCATCGCTGGTCTCTCCCGGGGTAGTAATACGGCAGTCCAGATAACTTCACACAGAAGTGTCCTCAAGGTGCATTATCTGGCTGTGGCAGTCTCCGCAAATCCTCCCGCAAACCCCTCGACTCCCGGGGTCACCGGTGTGCCTGGCGCTCCGGAGATTCCCGGTTATGAGATTCTGGACGAGATCGGGCGAGGCGGGTTCGCCACGGTGTTCGCGGGCAAGCAGGCGGCTGTCGGCGGGCGGGTGGCGGTGAAGGTGATCAGCACCGTTGAGGCCGACCCTGATCTGCTGTTGCGGTTCGAGCGGGAATCCCTGGCAATGGGTGCCCTGCGCGGCCATCCTCACATCGTGACCGTCCTGGACGCCGGCCACACCGAGGACCAGCGCCCCTACATCGTCATGGACCTGTTCGAAGCGGGCTCGTTGCATGGTGAGCTGACCCGTCGACTGCGTTCTGATGAGGGTCCATTTCCTTTCGCCGAGGTGCTTGACATCGGTGTGAAGGTGGCATCCGCCGTCGCAGCCGCCCACAGCAGAGGGATCCTGCACCGCGATCTGAAGCCCGGCAACATCCTGATCAGCGACTATGGCGAACCGCTGCTCACCGACTTCGGGATCGCCCGTCTGGCGGACAAGGACGCGTCAGTTAACGGCCATGTGCTGAGCGCTGGCTTCACGGCCGCAGAGATCATCGAGGGAGGGCAGCCCTCCGTCGCAAGCGACCTGTTCAGTCTCGGTGCGACCCTGTACACGCTGCTGGACGGCAGGTCTCCCTTCCGGCGGACCGGTGACCAGGGCATGGGGCAAGCGTTGCACCGGACCTTGGCGGGACAGGTCCCGGATCTGCGCCCTCAGGATGTTCCTGACGCTGTCTGCGTGTTGTTGGAGACGGCGTTGGCGCGCGACCCCGATGATCGATTCGAGGATGCGACAGCCATGGGTGTGGCATTCCAGCGCGTCCAGGAGGATCTGGGGCTGAGCGTATCAAACGCGCCGTTTCCGACCGAGGCGACCGTGAGGGCGCCGACCCACGCAGCGACGGCGACTGTCGATCTCTCCGCCACCGTGGTGACCCAGCCTCCGCACGTGCTGGTCCCGCCGTTTTCGCCTGCAACGCCACCCACCGCAGTCAAGAAATGGTGGCGGCGCTCCACCTAAGACCGGAGGTCATTCGGGTAGGTCGCTGCGTAACTGGCGCGCGTCGCGAAGATAGACATGACGCAGATGGTGTCGTGGCTTGGCACTGTAGTCGGTGATGCCGCAGGCCCGGACCGCGGCGGCGGGGAACTCCGATCCCACATCGTCGGTGGCGGTCAGGAGCATGCTGATCAGGTCATCGCTGACCAAGTCGTTTCTTCGCAACAGCTCGTGGACCAGTTCTGCGGTACGTGCCACGACCTCGTCGCGCGAATCATGGTCAAGCGTAATGGCCCCCCCGCAGCCCGATGTAGTGGCCACACCTGCGCATCCACCAGCCGGGTGGCGAGACTCGTTTCGGAAACCATACAACTACGGTAGTCGGCACGTCCATTGCGATAGGCTGACGTGGTTCAGCGGCTTGAGGAGAACGGGCATGAGGGTTAGCTATCTGCGGGTCGCCATCGGTCTGTTCGTCGCCGTGCTTGCCCTGTTGCTGGCGGTCGCCCTCCCCGCGGGTGCGCACGAGGCAGGTACACCCGAGTTTGCTGCCGACGCTGTATTCCTCGGTGAGGAGTTGGATGCCGATGGACGTCCCAGTGGCCTGGATGGGCTCGTGGGGAGTACGGAGGGCCGCTTCCTCATTCACTATCAGACCGACCCGGCATCACCTGACCACGCCACTGCGGCGGCGGCGATAGAAACTGCCCGTCTGCTCGAGATCTCCTACGCCGATGTGGTCGAGCGTCAGGGCTGGTCCGCCCCGGCGTCGGACGGCGTGCTCGGCGGTGACGACCGCACGGACGTCTACCTGATGGACCTTCAGGTCGAAGTCGACTCCGGCGTGCTGCTCGGCAATGCCAGTACGGATCGCGACAATTCCTGCGACCCCGTTCCCTGTAGCGGTGTTCACGGCTTCATTCGGCTTGACAACGACTTCGACGGCCCCGGATTGGACGAAGACGATGCTCGTCACACCACCGTGACACACGAGTTCTTCCACCTGGTCCAGTACGCGGAGGCGTTTCGCGGCATGGACCCCTGGTTCAGCGAGGGCACGGCCAACTGGCAGTCCTCGGTGGTCTTCCCCAACGGGATGTTGCGCAACGAAGTCGAGAACTTCGTCGACGAGCCCATTCCACCACTGACCAGTACCGACGGGGGCCACGAGTACTCGACGTATGTGTTCTTCCGCTGGTTGGCCGATCGCTACGCACCCGAGTCGATCGCGGACGCGATGCGGGCCGGTCTGGACGTCGACGGCCACTCGTTGGCCGCGTTGGATGGCGTCCTGCGCGAGCGCGGCACGACGTTTGCGGCGGCCTTTGCCCGCTTCGCTGCCGATACCGTCCAGTGGAACGACTCGGAGAGGCATGACTTCCCCCAAGAGGTTGTCGACGGTAAGCCGGTGTCATACCCCGACGTGACCATTCGTGACATCCTGGTCGACGGCGATCAGGCAAACCTGACCTTGGACCACACGACGTATGCGGTGTATGAAGTTGCGCGCGCGGAGGTGCTGGATGCCCGGATCACGGTACCCGAGGACGTCGCTGCGTCGGTCGTGATCGTGGTGGTCGACGGGGACGGAAGACAGACGTTTGCAGCGTCGGCGGAGTCCGGTCAGGGTCTTGTCAGTTGGAGGGGTGGTGACAGCCGAGATCCTTTCGTGGCACCACCCCGGGTCTACGTCGTGGTTGTCAACGGTGACATCGCGGCCGGTCCGATCGATGACATGCGACAGCGCGAGTATGCCGCCGACGACACCCCGTTCAGGTTGGAGATCGACACGACTCCACCGCAGACGGGCATCGTCGACGGCGGCCTCGTCGGTGTTGCTGACCCGGTCGCCCAAGCGATCGCAACCTCCCAGGCCGTCTTCGCCGACGGGGCCGCCAACCGGGTCGTGTTGGCCACGTCGGAGCAGTTTCCCGACGCGTTGGCCGGAGCTGCGCTGGCAGGTACGGCCGGCCCCATCCTGTTCACGCCGTTCAGTGCCGAGTTGGATCCGCGGGTAGCCGAGGAGATAGCCCGGGTGACGGGAGGCGAGGGGGTCATGCTGGTCCTCGGTGGGACCGCGGCGGTGACCGACAGTGCTGCGGCGCAAGCTCGGTCGGCCAGTGGCGACGTCGCATGCAGCACGCCGTTCCCCGTCACCTGCCGGTATGCCGGCAGCGGCCGTGAAGTCACTGCCGCGCTGATCGCTGAGACGGTGGTGCAGGAGCACAACCGGTCGATCGCACTGTTGGCTCGTGGGGACGTGTTCGCCGATGCCCTGACCGGGGGTGCGTATGCCGCCCGTGCAGGGGTCCCGGTGCTGCTGACCCCATCGAACCAACCCAACGTCGCAACCGCGGATTTCCTTGCCGCCCATCCCGAGATCGACCAGATCGTCGTGCTCGGTGGCATCGTCGCGGTCGATCAGCCGACGGCGACCGCGCTCGGGGCAACACGTCGGGTTGAAGGTCCCGAACGGACCGCCACGTCGGTGGCCATCGCCGAGGAACTCTGGGCCGCCGGTGGAATCGGGACGGGCGGCAGCGTTCTGGTCAACGTCCGTGACGACGATGGGTGGACCGCCGCATTGTCGGCGGCCGTCGCCTCGGCGACCTTCGACGCGCCACAGTTGGGTGTGGAGTCACCCCCCGCCCTGCTCAGCGACGCCGTCTTGGCCTACCTGCAGACCACCGATGGTCCGGTCCAGGCCTTCGGGAGGGTCAGCAACGCGCAGCTGGACGAGGCACTTGGTCGCGGACCCTAGATCTCCCGCCGACGGTCCTCGCTCAAGCCATCGTCTCCGTCATGGCAGCAGCGCGTTTCGCCAGTCGGCGTAGTCCCAGGCCGGGATGTCCTCACCCAGTTCCTCAGCCCGCTCGAGCCACAGCGCGAACGGCTTGACGCTGTCCGGGGTCAGATCCTTCAGAGCCACTGCAACGCGACCTGTCCCAGACCGAACAGATCGAGCTAACGGTCGAACGACAGCGCCAACACTCGCCGGTGAGCCCGGAACCTACTCCTGCGCCCGAAGATCGTTGTGGAGGAAGGCGTGTGACATGACGACCTCTCCGCGAGCGAGGTGGTCATCCACCACGCGGTCGGCGACGTCGGCATCCACCGAGTGGTACCAGGCACCCTCGGGATACACCACACAGATGGGGCCGGAACGGCAGATATCCAGACAGTCGACCTTGGTCACGGTCACGGTGTCGCGCAGGTGCTTGCCGTTGACCCGCTTGCGGATCCGCTTGGCGATGACCGCCGAAGAATCGCACTCGCTGTCGGTGCAGACCAACACATGACGCTGCATCGATGTGGCCCGCGCCTTGCGTGCCCGTTTCTGTAGCTTCTCGAGCTTCTTCTTCCCGCCCACTTCAGTTGCCCTCGCCGGCCTGCCCCCGTCGGCCGGGGAGTTCCCTGTCGAGCATCAGTACCGCCGTGGGGTCGCCACCGGTCATCCGAAGCTCACCGACGATGGTCCGGACGGCCGCCTCCTCGTGCACCTGCTCGTCGAGGAACCGGGTCAGCAGCGGGATGCTGCGGTAGTCCCCTGCTGCCGTCACCTGGCCGTAGAGTTGGCCGATGGCGGCTGTGACCTTTTCCTCATGGGCCAACGCGGAATCGAATGCCGCCACGGCATCGGTGAAGACGCTTGCGGGTGCGTCGAGCGGCTGCAGCACCACTTCACCGTCACGGTCGAGAACGTAGGCGATGAACAGGTCGGCATGCTCTGTCTCTTCGTCGGCCTGCTGGTTGAACCACTCGGCCATCCCGCTCAGGTCGCGGGCCTCGGCCCAGATCGCGAGTTGGCGGTAGGCACGAGCGGACTGTTGTTCCAGTGCGATCTGATCGTTGAAGGCCGCGAGAAGTGCATCATCCATCGGGAGGAGTGTAGGCACTGGGCGACCCGGCGCTATGTGTGAGCAGTCCGCCGCTTGATCTCGGCGTTCAGCAGCGCAACGCGGCGGTGCCGGCGGTCCGGCTGGCTGAGGAGGTCAAGGTTCTTGGCGGGCTGCCCAGTCTGCGTCCTGCGCTGCTGAAGGGCGTGTTGCGCAAGGTCGACCGGTTGGCCACGATCCGGATCGGGTCGGCCCGCTACTCCGTCCCCGCCGCCTTGATCGGTAGCAAGGTGTGGGTCGCAGGCAGCGATCAGAAGATGGTGGGGGCGCTAAGCCGGTCACTCGGGAAGATCGCTGCGTAGTTGGCGCGCGTCGCGCAGGTAGACATGGCGCAGTTGGTGCCGCGGCTTGGCACTGTAGGCATGGGCCAGGATGCGGATGCACAGCGGCATGGCATTGCCTCCGGTCACCGTCAATTCCCGTGCGCAGATCACCGGCACGTCGGTGATGCCGCAGGCCCGGACCGCCGCCGCCGGGAACTCCGATCCCACATCGTCGGTTGCGGTCAGCAGCATGCTGATCAGGTCGTTGCTGACCAGGTCGTTTCTTCGCAACAACTCCTGGACCAGCTCGGCCGTACGGGCCACGACTTCCTCGCGCGAATCATGGTCAAGCGTGGTGGCCCCCCGCAGCCCGACGACCCGCATCCCCTCAGGTGGCACCTGGACTACTCACTCAGCATCGCAGCGATCTGGAACGCCAGTTCCAGGCTTTGCTGGTTGTTCAGGCGAGGGTCACAGGCGGTCTCATACCGCCGTGCGAGGTCCAGTTCCTCGATCGATTGCCCACCGCCCAGGCATTCAGTGACATCTTCGCCGGTGAACTCGAGGTGAACCCCGCCGGGAATGGTGCCCAACTCAGCGTGCACGGCGAAGAACGCGCTGATCTCGGTGACCACATCGTCGAAGCGACGAGTCTTGTAGCCCGATCCCGAGGTGAAGGTGTTTCCGTGACAGGGGTCACAGGACCACACCACCTCCAATCCACGGTCACGCACACCTTCGACCAGTGGCGGCAATGCGCGGCGTACCTCGGCTGCTCCCATCCGCGTGACTAACGTCAGTCGGCCTGGGGTGTTGTGGGGATTCAGACGGTCGGCCAGCGCTTCGACCTGAGAGGCCGTGGCGGCAGGTCCCAACTTCACACCGACCGGGTTGGCGATGCCTGAGAGAAACTCGACGTGGGCGCCGTCTGGGTCGCGCGTGCGCTCGCCCACCCACAGAAGATGCGCCGAGCAGTCATACCATTCGCCGGTCAGCGAGTCCTGACGGGTCAAGGCCTGCTCATAGCCCAGCAGCAGGGCCTCATGGGAGGTGTAGAGATCCACTGACAGGAATCGAGGGTCAGAGTGGACTTCGACCCCACATGCCTCCAGGAAGCGCACGGCGCGAGTGATGTCCCCGGCGCAGCGGGCGTAGCTGCGTCCCTGTGGGCTGTTCGCCACGAACTCCTGGTTCCATGAATGCACGAGTTTGAGGTCGGCGAAACCACCGCCCATGAACGCGCGTAGCAGGTTCAATGTGGCTGCGGACTGCTGATAGACGCGCTCGAGCCGGGTCGGGTCCGGTCGGCGTCCTTGCTCGGTGGGAACCAACGCATTGACCGCATCACCCCGGTACACCGGCAGCGTCACCCCGTCCACCGTCTCGGTTTCTGCGGAACGGGGTTTGGCAAACTGTCCCGCGATGCGGCCGACCTTGACGACCGGCAACGACGCCCCATAGGTCAGGACGATGGCCATCTGCAACAGGACCTTGACCTTGTCACGGATCGTGTCCGCGCTGAAGTCCTCGAAGGTCTCCGCGCAGTCACCTCCCTGCAGCAGGAAGGCCTCACCGCTACCGACCCTGGCCAGTTGTGCCAGCAGGTCCCGAGCCTCCCCCGCGAAGACCAACGGCGGCATCTGCGACAGTCCGGACAGAACCCGTTCCAGCTCCTCGGCATCGGGCCAGTCAGGCTGCTGCAATGCCGTCCGGCCGCGCCAAGACGCCGGAGACCAGTGGGCATCTCGTGACAATACGGGGGTCATGACCTACATCCTTCGTGGCTCCGGGTGAGGTGCTGACATCGTCCTTGTTCGCCCGCGCGGTCGTACGCTACTCCCGACCCGACATCCCGGCAATGGCAACCGAGCGTGCGGTCAGAGCTCTTCCCGCAGGACCTCATAGCCGCGGTCGACCAGGATGGCGACGGCCCTTTCCGCTTCGGCAGTGCCGATGATGGCCAAACGCAGACGACCGCCACCACCCTCGGGCGCGTGCTCGATGCCCAGGTCTTCGATGTTGACGCCGATGCTGCCCACGCTCGTCGTCACCTCTGCCAGGACACCTGGACGGTCAGGGATGGGCAGCACCAACTCGACCAGGGCACCCGTCACGCTCTCCTTGCCGGGCATGCCCTGACGGGCTGTCCGTGCCGCGGACAGCCGTGAGCACACGCCCTTCCAGTCTTTGCCGGCGATGGCGTCGCGCAGGTCGGCGATCCTGTTGCCGTACTCGTCCAACACGGCCGTGATGGCAGCCCCGTTCTGATCACAGATGTCCAGCCACAGGTCAGGGTTGCTGGCCGCGACCCGGGTTGCGTCGCGAAAGCCGCCGGCAGCGAGCAACAGCAGGCCGGCGTGTTCGGCCTGGGCCCGCTCCGAGGCCAGGTTCATCAGGGTTGTGGCAGCCAGTTGGGGCAGGTGACTGATGATGGCGACCAGTTGGTCATGATGATCAGGGTCGACCGCCAGTGGACGAGCCTTGATGTCGACAACCAACTGGTGGACGGTTGAGTACGCCGCACTGTCGGTCTGCTGAGTGGGAGTCAGCAGGTACGTCGCGCCGACGAAGAGGTCGGCGCAGGCATGTTCAGCACCGTGTTCGTGAGACCCCGCCATCGGGTGGCCTCCGATGACGTGCACTCCGGCGGGCGCGGCGGCCTCCAGAACCCTGACGGCCTCGGATTTGACGCTGGCGACGTCGGTGACGATCGCTCCCTCACGCAAACTGGGTGCGATGTCACGCATCACGGGCCCCATGGCCGACACCGGGACCGCCAGGATCACCAGATCGGCGCCGGTGACCGCCTGACGGGCGTCCGTGGCCATGTCGGTGATGGCACCGCGTTCCAGCGCGGTCTGCAACTCATCGGCGTTGCGGTCATACCCGCTGATGGACGTGACCTCGTCGCTTCGCAGCAACGCCATCCCAAGCGATGCTCCGATGAGTCCGGTTCCGACCAGCGCTGCCCGCATGACGTCTCCATAGTCCAGTTGTCGCCTGTGAGTCTACCCTTCAGTGTGGGATGCTTCGCGTCATGACCATTGAGTTGATCCCCCTCACCACCGCCAAGATCACGTTTCGGCCCCCGGTCGTGATGGAGTCCACTCCACGGGGCACCCGGGCGGTCATCGAGATGACCGATGTGGTCTATGAGGGCGAACGCCTGAGCGGTCGACTAGTCGGGCCTTCCGCGGTCGACTGGCTGCTGATAGGCCCCGACGGCTCGAACAACATCGACGTCGCCTTCACCATCAAAACCCCTGATGATGCCCTGATCTACGTGCACTACTACGGGCGTTCCAATGGCAGCGACGGTCCGGGAGCCCACCCGTTGTACTCCGCGCCGGTGTTTGAGACCGGTGACCCTCGCTACCTGTGGCTGAACAAGATCCTCACCGTGGGCAAGGGGATCGTGACCGACGACGTCATCGACTATGAGATCTATGAGGTGCGCTAAGTTGTCAATGGGGCGGTCAGCCTGACCAGTTCGTCGCGCAGGATCTTTCCTGCTGCACTGCGTGGGATCTGCTGGACCACATGGATGTGTGAGGGGACCGCAGCTTCGGGCAATGACCGGGCGACGTGCAACTGCAGTGCGGCCTGCAGTTGGTCCTCTGCCCGCGCGTCCTCGGCCAACACCACCGCGACATGCAACTCCTGGGTACCGTCCGGGGAGGTGACGCCGAACGCCCCGACGTCAGCCACGGCGGGGTGGGATGACAGTGCCCCCTCAACCCGGTTGGGGTGCACCCGCTGATCGCCAACGGTGACCAGGTGCGCCTCACGCCCGCTGACGTACAGATAGCCGTCATCGTCCAGCCAGCCGACGTCGCCCACCGTGAACAGCCCCGGTTCAAGGTGGGCTGCGGCCGTGCGTTCGGGGTCGTCGTGGTAGTGGAAGGTGTTGCCGCCCCGATGCCGGAAGTACAGGACACCTTCCTGACCCACCGGCACTTCCTTGCCCTCGGCATCCACGATGCGGCACTCCAGAAACGGCAGGACCCGGCCAACGGTGCCGGGGCGGCTGTGCCAGTCCTCTGTAGTGGCCAGGCTGAACAGCCCAGCTTCGGTCGCTCCGTAGTACTCCACCAGCCGTGGTCCCCACCACTCGATCATCCGTTGTTTGACATCAGGAGGCACCGGGGCACCGCCATGCAGCACGACCGCCAGTGACGAGGGATCAAAGGCCTCACGTTCAGGGGTGGGAAGCGCCAACAACTGGCCGAAGTCAGCGGTCAGCAGCAGCAGGTTGGTGACGCCGTAGGCCTGGATCCACCGCAGGATGTCGCGGGGGTCTGGCGCCCGTCTGACCACCAGGGTCTGACCGCTCAGCAGCGCAAACGTCGCGAACACAAACTGTCCGGAGTGATAGTTGGGGCCAACGATCATGGCCACTCCGCCAGCGGGGAACCCGGTCCCACCCGCCACCGCCTGGGCGGTTTCGGCGACACCGGAGACGTCGCCGCCTCCTCCGGCCACCCCTGCCGACATGACCCCTTTGGGACGGCCGGTGGTGCCGGAGGTGTAAAACATCGGTCCGCCGGCGATCTGCCCGTGCGGCTCGATCGGGGGAACCTCACGCAGTAGTTCGCGGGCTGCGACGAAGCCATCGCTGCCCGCCGGGCCGTCCAGGGTCAGTCGGACGGTCAGTTCCTTGGGAACGGCCTGCATCGCCACGCTGCGGGTTCGTTCTTCCACCACCAGTGCCCGGGCGCCCGAGTGGCTGAGCACATAGGTGGCATCGGCAAGGTCCAGCGCCCAGTTGACCGGGACAACGACGTAGCCAGCGTGCAGGCAGGCCACGAACAGGGGCCACAGTTCCCGCCGGTTACCGGCCATGACGGCAACCCGGTCACCGGCAGTGATCCCCAGGCCCCGCAAGGCCCAGATCCACCGGTTCGCACGGTCGTCGAGCTTTGCCCAGGTCGTGCGTCCGGTGTCGTCCACGATGGCCGTAGCCTTGGGATTGCGTTGCACATGGGGCTGCAGGCTGGTGACCATCTTCTATCCCACCTCCTGGGGGGAGAACGCCCTGGCCAACGCCCGGCGTCCTTCGGACACGGCGTCGGGTACGGCCCGCAGAGCGTTGAGAAGGTCAGGCCCACCCTGGCTCAACGTCGCCGACTCATGCGTTTCGAAAACCGTGATGCCGCTGCGCAGGGCTTCCTTGACGGCGGCGAACATGGCCAGATCGGCGGCCACGGCGGCGTCGACGGTCTGACGCAGCATCGCAGGGTCGGGTTCGGTCAGCAGGGCGCGCAGCGGCACGCTGATCTCCGACCACGCCGCACCGGAGGTGCCACCCATCACCATCGCAAGCTGACGTCGCAACTCCGTCGTGTCGGCGGTGACGTCGGTGAGGCCGGCTGCCATGGCCCACAGATCGGATAGCTCACTGCCCACCGAGATCGGCAGATACTGCGCCAGCACACGCTGCTGCAGATCGACGAACAGCCCCACCTTCAGTGCCGTGAGCTGGTCGGGTTGTTCGGTGTTGGTCAGTGTGTCACCAAGCACGGAGATGTCGTTTCGCAGGGAGTTCTGCAATTCTGTGATCGTGTGGAGCTCACGCACCCACAGGCGGTAGAACTCCTCCAGTGAAACGGCCACCACCTTGCCGTCGGTGATGGTCGGGCCCCAGGGACCGGCCAGTTCCAGTCTGCGTACCAGACCGATTCGATACATCGCGAGCATCGCCTCGATCTCGGGATCAAGATGGTGGCGAACCTCCTCGTACTCGCTGGTGGCATCAACTGCTGCGTTGTCATCGACGATTCGATGACCCCCCGGATGCAGGTGACGGAATTCGGTGACGTCGTAGACGACCCCGCTGATCTCGGTCCACCAGCCGTGCTCGTCGTCGTTGTGCAACGCCAGTTCAGAGGTGTCGACCAGTCGCTCCCCCTCACGCAACACACCCGAGGGATGAAAGGTGGTGAACACGTCCATCTGCAAGCGGCGATCAGCCGTCAACTGCCGGACGAAGCCGCGTGCTCCCTCCGCATCCAGGCCGCCCTGCTCCCTCGCCACCGCCCGTAGTGCGTCCATGACGACCGCAGCGAACCCACCCTGGCCACAGATGTAGAGGTGACCGTCGTCAGTGGCCAGCCACTGCCACAGGTCTCCCGCGACGCTCTGCTCGGCAATCAGGCCGTCGATGCGACGTGGGTTCTCGGGGATGCGCGAGCAGGCCAGATCCAGGCGCAGGTTGTCCTGGGCGACCCAGGTCTGCAGACGGGCCAGATGTGGAACATGGTCGGGGCTGCGCGTGGCCAGCAACAGCCAGGCAGGTCCTGGGTGCTCCTGCTCGGTCCGTGCCTGGACGAAACCCATGAACGGCGCGATCCCGGTGCCGGCCGCGATCATGATGATCGGGGTCGCCGGATCTGCGGGCAGAGAGAACCGTTGCGGACGAACGATCTCAACCGGCACCTCACCGCCAGGTTCCAGGCGGTGGGCCAGCAGCCCCGATCCGGTGCCATGCCGCTGCCGCTCGCCGGTCAGCCCCGGGGAGGCGAACTCCAGCCTGCCTACGGTCAGCGACAACTCTGAGGAGGTCGGGGCACCGGCCACGGAGTACAACCGAGGCGCGGCGGGCATGAGAATGCGGGTCAGCGCCTCAGGGTCAACCAGCGCCGCCTGCCACAGTCGTGACGGTGCGAAGTTGCCGGTGGCCAGCGCTTCCAGGGCGTCGGGAAACTCCCAGGTGTCCTCCCGTCGGCTTTCCAGCAGTGCCCGCAACGCCGGCGCCCCGGACAGCCGGTACAGCGTCCGCGTCACCGCTCGCGAGAGGGGCCGCAGCCAGGCATGCTGCAGGACCAGGGACAACGGAGCGCTGGCCCCAACCTGTGTGTCAGTGCGGCGTTGCAGCGCCAGTTGCCACACCGGCGGAAGGGGCACCACTTCCGTCCCGCTTGCCCGTAGCAGATCAAGGGTCCGCTGGATCAGGTCAGGCGCGTTTGTCGGCGTCACCGCGACCCGGTCTCCGGGACGGTGCACCAGTCCGCTGTCGGTGATGTCCAGCACCACGCCCTCGACGTCGCCGGTGGAGCCCTTTCCAGCAGGGATGCGTTGGGCCAGGCGAGCCATGCTGGGCCGGTGGTGCAGTTCGCGGTAGCGCTCCAGTCGGGCGTCCTCAAGGGCATGGTGCGCCGCGCGCCAGGCCCGATCCCGCCACAGCCCCGAGATGCCACTGGCCGTGGACGGGCGTCCCACCTTGAAGGCGGTCTGGATGAAGCCGTAGACCTTACGGCGATGGACACCCAGATATCCACGGTCACCGGCATAGGCGTCAACCAGACTCTGCAGCAGACCCTGCAGTCCGCGGCTACCCGAGTCGGCGACGTATTCACGCAGGGGCATCTGACCGGAGGCGCGCACGAAGTCACGCACATTTGGTGCATACCAGTCCAACAGATGCTGGGCCTCCTTGCCCAGGAAGGTTTCGAACCGGGTTCGTCCCAGGAACGCGTCCAGGGCCTGCATCTGGGCGGCGGCTGCCCCGCTGACACCGGGCACGTTGTCAACGACCGGGATGCCCGTGGGTGCCACCAACTTCGCCCACACGGCAGGGTCGGCATAGGAGTCGCTCAATGCCACCGGATCAAGCTTTGCAAACGAGTGCTCGGTGATGTGGCGGATGCGTTCCAGCACGATCAACAGCACGTGGCCCAACTCGGTGGAGTCACGCGCTGCGACGGCTTCCTGACCTGCGATGATCGCCGAAACCAGCGGTTGCATCTGCGCGGCCATCTCCAGGAACGTCAGGAAGAACGCACGTTCCGAGGGGTGGCCGGTCTGGGGCAGCAGCAGGGCCATGTTGTCAACACGGAACGGATCCTCCCGCTCAGGATCAAGCAGTCGCCAGTTGTGCAGCACCAGGTCGTCCAGGGCCACGTGGGCTGTACGGCGGCCCATCCGCTGTGCGACCTGCTGCCAGGGGACCGCCAACGGGTCAGGAACCTGGGTGGGGGCGGCCTTGTGCAGATCATCGACGTCGCAGCGCACATAGGCATAGACCATCCCCGACAGGGTCACCGAGGCCCGCCACAGATCGGCGTCGGCCAGCTCGTCTTCGCCAGCCGGCAGCAGTGGCAACGACTTCAGGTCGCGCCGGGCCGAAAGATCGCGCCACATCCGCGGCAGATCGGCAGCGCCCTCATCCCACGCCCGGTGACTGGCCGGCAGGGCCTGGGCCGGCGCGGTTGCAGGAAGGAACCCGGCCGAGGAGGAAATCGCCCCGCGGTGGGGAGCCCCCTCCCGCTCGATTCTGTCCAAGGTCGCCCTAGCGGGTACCGGCTGTGGCGGTGCGGCGGTCATGAGGGCACAACATGCCCCTCGGGTACATCGATCAGCAGCGCCCAGCACACGTCGGCGCGCGACAGGGTTCCGACGAAACGACCGTTCTCAAGCACCGGCAGCTGACGAATCTGTTTGGTGACCATCACGGCTGCGGGCTTCAGCAGATCGTCATCGGGGTGCACCGAGATCGACTCGGTGATCACCAGTGGCCCGATGGGATCTTCCGCACGGCTGATTCCGGTCGTGGCGAAGAAGGCGCTGGCGTCAGCCACCGACACCGGCATGTCCTCCAGCAGTGTGTAGTCGGGCATCAGGGCCCGTAGCAGATCGCCCTCGGACAGCACCCCCACGAACTGCCCATCCTCATCGACCACGGCAAGATCGCTGGCCTGGCTGAGTGCCAACAGTTCCGCTGCCAAACGCAACGGATCATCAACTCTGAGCCTGGCAGCCTGTCTATTCATCACGTCAGCGACACGCATGGCTTGTCCTCTCGCCATCACCCGCGCATCGGATGTCGACAGCTCACGGGCGCACGCTAGCGGGCACGATGACTCGGGCACAACCCCCTGTGCTCAGGTGTCGCTGTCTGTGCTGAGGCGATGCCGTCCAGACGGGCGGCGAGGTTCACCGTGTCACCGATGGCGGTGAACACCCGGCGATGCCCACCGATGTTGCCCACCACGGCCGGTCCGGTGTTGACGCCCACGCCGATGATCCCGTCGCCCATGAGGTGAACCCCCGCAGATCCGCGAACAGAACCGTCACCTCGCGTTGGGCACCACCCAACTCGCCCGCGTTGTCGTCTTCCAACGCGTGTCGGCGAACCCGGCGGACACGTAGTCCCGCAGCATCGTCTCCAGACGGTTGTGCAGTCTGGAGCTTTCGGCCTCCGAGGCAAGCTGGCCAATCGACATAATGACCGGTCCGCCACCGTAAGGATCGCTCCCAGGTCTCAGGCTGGTCTCACGCGGCTCCTCACGTTTGCCGACGGGACTGCCGACGTCGTGCTGATCGGTCGCGACGACGACCGCCGCGATCGGGGATGCGGTGCAGCAGTCACTGGTCGACATGGGACTGACGGTGCAGCGGGTAGCCGGGCCCGACCGTGCATCGACAGTTTGCCGCCGGCCACAGAAGAGTGGTTGGAGCCAGGGCCCGAGCTGCTGACCTGTGCGGTTACCGCGTCGGTGTGTGAGACCGCCCGTCTGGATCTGGGTTTCGCCCCGGCGCTGCCAGTGGCGGTTCCGCCTGGAACGGTCACGTTCACCGTCGCAGACAACGTCACCTCACTGGTGTGGAGCGCCCAGTTCGACGGGGCTGACCCGGGACTGGGCTTCAGCTGCGATGACGTGCGCTGTGGCGAGCCTGATTGGACGGCCAGTGGACAGCGGTTGTACGTGGAGGCTCGTCAAGAAGACGGTGGGGAACTACTCGGTGTATATACCCTCTTCGGCAACGTCTTGGAGCGCAACCCGAGCAGCGGGATCGGCACCGAGGTGCTGACGGGACTGAACGCCGACGACCGTGTGGCGGCTGTCTTTCTCCCAGAGGCTGCAGCGATCAACATCGTGAACTTTGGGGCGGTGGCCACTCGGTTCGATTCAGGGTCCGGCCAGTACAACACCGGTCGGCTGGGACAGGCCCGTCTGCCTTCCTACCAGGTGACCAATGACCATCCTCTGAGCCTCACCAACGACATCGCGCTACTCATACTCGAGACGAACCAGGATCTCTCGGTGTACATCGACGACGGGAGCGGCGCACCGGCCCACATCCAGCATCGTCCCGGCTCCAGGGTCATTGGTGCGGCGTGGGCGAGCGATGGCAGCGGTGACATCGCGATCATCGATGAACTGGCGAACGGCGGCGTGCTCCGGATCGCCCCCTACGCGACCGATGACGTGGTGACGGTTGCCGATCTGGACGTCAACGCAATACCTGTGTGGCTGCCTGGCGACCAGACGGTGGTCGTCCTCGCTGACACCAACGATGGAGTCAACACCGCGGACGGATCCGTCGCGGTTCTGGACCCACCAGCAGGCTTTGACATCGTGGGAGGTCCCTCAATACGCCCTTGAGGTGTCAATGGGAGGGGTCCCCGCTTGTGGGGAGGGGCGGATCCCGGAGTGCGGTGCCGATCGCCGCACGACGTTTCTGGTCCATGCTCAACAGGTTGAGCAGGCTGGTGTGCCGACGTTCGACCTCGACCCGGGTCGCCTGGATCCAGTCGCCATCGACATGCTCGGGTAATAGTGGGCCGCCGTAGACCTCGAGGGCCTCGCGTGCCGCCAGCAGGTGCCCCTCTCCGCCGGCCTCAGCGAATCTCGCCGAGGCCTGGAAGTGGTTGAGGTCCATCCTGACTTCTGGGGTGAATGACAGTTGGTCCTGGCCCGTCCGCTGAACCAGGGGTACGGCACGCGTCAGTCGATGAAGGGCTTCTCGAAGTCGTCCTCGCCCTCGCTTCTCCTCGACATCCGGCCACAGGGACCGGATGATCGATCTCACCCCAACGGGACCCTGCGCACAGGCCAGTAGCGTGACCAAACGGGTTGGATGCCCCGCGGGAAGTGGCACCAACCGGCCTTGGTAAACCACCTCCAATCTGCCCAGCACACGCAGCGCGATGGACCGATCAGGCAGAGATGAGACTGCGGCGGGACGGAGTTGCTGCTGGGCCGCATCCAGCCGCAGCAGCCTGGCCAGGTTCTGATGTCGTGCTGTCAGGCCCAGCCCCTCCCGGGTGGCGGTACTACCGGCGTCGGCCAATGCCGCCGCGGCACGGGCGCGACGATCCTGGCGCAGGTACATCTCGGCCAGCGTGAGAAACCGATCGGGATCGCTGGCGTCAATCTCGAGCGCGCGCTGGGTTGCCCCTATGGCCTCGTCCAGGTCATCCACCTCAAGGGCCACACCAGCGATCAGGTCCAGGGCAGCCAGGACCTCGGCCCGCAGCCGCTGACGAGGTCGGTCTGCCCACTGGGCGCGGACACCAGGCAACACCTCCCCGGTGTACATGCCGTCGACGGTGCGGGCGGCCAGGACGGCACGTAGCGGGTCGCGGGTGGCCCATCGACGCGAGTCCACCGCCGCATCCAGAAGTTGGCGGGCATCCACCCGGACATCCTCGGCGATCCGAATCCACCCTCCTTCGCTGAGGATCATTCCGGGAACGGCTTGCTGGAGTTCGTCAAGTGCCACGGCGACGGACACGGTCGAGGGCAGCCCCAACACCGCCGGGACCTCAGACACCCGCAGCGGGGCACGAACGGCTGCCAACATGACAAGGGAGTGGGCGGTGTCGGTGGGCAGGTCCAAACAGCGCCCAGCTCGGGTAACCGCGAACCCGCCCAGCACTTGCAGCGATATTGGGACCGCAGCACTGGCTGCCCGGGCCGCACGCGAACCTCCGCGTATCGCTGCCTGGACCAGCATGGGTCCAAGGTCTGGTTCGACCGTCAGCGCAAGACCCGGGACACCGATCTCCGCCGCCCGTTCAAACACTGCGGTGGCGAGGGAGGGGCCCTGTGAAGAGTCTTGCCGCAGCGCGGCGTAAGCCTGCAGGACACCTAGTCGCACCTGGTCGATGGGGGAGGCGCCGTCCATTGCCGCCGCCCTCTGCAACAGGTCACCGGCCATGTCCGTACCGCGGCGGACGGCAAGGGTTGCCTGTGCCAGCAGGACAGGCAGCGGAACCTCACTGCGGCGCTGCACCGCCCGCGCCAGGTACCGGTCGGCCAGGGACTGTTCCCCCACACGTTCCAACATGCACGCCGCGTCAGCGAGAAACGTCGGACCGCTGGGAGAGGTAAACCAATCCCCGGGGTGTTGTTCGACACGGCTCAGCGCGCTCATGGTCTGCTTCGCATCGTTCGTCGCGGACATGGCCCTGGCGAGCGACCACGCCGCGTAGCCGGCTCCCTGCTGGCTGCCGGTCGATCTGCCCAGACGGAACGCGCGCTGGGCCAAACCCGCGGCTTCGGCCGGTCGCCCGACATCGATCAGGATGTCCGCCAGAAAGGAAAGTACCAAGGCCGCACGCGCCGACCTGGGCGCGTACAGGGCCAGTGCCTCTCGCAGGGATGCTTCGGCGCGATCAAATGCGCCAGCAGGATGTTGCACCCGCAGTGCCAGCGTGAGGTAGGCCTCGGCCACCCAGACACCTACACCCGTGCGACGTGCGGCGGCAATCGCTCTTTGGGAAAATCGTTCTGCACCGGCGTAGTCACGTGCCTGCCACGCCGAAGTCCAGGCCAACACGTCAAGACAGCGAGCCCGCACGATGTCTTCGGATCTGTCTGTGAACGCCATGACACGCGTGGCACAGGACGCCGCGGCCTCGATGTCCAGCTGGCGCACCAGGTCACGAGCCCGTTCGGCCAACACCTCGCGTGCAATCGGCGTTACGGGTTGATCGCCGACCACATCGATCAGCTGGGTGATCAGGGCGCTCCGGGCTGCCCGTTCGAACGTCAACTCCAGGCCTCGGACCAGATGGAGAATGGCATAGGGGTGAGCATCCAAAGCCCCCGCCGGCAGCGCCTCCACCACGGCACGCAGTTCCCCAATGTTCTCCGTCGCTGCCTCAGCGGGCGTCATGACAGCCAACAGGGCGGCGGCTTCGTCGTGCAGGCCCGCCGCCGCCAGGGTCCTGGCACCGTCAAGTGGGTGGCCGCGTGAGTGGTGGAAGACGGCAAGTTGTCGGGCCAGCGATGGTTCCAGAGGTCCGTGATCCCGCAGCGTCTCCGCGACAGGATCCAGAAACGCCTGGCCTCGGTCCCGAACCTGCATCGGCAATCCCACGTTGCGCAACTGGTCCAGCGTGATCGAAGCCTGGATGATGGAGAGGATCTCCTGGTCGATCGCGGGGAGATGTGCGCTCTGCACCAGCGCACGTCGGAGCTCAAGAGGTGCCATGGCAAGGTGGTCATCGACCAACGCCCTGATCCCGTAGGTGCTGTCGCCGCGGCGTCGCATCCTGCTACTCAGTACCACCGCGGTCGGCCACCCCTGCGCCTCGCAATGGAGTTCGGCCGGATCGCGATCGGATCCCGCGAGGTAGGCACGGGTCTCGGAGAGCGTGAAGGCCAGATCAGCCTCAGTCAACAGCAGACCATCGTCCGACGGCCCCCAGACCTCCGACGGCACGGCTCGGGCGGCGACCACCAGGAATACGTTGGGCGGCACGGACTGGATCAGACGCCTGAGGCCTTGTGATGCGCTTGAGGCGGCGTAATGTGCGTCATCTACCGCCAACAGGATCCGCTCGTCGAACGCGGCCATGGCATCGCTCAGAAAGTCCAGGGCGTCATTCGGATCGACGCTCGCGTCCAATGCGCCGGCAAGGTCGCTGAGCCCCGCACGCTTCAGAGCATGCTGTAGACGCAACGACAACAGTTGGACAGAATGGTCGCCCGGCGCAAGCCGCGCATAGACACTCACGCCATCGAACGAGGAAAGGCGAGCCGCGACCAGAGTCGTCTTGCCATAGCCGCCCCCGGCATGGATCACAGCCAGTCGCTGGTCGGCGAACAACGCGTCAAGGCGAGGTCGCGGCACATACCGCTGGGGCAGTCGCGGTAATCGGTTCGCTCGCGACCGGTCCAAGTCCAGGTCCAGATCAACCGATTCGATCTTCCAGGGTGCCGCTGACTCCATGTCAAACGGTCCTACGGACTGGAAGTCTAGAGTTGGTGGCGCGCATCATCGGTCGGGCCGTCATCGCCCATGAGGTGATCGCCGGTCGGCGAGATCGGCGGCGAGTTCGGTGAGGACCTCCAACTGGTGGCTGATGGCGTTGGGCATGGTCATGGCAGGATACGGCCGAAATGATCCAGGCGACGGTGCATCTGCTGGCGGGGGATGGAATCGTCGTGCCTCTCTGGTCGCTCCTGGCTGCGCCGGGTATGCAGGTCCGCACCGAGTATGAGGATCGCATCTCCACACGCGAGGGTTGCAACCAGTTGCGGGTCATGGGTGTTGTGAATGGGTGCGAACAGGCGTAGCTGTTGTCGGGTGAAGTTGTCGGAGTGGGCGCGTGCTGTGTGGTTGCCCGGATGCTTGCCTGGATCAAAGCCGACCTGGAGTTGGGGAAATGGGAACGCCAGTTGCTCGGCGGCCGTCTGGAACCCGCCCAAGGCTGGTCGTTGGCGGCACTACGGCGGACGTGGAACGCGAACAAGGACCGGTGGTACCCGTCATCAAAGACCTGTTCGTCGTGTTCCAACCGAAAGCCAAAGCTGGGACTGGGCGAACGGACCTACACCTGCGAGACCTGCGCGACGTCTCTTGACCGGGACCTGAACGCAGCGATCAACCTGGCCCGCCTCGCCGATCAGCAGGCGGGCCCGTCGACCCGGAGTGGCCGGGAGGACGCAAACTCAGGACAGCGAGAAGTCGGTGAGACCGACCCCACACCCCTGCAACGGTCCACTGCACGTAACCCAACGCGATCCTACCGGTTGCTTCCCGGCAGCGAGGTTCGGTTCGGTAACCATCTGCTGCGCTTCGTCGGGTCCACGCCACCGGTGAGGACCTCAGGGCAGTGGGTCCTTCCGAGATTCACCGATACCGTGGTCGGGATGCAGCCTGAGCCTTCGCCCGGATCGCATGACGCCGCGCGGTCACCGGGCATCGTCAGCATCAGTGATCCGGCAGTGGGGCGATTGGGGATCGTTGAGTGCGGCGAGGAAATGGTCGACATCCGCCAGGCCTGTCCGACCGTGGTGGTGTCATCCTCACAGATGGACGAACGGTGGCGGGCGGCGTGGGTTCGGCGTGGGATCGCTGAACGAATTGGGCACGCACAGGACGCGCTGCCATCGGGATTGCGCCTTTTGATCATCGAGTGCTATCGACCACCGGCGGTCCAGGCCCGCTACTTTGCCGATCATCTGGCACTGGTCACCGCTCAGCATCCATCGTGGTCCCCTCAGTGGCAGGAGCAGACCGCCGCCCTGCATGTGGCGCCACCACGTGTCGCTCCGCACTGCGCCGGGGCAGCAGTTGATCTGACGTTGTGTGACGACGCAGGGCACGAACTTGACCTTGGTACTCCTGTGAACGCCACACCGGACCAAAGCGACTTCCGCTGCTTCACCCGCCACCCCGACATAACGGGGGAGGCGCGTCAGAACAGAGATCTCCTCTCAGGGGTCATGGCTGCTGCCGGGTTCGTCAACTACGGCCCCGAATGGTGGCACTGGTCATATGGCGACCGCTTCTGGGCATTCCAGGTGGGTGCCCCATCCGGTTGCTACGACGTGATCTCCGCCGATACCTGAGGAAGATCACCGTGCGCTAGTTGAATAGGGTGAGAGCCATTTCGGCTACTCGATGACCTCGATGACATACACGCGGCTGACCGAGGCCGAGGATCCCCCTCTCGCGTTTGAGCACTTTTGGGACCTGAACTGGTGAGTTCTCTTGAAAGAGCGTGCCCCGGACCGACAGGTCGAGAAGACTCCGCTCGCACTACGTGACCGAACCGGAAGGAGAACGAAGGATGTTGCATCTGGGAATCGATTGGTCTGAAGATCATCATGACCTGATCGTCATGGCCGAAGACGGGGAGGTGAGAACTGAGGCCAAAGTCAGCGACGACCTGTCAACCCCGCACCACCACACGGTGGGCCAGAACGGGGACCGCCACCCGGCAACAGGTGGCTGCATGAAGAAGCGAGCGATCCAACCGCTACCTTCTCAAGCAACGGACACGTCAACCCGCGGACAGGAAGGTCACCGATGGAGTACGTCTATGTGATGAAGGGGCTCACCAAACTGGTGCCCCCATCCAAGGAGATCCTGTCCAACATCTGGCTGTCGTTCCTTCCCGGCGCCAAGATTGGTGTGATCGGACCCAACGGGGCGGGCAAGTCGACCCTGCTGCGCATCATGGCCGGTGTCGACACAGAGTTCGAAGGTGAGGCCTGGGCCGCTGACGGCGTGAACATCGGCTACCTGTCGCAGGAGCCGCGGCTGGACTCTGACAAGAACGTCCTGGACAACATCAAGCAGGGCGTCGGTGCCACCGTCGCGTTGCTTGATGAGTTCAACGTGCTGTCGGCCAAGATGGCCGATCCCGATCTGACCGATGAGGAGATGCAGAAGGTCTATGACCGGTTTGCCGTCATTCAGGACAAGATCGAGGCGGCCGACGGCTGGGATCTTGACCGGACGATCGAGATCGCCATGGACGCATTGCGAGTCCCGCCGGGCGATGCCGATGTCTCCACGCTGTCCGGGGGTGAGCGGCGTCGGGTGGCGCTGTGCCAACTTCTGCTGAGCAAGCCTGACGTGCTGCTGCTGGACGAACCGACCAATCACTTGGACGCCGAGACCGTCGCCTGGTTGGAGCGGTTCCTGCAGGACTACCCCGGCACCGTGGTGTCCATCACCCACGATCGCTACTTCCTGGACAACGTCGCGGGCTGGATCCTGGAGTTGGACCGGGGCAAGGGGATGCCGTTCGAAGGCAACTACACGGGCTGGTTGACCCAGAAGAGTGAGCGGTTGCGCCAGGAGGAGAAGTCGGAGTCCAAACGCCAACTCACCCTGGCGCACGAACTGGAGTGGGTCAGCGCCAGTCCCAAGGCACGCCAGGCGAAGTCCAAGGCCCGGGTGGCCGCCTATGAAGAGCTGCTGGCGAAGGCCGGGACCGCCAGGGATTCCGACATCGAGTTGATCATCCCCGTGACAGGCCGCCTGGGCGGTGTCGTGGTCGAGGCGGACAACTTGTCCAAGGGCTTCGAGGACCGCCTGCTGATTGAGGACCTGACCTTCAACCTGCCGCCGGGCGGAATCGTCGGCATCGTCGGGGCCAACGGCGCCGGTAAGACCACCTTGTTCCGCATGATCCTGGGTGAGGAGAAACCCGACGACGGAGTCCTCCGGGTCGGGGAGACCGTGGATCTGGCCTACGTCGATCAGAGCCGGGATTCCCTGGATCCTGACAAGACGGTCTTCCAGGAAATCACCGATGACAACGATCTGTTGGTGGTCGGTGGCCGTGAGGTCAACGGACGGGCCTACTGCGGACAGTTCAACTTCAAGGGTGCGGACCAGCAAAAGAAGGTGGGTCAGTGTTCAGGTGGGGAACGAAACCGCATCCATCTGGCCAAGTTGCTCCGTCGTGGTGGCAACCTGCTGCTGTTGGACGAGCCGACCAACGATCTTGATGTCGACACCCTGCGGGCCTTGGAGGAGGGGTTGCTCAACTTTGCCGGCTGCGCGGTGGTCATCAGCCACGACCGCTGGTTCCTGGACCGGGTGACCACCCACATGATGGCGTTTGAGGGCAACTCCCAGGTGGTGTGGTACCCGGGCACGTACTCCGAATACGCCGCGGACTACAAGCGGCGGATGGGTGAGGAGGCCGACCGCCCACACCGCATCAAGTACAAGCCGCTGACACGCAGCTGAGTGTCAATGGGAGGGTGATGCTCAGTCCGTTACGAAACCCAACAGTGTTGCTGCGGCCCGTGCGGAGGCTCCGTCGCCGCGCGAGGCGGCAGCGTCGATCAGTGCAAGAGCTCCGGGGGTGTCGAGGTCGTCGTCCAGTCGCTGCCCGACAAGCTTCAGTAACTCCTCCACCTGTGCCGGGTCGCCCTCTGCCGCACTTGCCAGCAACTTGGCCGCTGTAGCCGACTCGTCCATCTCCGCGGTGGTGTAGGTCCACCCCGAGCGATAGTGATGCCGCAATAGTTCATGACGGACCGCCCAGGACGAGTAGCGGTCCAACAGGTCCCCCAGGAACACCAGGTTGCCCAGGCTCTTCGACATCTTGGTGCCGTCCAGGGCCACCATCCCGACATGCATCCACACGCGGGCGAAAGGCCCCTGACCGGTCAACCCCTCACTTTGGAGGATCTCGGCCTCGTGATGGGGAAACACCAGATCGTTGCCACCACCGTGGATGTCGATGACCGAGCCCAGGTGCTGTTGTGCCATGACCGAACATTCCAGATGCCACCCGGGCCGACCCTCACCCCATGGCGCCGACCAGGCCGGTTCGTCGGGCAGGCTGGGTTGCCACAACAGGAAATCCATGGGGTTGCGTTTGCCGCTCGCCTCCGGGTCGCCGCCCTTCTCGGCGAATTGGCGCAGTGCCTCCTCGACGTCCAATCGGGAAAAGGTCAGGAACCCTGGCATCGCCGCGGTGTCCGCGTAGACGCGGTGATCCTCAAGGCCGTAGGCAAGGCCACGGTCAAGCAGTCCCTGGATCATCGGGATCATCACAGGGACGGTCTCGGTGGCGAAGGGGATGACGTCGGGATCCCGCAGGCCCAAACGGCGCAGGTTGGCGTCAAACGCGGCTGCTTCGGTCCGCGCGAGCACCTGGTAGTCCACACCCCTGTTCCGTGCAGTCCGCAGAATGTCGTCATCAACGTCGGTCACGTTGCGGACGTAGCGCACAGTGTGACCGAGGGCCTCGAGGCGCCGGATCAGGACGTCGAAGGTGGCATAGACGAAGGCGTGTCCGAGGTGGGCGGAGTCATATGGCGTGATCCCGCACACGTACAACCGCACGGTCGCCCCGGCGACGAAGTCGTCGACCGTCGCGGTGCGGGTGTCGTACAAGCGCATGAGGACTTCCTGTCATGTGGTGACGGCGTGCCATCGCAAGGATACGGAAGCGGCGGCTTGGTGTCGGCAGCAACACCTGCACGTGTCCGAGCGCCCCATCCGGGTAGGGGGCTGGCGACTGGACCGTGGTCACCGGGTCCGGTATGGGTGAGTTGGAGGCAAAAAGAAGCCCGGCGAAGAGCGCAGTCAACTCTTCGCCGGGCTGATCGGGGCGCCCTAGGGCCCCGTAGACCCCATTCTGGCGGCCGCACGGTCTAGTCGCCATAGTCCGATATAACCATTGGGACAGTACCCAATCTGACTAGTCACGTCTAGGGCAACTCTGTTGCCCTGGGCCCAAAGTGGCTTGGATGGGAGCCCAGGAATGGCGGTGCAGCTGACAGGGTCCTTCGCGGGTTAGCGCCGCCCGATGAATCGGTGACGGGTACCCCTTGTTCGAGGCGAATCCGTACGCGGGGTGCGACGCGTCCGCTCGCGTGGACATCTGCCCGTCACGCGTCACCTTGGCCACGATCGATGCCGCTGCGATCGAGGCGGACCGGGCGTCGCCGTGAATGATGCGCTCGTTGTGGGTACCCCACCCCGACAGAAAGTCCCAGTTTCCGTCCAAGAGCAGGACATCAGGGGTCACGGCCAGTGCAGCCACCGCCCGCCTCGCGGCCAGACGCATTGCTGCACTCATGCCGACACGGTCGATCTCGGCATTGCTGGCCTCTCCCACGCCGACTGCCAGCGCGAATGTGCGTATGCGGGTCGCCAGTTGTTGACGACGTTGGGGATCCAGCATCTTTGAGTCCCGCAGCTTGTACATGCGGCGGTCAGAGGGGAGGATCACCGCGCAGTACGTGACCGGGCCTGCCCAGGCACCTCGGCCGACCTCGTCCACTCCTGCCACGATCAGCCCCTGATCCCAGTACTGCCGTTCATGGGTGATGCCCGGCACGTCAGGCAGGCGGATGCGCTTACCGGCCCGGTAGCTGACGTTCTTGCGGTTGCTGGCTGGAAGTCCCACAACCTCAGCGTCCTGGTGCTGCCGAGCGCGATTCGCTGGCCACGCCCTCCACCGCCGCGGCGACCGCAGGGGCAACGTCAGGGTTGAACACACTGGGGATGATGTAGTTGGCATGCAACTCCTCATCGCTGACGACGCTGGCGATGGCACGCGCCGCAGCCACCTTCATCGCCTCGGTGATGTCGCGGGCCTTTGCGTTGAGCGCCCCACGAAACACTCCGGGGAAGGCCAGCACATTGTTGATCTGGTTGGGATAGTCGCTGCGCCCAGTCGCCACCACAGCGGCATGCTCCCCGGCGGCCAGGGGATCGACCTCGGGGTCGGGATTGGCCATGGCGAACACGATGGCTCCCGGCGCCATGGTGGCGATGTGGTCGCCGGTGAGGATGTTTGGGCCGCTGACACCGATGAAGACATCGCTGCCGACCAGGACCTGTTGCAGGGTGCCGCTGTGCTGTTCAGGGTTGGTGTGGTCCATCGCCCATTGCTTGGCAGCATCCTGACTGCCCTGATGGATCGCGCCTGCCCGGTCACACATCACGATGTTGCGCGCCCCTGCATCGGTCAGGATCTTGGCGATGGCGATTCCTGCCGCGCCCGCGCCGGCTATCGTGATCCTGACCGCCGACATGTCCTTTTTGACCACCCGTAGCGCGTTGGTGAGAGCGGCCAACGTGACGATCGCGGTGCCATGTTGGTCGTCGTGGAACACCGGGATGTCCAGGGTTTCCCGCAATCGCCGTTCGATCTCGAAACAGCCAGGGGCCGCGATGTCCTCCAGGTTGATCCCACCGAAGCCGGGCGCAAGGGCGGTCACGATCTGCACGATCTCATCAGGGTCCTGGGTGGCCAGCGCGATCGGCCAGGCATCGACATTGGCGAACTCCTTGAACAGCACCGCTTTGCCCTCCATGACTGGCATCGCCGCCTCGGGCCCGATGTTGCCCAGTCCCAATACCGCCGAGCCGTCGGTCACCACGGCCACGGTGTTGCGTTTGATGGTCAGCCGCCAGGCGTCCTCAGGGTTCTCAGCTATCGCCAGGCAGACCCGCGCGACGCCCGGCGTGTAGGCCCTGCTCAGATCATCCCGGGTCTTCAACCGCACCCGGGACTTGATCTCGAGTTTGCCCCCCAGGTGCATCAGGAAGGTGCGGTCGCTGATCTTGTGGACCTCTGCCCCGTCGACACCGTTGACGGCATCACGGATGGTTTCAGCATGGTCGGCATCGCCGGCGTCCGCGGTGAGGTCGACCGTCATCCCCTCGGGCCCCGAATCGACGATGTCAACCGCCGTGACGTGGCCTCCCGCCTCACCCACCGCCGTCGTCGCCCGCCCCAACGCTGTGGGGTCACCGACCAACCTCACCCGCAGAATGATTGCATATGACGCGCTTGGTGCCACCATGGTTTGAGCCTTCTGTTCGATACTCGAGACGGGTTACAGGTACAACCCGGTGCTTCCTGGTTTGCGTTCGGCCGATGCGATGGCGTGGACATCGCGCTCCCGGACGATGAGGTACTCCTGGCCATGTACGTCCACCTCGATGGCCGCCTCCGGGAGGAACAAGACCTTGTCCCCGATGGTGCAGGACCGTACCAACGGACCGACCTCCATCACGTCGGCCCACACACCCAGTCGGTCCTTGGACGTCGCGGTCGCCGGAATCAGGATGCCGCCGCGGGAACGCTTCTCCCCGTCACCACCGACGCCGCACAAGATGCGGTCAGCAGTGACGCGCACCGCCAATCCCGAGGTTTGGCTGAGGGGGGACGAACCTTTGCCCGCGCCCGTCTGCGCCTGACTGCTGGTGGCTGTTGAGGCGTCGTGATCCATGGGGGCCCGCAGGATATCCCGCGGAGAGGCGGTCAGGGGCGTTGCCCGATCGGTGACGGTAGCGTGGCGGCAAACGGCGAGTGCGACCATGAGGTGATCCGATGCGTAAGACCGTTCGGCTCCATGCGACAGTAGGGCCCGAGGCCCGGCTCGCCGCTGCCATTGTTGACCTGCCAAGCCAGGCGAAGCGGGCCTTGGTGCAGATCGCTGACCGCGAGGATCTGCCTCTGGTGGCAGGTTCCTGGGAGGCCGACTCGGGGGGATGCCTGGTCGCCAACGTGGTGCGAGCGATGAACGGCGAGACGGGGGCGGATGCGCCCACCTTCGATCTGCAGGTGTTGGAGTTGTTGCCCGAGTTGTCCTCACGAGATCTGAACCACCTGATCGTCGCGTGGGACGAGGCGGCCTCCCAGGAGGGGCGTGACGGTGACCCGGCGCTCCGGCGTCTCCTGCGAGGAGCCCTGGTTCGAGCTGGGGCACCACCCACCCTTGACGCGTTTGACACGGAGATCCTGGAGGCCCCGACAACGACAAAATCGGCGTCCGGGGGAGGGACGCCGACCTGTCGGTTGGGGTGATCGAAGGGTGTCAGTCGTTGGTGCGGACCCCTCCCAGGGTAACGTCGACTGTCCGTGTCTGTCCGTCGGTACCGACGACGTCCAAGGTGATTGTATCGTCTGGGTTGTGCTGGCGGATGGTGGCCGATAGGTCGCTCATCGAATTGATCGGCTCGCCATCGATGGCGGTCACCACCTCACCGATCTGCAGCCCTGCCTCCTCCGCACCGCTGCCGCGGAGGACCTCGCCCAGGTAGGCACCGTTGGTGGTCTCAAGCCCCAACTGCTCGGCCTGTACCGGCTGCAGATCATCACCCGAGACACCAAGCTGCGCGTACTCAAAGAACCCTTGGTCGATCAGCTGGTCGGCGATGCGGACCACCGAGGAGGTCGGGACCGCGAAGCCGACTCCGTCATTGGTCCGACCACCGACAATCGCGGTGTTGAGGCCGATCACCTGACCGGCTGCATTCACCAGAGCTCCCCCGGAGTTGCCGGGGTTGATAGCGGCGTCGGTTTGCACCAGGTCGACCAGTTGGGTGTTGCTGGCAGGGTCGGCCAGGGTGCGGCCGGTTGCGGACACGATGCCAGAAGTCACTGTCGAGTTGAATCCGAACGGTGCCCCGATTGCAATGGCGGTCTCGCCCACACGCGGGTCGGACTCGGCGTACCCCGGCACGATCAGGTCGTCAACGTCAACCCGCAGAACGGCCAGGTCGAACGTCGACGCGGTACCGACCACCTCGGCGGGCAGGCTCCGGCCGTCGAACAACCTGACCTGCAGAGCGTCGGCGTCCTGGACCACGTGGTTGTTGGTCACCAGATAGCCGTCGGAACGAAACACCACTGCGGAGCCCGAACTGACGGGCTGTCCGCCCTGGGAGGTCTCGACAACGGCCACCGACGGCAGGACGGCTTCAGCGACATCGGCGACGGTGTCAGAGGTGATACTTGAGGGGGGTGCGGCAGGCTCCACAGGGGTTGTGCCAGGTGCGGTGTCATCCGCGGCAGGCAGGTTGAGCTGTGTCGTGACCGGATCCTGTGCGGCGACCTGACGGTCAGCCAACTGCAGGGTCAACGGCACGCTGACACCCGCCGCCACCAACGCGGAGATCAAGGCCGCCAGCAGGATGGTGCGACCAGTTCGCGGACGCGGTGCCTGATCGGCGGGAACGGAAGTTGACGTGGGGACCTGGGGCGGACCGTCCTGAGCAACGGGTGTCCCATCGACAACCGGGTTGTATGGGGCGGGTTCGGGGATGGACTGCCGCCCCCATGGCGATGGCTGAGGGTCCCACGCCTCAGGAACTGGAGGCTCAGACGATGGAACGTGCCAGGCACCCCCGTCCGGGGCCCGCCAGTCGGTCCCGCCGACGGGATGGTCCGTCCAGTGGCCCCCACCCGTCTGTTCGGAATACCCAGCGCCCACCTGTGGTGGTGTGGGCATCCCGTTGGGGGAGTGGGGAGAAGTGCGATCAGCGGGGCGCTTTGGTCCACCGGTCCACTCGTCATCATCAAGCCATGTCGAGCTCACGCGGGGTCCTTTCCGGTTGCGTTGGCGGGTTCGTCGGTCTGGTGACTGTCGAGCATGACCGTAGGTCGACCCTGCACAAGCACGGTCGTGCACGCGGCAAAGTTTGCGCAAAAGGGTTGATGGACGCCCTAGCGGCGGGTTGCGCATGCATCCTGTGTGCAGGTGTGATCGTCTCTGAGTAGGACAGGACCGGTGACCAATCGTGGCCAGTAGACCCAAAATCGTCGAGATCGACCAGCCGAAAGTGCTACTGGTGGAAGACGACGACGGTATCGCCATGCCCTTGGCCGCCGCTCTGGGGGGAGGCGGGTACTCAGTCAAACGAGTGGCAACCGGCCGGGAAGCCATGGCGCTGGCGCACGACGACCTGGCGGCAGTCGTGCTGGATCTGGGTCTTCCCGACATCGATGGCGTGGAGATCTGCCGTCGTCTGCACGAGGCGCACCCGGGCGTTCCCGTGCTCATGCTGACCGCCAGGACCAGCGAGGCCGACATCGTGGTCGGATTGGACGCCGGTGCCGATGACTACGTGACCAAGCCCTTTCGTCTGGCCGAACTGCTGGCTCGTCTGCGGGCGTTGATCCGTCGGGCGCAGGCCGGTCAGTCCGATACCGAACTGGCCGAGGTCGAGTCCCAGGACGTCAAGGTGGATCTTGCGGCCCGCCGCGCCTGGCGCGACCAGGAGGAACTGGAACTGACCCCCAAGGAGTTCGACCTGCTGGCAATGCTGGTCAGGGAGGCCGGTCATGTGGTGACCCGCGAGGACATCATGCGTGAGGTGTGGGACACGACCTGGTTCGGGTCGACAAAGACGGTGGACATGCATGTCTCGTGGCTCCGCCGCAAACTGGGTGATGATGCCGCGGATCCGCGCTACATCTCCACCGTGCGTGGGGTTGGACTGCGGTTTGAGACCGAGGCGTAGACGTGCGACGGCGTCTGCTGCTGGCGACCGTGGGTTCTGTCGCCGTCGGTGTACTCCTGTTGGGGTTGCCCCTGGCAGTCGCCATCCGCGGGGTGCTGACCAACCAGGCACTGGACACGTTGCAACGGCAGGCCGAGCAGGTCCAGGTACTGATCAACACCGATCGAATGTCGCCTCAGATCCTGAGTGATCAGCTATCCAGTCTTGCGGTGGAGAGTGAGATCCGTTTCATCCTGCTTGAGCAGCGCGGACCACTGGGGATTACCATCGACACGCGCGGAAAGCCGCATGTGCCCCAGGGACTTGACCACGACATCAACCGGGCGTTGGACGGCGAGGTGGGACGGGCCCGTGGCGAGGGTGTCCTGGCGGTCTCCCTACCGCTTCGAGTGAGCGGAGTCAGCCAGATCCTCCGGGCGATCACGTCCGATGAGACGTTGCGAAATGAACTGAACGCCGCCTGGTTGTCGATTGCCGGCCTGGCGATCACCGCGCTGGGACTGGCCGGCCTGGGTGCTCTGCTACTTGCTCGTAGACTGGCCGGTCCGCTGGAGGCGTTGGCCGCGGCGGCGGCGCAGTTGGGCGAGGGCGACTTCACCGCCCGGGCACCGCGAAGCGGCATTCCCGAATCCGATCAGGTCGCGACGGCGCTGGACATCACCGCGGACCGGCTGGGAGCGTTGGTCGAACGAAACCGGTCCTTCGGTGCCGACGCCAGCCATCAACTGCGCACTCCGCTGACCGCCCTCCGGCTGGACTTGGAGGCTCTGGAGATGTCGGGCGCCGATGACGCGCTACTGCAGGCTGCCTTCACCGAGGCTGATCGGCTGGAGACCACGATCGAAGAGCTGCTGATGCTGGCCGATGTGCCGATGGGGGATGAGCACATTCAGTTGGGATCACTGGTTGAGGCGCGGTTGGCGTCCTGGGTGTCCCTGGCGCAGTCGGAGGGCAGGGAGGTGGTGGTCAACTGCGATCCGGTGCCGTTGGTGAGGGCAAGAACGGCAGCCATCGGGCAGTGCCTGCAGGTGCTGCTCGACAACTCCCTGGAACACGGCGAAGGTTCGATCACCGTCACGGTGGCAAGCGTGCCGACGACCACGGCTTTGAACCGTGGTTGGGTTCGACTGTGTGTGTCCGACGAGGGCGTGGGCTTTGCCGAGGACTCCACCCCCGGCAGAGGTCTGCGGCTGGCCAAGTCGCTGATCCAGGCTGAAGGGGGTCGAATCACGGTGGAACGCAATGCAACCGTGTGCCTGCTGCTACCCGCCGAACATCATGACCAATCACAATTGGTCCCACCCCCGACACTTGCGGAGTCATGACACGACGTCGGCGATCCTGGTCGTTGTGCGGCCTGGCCCTGCTGGTTCTCGCCGGCTGCCAGTTGGTCGACCAGCCCGGTGACACCACCGCCGGTGACCAACCGGTGTCGGGGGATGTCCAGCCTGCATTGGGCAGCCCCGAGGAGGATTGGCCCTCGACGCTGACCGCACTGCGGGCCTTTGCCGACCCTGAGGCGCTAGCCTGGCAGGACCAGCCTGTCCTGGCAGATTTGGCGGTGTGGCTGCAGCCGGATCTGTCCTGGGAACGAGTGCGCCTGACCTACGTCGCTGCGGACGCGGACCGCATCCTGACATTGCGTTCGCGTCCCGACCAACTGCGCGTGGACCGGCCGGTTCTGCAAGGCCTGCAACTGCTGGAACTTCCCGGTCAGGCCGTCGCGGAGATGGAGCCTTTCCCTGTTGCCGCCCTGGAACCGGTCGATCTGGCTGCGGCTGCCGCCCAAGGTCTCAGTGACTGTGGCGCCGGAGGTGAGCCGGCACGGGCCGTGCTGTATGCCACGGGAGCACCCGCGGCCTGGGACGGAACCCAGTGGACACGCAACCCAAGCTGGCGTGCCACGGTCGTGACCGAGTCCGCAGGGGTGGTGGTCGACCCGACATCGGGGCAGGCCTTCGCGCCACTCACCTGCGTTGAGCCGGTTCTGCTCAGCGCCGACTAAACATTATTGCAGGCCCTTCCAGGCGGTCAGATCCTGGATCAGTGACTCCCGTTTGTCCGAGTCGGCCACCCCGTCGCCTTCACGAGTCGCGTTGACAAGAACCCCCAGCTTTCCCGTGTGGGCATTGGTGTGCATCGCGTAGGCCGCCTCGGCCACGTCGTCCAGATCGTAGGTCATGGTCAGGATCGGATGGATCATGCCCATGTTGACCAGACGGTTGGCCTCCCATGCTTCCTTGTAGTTGGCAAAGTGCGAACCGATGATGGATTTCAGGTTCATCCACAAGTACCGGTTGTCGTACTCGTGCATGTAACCCGATGTCGACGCGCAGGTGACGATCTTGCCGCCCTTGCGGGTGACGAAGACGCTGGCGCCCATCGTTGCCCGGCCTGGATGCTCAAAGACGATGTCAACGTCCTGGCCGCCCGTCAGTTCTCGGATTCGTCCGCCGAAGCGCCGCCATTCGGCCGGGTTCTGGACACCGTCCTGCCAGAACTCATATCCCTCGGCCTTGCGATCGATCACCGTATCGACACCAAGAGAGCGCAGCAGGTCGACCTTTTCGGCTGAGGACACCACGCAGATCGGGATGCCACCCCCGTTCTTGACCAACTGCGTGGCGAAGCCACCCAGCCCACCGGTGGCACCCCACACCAGCACCAGGTCGCCCTGTTTCATGGTCCCGGCATTGGCCCCGACCAGCATCCGGTAGGCGGTCGCCAGGGTCAGGCCCAGCGAGGCCCCCTCCTCCCAGGTCAGGTGGGTCGGCATCGGCATCAGCTGGTTGGCCTTCACCATGCTCAGTTCCGCCATGCCCCCGAAGTTGGATTCAAAGCCCCAGATCCTCTGCCGGGTGTCAATCATCGAGTCGTCGTGACCCTCCGGGCCCTCCAGATCGACGTAGTTGCAGTGCACCGTGACACGGTCGCCCGGCTGCCAGCGGGTCACACCGGGACCCACCCGCACCACGACCGCCGCCGCGTCGGAGCCGACGATGTGATAGGGAAGATCGTGGCGGGCACCCAGGTCCCCCTCACGTGCGAAGCGCTTCAAGAAGTTGAAGGTCGGCAGAGGCTCAAAGATCGAGGTCCACACCGTGTTGAAGTTCAGTGCCGAGGCCATGGGTGCGATCAGCACCTCATTGGGGCCCAGCGGTGGAATGTCGACCTCATCGATGTGAAGGGACTTGCGCGGGTCCTTTTGCGCGGTGGGTAGCCCGGCGAACATCTCGACCTCATCCGCACGGATGACGGCTGCACGCATGTACTGCGGTAGAGGGGTGTTGGCGATGGTGTCCGGGGTCGCACCGGGAGACAGTGCGACGTCCAACAGTGCCTGCATCTCGCTGGGCATGGGGGCTTCTCCTGGTGGCTGCCTGGAGGGCCGGGGCACGCCTCCAGGACAGCGAAGATTACCGGCGAGTAGCCGCACAGGACCAATCGGGCACAAGGTGTGCTCACAGCAAGCGGTCCTGAGGTGCCTGGTTCCGTGCTCCCTTCCCCAGGAGCACGGCATGTCCGGCGCTGCCTCAGGACCGCTTGCGTGGCGGACACGGTAAGCGGCGGGACATCTTCAGTCAACGGAGGTTGTCCACAGGGTGAATAGGAAGAATTCTAACTATCCGTCTGACCTGCCCGAATGTGATCTGATTACATGTGGGTAACTCGGCGCGAGTTGGGGAAAACATTCCTGGTGTGGCCCTGACCAGGTATTTTCTGCTGTGGATAAAAGTTTATGCCTGTGGATTACGGAAACTTTTCAACCCTAAACCTCTGCTTGAGGGTTAGTCGCTGGTCACGGCCTGTCGGGCTGGTCAGGCGTCATCCAGACCCTCCAGGTCATCGGGGATCTCAATGTCAGCCGAGGGCAACTGGTCCAGGTCGGCAGCAACGCCGAGGTCGGCCTCCTCTGCCGCCAGACGCACCAGCCAACGGGATGGGTCGGCGATCTCAGCGGGGGTGGGCAGGTGTGCGGCATCTCGCCACACCACGTCCAGGCGGGTTGGTCCACGCGCCGCGAGAACCGCCGTGCAAAACGCTTGTCCCGCACGCACATCGGAGGGACGCAGGTCAAGTCCGATCAGCTGGGTCAGGAACTGCTCGCCGGGCCCCTGCTCACCCCGGCGGCGGACCGTGATCTCCTCGATTCGCTCGAGGTTGGTCAGCTTGCCCTGACCCGCTCGGCGAACCATCACGTCGGCGTAGCCGGCGACCAAAGACACCACGGCCTGCAGACGTGCCAGGATCTGTCGTTGCAGGTCTGTTGGCTGGACGTTCGCCCCGGCCTCCTCGGCCAGCCGTCGCAGGGCGTCGGGATCGGTCAGCAGTTCCGGACCAAGGCCCGAGAGCCCGCCCATCTGTTCGGTCAACGATGACGGATCGAACTCGGCCGCAGCGGCGAAACGGCCTATCTCAGAGGTCACGTGGGGCATCAACCACGGCACCCCGGCAAAGACCCTGCGGTGCACGGACTCGCGGAGCGCCAACCAGAACCGCACCTCATCGGTTGACACCGAATGCGCGTGCGCTAGTTGGGCCGCCTGATCGCCGACAGTGGCGACGACATCAGGTGGAAGGGTCGGCACGCCCAGGTCGTAGGCACCCATCAGCTGGCTGGCGAGGTGGCCTGCGATGGTCCCCACCTGCATTCCGGTCAACATTGCGGTCATTGGCATCATGGCCCCCGACAGACCCGCCAGTCCGCTCATCCCCCCGGGCAACTGGTCGGCCAGTCCCTTGCCCAATGCCTGCTGCATCCCGCTGGCGATTGGCTCCACATAGCGTGCGATCCCCCCTTCGGCGGTGGCCATCTGCACCCATTCCTGCGCCGTCAGCGCCAGCGCTGGTCCCTGGACCGCTTCCAGGGTGGTGTGGCTGTCCAACCACGACTCCGTCACTCGGACCGCATCAGCCCAAGCCGCCTGGTCGGCGTCCACGCCGATGGCCACCTTGGCTTCGCCAGCGATTCCCTCGGCCATCTGTCGGGCAAGATCCCAGTTCACCGGCCCGTCCTGCCACGACATCAGTTTGTTCAGCTCTTTGAACAGGGGGATGTTGGAGAGAGCGTCGGGATCAAAGCCGAAGCCATCCATTCCGAAGTCGTCACTATCCATGCAGACATGATAATGATGTTCGCCTCACGCACTGATTGGAGATCGCCGTGACCACCGCTGCCGTCCTTGGCGTGTCGCAACCGGTTGGACGAGCGGTGCTGAACCGGCTGGCTACAGCCTCCTCGGTGCAGCACCTTCTCGCGGTTGATGCCGGCACGCCCGCCATGCCTCATCCACATGTGGAACTGCGCACGATGGACCCACGTGACCGCCTACTGCCACTGGCGCTTGAAGGTGTGGAGGTCGTGGTCCACGCTGCGTTCTCCGATGACCTTTCCGCCAGCCCCGACAGTTTGTACGGGGCCAACGTCGGGGGGACCCGCAACGTCTTGGATGCGGTGGCCAAGGTGGGTGTTCGGCACCTGATCGTGCTGAGCTCGGCGATGGTCTACGGCGCCCACCACGACAATCCGCTACCTCTCGAGGAGTCCGCAGGGCTGCGGGCAAACCCCGGGTTCGCCTACGGCTATCAACGGTTGCTGGTGGAGGAACTGGTCGCTGAATGGGCTGAGGGCCATCCCGGGACAAAGGTCACCGTCCTGCGTCTGGCGCCGGTGATGGGCCCCGGGGTGAACACGGCGGTGGTGCGTCGCCTGCTGGGACCACGGCTACTGGTGCCCACCGGCCATGGCGCGCCCTGGCAGTTCGTCCACATCGATGACGTCGCCGCTGCGGTTGACCTGGTGATCGACCGGACCCTGGACGGGGTGTTCAACGTGGCGGCGCACGGATGGCTGAGCGCGGGCGAGGTGGCCAACTACTCCCGCCGTAGAATGCTTGAGGTCGGCCAGTCGACACTGACCGAGGTCCTGCACCGTGGCGCACAGCTGAGCCTGTCACCGGCCCCGGCCGAGGTCATGCCCTACCTGATCCACCCCTGGGTGTTGGCCACGGAGAAGTTGCGCGCGGCGGGGTGGCAGCCAGTCATGAGCAACGCCGAGATCCTGTCGCAGTTTCGCCGCGACCATGATGATGAATGGGCAGTCGGTCGCCTGAGCTTCAGCAGGCGCGGTCTGCGACGTGCCGCGCTGGCGACCACAGGACTTCTGGGCCTGGCGCTGTGGCGGGTGATCCGCCGATGAACGACGCCGCGATCCGGTGGTATACCGCGATCATCGACACCGCCCTGTCCGTTGACGCGGCACATCAGTTCGTCGCCGATCCACGTGCTGGTGCCGCTGTCACCTTCACCGGTGTCGTGCGTGACCACGCGGTGGATGAGGAGGCCCCGACCGATCGCGCGGGGGATGACGCGACGGTCAGGGCGGTGACCGGCCTTGAGTATGAGGCCTACACGTCGGTGGCACGGCAGCGCCTGGCCCAACTGGCTGTGGAGGTCGGCACCCGCTGGCCGGACTTGTGTGCCGGCTGGGCGGTTCACCGGGTGGGCTCACTGGCCGTGGGCGACATCGCCGTCGTGGTGGCGGTCTCAAGCCCACATCGCGACACGGCGTTTGAGGCCGGGCGCTACCTGATCGACACCTTGAAGGCCACCGTGCCCATCTGGAAGAAGGAACACTGGGCCGACGGGGGGCACCACTGGCCCGGCACCGACTGAATGCATCCGCGGACCTGCCCAGGGCCGAACGGACAGTCCGGCCTGGCCGGGGGTAGCACCTGCGGGCAGTTACCCTCTTACAACCATGTCAGCACTAATCGCAGTCATCGTGCTGGGCGCAGCAGCCTGGTTCGTGCTCAAGCTTGCCGGCGGCCCCTCGGGTCCACTCCCCCGAGACTCCGTGATGGAGTTCTCCCACGCCATGCGCGCCCTGGACCCTGACGCTCCGGCGCGTCCCAAGGCCCCATCGAAATACTGAGGCGGGGTGCGCACCCTTTCCTCAGATCGCCGCGAGTAACGTCTGTGGCCTATGGGCGCTGACTTCGCGATCGATCTCGGCACCGCCAACACGGTGGTGTGGGCTCGACACAAGGGCATCGTCCTGCGTGAACCGACCGTGGTCGCGGTGGACATTCGCGGGGGACGTGTCATCGCTGCGGGTTCGGAGGCCTACGACACCGTCGCCGGGGCTCGTCGTCCCGCACAGTTGGAGCGCCCCCTTAATGGCGGCGCAGTGACCGACTTCGCCATGACCGCCAGCATGCTCAAACTGCTGTTTGCCCATCTGGGCATCACGCGGTTCAGTCGGTCGCGCGTGCTGATCAGCGTGCCGGCGGGAGCCACGCCGGTCGAGCGTTCAGCACTGAGGGATGCGACGAAGCAAGCGGGCGCGGGCAAGGTGTATCTGATCGAGGAGCCTATGGCCGCAGCTATTGGTGCTGGCCTGCCTGTCGAGGACCCGGTCGGTTCCATGGTCGTTGATATCGGGGGAGGTAACACCGAGGTTGCCGTCATCTCACTTGGCGGGGTCGTGGTCAGCAAGGCCGTCCGGGTGGGAGGCTTCGATCTGGACCAGGCCGTACAGGAATGGGTCCGTGACCACTTCGACATCGCGATCGGTGACAGGACCGCGGAAGAACTGAAGATGGCATTGGGACGGGCCTTTCCGTCCTCACCCGCCGACGCGGCCGAGGTGAAGGGACGCGATCTGCTCAGCGGCCTCACTCGCACGGTCAGAATCGACTCTGAGCAGGTGCGGGTGGCCCTGGAACGTCCCACGGTTGCCATAGCTGAAGCAGTCATCGCCACCTTGTCCGAATGCCCGCCGGAGTTGGCTCAGGACGTGATGAGTCACGGGATCCTTCTGGTCGGAGGTGGTGCGCTCCTGCGCGGGCTGGACCAACGGATCAGCGCGGAAACCCAGGTCAAGGTCACGGTCGCAGAGCAGCCACTGGACGCTGTCGTGGTGGGAGCTGGTGCGGCGGTTGACGCGGACTGGGACCTGGGCGCAGTCTTCGGCGCATAAAGTTTCGGCTCGGACGTCCCGAGTCCGCCGCAGCCAACGGCCGGCGCTTGTTCTCCCGAACCTGATGACAGCGGGCAGCGTCACCCGCTGCGGCTGACGCGCCCATACACTCCACCGACATGGTCGGGGTCCCATCGGCGTTGTACCTGGCGGCCGGACTGCTCGCAGTCGCGGCCGCTTCGGGGCTGGCCTTTGCCTTGTACTCCGGTGCGTTGTACTCCGGAGCCGCCGATCGCGGCGGGCTGCGGGCGGACCCCACACGCGCGATCGGCGTGGCTGGTGCCCTCGTGTACGCCGTCAGCCACGTCCTGGCCGGTGCGCAGGTGTCGTCGCCGCAGGTCTGGATCTGGCTGCACGTGGCCGGGTTGGTCGGCATCGCCATCGGTGCCGCGCCCGAGCGGATCGTGTTGGTCAGCGGTGCAGCGTTGTTGGTCCCCGCGCTACCTGAGGTCGGGTCCTATGTCGCCGCTGCCGCGGGATTGATTGCGGCCGTCCGGTTTGCACGGCCCGGTCGAGCGGCGCTGTTCGCCGCAGCCGGGCTGGCCCTCATGGCCGCGGGCCACGGCATCGGGCCGACTCGGCCTGACCTGGCCTCATGGAGCTTTGTGGCAGGGTCGCTGTCCATCGGGGCGTGGCTGTGGAACTTCAGCAGTCGCCGCATCCTGCTCAAGTTGCTGACGGCTTTCGTCGCGGCCCTGCTCGCGATGGCCATTCTCATCGCCGCAGTGCTGTCCACCGTGTCCTCGGCCCAACTGACCGGCGACGAGTTGAACCGACTGGGCCGGTTGGCTGATCAGCTCAGCCAGGATATTCAGGCCTGGCCCGGTCAAGCAGTCACCGCGGCACTGCCGTTGTCGCGTTCCGTCGGACCATTGATCGACACGGTCTTGGGTCCTGCGGACGCTGAAGGCGTCTTCGATCTGAGCTTGTCCACCCAGGATTTCTTCGTGACGTTGGATCCGGCCGGTCAACTGATCAACGCCTACCCGGCTGACTTGGCCGGGTCCCTGCGCCTGGGTTTGGCCGGTGATCCGCTTATCGCCAACCTGCGCCAGGGCACCGCGCAGGACCAGGCCGGCGGCTTGCTCAGCGTCGGCAACACCATCGTGGCATTCGGCGCCGTCGCCCTGCGTCGGGATGGCGCCCGACCAGAGGATCCCCCGGCCGGGGTTCTGATCACCGGCCGGCTGGCCGATGGGGTGTGGGGGGCGCAACAGGCCGTGACGTTGGATGTCGGGTTGATCGGCACCGTTGGTGGACAGGTCGTCTTCTCCACCGAGCGGGTGGGCGTGGCTGGTCAGGACGTGATCGAGGGGTTGGGGGACCGAGCACAGTCTGATCTGGACGTCGACCAGCAACTGCTGTTCGCCGCATCCGCTGATATCTCCGACCTCGAACGCGGTGCCGTGCTGGGTCGAATCGTTGCGACCTCCACCCCGCAGGTGCTGGCGTCACTGGAACGGAACCAGACCCAACGGCTGTTCCTGGCGTCGCTGATCGGAGGCATCCTGGCCGTGGTCGTGGCTGCTGTGGTGACACGCCGGTTCGTACGTCCGATTGCCCGACTCACACAAGTCGCTGACCTTGTTGGTGCGGGGGATCTTGGCAGCAGAGCGGGAATCACCTCCCCAGACGAGGTGGGGGTTCTCGGGGCGACCTTCGATGAAATGGTCGAATCACTGTCCGAGCAGCAACGCGACCTGACCGTCTCGGCACAACGGGAAGCTCGGCTACGCGGCCGACTGGAGTCGATGACGACGTCGATGAGCGATGGGCTGATCGCGGTGGATGGAGCAGGCAGGATCATCACCTTCAACCCGGCCGCGCAGGCGATGACAGGCCACGATGCAGACGACGCGACAGGCCGGCCTTTGGCCGATGTGCTGGTCGGCGACGTGTTGAACCGCGGCGCGGTGGATGACCTGATCAATGAGGAGGGGCCGGGCGCCGAGCCACCCCCTGGCGATCCATTGCAGCTTCGCAACGCGATGGACCCCTCGTCCGTGGCGTCACGTGTGTTGTTGGCGCGCGGCGACGGGACCAAGTTGCCCGTGTCCGCCACAGCCGCTCCGGTACGGGCTCCCAACGGGGAGATCCTGGGACGCGTCTATGTGTTGCGTGACATCACCAGGGATCTGGAGGTGGAGCAGATGAAGACCCAGTTCCTGGCCAATGTCTCCCACGAGTTGCGCACGCCCATCACGCCGATCAAGGGCTACGCCAAGGTCCTGGCCGGTCGGGAACTCCCCGCCGAGAAAACCCGACAGTTCGCAGAACAGATCCTGAACTCCACCACCCGGCTGGAGCGGATCGTCGCCAAGATCGTCGACTTCGCCGGCCTGGACAGTGGACGGGTCGCTCTCAGGCTGGATGAGGTCGATCTGGCCTCATTGGTCTGTGACACCCTGACCCACTGGCGCGATGAACACCAGGACCGAGAGTTCCGAAATCAGCTGAACGGCGCCCTGCCCCCCGTTCGAGCCGACCACGGGTACCTCCGGCGATGCCTTGACGAACTGGTTGACAACGCCGTGAAGTTCTCCCCGGATGGCAGCCCGGTGGTGGTGACCGGCGTGGCACGGAACGACACCGTGCGGGTGCAGGTCATCGACCGGGGAGTGGGTATCGAGGAGGAGGCACTGAACCGGTTGTTCAGCGACTTCGTCCAGATCGACGGGACCGAAACTCGTTCCTACGGAGGACTGGGTTTGGGTCTGGGCCTGGTCAAACGGATCCTTGACGGGATCGGCGCATCAGTGGAGGTGTCATCGACACCAGGAACCGGCACATCCGTCACCATGGTCCTGAACGCGGCCGGGCCCATTCCAGTGCGGCCTCTACCGCAGCCCCCAGCACCTCGAGGCAGCGTTCCGCCACCGCCCGCGGCGGCCAGCCGCTCGACCTAGTCACAGTGGCACACTGGGCTCATGCGGTCCTTCCTCAGCCTCTGGCTTGCCGTCGCCCTTCTGGCCTCGGCGTGCGTAGGAGGTGGCGCCGGGCGGGCAGGGCAGGTGACCGCGGGACAGGTCCAACGCCTGGACGGCCGTTCCTGGGTTGACGTCGCGCGGGTCGGGCCTGGCGATGAGATCCGGGCGGTGACTGACGCCTCGGTTCAGATCGCCGCAGCGAGCATCACCCTTCGTCGCGGGACTGAGGGCAGAATCATTGCTGACGGCGTCGCGTTGGCGGTTGGGGATGTGCTGGTGGAGGGCACCGGGGCGGTGGTCGAGTTGATGCAGAGCACCATCAGCGGCAGTGGCGCCTACCGGGTGCAGACCGGTGTCGCGCCACGGTTGGCGGTGTACCGCGGTGGGACCGAGGTACGGCGGCCCGCGGAGGCACAGCGCGTCAACGCGCTAAGGCAGTTGGACCTGTCCAGCCGGCGTCTGGACGGCACCGACGAGCCGCTGTCCTATGCCGCCGAGGATCTGTTCGACCAATTACAGATCCCCGATGCCATTGCCTTTGACGGTCAAGTGAAGAACCTGGTCAACGCCATCGATAACACCTACGGCGCCGAACCGCAGCCACCGGGCTTCTACACCTCATTTGTGTCCGTCGCCGAACCGGACGTCGCAGCCTTGAGCCAGGCAGCTCCCATCGTGGCACCGGACGGACGCTTCGGCCCCCCCGCCGATGCCCTGGTGGGATTGTTCCTCGCCCGAGCGGCGGCTGACGCGTCGGGCCGCGACCTGAGCGCGGCCGTCGCCACCATTCGGACGCTGAGGAGCGAGGGTGCACGCTGGGGGCTGGTGTTCCTGACCCTGGGCGTGAACGGGATTGATTTCGCCGGGATCGTGGACCGTGCCGTGGCACAACGGGAGGTGGCGGAGGCCGCCACGGTCACCACGCCACCCGCCCCGGCCTCCGCACCCGCTGCCCCGACCGGTGGCCCTGTGATCACCCCACCGGCCCCTGACCCAGTGGGGCAGCCCGCGCCGGACCCTGATCCGACGGTCCCCCCGCCACCACCACCACCATCCGAGGGTCCCGGCCCTGTTCAATCGATCCTGCAGGACGTGCTGGACGCGATTCCTGATCCCCTGGGTCTGGGTCTTGGGGACTAACTGCGGATGGACCCCCGGAGGTGGCGGTGGTGGGCATAGACTGCCGCGAACATGACCACGTTTGAAAGGGTAGGCGAGTGTTGACTCCAGAGGAGATCCAATCCCGAGAGTTCCTCGTCTCGCTCCGGGGGTATGACCGTGACGAGGTTCACGCGTTCCTGGACGAGGTGGCGGAAGCGTTCTCCCAACTGCTGGCCGAGGGGGGCGCTCCCGGTACGGCCGCCCCGGTTGAGGACGTCCCCAAGAAGGCTGTCCCCGAACCCGAAGCCGAGCCGGCAGTGGCCGAGGACCCCGTCATTGCGGAGTCCCCCTTCGCGGCCATCGGTGCGGAGACGCAACGGATTCTTGAGGCGGCGCAGTCTGTCGGCGATGAGATCCGGCAGCGGGCACAGACGGAAGCCGACGAGGCACGTGCGGCCACGGTGGCCGCAGCCGAGCGGGAGGTCGAGCAGTTGCGTGAACAGGCAGCCGCGACCCAACAGCAGATCGATGTGCTGGACCAGCGTCGGACCGATCTGGCCGATCGCCTGCGTCAGGTACGTGAAAGCGTCGACCTGGCGTTGATCGAGATCGATGATGACGCGGTGGAGTCGGCAGAGACCGACGAGACCAACTCCGTTCTGGTCTCACCGCCCGAAGACAGTCGGCTGGACCTGGACGAAGAGTCGGATCCAGACGTGGACCAGGACGCTGCCGACGCAGCGGAGTAGGAACTCGCATTGTGTGAGCGGCGGCCTGAGGGCGGCGTGTCCAGCGCGACGCGTTAGGTTGGGCGGTCGACGATGAACGTTCTTGCTGAGTTGCGCCGACGTTGGCTACTGGTCGGATTCGGCGCGGTGGTCCTTATCGCCGTCGTCGGCCCCCGGGTGGCCTCCTTCTACACCGATATCCTGTGGTTTCGATCAGTTGGGTTCTCGGATCGATTCTTTGATCTGCTGTACACCCGCTTCGGTTTGGCGGTCGTGTCCGGGTTGTTGATGGCTGCCCTGGCGGGCACCAACCTGTGGGTGGCACGGCGCTTCAGGCCGGACTTCCGGATTCCCTCGGAGGCCGAGGAGATCGTCGAGCGTTACCGGCGGGCACTGGAGCCCTACACACGGTCCATGATCGTCGCCACGACGGTCGTGGTGACAATGATCGCCGGAGCGGCACTGGTCGGGGAGTGGCGCGTCTATCTGCTGTGGGCCAACGGCGGCGACTTCGGCATCAACGACCCCCACTTCGGGCGGGACCTGGGTTTCTTCGTCTTCGACCTGCCGTTCTGGACGATGGTCAACGGGTGGCTGTTCGGCGCGATCGCGGTGACGATCCTGCTGTCAGCAGCCGCGCACTACCTCTTCGGCGGCATCCGCCCACAGGCCCCCGGCCAAAAGATCACCGGACCCGCAAACGTCCACCTGTCCGTGCTGCTTGCCAGTCTGGTTGCCGTCCGTGCCTGGGGGTTTTGGCTGGATCGATTCCTGCTGAGCTACTCCGAACGGGGCCTGGTCACCGGCCTGTCCTACACCGACGTCAACGCCGAACTGCGGGCCTTCGAGTTGCTGGCGGTCATCGCGGGTGTCTGCGTGATCCTGTTCCTGGCCAACATCCGCTACCGCGGCTGGATACTTCCCAGCGCCGGCGTGGGGATCCTGCTTGTCGCGGCCCTGGTGCTGGGCGGGGCCTATCCCGCCGCGATCCAGGCCCTTCAGGTCAACCCCCAGGAACTGCCTCGCGAGCGGCCCTTCATCGAGCGCAACCTGCAGTTCACGCGCTATGCCTACGGCATCGAGACCGCCGAGGATTCCCTCGCGGGCGACGGCGGCAACGTCACCTACGAGCAGTTCCCGGCGGCGACAGACCTGACGCGTGCGGAGGTCATCGACAACGCCGCAACGCTTGGGGCCATCCGCCTGTGGGACCCGGCGACATTGCAGAACACCTACAACCAGTTGCAGGAGTTGCGTCCCTACTACGACTTCCAGGACGTCGACGTTGATCGCTACACCATCGGCGGTGAGCCACAGCAGGTCATGATCTCGGCTCGTGAGCTGAACATCAACGACCTGCAGGAACCGTCGTGGCAGAACCAGGCGCTGTCGTTCACCCACGGCTACGGCATCGTCTCCTCGACTGTGTCGACGGCGGCCAGCAACGGCCAACCCGAGTTCCTGGCCCGTGACATCCCCAACGACGGGGTCCCGGAACTGGAGTTGGATCAGCCCCGCATCTACTTCGGCGAGTTTCCGCCGCCCTACTCAATCGTGGGCACGGCGGAGCCTGAGTTCGACTTCGAGACCGATACCGATCAGCAGTTCAACACCTATGACGGGATTGATGGGGTCAACGTCGGCAGGCTGATCAACCGGGTCGCGTTCGCGCTCAAGTACACCGAGCCGAACATCCTGTTGTCGGGGTTGATCCAGCCGGACTCCCGCATCCTGTTCAATCGCGGGATCAAGCAGCGCGTGGACCAGATCGCCCCGTTCCTGCAGCTGGACCACGACGCCTATCCGGTGGTGGTGGAGGGGCGGGTCAAGTGGATCCAGGATGCCTACACCACTACCGACATGATCCCCTATTCCGAGCGGATCGACCTGGGGCCGGCCACTCAGGTGACCGAACGACGCACGATCCTGGCCCAGCAGACCGACGGGTCCTTCCAACCCGACGAGCAGATTGTCAACATCCGGGCCCTGACTGGTCAGGCCAACTACATCCGCAACTCGGTCAAGGTCGTGGTGGATGCCTACGACGGAAACGTCGAGCTGTTCATCACCGACCCCGACGACCCGATCATCCAGGCATGGGACCGGGCCTTCCCCGGCGTCCTGACCCCGGGCGATCAGGTGCCAGACGGGATCAGGGAGCACTTCCGCTATCCCGAGGACATGTTCCGGGTGCAGGCGCTGCTGATGCGCCGCTACCACATCCAGGGCGCCGATGGGTTCTACAACGCCTCGGACCGCTGGGAACTGCCCGTCGACAGTGCCTTCGCCGACAACAACGAGGGCAAGGCCGGCAACCAACGGGACTTCCCGCCGACCTATCAGCTATTACGCCTGCCGGGTGATGAAACCGAGGACTTCAGCCTGATCCAGCCCTTCAGTCCGGCCGAGCGCGAGGTGCTCAGCGCCTACATGGCCGCCAGTGGGGACCCCGACGATCTGGGGCAGATCCGGATCCTGGAAATGCCGCCCAACCGCACGGTGTTCGGCCCCGAGCAGGTCTTTGCCCGGATCAACCAGGACACCACGATCGCCCGCGAGTTGACGCTGCTGAACCAGCGTGGCTCCAGTGTCATCTTCGGCAACCTGATCGTGGTGCCCGTCGGCGAGTCGCTGATCTATGCCCTGCCGTTGTTCCTGAAGGCCGACCAGTTCGACATTCCCGAATTGCGACGGGTGGTGCTGGTCTATGGCGACAACGTCGTCATCGAGGACACCCTGGCGCAGTCGTTGGAGACGATCTTCGGTGACCTTCCAGATGTGCTCGGCACCGTCGATGCCCTGCCGGAGGACCCCGACGCCGACGGTCCCACGCCCATCCCAAGTGATGTCGTGGACCTGGATCCCGAGGTGCAATCGCTGGTGCAACAGGCCATCGAGGCCTTCGCCGCTGCCGACCAGGCCCTGGCCGAAGGGGACCTGGGCACCTATCAGGAACAGATCGACATGGCGCAGGATCTGGTGGACGAGATCCAGCAACGGGTCGGCGCCCCGCCGGCCGACGCCCAGCCTGCGGCCTCGCAGAGCCCGGCCCCCGAGGATGGCGGCAGCGAACCCACGGGCTGACCGATTCCCCTTGCAGCCGCAGTCATCCACGCTAGATTGCTGGGTGCGAGGTGGAGCAGTTCGGTAGCTCGCCGGGCTCATAACCCGGAGGTCGTAGGTTCAAATCCTACCCTCGCAACTCTCATAATCGCAGGTCAAAGGCCCTTCCCAGTGGGAAGGGCCTTCGACTTTTTGGGGTCCTGGTCACAGAATGGTCACCGAAATTCGATTCCGGTATTTTGCGGCCCCGCGTTCCGGGGTCAGGTCGTTGGTGGTGACGGCACTCGCCGGTTCGGGGGTTGGGTCAGGGTGTTACCGGTTGGGCTGGCCAAGGCGCGTTCCAGTCCGGTGAACAGGTCGAGCACATCGGCTGCCTCAAAGACGCGGTAGCGTTGCTTGCCGACGTTTCGCTGGCGCAGTACACCGGCTTCGGCGAGGGTGTTGACGGCGTCGGTGGTCCGCGCCTTCGATCGGCCGATCAGCGTGCTGGCCGATTCCACGGTGATGATCGGTGCGCCTGGAAGGACGCCGAGTAGCAGGTCGGTGCTTGAGTTTGTGCGGACGCGACCAACCTTGGCGCGCCAGGCAGTTGTCATCTGGCCGATGGCGCTGCTGTAGTTGTCCGCGTCTGCGCATGCTCGACGTGTGGCGGTGGCGAACATGCGGAGCCATTCGGTTGCGGCCTGGGATCGCCCCTCGCTGTCGGGGAGTGGACGTCGTCATTGAGGTAGTCGACAAGGTCTGCAAGGAGGCGTTGGAGATACTCCGGTGGGGGCGGGACGAAATCGGCGCTACAGGGATTGAACGAGCTGCCGCCGATCCAGTTCTGTTCGATTCGGACGACGCCGCCGAATTCAGGGGTGGGGGCGTTGTCCATCTCGTCGGGCGCGAGCCTAGTCGGGAGCGCGCCAGCGGTCCTTGATCACAGCCGGAGTATCACGCGTGATACATTGGGAGCATGAGCGACGTAACGATCCGAGACCTGCGCAACCACGGTGGCGAGGTCGTTGACCGCGTCCAGCGGGGCGAACGTCTCACCGTGACCCGGTCGGGCCGGCCGGTCGCCGAGCTGGTACCAGTGCAGCGACCTGCCCTCACCGCAGCCGTGCTGCTCCAACGCTGGCGGCAACTGCCGACCGTTGATCCGGTCCAACTGCAGCGTGAGGTCGACGTCGTGATCGACGCCACCCTGTGACACCCTCACCCGATACACCGCAGGGCCTGCTGGACACCAGCACCGTCATCCTCCTCCCACGCATCCGCGATCCCGAGGTGCTGCCGACCGAGCCGCTCATCTGCGCGATCACGCTGGCCGAGCTCTCAGTCGGGCCGCTGGTCGCCACCTCCGACACCGAACGTGCAGCCCGTCAGGCCCACCTGCAGCAGGCTGAGGCGGACTTCGACCCCCTGCCCTTCGACATCGCGGCGGCACGGGCCTTCGGGCAGGTCGCCGCATCCTTACGACGCTCGGGTCGCAAGGATGCCGCGCGCAGCTACGACGCGATGATCGCCGCGGTGGCGATCGCCAACGGCCTCGCCGTCTACACCTGCAACCCCACCGACTTTGCGGGGATCCAAGGCCTTGAGGTTGTGGCCATACCCGTACCCGACCCCGACACAGAGGCCATCGGATAGCGGCTGCTCTCAGGGCGTTCGCGTGCTCGACTCACCGCCTCGGATCGGGCCGTGTTACGAGTCCATGACCGTGTTGAGCCACCACCTCCTCGCGCACCTATGGACGTTCCCGGGCGGCGGTGCCGTCTTCCGGCCACTGCAGGCCCTCCCGGCCGGTCTGCTCGACCGGGATGCCGCCGAGCGTGCGCTTGCCACGGGCGCACCCACACCCCCTGACGCCGAACCGTTCCTGGCAACCCACGAGACGAACATCCAGTCACCACGAGTGGTCTGGGCGGTCGTGTAGACGGTCGAGGGCGGATTCACGCCCCCTCCGCCGCCACCGCCCCCAGGGCAGCCCTCGGCACCGCCCGCAACGATCAGCATCTTCGCGAATCTCGTTGACGCGCAGACCGGAGCGCCGCTCGGGCTGCTCATCAGCAGTCGATGACTCTGGGGGGTCTGCCCAGCGCTTGGGCACAGCAAGCCGCTCGCTCGATCATGCGGTTGGAGATCATGACCCTGCCGGGAACCGGCCGCGGGGCGATGGCAGCAGACCGACCAGCCGACCGCGAGGGCACCGAGGCCACGCGTACTCCCAGAGGCGCCCGACCGCGACCAATTGGGGAGACCCCCGAGGCCATAGGAGAACGGCTGCTCTCTGGACCCAGCCAGGCCTCTGATAGCAGCCCACACCCGACCCAACCCACGGCCGCCCCCCGCCCCGGGTCACCCGTTCCCCACCACAGGTGCAGATCTGACCCACCCCGCACCCGACCCCCCCGCGCGGGTTAGCCACGTACCTGCGCCAGACTCAGTCCCGTTCGTTGCCCCGCTTGTAGTTTCCGGTGACCCGGGCCATCTCAAGTTGGGGGTCGCGTCGCTCGGCACGGCCAACGAAGCGCGCTGTGCGGCCTTCCCCCTCAGGACGGTCACCTGAGTCCCGTCGCGACGGATGATCACCTCACCGGACTTCCGCTGCTCGTTGCTGAACCCGAGATCGTCCATGTGATCCATGCTGCGCGATCTGCGGCTCCCCCCCGCCACCGGATGACCGGCGGCGTCCGGCGCGTCAACCTAGGATGAGCCGATGTCGGTCGCCGAGGAAGTGGCGCTGGAGCGGCGGCGCTACGGCACCTTCGAAGGTGTGTTCGTCCCCACCCTGTTGACGATCCTCGGGGTCATCCTGTACCTGCGGACTGGGTGGGTCGTCGGCAACGCGGGACTTCTCGGCGCCATGGGAATCATCCTGTTCGCCTATTCGATCACCGGGGCGACCGGGCTGTCCATCGCCTCCATCGCCACCAACACGCGGTTGGGAGGCGGTGGTGCCTACGCCATCATCTCCCGTTCCCTCGGACTTGAGGCCGGCGGGGCCATCGGCGTGCCCCTGTACCTCTCCCAGACCCTGGCGATCGCCCTGTACGTCTTCGGGTTCCGCGGCGGTTGGCTGTTCGTCTTCCCGACCCATTCGCCACTGGTCGTCGACGTGGTCACCTTCGCCGCGATGCTGACCATCGCGGCGATCAGCGCCAGCTTCGCCTTCCGGGTCCAGTACGTGATCCTGGCACTGAGCGTCGGATCGCTCGTCGCCGTTGCCGCGGCCGCGTTCGGCGGGTCGATGGACACCGCCCCCACGCTGTTCGGGGACTACGCCGGATCGCCTGAGTCCGCCTTCGTCGGCACAGACTTCTGGGCGGTGTTCGCGGTCTTCTTCCCGGCCACGACCGGGATCATGGCCGGCGTGAACCTGTCAGGAGAACTCCGCGACTCGCGCCGCAGCATCCCCCTGGGGACCCTGAGCGCGATCGGCGTCAGCC